>NZ_JAABNK010000023.1:0-598214 GCF_009915965.1 Proteus sp. G2300
GGATCGACTTCTTCGGTTTCAGCGCTTTCAGCAGGGGCTTCAACAGTTGGCGTTGCTTGAGAAGCTTGCTGTGCTTTTTTGGCTTTCACACGCGCCAATGCTGCAGCAACAGCCGCTTTGCGCGGATCGACTTCTTCGGTTTCAGCGCTTTCAGCAGGGGCTTCAACAGTTGGCGTTGCTTGAGAAGTTTGCTGTGCTTTTTTGGCTTTCACACGCGCCAATGCTGCAGCAACAGCTGCTTTGCGCGGATCAGCATCTTCGTTGTCACTTACTGTATTATCATTTGAGGCTTCTAATGCTTTTTGCTGTGCTAATTTAGCTGCTTGTTTTGCTCTGACTTCCTCTTTACGCTTTCTACGTGCGGCGATAGCAGCTGTGTTATCTGGCTCTTCACCTGCTTTCACAGAAATAATTTTACCGATACTCTGTTTTTCTTTTACACGAGAGAGCGCAGATTGAACTTCATTATGTTCATTATCATCAAGTTTAACTGCGGCACGTTGATGTCTTGCTTCACGCTCAAGTTTCTCACGTTCCATACGTAATTTTTTGGCTTCAAAACGCGCTTTCGCTTCAGCTGCGCGTTTGGCTTCCGCATCAATTTCACGTATTTCAGCTTTTTCTTGACGATAGTATTGAACCAGCGGGATATTACTTGGGCAAACAAACGCACAAGCACCACATTCAATACAATCAAATAAATTGTGTTGTTGTGCTTTCTCATGCTCTTTACCTTTACTAAACCAGTAAAGTTGTTGAGGCAGTAAACCACTTGGACAAGCATCGACACAATGACCACAACGGATACAGGCTTCTTCAAGACTATCTGTATCCATCTCTTCAACTGAAGGGATAAGTAGGCAGTTGGTTATCTTAACAACAGGAGCATTTAAGTCTGGTAAGGTAAAACCCATCAAAGGCCCCCCCATAATCACCATTTGCTCAGAGCCTGCAACAAAACCGGCTTGTTTTAGCAATGAGTAAATAGGGGTACCTAAACGTACCCAAAAATTACCCGGTGTTTTAGCACCATTACCCGTGACTGTGACAACACGTTCAATTAAAGGCTCATCATCAATAATGGCGCGTTTGATGGCGACTACCGTACCTACGTTTTGCATTAATACACCAATATCAGATGAACGTCCCCCTGATGGTACTTCTTTACCCGTTAAGATCTTGGTCAGTTGTTTAGCACCGCCAGAGGGATATTTTGTGGGAATGACTCGAATAAAAATTCGTTTCTCATCAGGTACGGCATTTAATGCCTGTTTCAATGCTTCAATAGCTTCAGGTTTGTTATCTTCAATACCAATTAACACTTCATCAGGACAGAGTAGGTGAATTAAGACCTGACATCCAGCAATCACTTCATCAGCATGTTCTTGCATTAAGCGATCGTCTGCTGTGATATAAGGTTCACACTCTGCTGCATTAATGATGAGTGTTTTAACGAGGTCGCCACCGCCTTTTAATTTTGATGCAGTTGGGAATCCTGCGCCCCCTAATCCTGCAATACCTGCTTCATGGATACGGTTAAGTAACGTATCTCTATTTTCTAATTGGTAATTGATGATAGGTGATTTCTCTCGCCATTCATCTTTACCATCAGATTGAATTCTTACGGCTATTTCAGGTAACCCTGATGGGTGAGCACTTGGAAAGGGTTCTATAGCAACGACAGTGCCCGAGATAGATGCATGAACAGGTAATGTTCTGCCAACACCTTTGGTCAAAGGTTGTCCTTTTAAAACATGCTCACCTACGCTGACACAAAGTTGCCCCGGTACACCTAAGTGCTGATGAATAGGAATAATCACTTCATCAGGCAATTGTGCTATACGCATTGGTGTACGACTTGACTGTAATTTCATTTCAGGAGGATGAATACCGCCTTTAAAATCCCAGATTTTATCTTTTTTAAATAACGAAAAGAGATTAAACATGAGCGTTATCCTCCGTCTTTAATGACGGTTCATCTTCAGGTGTTTCTTCAGGCTCTGCTGGAATGTTCTTAACAGGGATAGTATTTAAATCCCATTTCCAATTTGAGGTTGTCACTTTGACGGGTACTAAGGTAATACAATCTGTTGGGCAAGGTGGGACACATAAATCACACCCTGTACATAAGTCTTCAATCACCGTATGCATTGCGCGTGTTGCACCAACAATGGCATCAACAGGACAGGCTTGAATACACTTAGTACATCCAATGCAGTTATCTTCATCAATTAAAGCGACTTTTCTAACGGGATTTAATGCTTCTTCGTCACCATCAAGTGGCTGAGGTTCAACCCCCATTAATTCTGCGATTTTTAACATTACTTGTTCGCCACCCGGCGCACAACGGTTAATCATTTCACCATTGTTTGCAACCGCGTCGGCATAAGGGCGACAACCAGGATGGCCACATTGCCCACATTGACTCTGTGGCAAAATAGCATCTATTTTTTCAACAATAGGATCTTCTTCCACTTTAAAACGGCGTGCAGAATAGCCCAAAACTAGCCCAAAGATAAGACCTAGCGCACCTAGCACGCCAATTGCTATCCATAAAGAATTCATTACAGTTTCACCAAACCACTAAAACCCATAAAGGCGAGAGACATTAAACCTGCGGTAATTAAACCAATTGATGCACCTTTAAATGGCGCAGGGACATTGGCCACTGCTAATCTTTCTCTAATGGCGGCAAATAATACCATTACAAGAGAGAAGCCGACGGCAGCACCAAAACCATAAACAGCAGATTGCATAAACGTGTGTGATTGATTGATATTTAATAATGCCACACCTAATACAGCACAGTTCGTGGTAATTAAAGGTAAGAAGATCCCTAATAAACGATAGAGTGTTGGGCTTGTTTTTCTTACGACCATTTCAGTGAATTGTACAACGACTGCAATAACTAAAATAAAGCTTAGTGTGCGTAAATAAAGTAAGTCCAAAGGAACTAAAATAAAATTATCCATCAACCACGAACTAATCGAGGCAAGAGTCATAACAAAGGTTGTCGCAAATCCCATACCGATTGCGGTTTCTAATTTTTTTGATACACCCATAAAAGGGCATAAACCCAGGAATTTGACGAGTACAAAGTTATTCACCAATACGGTGCCGACGAATAGAAGCAAGTAATCAGTCATTGTTATGCCAAAATTGTTAAACAGAGAAACAAAAAGCCTCCTGAAATAAAGAGGCTAAACAAGCGTATATAATATCAAGGGTAAAGGTGCGAAGTTATCGAACTTGTGTGAAAGTTTCACGAACACGCTTTGCATACTTGATATAAGGCACAAAACAGACCGTCGAGAAAACAGACCATAGAAGCGATTTTAACGCTGTTTGATCATCTACAGGCGCAAAGCCGAAGCTTTTTATCGCTAATAGTAAGTTGATAAGTAACCATAAAATAAATAGACGTGGAAAATTTTTCGCGCGATAAAAGAATTGACGTAGTAGATATACTGTAAAACCGAACATCACCCAAGTGGTGAGCGCAGAAAGATACCAACTTGATATTAAATGGAAAGGAAGCTGGTGGAGGATCGAAAAATCCGCAAAATATTTAAGAACGTAGAGAACTGACATCAAGCCTGAGCCAACAATTGATAAGATCATATAAGCCAATGGCGCGAGTAGCCACCCTGTAATAGGCGCTTTTCCTGAGGGATTATTTTGCGCGTTTGCTTTGAGATCAAATTTCATTAATAAATTATTCCTACTCATGTGTATAGAACTAAACAGGATATTATCACAAACTTTGTTATTATTTATTTAGCTACAAAAGTGAAAGTGATTTTTGTTAATAAAAAAGCGGATAAAAATAGGATAGGGTTATGGCAAATAAACTCAATGTTGGGATTATCGGGTATGGTTATGCAAGTAAAACCTTTCATGCTCCCTTAATTACAACAACCGAAGGCTTAAATCTCAGTGCAATTTCAAGTTCTGATGAAAATAAAGTCAAACAAGATTTTCCTCACATCACGGTTTATGCAGACCCTCAAGCACTTATTAATGATCCCTCAATAGACTTAATTATTATTCCAACGCCGAATAATACTCACTATTCGTTAGCTTCACAGGCTCTGGCTGAAGGTAAACATGTTGTTGTTGATAAACCGTTTACACTAACACTGGAAGAAGCTGAAAAGTTGACTCAACAAGCAACAGATGCAGGCAAGCTACTTTCTGTTTTTCATAACCGTCGTTGGGATTCTGGTTTTTTAACAGTTAAAAAACTGTTAGCGGATAAAACACTCGGTGAGATTAGTGCCTATGAAGCGCATTTTGATCGTTTTCGTCCAACCGTGCGTCAACGTTGGCGAGAAGATGCGGGAATTGGTGGCGGGCTTTGGTATGATTTAGCGCCTCATCTTCTTGATCAAGCTGTTTGTCTTTTTGGTGAACCTAAAGCAATGACAGCAGATATCGCTCAATTACGTCCTAATGCAAAAAATGCCGATTATTTTCATGCATTATTAGAGTATGACAATCTTAGAGTTGTTCTTCATGCGTCTATGCTAGTTGCATCTCCAACACCTATTTTTGCTATTCATGGAACAAAAGGAAGTTATGTTAAATATGGTTTAGATACTCAAGAAGACGCCCTAAAAGCCGGTTATCTCCCTAATCAAACTTATAATTGGGGAATGGACAGTCATGATGGTGAATTAACAATACTGTCAGCGTCTGGCGAGTTAGAGACAACCACACTGACTACACTTTCTGGTGATTATCCGGCTTATTATCAACAAGTTTATCGTGCAATTACCTTGGGTGAAGAAAACCCTGTTACGCCAATACAAGCAACAACTATTATGCGTTTAATTGAAGCGGGCGAAATTTCAAATCGTTTAAAACAAACTATTACGCTATAAGCTAAAGGGAGCGCTCAATCTAATGTCTTGGTGGCAAAAATTAAAACTTGACCCTTTTCTCATGATAATGATTTGTGTGGTGACATTAGCAACGCTATTACCCGCACGAGGCGATATTAAAACTCTGTTTCAATATCTGACAACTGGCGCCATCGCACTACTGTTTTTCTTGCATGGTGCGAAACTTTCTAGAGAAGCGATACTAGCAGGGATTGGGCATTGGCGTTTACATCTTACTGTATTTGCCAGTACTTTTATTCTTTTCCCTATTTTAGGGCTAGGATTACAAGTGATTGTGCCTGAATGGATGTCGCCGACGGTCTATATGGGATTTTTGTACCTTTGTGCTCTTCCTGCAACGGTTCAATCAGCCATTGCATTTACTTCGGTAGCCGGAGGAAATGTAGCCGCCGCTATTTGTAGTGCATCTGCATCCAGTATTTTAGGGGTTTTTCTTTCACCTGTGCTGGTGGGTTTTTTAATGCAAACGCAAGGCTCAGTAGATGATTTTGATACTGTAGGGGCGATCCAGTCGATTTTACTTCAATTAATGGTGCCGTTTATTATAGGTCACTTATCTCGCCCTTTAATTGGTCGTTGGGTTGATAATCATAAAAAATTAGTTAATAGTACGGATCGTTCGTCTATTTTGCTGGTGGTCTATGTGGCATTTAGTGAAGCGGTGGTTGAAGGAATTTGGCATAAAATCGACGGTTGGTCACTGTTAACGATTGCGATAGTGAGTTGTATCTTGTTAACAATTGTTATTTTTGTGAATGTATACAGTGCAAGGTTGCTTGGTTTTAATAAAGCGGATGAAGTTACCATTGTTTTTTGTGGCTCTAAAAAGAGCTTAGCGAATGGTGTACCTATGGCGAACGTGTTATTTCCTGCTGCAACAGTAGGGGTCATGTTATTGCCATTAATGATATTCCATCAGATCCAATTAATGGTTTGTGCTGTATTAGCACAGCGTTATGCAAATCAAGCTAGAGAAGCTGAAAAGAAATAACATATTTAGGCTGGATGGGTAATCAATAGCATTAGTTAAATCTTTATTATTAGGTAACTATAAGAAAAGCATCGATTTAATTATTATCGATGCTTTTCTTATTCACTATGATCTTTATTATTTTCTTTTTTATCTAATAATGAGGAAGGTTGTGACTTTAATGGAAGAGGTAAACCTAATACAAAGTAAATTAAGAAAATAAACCCCATATTCAAATAATCTGTTTTATTATTTCTTACCGTTGTTTTTAATTCACCATCGATGGGTTCTCGTTGTTCGTTAATATTATATTTGCCTTGGTAGAGTTCATGAAGTATGGCTTGAGCTTGTTCAAATTCTTTATCGTTAACAAGCAGTTTTACTCCACCATTTGCTTGAGCATAGACCTGATTATTCCAAACAATATTTTCATCTAAAAGAATGATATCGATACCTTCAGATTGAAGAAGCCCCGCTTCAATTGAAGCATCAATCGGTGATAAATATTGAGTTAATAATTTATAATGGCCTCTTGTTGGGTGAATGTTCCACATTGCTTTATCTTAATGATGAATTTTTCTTGAAAACCAATTTTAATCTAAGAGTCATTAATAATTCCATCTATTTCTAACAAATATAAAAAACCACCTGATAACAGATGGTTTTAATAAAATAAATATTAACGTAAGCTGACTTTTTTAATTAATGCATCACGTTCAATTTGATTAATAAACGCCATTTTTAATCCGTTGATTTGAGTTTGGCGAATTTGCTCTGGTGTTAATCCCGCGGCTGGTGCTGCAATGTTATATTCGTGTTTTAATTCAATACCTTCAACAGCGGGATCGTCTGTGTTAAGTGATGCAATAATACCGTGCTCTAAGAAGGTTTTTAGAGGGTGTTCTGCTAATGAATTAATAGTGCTGGTTTGAATATTCGAGGTTAAGCAAGATTCAATACCAATTTGATGCTCGGCGAGGTAGTCCATTAAACGAGGATCTTCAATAGCCTTAACACCATGACCGATACGATCTGCACCTAATTCTTTAATTGCATGCCAGATACTTTCAGCACCAGCAGCTTCACCAGCATGAACGGTAATATTCCAGCCTGTTTCACGAGCACGATTAAAATGAGGTTGGAATAAGTGGCCCGGAAAGCCTAATTCATCACCCGCTAAATCAAGTGCGATAATTTTATCCTGATGTTTCAGTAATCCATTTAATTCTTGTTGGCAAGCATCTTCACCAAAAGTACGGCTTAAAATGCCGATTAAACGAATATCTACATCGTGTGATTGCAGTGCGCTTTGCACACCATCAACAATGGCTTCCACGACACCTTCAACCGGTAACTGGTGTTTCATTGCCATATAATAAGGTGAGAATCGCAGTTCAGCGTAATCAATCCCCGCATTAACCACATCCACCACATTTTCATAAGCAACACGATGACACGCATCTAAGTCTGCTAAAACCGCCACACCCCAATCTAATTTTTGTAAAAAGCTCACAAGACTTGGCTCATTTTTTGTAATTTGTACATGAGGGCGCAAAGCTTCTAACTCATAAGCGGGAAGCGCAATATTGTGTTGTTTTGCTAAATCTAAAATAGTTTGAGGGCGGATATTACCATCTAAATGGCGATGTAAATCGGTTAAAGGCAACTGTGTGTCAATCACGTGTTATTTTCCTTTTAATAGAAATAATGAAAATCTATCGTTTATAGTGATTTTCTTTTAATTGGGTAAATATAAATAAGTTGCAGATTATTATGACTGATTTTTATTTTATTCACTAACAAATAAACTTAAATTGGTTACTTTTAAAACTAAAAATGCATTTTTTTCTCAAATTTAAGTTAAAAAATAAAAAATAGAAAAGAGGGATGTTTATTTATTAGCTACAACATTCAATGTAATTGACGTGTATTATCAAGAAAATTGATATGTTAGATTTTCAGTTTAAAATAAAATTATCATTATAAATGAAATGTCTTATCAATTTTTTTGATAGGTTTACAAGAGAAAATCAAGTAAAAAATAGCTTAAATATTATTATCTTATTCAATAAATTACTTGTTTTATTTTTTAATACTTTTGAGTAAAGAATAGAAAGCACTTTTTATAATAAATAACAGAATAAAATAGAAACAAAAAACATAATATCTCTTTTATTAAATAAGGGATGAGGAATAAGGTATTAACGTCATAATATATTGCGATTAAATAGATATATTTAACAGCATATAATTATTCCCATAATAATTATTTTTAATTTAAATCCTAATTATTTAAAATTAAAGGTGTATAAATATGAATGAGCACACTAATTTAAATCTTGAAAAAAATGATAATATAATACAACACCAGTCAATTTCTAAAATATTACCGCCTTCATCAGCAAATAATCTTACTTATGGATCACAAGTTGTTACTGGTGATGGTGCAATTGCATTAGATTTAGTTGTTGTAATTGACACTAGTGGTTCAATGTCTGATGAATCATCTGATTTAAGTAAAGATATTGATATTGCAATACAAAAAGCGCTGGAAAATTGCCCATCCAAACTTCGGGTGACCTTTTTGGGTATTGAAGGTACATGGGATGGCACTAAATTTGATCAATCAGCCAGTGATTATTTAAAAGCACTGGGAGTACCTGAAAGTCGCTTACAGGCAAGAAAACCTTTTAAAGAGGCTGATGGGCGTGATCATGCGGGTAATAAAGAAGATTTATGCCGTGCCGTGATTGATTTAAGTAAATATTTTGATTGGCGTGATGGTGCTCGTCGAGCAGTATTTGTTTTGGGTGATGAAGGTATGGAAGGTGGCGGAGGTGTATTGACCAACGCGGCAAAGATAAAAAATGACGAAGCAATTGCCGTTGCCCAACAAGAGAAAGTCAAAGTATATACCTACCAAGGAACGCCAGACGATAGTGCAACGAACCTCGATCGTTTTCCAAGTGTAGCTGATAGAGATCGTGTAACAAAAGAGTATGTACGTTTAGCGGAGCAAACAGGTGGGCGCTCTTATATTTATACTACAGGTATTGCGAATTTCTCTTTAGTATTACAAGAGATCCTCTGTGATAGTTTAACGCTACCAAACATTCCTAAACCGAATGATAAAAAATCTAACTGTAGCCATGTTTGTGAACAATTAACTTCTATTATTTCAACAGTAAATACACTTGCAGGAATAATTAATAAAACCATTGATTCTTGCTGTAAAGATGAATGGGGCAATCACCACCCTCCGGCTAAAGATTGTGATTGTTAATTAAAATACGAGCTTAAAAAAACACCCCATTGTATTATTCATGAATGGGGTGTTCTTATTTATTAGTTCGAATCGATTATATTTTAACAGAAATTAATTATTGAGCTTGTGCTGGTTGCTCAGGAATTAAGATTTCTTGTTCTTCGATAATCGCTGGATCTTCAGTCATCTCTTCTTGATAACTTTCTTCTGAATAATCAGAGTCATCGTAATCATATGATGATGCACCCATACCGAATAACATTGCCGCTAAACCTAACATTTGAGGTGCTTGAGTCACTTCCATAAACTCATCAAACGAATACGTTTTGCCATTCATAGTGAACTTATCTGCCGCATAGTTCAGTTTCAGGCTTAATGCTTTACCATCTTGTGCAAGTAACATCAGCGGTAATGCTTCTTTTTCATCTTGAGAAATTTGATTGATATTTTGTTGTAACTCAGTTTTTAACTGTTCAATATCGGCCGCTGTGGTTGTTTCGATTTCTTTTTTCTCAGCATCTGTTAATGCGGTTTCTTGGTAACGAGCCGCATCAAGGTATTGAGTGGAGTTACGGAATTCAGCTAACATTGGAAGAGATAAATCAACGTTGAAATCGATGTTTTTAAACAGGTAGTTAAATAATTCTGCCGGTGATTTTTGTTGGCTTTCTAATACTTTAACGTTAAATGCATTTAAGTCTAAATTAAAGCTTAGTTTACTCGCACCGCTTTTATTGGTTAAAGACGCTTCATCAATACGGAAAACTAAACCTTTTTCCAGTACATCACGAACCGCTTTTTCTACCATATCATCGTTGCCATAATGGTATTTGTTCCAAGGTAATAACGAGTTGTTATAAACTTTGGTTAACAGCAACATTGCATCGGTGTCAGCTTTATCAATCGAGTAGCCAAACTTACCCGAGCCAAACTCTAATCCGCCAACATTCAATGATTTAAAATAGTAAGTTTGAGATAAGTTAAAGAACTTATCTTTGATATCGCTTTTTGTTGTCAGAGAAAAATCGTTCAGTGAGAAATCTGACGCTTTATCTTTGCTGGTATGTGTAATTTCAGCAAAGCTTAATAACTGTTCATTAAATAAATATTGATCGTTATTAACTTTAGTTCCGACGACAGAACCCGCAATATTTTTAAGTGTAAAAGTTTCTTCCCCATCTTTAGTCACAACAACTTGATCCCCTTTTACGGAGGTAGTGAAGTTGGATGCGGTTTTATCCGATGAGAATTCAACTGTTAAAGGTGTTGTTTTAACCGTACCTCCGTCTTCAGTGAAATCGATAGGGTTCAGTTTAGCTTCACCTGATACTGCTCCATCAAAAGCCAAAGAAGTATGGATATCAAAAAGAGATTTCTCTTTAGTTAGTTTGAATAATTCTTTAGTTGTATCATTGTTGACCAACGTATTATTCATTGCGGCTAATTTTGGTGCTAAATTAAATTTAGCTAGATCAGAAAGAGGGAATGGACCGTGATCGATGTCAGTAGTGAAGATGACTTCTTCTACTTTTTTATCTTGGCCTTCAACGACCTCACTAGCATCTTTTGAAATCACGACAGCAAAGTCTGCATTAGAGGTGAATACCCCTTTTTTATAGTCACGAATTTCAAGTTTAATATCAGTGCCAAATTGTGCATTTTTAGCAAGTTGCGCTAACTGGACATTAGCGAGTTTCGTTTCTTCCTGTAAGCGACTTTCAATTTTGCTGCCCATGTACCACGAAGCACCGGTCCATACAACACCTAGTGCGACGATAACACCAACAGCGACAAGCGATTTCTTCATAATTCTAGTCCATCCTCTGTGTACATCCGGCGATGTACGTTATAAAGGCTGTTTTGTAACCTTTAAACAACCCGATAAATTGGTGATAATTTTTACTAAATTTAAATATAGATAATCCACATATATACATCGCCACCTATATTAACTGTAAATATAGATTTAGTGGAATAAAATCGCAATCAGAACTTACTTAGTTACTCGCTAACATAATGAGTTTAAAGCAAAATGGATATGATTTATAAGATAAATTAAATAAGCATTAAAAACGTCTGTTTTTACTCTTTTTTCGATTTAGACAATATTTAATTGTGATGAGATTCTATTTATGATGAATAATAAAGGCTCATAATAAATATGGATATAAATATGAAAGCTTAAATAATTAACTGTAGTCACAAAATAAGATGACTAACCGTATTTTTCCAGAAAAATCAACAGATTTCATTCTGTTATAAATTTCATAAGCTCGCTTTAGCTCTCATATTTATTATTCTGTTTATGGCATGATAGTGATATCCGAGTTATTTACTAAAAAGTGATTCGGAATTAATCAATTATTCTGTGTACTTAAGGAGATTGAAATGGCAGCCACTCGCATTGAAAAAGACTCAATGGGACAAATCGAAGTACCCGCTGACCAGTTATGGGGAGCTCAAACGCAGCGTTCTCTTGAACACTTCCGTATTTCAGTTGAAAAAATGCCTGTTGCACTTATCCATGCGCTTGCTCTTACTAAAAAAGCAGCCGCAGGTGTAAACATGGATTTAGGTTTATTACCTAAAGAACGTGCTGATGCAATTATTGCTGCAGCAGATGAGGTATTAGCCGGCAAACATCCAACTGAATTCCCATTAGCAATCTGGCAGACAGGTTCTGGCACTCAATCAAATATGAATATGAATGAAGTGTTAGCTAACCGTGGTAGTGAGATCCTTGGTGGTATCCGTGGCATGGAACGCAAAATCCATCCGAATGATGATGTTAACAAAAGTCAAAGTTCAAATGATGTGTTCCCAACTGCCATGCATGTCGCTGCTGTTATTGCATTACGTCAGGATTTATTGCCAGAATTAAAATCACTGCTGAAAGTCTTTAAAGAGAAAGCAGAAGCTTTCCATGACATCGTTAAAATTGGTCGTACTCACCTGCAAGATGCGACACCTCTGACATTAGGGCAAGAGATCTCTGGTTGGGCTGCTATGCTTGAGCACAGCATCAAACATATAGATGATTCTGTTCCTCATGTTTGCGAGTTAGCATTGGGTGGTACTGCTGTAGGAACAGGATTAAACACGCATCCAGAATACGCAGTTCGTGTGGCTAAACGTATTGCTGAATTATCGGGTCAGCCATTTGTAACGGCGCCTAATAAATTTGAAGCGTTGGCAACCTGTGATGCATTAGTTCATTCACATGGTGCATTAAAAGGTTTGGCTTCTTCATTAATGAAGATTGCTAATGACGTGCGCTGGTTAGCGTCTGGCCCTCGTTGTGGTATTGGCGAAATCGCTATTCCAGAAAATGAGCCTGGGAGTTCGATCATGCCAGGTAAAGTTAACCCAACACAGTGTGAAGCACTAACAATGTTATGTGCTCAAGTTATGGGAAATGATGTCGCCATTAACATTGGTGGTGCATCAGGTAACTTTGAATTGAACGTTTATCGCCCAATGATCATTGATAATTTCTTACAATCAGTTCGTTTACTGGCTGATGGTATGCGTAGTTTCAATGAGCACTGTGCAATTGGTATTGAACCAAACCGTGAGCGTATCAATAAACTACTGCATGAATCATTAATGCTAGTTACTGCGTTAAATACTCATATCGGTTACGATAAAGCCGCTGAAATTGCGAAGAAAGCGCACAAAGAAGGCTTAACATTGAAAGAGTCTGCGCTGAAACTGAACTATCTTACATCGGAAGAATTCGATAGCTGGGTTCGCCCTGAAGATATGGTTGGTAGTATGAAAAAATAAGTGTATTTAACACTTATTTAATGCAGAAATTAAATCCCGCTATAATGGCGGGATTTTTAGATCTGATAGGAAAAATAATGACTGAAGAAATTACGTTTACTGCGACAGAAATTAATTGTTATGTCGAAGATGATGTCACCATTATAGGAATAGGGGATGATGCTGTTTCTCCTGATCATTTCATTATTCTTTCAAGATTTGATGATGAAGATGAAGGTATTGATAATTCTATCGGTTTAATGACACATTTATCTGATATTGAAGCTATTAATAGCCTTGAGCGTATTACGTTAACGCGAGAAAAAATGATTTTTGTATTAAAAAATAATGTAGTGATCTCCATTAATTTGAAAATTGAAGATAACCAATTTATTCATCTTAATGATAACATTATACAAATCCTTCAAGGAAGTTCGATTAAGCTTATTAATTAACTTCAAGATATAAATGCATTCTTGGAATAATCAGTTGTAACTTCTTAGCTTTAGGGCGATGGCGAATTTGAATGTTATCGGCATCATAATCAGGGAGTTCGCCAATAATCGGTTTAAAATCGCTCTCTTTATCAATGTAGAAAGCTAATAAAGGCAAGGGACACGCATATTGCACTTGTTTTTGAAGCTCCGAATACCAAACACGAGCAATAGGTTGTACTTTTACGGGGCGTTTTATTTTTAATTTTGCATTTTCAGGTAATTGGGAAAGGGTGGTTATCTCTTTATCAATACGCTCTGCCCACTGTTCACGGGTATACGGCGATACAGCACGATTGGCTTCTCGACTTTTTTCCAATTGAGATAGAACCTCATTGCGCGTTAAATTTTTAATAATATTTTTATTTGCCCAACCAAAACGTACAGTATCAGGATCAGCCACTAGGGTGAGGGTGCGATAAGCATTTAGTGTGATTAAACCTTTTAACTGATTATGTACAAAATCAAAACGTTCTTCTTTAGAAATCCCAGACTCTTTAGTCACGATATCTGAAAGCTGTTTTTTTAATGAATTAATGCGCTCGATATCGCCTTTTACTGACTTAAATTCAATGTTATTAGTACCAAAGCAAAGTACGCCAGGTAAACGAATAGCACGTTTACTGCTGATATGCGGTGCATTGTCATAAATAAACAAATTGGCCATTAGTTTTAATGTCAATTCACGTGCGTCTTCATTATAACTAGGTGACACTGTCACTCGTGTAACGTCATCATGTTCTTCTTCTTTCGTGATATCGGGTAATTCAAAAACAGCTGAAGGTAATAATGTTAGTTTTTTCAGCTTTTCAATTAGTGCATTAATCTCTGTTTCTAATTGTTTAAAACAGAGATTAAATTGTTCTATAAAATCATACTTACTCATCTTCACATCCTTATTTAGTTACAACATGCAATAAGCCACTATTTAAAACAATACATTAACTTCAGTGAAAAGTACATTGCTTGACAGGGAGAAAATGCCAAAAACACAGTATACTGTTTATTTATACAGCATACCGTAAAAAGGGCATTTTTTTATGATCTTTTTCTTAAAGCTCATTTAATTGATGGTTTTTAATGCAATATGAGCCTGTTTTTCACTCACCCTCGTTATTGGCTCTTGAAACGCATCGCAGTCTGGTTTTATCGGAGGGCAGTTTTCTGTGAATGCACTTGCAATGGAGGTAAGAAAGAGAAATAGCAGGGCAATAGGATATTTTATTGGTGGCATAATGGCTAATCCTTATCTAAAGTATAGGCCTATACCTTAAGAAGAGAGTGCAAAATCGACAACATTAAATAGTGTTAATCCAATTTCGCACTTTGTCATGATCGTATTTTATTATTGAGCAACGTTGTTTAAGTGCAACGCTATGAGTAAGGCAATTAACATTAAAACAGCAATAAACATCCCAACGCCCAACCAACCAAAGCTTACCCAAAATAGGCCACCGAGTGTACCTGCAAGACTTGAACCAGCATAATAAGTAAAAAGATAAAGTGAAGAGGCTTGAGCTCGTCCTCGTTTAGCGCGACGACCAACCCAGCTACTTGCTACGGCATGAGCTGCAAAAAAACCTGTTGTTAAGATAAGCATACCAACAAAGATAATTGGTAATGATTCAATTAAGGTAATCAATATGCCAATTAACATCATAGAGATACCTGCAATAAACACTTTTCCTAAGCCATATTTAGTGGTTAATAATCCCGCTTTTGATGCACTATAAGTACCACTTAAATACACGATAGAAATCAACCCCACGGTTGTCTGACTTAATGAATAAGGCGCATCTAATAAGCGATACCCAATATAGTTAAATAAAGTGACAAATCCTCCCATTAATAAACCACCTTCAATAAATAACAGAGGTAATCCTTTATCTCTAAAATGTAGCTTTGTGGTAATAAGAAGATTTCGCGGTTTTAATGCAGTCGGTCTAAAGTGCTGAGACGCAGGTAATATTTTCCAGAAAGTCACAGCAGCAAACAGTGCAAAAATACCAAGAATAACCACAGATAAACGCCAAGAGTAATAATCACTTAATACCCCAGTAATAACACGCCCACTCATACCCCCAATAGAGTTGCCACTAATATATAACCCCATCGATAATGCTAAATAAGCAGGGTGGATCTCTTCACTTAAATAGGTCATTGCCACAGCTGCAACACCACTTAATGAAAGTCCCACTAAGGCGCGAGTAATTAAAATACCTGTCCAGCTATTCATCATCGCGCTTAATAATGTGAAAAAGGCAGCACAAAATAATGCGATAACCATGACATTTTTACGACCAAATGCATCGGAAAGTGGGCCTGTGATTAATAATCCACACGCCATTAAAGCCGTAGAAAGGGAAAGCGCTAGGCTACTGGTTGCAGGACTCACTGAAAACTCGTCGGATAACACTGGCAATATGGGTTGTACAAAATAGAGTAAGGCAAAAGTCGCTAATCCAACCATGAAAAATGACACCGTCACTTTTATATACAGAGCATCATCTCGCTGAATATAGTGTTTAGGAGGAGATTGCCGATGAGCAGGCTTTTTTATACACGATGTATTGTCTGAAATATCAGTGCCTAAGCTCATACTTTTACTGTCTATTTCGTGATTATCCATATTGATTAAACTTCCATTACTTAAATTTGATTTATGTCAATGTTAGAAATATTTGATTTTTTTGTCTAATATATTAATTATTTGAAATAAGACTTTTAAAGTATCAATAGTCATGTAGGTAAATATGAACATTGAATTGAGGCATTTACGTTATTTTATTGCTGTGGCTGAAGAACTTCATTTTGGTAAAGCAGCGGAAAGATTGAATATTTCTCAACCCCCTTTGAGCCAACAAATACAAGCACTTGAAAGCGAAATAGGAGCCAGGCTTTTAGAACGAACTAACCGTTCTGTTGCACTAACCCCTGCAGGGCAAATGTTTTTAAAAGAGTCTTATCAAATTATGGCGCAGGTCAACGCAGCTGCAACACGTGCAGCTAGAATGGAAAAAGGCGAGTTAGGTGAAATATCGATAGGTTTTACATCAACAACTCCTTTTATGCATTTGGTAACCTTGAGTTTACGGCAATTTAGAGAAAATTATCCTGAAGTCGGCATTCATATGCATCAAATGAATACAAAGCAACAAATTTCACCATTGCTTACAGGGCGTATTGATCTCGGTATTATGCGAAATACCACATTACCCGAAAATTTACACCACCAGCTGTTGTTTCGAGAGCCTTTTATTTTAGCTGTGTATGAGGGACATCCCTTACTTGCTTACAAAGAAACGGGGGTTAATATTCAAGATATTGGACAATATCCTTTTGTTTTCTTTGAAAGAGATGTAGGCACAGCGCTTTATGATGAGATTATTCAGCTACTGAGTTTATCAGGAATTACCCCTACTATTGCACAAGAAGCGGGCGAAGCCATGACGATTTTAGGGTTAGTTGCCGCAGGGTTAGGTATATCGATTGTGACTAAATCTTTCACTCGAATGAAAGTCGATGGCGTGCATTACCTGCATTTTGCTAATTCACAGGCTTTTTCTGAAGTTTGGTTGGTTTCTCATAAAAAACGCACAATACCCGCAGCGGCTAATCGATTAACGCAATTGTTATTAAAAAATATCTTAGAACACCAAAAATCTTGATTTATCTGTGTTTTTGATCACGCTTTTTATGTAAGTATTGTACAATTATCACAAATTAACGACATAATCGGTAATGAATTATTTAGAGCCTCGAATTAATGATGGCTCCTTATTAAGGATGACATTCAATGGGGAATCAACCTAGCCACATCGATCACGTAAAACAGTTTAATCTTGGCACAGTCTTTCGTTTGATTGATGAACATGGTCCTATTTCTCGTATTTCACTGTCAAAAAAAGCAGAGCTGGCTCCCGCGAGTATTACCAAAATTACGCGAGAATTAGTTGAAACTCATCTTATTCACGAAACTGAGTTTCCAGATGTGGGATTTCGTGGGAGACCTGCTGTAGGGTTAAAACTCGAAAGCCAAGGGTGGCAATTTCTCTGTATCCGCGTCAATAAAGGTAATTTACTTTTTAGTTTAAGAGAATTAGACAGTAAACTTGTTACTGAAGATACGTTTGATTTTCCTAAAGAAAATAGTAATGACTTCCTTAATCACTTTTTACTTGCTATTGATAAATTTTTCGAACGTTATCAATCTCATGTTGAGAGATTGACGGCAATTAGTATCACAATGAATGCGATTGTTGATCCCATTAGTGGTGTTATTCATAGCTCCCCTTATTATGATGTTAAAGATATTCCCCTTGCTGATAAAATTCATGAAAAAACGGGAGTTTCCGTTTTCTTACAGCATAGTGTGACCGCATGGACAATGGCCGAGTCTTTATATGGTGCCGCAAAAAATAATTCAGATGTTCTGCAAATCGTCATTGATGACATCGTGGGTGCCGGTATCATTAGTAATGGACGAACATTACATTCTCATAGCCACAGTGCGGTTGAAATTGGGCATACTAAAGTTACTGACTCTGACAATAACTGTTATTGCGGTGCGAAAGGGTGTTTAGAGACAGAAATTGCAATTCCTCAATTAATTAAAAAAGCCCAGCTATTAGCTCAAGAGGATCCTTCCTCATTGTTAAACAAATATCCTATTACCATTGAGACATTGTGTGATGCAATATTAGTTGGAGATAAACAAGCTCTTAAGATAGTGAGTTTAGTCGCTCAGCGATTGGGGTTTATTCTTGCCGTGATGATTAATATCTTTAATCCGCAAAAAATATTAATTGGTTCACCTCTTTGTCGAGCAAAGTCTATTCTTTTTCCTTTGATCTTGAACCATGTTCAACATCATGCCATGCCTCGTTATACACAATCGTTAATTATTGAAGAAACAGAGTTAAGAAATAAAGGAACATTGCCTGCTGCCTCATTGGTTAAAGAGGCTCTGTACAACGGTTCTTTGTTAATTGAGTTGATGCAAGGCTAAATTAAGTGAAAAAAATCGTAACGGAAGTGTTTTGCAAGCGTAAATACCTCAATTGATCATTAACGAATTCTCTATTTTAGACCAATTAACTAAAAAATTGAGCTACCTCAAGCCACCAGAAACAGTGTTACCCTAAACTCTAATCTCTGTCATTTTTTATGAACCTGATTTATCTGTCATAACGGAAGTAAATTATATGTTAACACGCTTTTTTGTTACGGGGACAGATACCAACGTGGGTAAAACTGTTGTGACCCGAGCACTTCTTCAGTCATTAAATCGTGGCGGGTCAACGGCAGTGGGTTTTAAGCCTATTGCAACAGAATTACATGAAACGGCTGATGGTGAACGTAATCATGATGCGATGATTATTCATAATTCATCGCCAGTTGAAGTTCGCTACGACGAAATTAATCCTATTTTGCTTGATAATTGCTATGTTAGCGAAAATGAAATTGATTTTAATAAGATTTCAAATGAGCTCGATAATTTAAGTAAAAAAGCAGAGTGTGTTGTTATCGAAGGTAATGGCGGTTGGCGTTATCTGCTTGATGATAATACTTTTTATTCTGATTGGGTGGTAAAAGAACAAATTCCAGTTGTTTTGGTTGTCGGTATTCAACCAGGCTGTGTTAATCACTCAATATTAACAGCACAATCTATTATCAACGATGGTTTGAAATTAGTCGGTTGGGTTGCTAACAGAATAAATCCAGGATTACCTTATTACGCGAAAATTGTGGAAAGGCTGTCTCAGCATATTCCTGCGCCGCTGATTGGTGAAATCCCGTATTTATTACGTCCTGAAGAACGTGATCTCTCTTGTTACCTTGATTTAAGCCAGTTGGATATCGCGGTACCTGCTTAAGAGAGAATATAAATAAGTAACGAAGTGGATTGAGTTCCCCGTTTTTTAACGGAACCAAACTTGTTACTTTTAAATGCCTGATGAGTAAATTCATTGGGTATTTTTGTTTTTTCTAAATCTTGCTTAAAATCGGAATAATGATAAAAAGAACATGTAAGATTAAAGAAAAAACGGAAAAAAATTAAGTAAAGTAGTTTAAATCAGTTAGATACTCAATTTTTTAAGTAAAAAAGGAAAAGGGCGCTAATAATGCGCCCTTTTTTAATTACACATTTTTATCAATAAAACATTAATGACGAGTATAGATGATCTTTTTACTGTCATTCTCGCAAGTGCCTACCACTTTACCTTCTGTTTGTGCAACTTGGTCGTTTTCAACGACAGTCAAAGTAAAGTTAGCTGCGGGGACACCATTATTGACAATTTTTTGTTGAATAGACTCAACAACTTCATCACAACCTGCATTTGCTGCTAACGGGGCAAATGCCATAAGGGTTGCCATTACTGCAAAGATATATTTTTTCATATTACTCTCTCCTTGTTTTACAAAGTAAAACATCACTGTTTCACGATTTTCTTACGGATTAACAGGGCGCCCAGTATTACTGTCTAAACAGCGACGTGTTTCTGGCTCCCAATAAGCGTAGACATTTGCACTTTTCAGACAAGCATCTCGCTCATCAATGGCTTTATCTACTTTATTAAATTCAATTTTTTCTCGCTGATTGACTTGGGTACGAAGCTCACGCTTTTGATCCCAGTCTTCTTTCAGTTGTCGAGCTTGTTCTTTATCTAAGACATTGTCATAGCCATTACCATTAATGGTTACATTGGTAGAGGCGGCAATAGAAGAAAAAGAAGACACAGATAAACTAAGAAATAAGGAGAACAATATCGTTCTTGCCATTGGTTTCTTAGTTAGAGTATTGATCATAGTTGCTATCCTCTAATGTTATGTCGCTATTACAGTCAATGGCTATTATATCTTAATAATTATAGCTGATGCCTTAATAAAAAATGAGTTTTCAGTGCATTTAATTTTGCCGATGAACACTTAACCCGGCAAATGATTGGCTAACGGGCATCATTTCTAAGGTATTAATATTGACATGAGCTGGTAATGTTGCTGTCCAATATACTGCCTCTGCAACATCTTCTGGAGTTAATGCATTTGCGTTTGCATATGTTTGTTCAACTTTATCACTATCACCTTTAAAACGAACTAATGAAAATTCTGTACCACCAACAAGGCCTGGTTCAATATCGGTGACACGTACCTTTTTACCTTGAAGATCAGCGCGTAACCCTAAGCTAAATTGTTTAACAAAGGCTTTAGTTGCACCATAAACATTGCCACCCAAATAAGGCCAAGATGCGGCGGTTGAACTAATATTAATGATATGACCTTTATTTCTTTCTACCATAAAAGGAAGAATGGCGCGAGTCACATGAACAAGACCTTTATTATTTGTCTCAATCATCGTATCCCAGTCATCAAGACTCGCTTTATCGGCGGTATTTAGTCCTAATGCTAAACCTGCGTTATTTACTAATACATCAATGGTGCGCCATTTTTCAGGTAATTGAGTATAAATCTCACTCACGGCTTTTTTATCGGTAACATCTAATTGTAGGGGGTAAAATTGATCTCCCAGCTCTTTATGTAAATTAATCAGTTTTTCCAAACGGCGAGCAGTACCAATAACACTGTGTCCATGGCTGATAAAATGACGAGCTATAGCTTCACCAAAACCAGCAGAAGCTCCCGTAATAAATATAATCATTTAATTACCCTCGATAGTTATAATAATTGAAAGTAAAAGGCTATCACTAAAAAGAGTCAAGTTTAAAAGTAAGGTTTGTGATAAATCAGTCTAAAAACAAGGTTCTTTTCTGATGCGAAAGATTTTTATCTTTGATAATAATCGGTATTTTTGCTTTTAGCTCACAGAATAAAATCCGACTATTGAATTGTTTTTAAATAAAAATAGAAGTGATGGACAAAAAAAGGAAGGTTAATCTCATTGAGGATCAGAGATTTTTTAAGTGGAAAGATAAGTGATTTTACCATTCAACAACTAATTAAATGCAGAATATTTTAGCATAGCACGTAACTAGACTGAGCCAATAGAATATAAGCTCAGTCTAGTGCAATAAGACAAGCTCAGCTATTTTTTACCTACTTGATGGCCAATAACGCCACCTAAGACACCACCGCCAATAGTGCCTAATGCACTACCGTCAGTCAAAATAGCACCACCGATGGCACCAGCACCGGCTCCAATCGCTGTATTACGGTCGCGTTTTGTCATGCTAGAACAACCCGCAAGTGAAAAAAGCAGAACAGAAGCGACACACAGTGTTCCAATCTTTTTTAACGTGATATTCATTTTTATAAACTCCAAAATAAAGGACAATATAAAGATATCGTTATCGTATTTATACCAGCATCAGAATATTCGGGAACAGGAGGGGGAAAACTCTTAAAGTGAGTCATTACTGGTAACATTTATTTTAAATGCATTTTATAAAAATAAAATCTATTATTTCTAGTATTCGTTGATGCTCAGAACAAAACATCAATGCATTATGTCATTTACATGAGTTAAAATAAAAGTATGATATTGATAAATAAACTAAAAAAAATCTCATCACAATTCACATCAGGCTATTTTGGTGTAGTATTAGGAATGATAGGTACGGGAATGGCATGGCGCTATGCTGCTAAAGAGCATCAGTATCCGGCTTATATTGGTGAAATATTTATCGGTGTGGGGTGTTTGGTTTGGCTAACACTTACGCTATTTTTACTAAGCAAAGGGCTATTTCATCGACAAAGTATTCTCGATGAAATTAAACATCCCGTTGCAAGTGGGTTTACTAGCTTATTTCCAGCAACGACCGTTTTAGTTTCGATAGGACTAAATCCTTATTTACCTTTCTTTTCACTCATACTGTTTAGTCTTGGAGCTGTAGCTCAATTAGCTTACTCCAGTTGGTTAATTGGTTCTCAGTGGAAAGGGGAATACCCTAAAATAGCCACCACACCTGTTTTATATTTACCAACGGTTGCCAATAACTTCATTTGCGCCATGGCATGTGGTGCATTTGGTTTTAATGATTTGGGTATTTTATTTTTTGGGGCTGGCGTTTTTTCATGGCTAAGTTTAGAGCCTACTATTTTAAAAAGAATACGCAGTGATGGATTAATGGATGAGAAATCACGTCTTTCATTTGGCATTCAACTCGCGCCCGCTTTAGTGGCTTGTAGCGCTTACTTAGCAATTAATGATAATCATATCGACTTCTTCGCAAAAATGTTATTAGGTTATGGGTTATTACAACTTTTATTTATGCTGAGACTAATTCCTTGGTTTGTGAAACAACCGTTTTCATTGCCATTTTGGAGTTTCTCTTTTGGTGTTTCTGCATTAGCAAAAGCCTCATTAAATATGAGTATGACATCTACTAGTGACTTTATGCAGTTATTATCAACGGCGCTATTTATTTTTGCTAATGCTGTTATTTTATTACTTATTTGGCATTCATTATTATGGTTTTTTAAAGGATTGAAACAGTTATACAGTCCTTCTAAAGTGGTATGAGTACCACATAAAAAAGAGGAGAGCCTAAGTGAAAAATTAGGCTCTTTTTGTTTAATGCCGGAAATAATAAAAAATAAGTTAGAAAGCTAAGATTATCATGAATTAAATTCTAATAGGCTTTTTGCCTAAAATAGCGACAGTATTATCAGGTGATGTTAATTCTAAAAGGCCTTTATCTAATCTGGTTAAAAATACTTTTTCTTGTAATAAAGCCTCATTAAAAAAACCGCCAACAGAAAACATAGCTGACGGATATTTTTCAGAAAAATTAGAATGCTTGGCGGAAAATTTCAATAATCTCTTTTTCATTACCTTTACGTGGGTTAGAGAATGCATTACCGTCTTTAAGTGCCATTTCCGCCATATATGGGAAATCAGACTCTTTCACACCCAATTCACTTAAATGTTGTGGAATGCCAATATCCGAAGAAAGGCGGGCGATAGACGCAATAGCTCGTTCAGCAGCATCCATTACGGATAATCCTGTCACGTTTTCGCCCATAAATTCAGCAATATCTGCAAATTTTTCTGGATTAGCAATTAGGTTATAACGTAATACATGTGGGAGTAATACAGCATTAGCCACACCATGTGGCATATCATATAATCCACCCAACTGGTGAGCCATGGCATGAACATAGCCGAGGTTAGCGTTATTAAATGCCATACCTGCTAAAAGTGAAGCATAAGCCATATTTTCACGGGCTTTCAGATTTGTACCCAACGCCACGGCTTGACGTAAGTTGCGAGAAATTAAACGGATTGCTTGGATCGCTGAAGCATCAGTGACAGGGTTAGCATCTTTCGAAATATAAGCTTCAACTGCATGAGTTAAAGCATCCATACCCGTTGCAGCAGTCAGTCCAGCAGGTTTGCCAATCATTAATAGGGGATCGTTAATTGAAACAGCAGGGAGGTTACGCCAGCTAACGATAACAAATTTGACTTTTGTTTTTGTATTGGTCAGAACACAATGGCGAGTCACTTCACTGGCGGTACCTGCGGTTGTATTCACGGCAATAATAGGGGGAAGTGGATTTGTTAGCGTTTCAATTCCAGCATAATTATAAAGGTCACCTTCATGCGTTGCTGCAATACCAATACCTTTACCGCAGTCATGTGGGCTACCGCCCCCGACGGTAATTATCATATCGCATTGTTCTTTGCGGAACATTGCAAGACCGTCAAGTACGTTAGTGTCTTTTGGGTTAGGTTCAGTACCGTCAAATACGGCAACATCAATGCCCGCTTCTTTTAAATAACCAATAGTTTTATCTACGGCACCTTCTTTGATAGCTCTCAGGCCTTTATCCGTTACTAATAGGGCTTTTTTACCGCCCAATAATTTGCAACGTTCGCCAACAACAGAGATAGCACCTGGGCCAAAAAAGTTAACATTTGGTACCAAGTAATCAAACATACGATAGCTCATAATAAACCTTCCAATATCAGAACATTATTTAGAAAAATTAAAGTATTAGTGCATTCTCACCCCGTAGGTTATTAAGTCAAGAGAGGTAGCTCATCAATAAGGTGAAACGATTCATTTAACTTTGCTTCATTTGATATAAGTCAACAGGATATGCTCCTTTAATAGAGCATGATTAAGTAAAAACACATCCGCCAAAACATATATGTTTTGACAGATGTATTTTGCAGGTGTACGTTAGAGCCTATTAAAGAAAGGAGCAAATATGGAACCGTTGCAATTATTTAAGATATTAAGTGATCAAACAAGACTAGATATTGTGTTGCTACTTAAAGCATCCGGCGAGTTGTGTGTTTGTGACATTTATACAGCCTTAAATTTATCTCAACCTAAAACGTCTCGCCACCTAGCTATGTTGCGAGAAAGTGGACTGTTACTTGATTCTAAACACGGAAAATGGGTTCATTATCGTTTGTCTCCTACATTACTATCGTGGGTAAAAAATATGATTGAAATCACCTATGAGGCAGAGAAAAATCGGGTATCAGATTTGCTTCGAACGATTGAAAAGAAAGGAGCCGTGAGCTGCTGTTCTGAATAAAATTTTTTAATTTAACATATATGAAAAATCAGATATGAGGTATCGATATGAAAAAACTAGAAGTCTTTGATCCCGCATTATGTTGTAGCACAGGTGTTTGTGGCACCGATGTTGATCAAGCATTAGTTAATTTTGCTACTGATGTTGATTGGTTAAAAAAGCAAGGGGCGAATATTCGACGTTTCAATCTAGGGCAAGAGCCCATGGCATTTGTTAATAATTTAAAAGCAAAAGCATTTCTTGAAACCGCGGGTACAGAAGCCTTACCGCTTATTTTACTTAATGATGAAGTTGTTTTAACGGGTCGCTATCCCAAACGCAGTGAATTAGCAAGATGGTTTGGTATTAATTATACAAATGACAATAAACCCGATGTGAAAAAAAGTAGTTGTTGTGGAAACAATAGTGGTTGTTGTTAAAGGAGAAATATTGTGAAATTTATAGAAAATGCACCAAATTATCTTTTTTTTACGGGAAAAGGTGGTGTAGGTAAGACATCTATTTCATGTGCAACAGCGATTAAGCTAGCAAGGGGAGGAAAAAAAGTTTTATTGGTCAGCACAGATCCTGCTTCTAATGTTGGGCAAGTATTTTCACAAACTATTGGCAATAGTATTAAGCAAATTTCACTTGTACCCAATCTTTCAGCCATAGAAATAGACCCGCAAGTTGCGGCCAAAGAGTACCGAAATAAAATTATTGCTCCCATTAAAGGCAGTTTACCTGACGCCGTTATTCAAAGTATTACAGAGCAATTATCAGGCGCCTGTACTACGGAAATAGCCGCATTTGATGAATTTACAGGGCTACTAACTAATAAAGAAATCACGGGTAAATTCGATCATATTATTTTTGATACCGCCCCAACGGGTCATACAATAAGATTATTACAACTACCTGGCGCCTGGCGTGATTTTATTCGTGATAATCCCGATGGGGCATCTTGCCTTGGGCCTATGTCTGGATTAGAAAAACAGCGTGCGCAATACAGTCTGGCAGTTGATGCTCTGAGTGATAAACAGCTAACACGATTAATACTTGTTGCACGACCACAATCTGCTGCACTTCGTGAAGTTGCACGAACGTATACTGAACTATCTTCTCTTGGTGTTAAAAATCAGCAATTAGTGATTAATGGTGTTTTTCCTGAATCAGCCGTTTCTGTTGATGATGAATTGTCAAAAGCACTTTATCTTAGAGAGCAAGTTGCAATACAGAATATGCCCGAAATCCTTCAATCGTTACCAACAGATACACTTATGTTACGTGTACAAAATATGGTGGGAATTGAAGCGTTAGCTCAACTTTTGTCTAATCAAGGATCAGAATTACCCTTGGTTAAAAAATCTAATGCAGATTTGATGTTGCCGAAATTATCCTCTCTAGTTAAAGAAATTGCAGAACAGAAGCATGGCTTGATCATGTTAATGGGAAAAGGCGGCGTAGGAAAAACGACAATAGCAGCCTCAATAGCAGTCAAACTCGCAGAACAGGGGGCTGATGTTCATCTTACAACGTCCGATCCCGCAGCTCATCTCGAAAACACATTAAAGGGGAGTTTACCGAATTTACAGGTCAGTCGAATCGATCCGATAGCGGAAACAGAACGTTATCGTCATCATGTCCTCGAAACAAAAGGTAAAGATCTCGATGCTGAAGGGCGAGCATTATTAGAGGAAGATCTTCGCTCTCCATGTACTGAAGAAATAGCTGTTTTTCAGGCTTTTTCTCGGATAATCCGTGAAGCTAGTCATCGATTTGTGATTATGGATACGGCTCCGACTGGCCACACATTGCTCTTACTAGATGCCACCGGTGCTTACCATAAAGAAATTGCAAAAAAAATGGGGGAAAAAGGCCATTTTCTTACCCCTATGATGCAATTGCAGGATCCAACACGAACGAAAGTGATTATCACGACGTTAGCTGAAACAACTCCCGTTCTTGAAGCCGAAAACTTGCAAAATGATTTGATACGAGCAGGTATTTATCCGTGGGCATGGGTGATTAATAACAGTCTATCTACGACAAAAACAACGTCACCATTATTACTTTCTAGAGCTGAACAGGAAATACCACAGATTGAAAAAGTGGTTAACTCGCTTGCTAAACGAGTGGCCATTGTTCCACTACAGGAACAAGAACCGGTGGGTGTTTCAGCATTAAGCAGACTCGCGGATTAATTTTATTTCTAGCAGAAGGCGCTTTAAATTTGCTTTCTGATTGAGGTTTTTATGTTTATCGCCTTATTAATATTTATTTTGACAATCACTTTTGTTATTTGGCAACCCAAAGGATTGGGGATTGGTTGGAGTGCCACAATGGGTGCGTTAATCGCACTATTATTAGGTGTCATTAATCTCCAAGATATTCCTGTGGTTTGGAATATCGTCTGGAATGCAACCGCAACATTTGTTGCTGTTATCATCATTAGCCTTATTCTTGATGAAAGTGGTTTCTTTGAATGGGCTGCACTTCATGTTGCAAAATGGGGCGGTGGTAAAGGACGGCTTTTATTTAGCTATATCATCCTGCTCGGAGCATCTGTTGCAGCACTTTTTGCCAATGATGGTGCAGCACTGATTTTAACACCTATAGTCATTGCGATGTTGTTAGCGCTTGGATTTAGTAAAGGTACAACATTAGCCTTTGTTATGGCAGCAGGGTTTATTGCAGATACAGCAAGTTTGCCTTTAATTGTTTCTAATTTAGTCAATATTGTCTCAGCTGATTTTTTTGATATCGGATTTACAGAATATGCTTCTGTAATGATCCCTGTTGATATAGCGGCTATTATTGCAACGTTAATTATGTTGCATTGGTTTTTCCGCAAAGATATTCCTCAGCAATATGACACATCAAAATTAGCGATGCCTGCGACAGTAATTAAAGATGTGAAAACATTTAAAGCAGGCTGGTTGGTATTGCTTCTTTTATTACTTGGTTTTTTCATACTAGAACCTCTAGGTATACCAATTAGCGCTATTGCAGCAACAGGTGCAGTCATATTGTGGCTTATCGCGGCACAAGGAAAAACGATTAATACTCAAAAAGTTTTACGAGGAGCACCTTGGCAAATCGTGATTTTCTCTCTGGGTATGTACCTAGTCGTTTATGGTTTGCGCAATGCTGGTTTGACTCATTATCTATCAGAAATACTCAATGTGTTGGCAGAAAAAGGAATATGGGAAGCGACACTAGGTACGGGATTTATCACCGCATTTTTATCTTCAATTATGAACAATATGCCAACCGTTCTTGTTGGTGCCTTATCAATAGAAGGCAGTAATGCAACCGGTTTAATTAAAGAAGCGATGATTTATGCCAATGTTATTGGTGCAGATCTCGGCCCCAAAATTACCCCAATAGGAAGTTTGGCAACATTATTGTGGCTACATGTTCTATCACAAAAAAATATGACCATTACATGGGGCTATTACTTTAAGACCGGCATTATTATGACCATTCCTGTGCTAACAGTGACATTAGTTGCATTAGCTCTTAGGCTTACATTAATGAATTAGTGGTGACAATATGAATAATATTACAATCTATCACAATCCCCATTGTGGCACTTCGCGAAACACACTTGAAATGATAAGAAATAGTGGTGCAGAACCAACAATTATCTATTATCTCGATACGCCACCATCGAAACAGATCCTAAAGAAACTCATTAAGGATATGGGGATAACAGTTCAATCATTATTAAGAAAAAATGTTGAACCCTATGAAAAGCTCGGCCTTGGCGATATTAAGGTGACGGATGAACAGCTTATTGATTATATGTTGCAATATCCCATACTGATCAATAGACCTATTGTTGTCACTCCATTAGGAACTCGCCTATGTCGACCTTCTGAAATAGTATTAGATATTTTACCCGAAAAGCAAAAAGGGGCTTTTTCAAAAGAAGATGGGCAACAAGTTGTTAATGATAAAGGTGATAAGTTGGTATAAATTAACTTTTTTAGTTATATATTCCTCTCTATTTTAGCATAGAGTACATTATAAGGATCCTGCCTTTCAGCAAAGTTGAAATGTTCTTATTTATACCTGTATTATTGTAGATATATCGAATTATCTTCTGGAGAAACTCAATTGCTAACGGTTTGGGGTCGTAAAACATCATCTAACGTACAAGCTCTCATGTGGTGTATTGGAGAGTTAGGATTGCCTTATCAGAGATATGATATTGGGCATCGTTATGGTGGGACTGACACTGACGAATTTTATCGTTTGAATCCAAACCGTACTGTTCCTGTGTTACAAGATGGTTGTAATCCTCCATTATGGGAAACAGGGACAATATTGCGATATCTGGCTAATCAATATGGAACAGGGCATTTTTGGCCTAATAATCTACTGGCGAGAACAGAAGTTGACCGATGGATGGAATGGTCAAAGTTAAATATCGCTCTGGCATTTACAGCGCCTATCTTTTGGCGTGTTGCTCGTACGCCAAATGAATTGCAGGATGCAGAAGCAATTAGATTGGCTATTGACCAATTTGAAAATAACTTAATGATTGCTGAAGAGATACTCGCTATTAGAGATTATTTGGCGTGTGAACATTTTTCACTTGCAGATATCCAATTTGGACATGTTTTATATCGTTATTATGATATTGATATAAAGAGAAAATCACTACCACACATTGAAGCTTATTATAAACGAATTCTTAAGAGACCTGCATATCGTGAGCATGTCGCTATTTCGTATGATGAACTTCGGCCAGCAACAAAGTAACAGCCAAAATGTCATATCAGCGATATGTCTTATAATGAAGTCACTCAAATCAACTTTGCTGAAGTTGTGATATCTAAAAAGATATTATTAAAACTCTTTGTGAATGAAGAAAAAGCATTGGCGAATAAGCCTTAAGTTAAGAATGAATCAACATAATCGATCAGCCTAAAACAGAGATTTCAGTGTCTATCAGTATTTAGATACCAAAGTTCGCATAATGTATATTATGTTAAATTGAATAGGTAACGTATTATATGTCCTACCTGTTTTTGTTATTTCTGAAAATTGGTTTTACCCCGCCTATTTTTCTTCTTTTCTTTTTACATTAAAATATTGAGTCAACGCTTTATAACCTTTCTTGCTGATCGTGACTTCTCTATATCCTTGATGTCGTATTAACCATGCCTGCGCTTCTGCATAATTAAGAAAAGTGGCACCAATTTGTCCTCCTAAATGAAAACGGCGTTCACTCCAATCTAAACATGGACAGCAAATATTGCGTGCATGTTTTGTATGTAACTCAATACCTATATTTTTAAATTGTTCAACACCTAGCGCAGTAATAGCATGCCCATCTTCTGTTATCCATTTTTGCCGACAAAGCGAATCATAAATATCAACAGCGATTTCACCCGCTAAATGATTGTAACAAGTTCGTGCTTTTCTTAGATTTTTTGGGGTTGTGATTTTCGCCTGTGAAATATGATTAGGTGAAAAATACATAAGATTTTCAATGATTTTTGCAATTTCATCGTTAGCTAATCGGAAATAACGATATTTTCCTTGAGATATTACAGAAATCAGGCCTCTACTTAGTAACTTGGATAAATGACTACTGGTTGTAGAAGCAGAAATATCAGCCGCAATACCCAATTCAGTGGCTGTCCACGCCCTTCCATCCATCAATGCGCAGAGTATTTTGACTCTGGAAATATCAGATATTGCAGCCCCTACGGTAGCTATTGCTGACTCTACTGAGTGCTGATATTCCGATTTTATTTCTGATTTAGTCATTTGATATTTCAACTCTTTGATAGCGTATTATTGGAGTAATAACATTATTGTAGCAAGGATATGCGTCTATTTAATGACGGGCTTCTGTGTTAAATGAATATTCTCGAGTAAGGGAAACAATACTAATTTTGTAGAAATCAAAAATAGACTCACGACCCTCTTTTTGTGCACTTTTATGTGAAATATTTATCTTCCATTGTAAAATGGCCTCTTCAGTTTCCCACCAAGAAAGTGATAATAATTTCCCTTCTGTCGATAAGCTTTGAAAGCGCTCTATCGAAATGAATCCTTCAACATCCATTAGTAATGCTTTTAAATCAGCAGCTAAAGATAAATAACGTGCCTGTTTTCCGGGTTTAATTTTCACTTCAAATATTACGGCAATCATTTGTGCTCTCCTTTATTTAGTGAGAATAAGTATATTCAAAAAAAAGAACCACATTTCGATAACTGTTGAAATGAATACTAAAAAGTTACCTTATTTGTCAGTTTTGCGTGCTTTGGCTTTAAACAGTAATGTTATGCAACAATGACAGAGAATGGAGGTAGCGCTAAGTGAAATTTTTACACACCTTATTCTTATTTCCGGTGGCTTGCTGAGTATGATTTTGACTTATAAAAGAACAAATTGATAACGGTATTAGACTGTAAACGGTTTTTTGTTCATTTTTTTTGTTCCCTTAAAGCAAATGTTTTAAATAGTAATGAAATGAACTTAAGCTACAATTTAATAAGCCCACTAAAATAAAAATAAAAACTTACTTGCTTATTTTTTAATTTGTTTAAAAAAGAAATAGTTATCTGTATTGCTGATAAAGCACGGTACGCTCACGCCTTTTATTTAACAAAAGGATTGATTCTTTTTAAATAGGAAATCAAAAATCATGAATAAAACTTTCGCGTCTGAAATATTTATCAATGGTGAGATCCATACTCTTGATAGAGAAAAGCCTATCGCTCAAGCGATAGCTGTCCATCAAGGTAAATTTCTTTTTATTGGTTCAAATGATGAAGCGTTGCAGTTTCAAAATACAGAAACAAAAATCATTGATCTAAAAAACCATATTATTATTCCTGGGCTTAATGATTCACATCTTCATCTTATCCGCGGTGGATTAAACTATAACCTTGAATTACGTTGGGAAGGTGTACCTTCTCTTTCTATTGCTCTTGATATGCTAAAGTCACAAGCACAAGTGACACCGTCACCACAGTGGGTGCGTGTTGTTGGTGGTTGGAGTGAATTTCAATTTGCAGAGCGCCGTATGCCAACGCTGGATGAAATTAATGCGGTTTCTCCAGATACACCGGTTTTTGTCTTACACCTCTATGATAGCGCATTGCTTAACAAAGCCGCATTGCGTGCGATTGGTTATACCAAAGAGACACCTAATCCACCAGGGGGAGAAATTCAGCGTGATGAACATGGTAACCCGACTGGATTATTAATAGCAAAACCCAACGCTATGTTGCTCTATTCTGCATTAGCAAAAGGCCCTAAATTACCCCTTGAATATCAAGTCAATTCAACTCGTCAATTTATGAGAGAATTGAATCGTCTTGGTGTGACGAGTGCAATTGATGCCGGAGGTGGTTTTCAAAATTACCCTGAAGATTATCAAGTCGTAGATGAGTTAGCTAAGAACAACCAATTAACTATTCGTATTGCTTATAATTTATTTACTCAAAGACCCAAACAAGAGTTTGAAGATTTTCAACAATGGACATCAATGGTATCACCTGGCGATGGCAGTGATTTCTACCGTCATAACGGTGCAGGTGAAATGTTAGTTTTTTCTGCCGCCGACTTTGAGGACTTCTTACAACCAAGGCCTGACCTTCCTGAAAATATGGAAACGGAATTAGAAAAAGTGATCCGTCATTTAGTTGAGCATCGCTGGCCATTTCGTTTGCATGCTACGTATAACGAATCCATTAGTCGCATGTTAGATGTCTTTGAAAAAGTGAATAAAGAGATCCCTTTTGATGGATTACATTGGTTTTTCGATCACGCCGAAACCATCAGTGAAAAAAATATTGAACGCGTTAAAGCACTTGGCGGTGGATTAGCTATTCAGCATCGGATGGCGTTTCAAGGTGAATATTTTGCACAACGTTATGGCACAAAAGCACTGAAACAAACACCGCCTGTTGCCAAAATGCTAAATGCAGAAGTACCTGTTGGATTAGGTACGGATGCAACTCGTGTTGCTAGCTATAATCCGTGGACAGCGCTTTATTGGTTAGTGTCAGGGCGTACCGTCGGGGGTATGCAAATGTATGACAGTGATAATCGTTTAGACAGAGATACTGCGCTTATGTTATGGACAATGGGAAGTTCGTGGTTTTCTAATGAACAAGGTAAAAAGGGGCAAATTAAAGCAGGTCAGCTTGCCGATTTTATCGCCCTTTCAGCGGATTATTTTCGAGTACCTGAAAATGAGATCAAAGCGATTGAATCACTTTTAACGGTAGTGGATGGTAAGATTGTGTATGCCAATGGCGCATTCTCATCATTAACGCCCCCTTCTATTCCTGTATTACCCGATTGGTCTCCAGTGATCAAAGTCCCAGGGCATTACTCTTATTTACAACAAGAAACAAAAACGGCGGTGTTAAATCAGTTACATCAATGTTGTGGGGCTTGCCATGTTCATGGGCATCAACATGATATTGCTCGCCAATCATCCATTCCTATTTCAGATGATAATGCATTTTGGGGCGCTTTAGGCTGTTCTTGCTTTGCATTCTAATTTTTATGATAACGAGGGTCGGTAATGATTTACTGACCATCTCAAACAAAGAGAGATAAGACAATGGCAACGCAACGTACCTCTGCATGGTCACCCTTACGTAATCGTGTTTTCTTCATATTATGGATAGCAACGCTATTTTCTAATATTGGTACTTGGATGAATGATGTGGGCGCTGGTTGGTTGATGACAAACCTAAGCCCCGATCCCGTTATGATTGCGGCTATTCAAGCCATGACAACATTACCTGTTTTCTTATTGGCGCTTCCAGCAGGTGCAATTGCTGATATTTTTGATAAACGAAAATTACTTATTTTTGTCAATATATTGATGCTTTGCGCGGCTTCATTATTGGCAGTTCTGGTCTATTTCGATGTTATTAGCATTGGCTGGTTATTATTCATTACCTTTGTTTTAGGTTCTGGAGCGGCATTTTTAGGCCCAGCATGGCAAGCGATTGTGCCGAGTATTGTTGCACCAAATGAATTAAAATCGGGTATTGCCTTAAATAGTATGGGAATTAATATTAGCCGTGCAATAGGCCCCGCACTTGCTGGTATTTTAATTTCTCAAGTGGGTCTTTATTTACCGTTTTTACTTAATGCCCTAAGCTTTATTGCTATTATTCTTGCTGTATGGTGGTGGGACGGTGAGCAAAAAGAAGAAGGTAAACTCCCTGCTGAGTCTGTTGTTGCGGCGATGATTTCCGGTTTACGCTATGCGCGTTATAGTCCCGCACTGATTAAAACGATTATAAGAGCCACCAGCTTCTTTATTTTTGCCAGTGCTTATTGGGCAATGTTACCGCTAGTAGCACGGGTATCATTACACGGGGATGCCACATTATACGGTTTATTAACTACCAGCATTGGTATTGGTGCAGTGGGGGGCGCATTTAGTTTATCAACATTACGTGAAAAACTAAGTACTAGTACATTAATCGCTATTGGTACAATGGGGACTGCGTTGGTGTTATTTATTTTTGCCAGTGCGACTTCAAGATATCTTGCTATTTTCGCCAGTATGCTTGCAGGATTTAGTTGGATAATCACCCTTTCTACATTAATGGTTTCAGCACAAACGGCATTGCCTAATTGGGTACGAGCTAGAGGCCTTGCACTCTATTTAACAGTATTTTCTGGTTCAATGGCATTAGGCTCTCTTGTTTGGGGGCAAATTGCCTCACATACCTCTGTGACAGTAGCCTTATTGTGTGCAACCGTCGGGATTATTTTAGTTTGGTTGTGTGTTTTACGTGTAAAATTAGAACATGACAACATTAACTTACAGCACTCAGAACATTTTACTCTTGATAATGAACTTATTGAAATTACAACGGATAAAGGCCCTGTATTAATTACTGTAAATTATCAAATTGATGCAACTCATCGCGAACAATTTCTCAATTTAATGAATCAACTAAAAACAGTTCGGCTAAGAGATGGGGGTTACTCATGGGGACTTTTTGTTTCATCTGATGCCATTATGGAAAAAGACACTCAGACTTATATGGAAACCTTTATGGTAGCCTCGTGGGCTGAACATCTTCGTCAACATGATCGTGCGACAATGGATGATAAACAGTTGCAACAACAATTAGATAAAATAATTAGTAATAAAAAAGCGACACACTCTTTTTCTGCTTTTTCGCGTTCGCGCAAAAAGTAATTAACCTTTTACCAAGTCATTAAAGCCTATCGAATAGATTAGCTTAATGGCTTGGTTTAATAAGCTAATTATTGATACTCCCACGACTTTCTTGTACTCTGCACCGCTTCTTATCTTGAAATTTTAATAAAACAACATATTTGAGAAAATCATGACAGGACATATTTCTAAAGATCCGCTACATGGTGTCACACTTGAGATGCAGGTCAATGCGCTGGTGGCCAAATATGGCTGGACTAAATTAGGTCAACTGATCAAGATCAACTGCTTTAGAAGTGATCCTAGTGTGAAATCAAGTTTAAAGTTTTTGCGTAGAACTCCTTGGGCACGTGCTGAAGTAGAGGCGCTCTATCTTGATTCTCTTGAAGAAGATCTTGATGATGTGATTGAAGTTATCGATCACTCTGATTGTGATCCTTGGGCAAATAGCCGTCGAAAGTAACACTCAATGAATCAATAAAATAGTGCTGATAGTATCATTATCACTCATCCCTAAACTCTTTGGGTGTCATCCCTAATTCTTTTTTAAAGATAGAGTAAAAATATTGTAATGATGGGTAGCCACACATTACTGAAATTTCTTGGATTGCAAGTGTTGTGGTAGTTAATAAATTTTGAGCACGTTTGAGTTTTTCTTCATAAATAACGGTGTGAATTGTCTTACCAATCTCTTTTTTAAAGCGTTGCTCTAAATTAGAACGCGACATATTAACAGCATCTAATACTTGCTCTGTTTTTATCCCTTTGCAGGCATTGTAATAAATATAATGCATGGCTTGGACCACGGTAGGATCGTTAAAAGAATGAAAATCAGTTGAGCGACGCTCAACAATTTTAACGGGAGGAACTAATATTCTTTGTTGTTTCTCTGTTACATGCCCTTCTAGAGTTTGATGTAACAGCTTCGCGGCTAAATACCCCATTTGCCGTGAGCCTTGTACGACAGAAGACAAGGCAATACGGGACAAATAACGTGTCATATCTTCATCATCAATGCCGATAATGCTGATTTCTTCAGGTACATTAATAGTTAAATTATCGCAGACTTGCAGTAAATGACGTGCTCGTGCATCGGTAACAGCAATAATCCCTGTTTGTGGTGGCAATGTTTGTATCCAATCAGATAAACGATTTTGTGCATGTTGCCAATTTTCTTGTGTAATATCCATGCCATTATAAACAATACCCGGATATTTTTCTCTAGTGACTAATTGGCGAAAAGCGTGTTCTCTCTCATTAGACCAATGAGGGTGATCTTTCGCGGGTAAACCATAAAAAGCAAAATGCTTAAGCCCTTTTTGTTTTAGATGCAAAAAAGCCTGCTGAACTAAGGCATAATTATCTGTAGCGATATAAGGCACTGGGGGATAGTTTTCTTCTTGATGATAAGAGCCCCCTACACCAATTACCGCTAACGATGATTGGCTTAAATGTTTCGCAATAATCGGATCGTCAAAATCCGCAATAATGCCATCACAAACCCAATGGCTTATATTATCAAGTCGAGTACGGAAATCTTCCTCAATAAATACATCCCAATGGCACTGTGATGCTTGAAGATATTCCCCAACACCCTCAACCACTTGGCGGTCATACACTTTATTAGCGTTGAATAACAGCACAATACGAAAGTATTTATCTTTTTTCATTTTACTCTACCTGATCACCTAGCCACGCATTAAACCACAGCTTTAATTTTGCTCGAACTTACTTTTATCGCTATGTGATTACTATCACACAAGCCAAATTTCGTAATAGCAAAGTAAAAAATAGGAATAACCAATGTTAATTACAACGCGTATTTTGTTTTTAAACATGATTGCCGAGGAGATTTTTCATGTATCAGAATAACTTTAATAAATTAATTTCTAGGCAAAATACCTATAGCGCGAAATGGTGTAATAGTAATGAGAACGTTATTCCATTATCTGTTGCAGATATGGATATTCCAGCACCTGATTTTATTATTAATGAATTAACTCAGTTTAATCTTAAAGGGATTTATGGCTATACCGACATTAGCTGTAATTGGAATGAGGTGGCTATAAATTGGTTTAAAACGCAATACCAGTGGACTGTTGCTCCCGAATCTATTGTTTTTTGTCCTCGTGTTATTCAGGCCGTTTCGCTTTATATTCAAAATTTCACACACCTTGGTGATAAAATCACAACCTTATCACCTGCTTACCATCCTATTAGTCATACCGTTTGTGTAAATCACCGCGATCTATTAGAAAGTCCATTAATTTATCGTGATGGCTATTATGAAATTGATTTTGACGATCTAGAAAATAAATTTAAACAGTCTGTTTGTTTTATTTTGCTATCACCGCATAACCCAACAGGAACAGTATGGCAACAAGCTGATTTAATAAAAATAGCGAAATTCGCACAAAAATATCACGTTTTTATTATTTCTGATGATGTACATGCAGATTTTGTCTTTGACGATGCTATCTATCACCCTATTTCGTCCTTAAACACCTATGTAGAACAGCACTCTTTTATTTGCACGTCCCCAGCTAAAACCTTCAATTTAGCGGGACTTGAGATAGCAAATATTGTGATTGCTAACCCTGAATATCGTGAAAAATTTAAACAGTGCTTGATTGCCGTAGGTATTCATAATCCAGGGTATTTTTCTGTTCCCGCTTTTTTACAAGCTTATACCTTACAAGGCCAACAATGGCTTAGTGAATTAAAAACGTACCTTGCTGATAATCGACGTTGGGTAAAAGAACAATGTGAACGCCACTTTCCCAATTGGGTTATCACACAAAGTCATGGCACTTACATGCTATGGATTAATTACCAAAAAATGCAGTTAACTGAAGAACAACTAAAACATTGGTTTGTTTCATTAGCCGAAGTAGAAATGAGTTGGGGGCGCGGTTTTGGTGCGGTTGGGGATGGTTTTTTCCGCATTAATATCGCGACGCCTCGTTCAATATTAGAAACCGTTTTCACTCGGCTTATTCGTACCTTACCTCACGCCAGTTTGGAATAAATTACAATGAAAACGCAAACGATAAACAGCCCGAGAACGCCTACACTTATTGAATCGCTCTTTCCTATTCTCACGATGGTGGTGTTATTAGGAGGCGGTTATGCCGCTTTTGATTTACCCCCAGAACCATTGATGGTGCTTTCGACCGTTGTGGCTGCACTGTTAGTAAAACGGTTGGGGTTTCGCTATGACGAGATCTTAACCGCTATCTCACAAAAGATTGCTAAAACCATGCCAGCCTTGCTGATTTTAATCAGTGTAGGTCTATTAATTGGTACATGGATGATTGGTGGTACTATTCCACTGATGATCTATTACGGCTTAAAAATGATCAGCCCAGAAATGCTGTATGTTACGGCATTATTGGTCACATCATTGGTGTCGGTCTGTACGGGAACTTCATGGGGTTCTGCTGGAACCATTGGGGTCGCTTTTATGGGTGTTGCTGTGGGCATGGAAGCAAATCTTGCTGCCACAGCCGGTGCTGTAGTTGCTGGGGCTTATTTTGGTGACAAGCTTTCACCATTATCAGGTGATACCAACCTTGCCGCAATGGCAGCGAGGATTGACCTTTATCAACATATTTGGCACTTACTTTACACCACTCTGCCTTCGCTGATTTTAACGGCGATTGTGATGACAGTTTATGGCATGAATGGCGATTTAGCGGGTCAAGGTGTGCCAGAAAAAGTGACATTAATTACAAATGGTCTTGAGAATGTTTATAACTTCAATTTTATTCTTCTCATTCCAGTATTAGTCATTTTATATGGTTCAGTCACGAAAAAACCCACTATCCCAGTGATGTTAGCTTCTGCCGCTATCGCAATGCTTAACGCTTATCTTATTCAAGGTTTTGGTTTACATGACATCGTAAAAAGTGCGGTTGATGGCTTTAATGTCTCGATGATACAAGGTAAAGAAGTCCCTGAATTATTGGGTAATTTACTAAATCGCGGTGGCATGAACTCCATGATGAGCACCTTGCTTATCTGTTTCTGTGCCCTCTCTTTTGCTGGTACTTTATCGTTAAGTGGCGCATTAGAAGTGATTGTCCATGCATTGTTAAAAATGGTGCACTCAACAGGTTCAATGATTTTAGCCACTATTGCTTGCGGACTAACCATGATTGGTGTGACTTGTAACGGACAAATCTCCATTCTTATTCCTATCGAAATGTTACGTGGTGCCTACATTGAACGCGGCTTACATCCTAAAAATCTGGCGCGTACTGTAGAAGACTCCGCCACTATCTTTGAACCTATTTTACCGTGGACTGCCGCAGGCGCTTATATGGCGGGTACGTTAGGTGTTGCCACCTTAAGTTACTTACCTTGGGCTGTATTGTGCTGGAGTGGCATCTTCTTTGCCATGCTGTGGGGTTTTACGGGCTTTGGTATTGCCAAATTAACACCAGAAGAGCAGGAAGAAATGACTGCTGAGCTTGGATCACATTCAGAATTACAACTTGATACTAAATAAGGACGGTTCCATGTCTTACTTTGATAAAATTGAACAAATTCAATATGAAGGCACAACAAGCGATAACCCATTAGCGTTTCGTTACTATAACCCTGATGAGATTATTTTGGGTAAACGAATGGAAGATCACCTCAGATTTGCCGCTTGTTATTGGCATAACTTCTGCTGGAATGGTTCTGATATGTTTGGTATCGGGACGTTTGATAGACCATGGCAAATACCCGGTGAAGCTTTAGAACAAGCTAAGCGTAAAGCCGATATTGCCTTTGAGTTCTTTCATAAGCTAAATGTTCCTTTCTATTGTTTTCATGATGTCGATGTGATTTCTGAAGGAAATAGCATCAATGAATATATTTCTAACATGGCGGCGATCACCGATGTATTAACGAAAAAACAAGAAGAAACCAACGTTAAGTTATTATGGGGAACCGCAAATTGCTTCACTCACCCTCGTTATGGCGCCGGTGCGGCAACGAACCCTGATCCTGATGTCTTTGCATGGGCCGCAACACAAGTGTGTGAAGCGATGAAAGCGACAAAAGCACTGGGGGGAGAAAACTATGTATTATGGGGCGGACGTGAAGGTTATGAAACCCTGTTAAATACCGATTTACGCCAAGAAAGAGAACAATTGGGTCGCTTTATGCAGATGGTGGTCGAGCATAAACACAAAATTGGTTTCCAAGGCACATTGCTGATTGAGCCAAAACCTCAAGAGCCAACGAAACATCAGTATGATTATGACACTGCAACCGTTTATGGCTTCTTAAAACAGTTTGGTCTTGAAAAAGAAGTGAAAGTAAATATTGAAGCGAATCACGCGACATTAGCGGGACACAGCTTCCATCATGAAATTGCTACTGCGATTGCGTTGGGGATTTTAGGCTCTGTTGATGCTAACCGTGGTGATCCTCAATTAGGTTGGGATACAGACCAATTTCCTAACAGCGTTGAAGAAAATGCATTAGTGATGTATGAAATTCTGAAATCAGGAGGCTTTACAACAGGTGGATTAAACTTTGATGCTAAAGTTCGTCGTCAAAGCAACGATAAATATGATCTCTTCTATGGACATATCTCAGGAATGGATACGATGGCAATGGCATTGCGCATTGCAGCAAGAATGATCCAAGATGGTGGCCTTGATAAATTCACGGCACAGCGCTATTCAGGCTGGAGCGCCGAATTTGGCCAAAATATCCTACAAGGTAAATTAAGTCTTGAGGATGTGGCGAAATACGCACAAAGCAACACATTAGCGCCACAATTACAAAGTGGGCGTCAAGAAATGTTAGAAAGCTTAGTGAATCGCTATATTTTTGGGTAATTGCTCAATGGCTATAACACAGCGGATTTTCCGCTGTGTTTATATATCAAATAAACATCATGAGGTAACTTCATGTATTTAGGGTTAGATTTAGGCACATCGAGTGTTAAAGCGATCATCATGAATGAAAAAGGTGACGTTGTCACCACTCACTCAGTTCCTTTAGCAATATCACGCCCTCACCCTCAATGGTCAGAACAAGATCCCCTGCAATGGTGGGATGCTACAGAAGAAGCCATTATTGACCTCGGACGTCGTTTTCCGATGGAACACATAGAAGCGATTGGGTTAAGTGGGCAAATGCATGGTGCCGTTTTACTTGATGATCAACAAGCAGTTTTGCGCCCTGCTATTTTATGGAATGATGGCCGTAGTTTTCAGCAATGCCAGACACTTGAAGTACAATATCCTCAGTTTAAAAAAATCACCGGTAATTTAGTCATGCCAGGGTTTACAGCGCCTAAACTACAATGGGTTGCTGAAAACGAACCTGAAATTTTTCAACGTATTGCACATGTTTTATTACCTAAAGATTTTTTGCGCTGGAAGATGACCGGTAATTTTGCCAGTGACATGTCAGATTCAGCAGGTACGCTTTGGTTAGACATGCAAAAACGTGATTGGAGTGATGAACTTTTAGGCGCAACCGGATTAACGCGCCGTCAGATGCCAACCTTATTTGAAGGTAATCAAATCACCGGTTATCTGTTAGCTGATGTGGCTAAAAAATGGCATATGAAGCAGGTGCCTATTATTGCTGGTGGCGGAGACAATGCCGCAGGAGCCATTGGTGTTGGGGTTTATCAACCCGGCCAAGCGATACTCTCTTTAGGTACATCAGGTGTTTATTTTGTGGTTAGCGAAAAGTTTCTTCAAAATAGTGATAATGCGGTACATAGTTTTTGTCATGCTTTACCTAATACTTGGCACTTAATGTCGGTGATGTTGAGTGCAGCATCCTGCCTTGATTGGGTATGCAAAGTAACAGGTATTGAAAGCGTAAGTGCGATGTTTGAAGAAGTTGAACACGCGACTTTTGTTGATAGCCCTCTACTCTTTTTGCCTTATCTTTCCGGTGAACGGACACCTTATAACAACCCAAATGCGAAAGGTGTATTTTGGGGATTAACCCATGAACATCAACGTGTCGACTTATGCCAGGCTGTTCTTGAAGGTGTGAGTTTTGCCTTACGACAAGGGATTGAAGTCGCTGATAATGCTGGACAATTAGCCAATAACATTACCTTAATTGGCGGTGGTGCCAGAAGTGAATATTGGCGACAATTGCTTGCAGATATTACAGGAAAAACCCTTGATTATCGTCAAGATGGTAATGTTGGCCCTGCGCTTGGTGCTGCAAGACTAGCACAATTAGCGGTAAATCCCGTACATTCATCACGGGTTATTCTTTCTCAGCCTAAGCTTGAAAAACGCCATACACCCAATTTAGAAAGACATAAAGCATACGAAAAAAAATATCATGCTTTTAAAAAGTTATATGCATTAATTGATACAATGGAAATACAATAGGAAAACTGGTATTGATTATTAGTGATGTATTACTTGCACCATTAGACGCTTTATTAGGTGTTGTTGTTCAGAGTACTCGGAATTTATGGCTTAGCCCTGATAAATATACCAGGGCTAATTAAAAGATTAACGGTATCCGCTACGATGATTTTGGGCAGACCAACTGTAGGTTTCATCACTTGGGGTTCGTTTTTGTTTCTTTTTGAGGGTTTGTGCTTTTTTGGTGGCTTTTTCAACTTCGAGGGAGATTTCGGTAATAATGGAATCTTTGACTTTATTCATTTCGGCATTAGTTAATTCTCGCCCTAATTTTTTTCTTTCTTGACCTATTCGGGTTCTTACTCGCATTTGTTGGGCATCTGTCATTTCTTGGAGTGTCAGTTTCTTCATGCTATTACCCTACCTATGTTGAGTGAGGAGTCTTTAATATAACATCATTAAAGTGCCTCACCATCACTATATTTTAAATTCTTATTACATTGAAAATGCATTACGCCGAAATAAACGCGTAATGCATAATGATAAGTTGAAATGAGAGAGTTAAGCTAATTGGAGAAATGCGCTTTTAAAACTATCAATATCTTGCTGTGTTGTTGCCCAAGAAGTACAAAGGCGTAAACAACTCAAGTTAGGTTCTTCAAGTAAAACACTATGGAAAACAAACTGTTGAGTTAATTTTTCTGCAATAGTATTAGGTAGAATAACAAATATTTGGTTAGATTCTGGAGGGGCTAAAAAATCAAAACCTTGTGCGGTGAAGAATTCCGTTAATTGCGATGCCATGTCATTAATATGTTTGCCTAATTTAAAATAGAGATCATCATTAAATAATGCTTCAAACTGGGCACCTAATAACCAGCCTTTAGCTTGCAATCCCCCTTTTTGTTTCAAGCTAAAACGAAAATCAGCTTTCAATGTCGGATGACAAATGACTAGGGTTTCCGCTGACATTGCACCAATTTTTGTGCCACCAATATAAAAGGCGTCTGTTAAGTTTGCGATATCTTCAATAGTGAGATCGCTTAGTGCAGACATAAGCCCTGCGGCTAAACGAGCACCATCAAGGTACAACCACAAGTTATGCTCATTACAGAAATTACGCAGTGCTTGTAGTTCTGCTTTGCGATAAACCGTACCAATTTCGGTAGCATTTGTAATATAGACAAGCTTGGGTTGTACCCAATGTTCATCGTTATGTTCAGCAAGAATGGGTTTTAATAATGCAGGCGTTAATTTACCATCCGCCGAAAATGTGGTGATAACTTTATGCCCAGTTGCCTCAATCGCGCCTGTTTCATGTGTAGCGATATGTCCAGTACTGACAGAGATAACAGCTTGGTGTGGACGTAAAAAATGAGAAATAGCCGTTAAGTTGGTGATAGTACCGCCATTAAAGAAGTGAATATCAGCCTCGTTTTGTGTAATACGCTGTTTTATTAATTTAGCGGCCTGATGACAAAGTGTATCCATACCATAACCATCATAGCGTTGCCCCACTGTATCCGTGATTGCCTTCATGACCGCAGGATGTGCAATTTCATTATAATCATTTTGGAAGCGGTACATGTTTTCTCCTATTAAATGTTGTGTTTTTTATTGTGCTTGATAAAGAAAAAGCGCTCTACATCTAATCAATACGTTGATTCAATGTAAAGCGCTTTAATATATTGAAAAATTAAGGCATTTAAAACGGATTATTTACGGCTTATTATTTAAAACAAACTTCGCCCCAACGAGCTAATCCTGCAGTAACGGAACCAAAATCATTCCCTTTCACAATAGGAATATTAGGTAGTTGCTGTTCTATCGCCTGAGATAAAATAGGTGAACGCGCGGACCCTCCAGTCATAAAAATAACATCAGGTTTTACACCACTTTGACGAACAGCGTCATTTACTAATTCAATCATTTTACTTTTTGGTGACTCAATAGATCCAACCATTTGTTCTCGCGCAATAGTGCACTCTAATGTTTCGCTTAATAAGGTGATATTAGCAATATATTCAGGAGAATCTGATAAGGCAATTTTAGCTTCTTCGGCACGTCTAACGATACTATACCCCAATGTCTCATTATACACTTCGATTAGGCGGGCTATTTTCTCAGGATCTTTAGCATCTCGTCTTAGCTGATTTAATGCGGCTAGGTTTTGACGAGAATAAAAATCTTTTTGTGCTTCTACATTATTAATCGCAATAGGATCCCAGAACTGTTTCAGCGGTAATTTAATACCTGAAGAAGTTAATCCGGTCATACCAAATAAAGGCATAAGTTGTTTAAATGCAAGGTAAATATCAAGATCATTACCACCAACACGTTGCCCGCTATGAGCAAGTAAGGTGTTTGAACGATCCGTTTTACCTTGATAGCTAGGGCCCATCTGAATTAATGAACAGTCCGTTGTACCACCGCCAATATCAACTACTAATACCGTTTGGTCTTTAGTTAACGTTGATTCATATTCAAGCCCTGCAGCCACGGGTTCAAATTCAAACATAATATTCTTAAAGCCCGCGCGTTTTGCTGCTCGAATAAGGATACTTTCTGCTTGTTTATTTGACGCTTCACCACCTAACCCATTAAAGTTAATCGGTTTGCCAATAACAGTATCTGTAATCGCTTCTTGTGTGCTTTTTTCTGCTTGATGTTTAATATTGGCCATCATGGCGCAAACTAAATCTTCAAAGAAGCTAATTTGTATATCATGCAGGCCCGAAGCCCCTAAAAAAGATTTAGGTGATTTAACGTAATAGACATCACGAGGATCACGCAGATATAAACTCAATGCAGATTGTCCAAAAAGAATATCTTCAGGGACTAATTCAATATCCTCTTCTCGATTAAATGCAATCGATTTTCTGAGTAATTGTTCGCCAATCTCACTGGAAGGTTTAATATTTAAATGGCGAAATAAGTGCTCAGAAACAGATTCACGGGTTGGCGCACAAAGGGTTGAAGGAATATAGACATCATTACCTTCTAAAGGCAAAAGAATCGGTTTTCCCTCTTTCATGATTGCAACAGAACAATTTGATGTTCCGTAATCAAAGCCTATAAACATTCAACCTCCCCAATAGACTTCATTAAAAAAAAGACTGAGCACTCTACCTCAAGACTTTTGCAATTACCACCAGATTATAAAGTCAAAAAGAGTGTCAATGAGACAAGTAATTTAGTGTATGGGGGGCTTAACTGTTATTGGCACGATAACTACCTTTAGGAATATGGCTATATTTTTTACCTCTTTGATAAAAAATCCACTCTAAGCCAGCTTGATATAAAGTTGTACATCAAGCTCTGGGTACTTTTGCATAAATAAAGGCATTATTTTAATAGGTATTTTATTGATTGCTGGTGGTGTATTAATAAAATTTACTAAGCAATTTAAATAAAAATAAAGGGAGGTTTATCCACCACCCCTTTTCTATTTTTGACTAATAAAGTTATTACTGAAATTGGATATAAAGTAATTTTTATCACAACTCATCGTTATTGTTAGGTTGGGTTTTAATCCCCCTAAATAGCAGTCAACCGAGTCGGTAAATAAATGGAATAAACATCCTACTGCAATGGCTTTTAATTTCCATGAGGGTAAAAACCATATACCCAAATAAACCAAAGCGGCCCAACCCGTGTGTAATGGATGAAATCCAACGCTACAACGATTGGGATCAAAAATAGGTGTTGCTAGCAAATGGTCAATATCAATGGCCATTGTTCCGATCATAAGCAGTGAGGCTATCTTCCAATCCTTACGCCAGAAAAAATAACCTAATAAAATGGGTGCCAGAAAATGTAAGCTGTAGTGTAAAATTGTTCTACTGATTTCAAATATCACAAAATCTCCGATTCTCTAAAAATATTTGTCATTTAATTACCAAATAGTTGTTGTCTTTTTTATTTGAACTAAATTTAAAGGAGTTGTTTATTTAAGGAATTTATAATGAAACGCAATAAAATATTGGTTGGTCTGTTATCCTCATTACTCGCTGTTTCTATGGCAAGTGAAGCCTGCTCTAGTTTGGCGATACTCGATAAAAATAACAATGTTTATCAAGGTAGGACACTTGAACTGACCGCTGATTTACCTTCATGGGTCACCTATTATCCTAAAAATACACAATTCACAAAGAAAGCTCCTAATGGTGAAGATAGTCTAAGTTATAGCAATAAATATGACATATTAGCCGTTACAACAGATATCTTTTTTGATGGCGATGATCATAACTTATTACAAGGTTTAAATAGTGCAGGTTTATCATTTAGTGCAAATATGATAACAGACGCTGAATTATCACCTCTTGATAAAAAGGATTATGATAAAGCTATTCCTGTGACTTCGCTAGGTGAATGGGCATTAGCTAATTTCTCAACGGTCGAAGAAGTACAAAAAGCAGTTGAATCAGGTTATTTTTGGGCTCCTGTATTAAAAAACTTTGGTAACTTAAAATCCCCTTTTCACTATGCTTTTTATGATAAAAAAGGAGGCAGCATTGTTATTGAAGCCACAAACGGTAAATTACATGTTTATCAAAATCCAACCCGTGTAATGACAAATGGCCCAGACTTTCCTTGGCACTTAACTAACCTTAACAATTATAGTCAATTAACGAATATCGATAAATCTTCAGGAAAACTTGCAAATATCAATGTAGTACAGCCTGATAGTGGTATTGCAACATCTCAATTACCCTCATCAGATACGTCTGTCGGTCGTTTTATTCGTGCCGCTTATTTTTCAACCTACGCACCTAAAGCGGGATCTACATCAGAAGCGATGAATACCCTAGCGCACATTATGAATCGTTTTGATAGAACGAAAAATATCACGGCTGATGTTATGGGAGAAAGTCAAAGCACTAGTAGCCAGCTACAAACAGAATACACTGTTTGGACTACGCTATCTGATTTAACGAATGGTGTGATGAAAATAAGAGGCTATAACAATATAAATTATACCGAGTATTCTCTTTCACAATTTAAAGATATGAATAAACCTGTTTTTGAACAGATTAACTTGAATAAATAATCTTTTATCGTTGTATTAGAGGTTGGCGAATTATTAATACCGCCTCTAATACAATAACAAAAAGCAAGTATTCTAGCGTGATACTGAATTAGGCAATGCTTTATCGATTTCGCCTAATGCAAACGCTAAATCAACAGCTGCAATTTGTGATCCTGTATAAGCATCAATTTGAGACATTTGTGCATTTAATAATGCAATCTCAGCGGTATTAATGTCGGTTACGGTTCCCAACCCATTATGATAAAATTCAACACTAGCGGTATATGTTAATTGAGTCGTCTCTACTAAATTTTTAGAGGCTTTATTTGCCTCAAGTGCTGACTTGAGTGTATTTTCACTTATTGAAATCTCTTTTATCGCCATATCTTGGCTTTTACGTAAATTTTCTTGCGCTAATCGGATCTCTGACTGTGCATTTACCATTCGAGACTGACGCATTCCGCCTTCATATAATGGAATACTGACTCCAATCAGGATATTAGAAGATGAAGTTCTTTGGCTAATATCGGGCAATCCCTGCACATCAAAGCTACCTGTTCCTCCTGCAAGCGCGCCAGCAAGATAGACTTTAGGAAAATAGTCTGATTTGACGGAATCAGCAGCTTTGATGGCCGCTTGCTGTAATTCATATTGCGCTAAAACATCGGGACGCTGTGCAAGTGCTTTTTTGATCACATCATGAGTTAATGGTGAAATATCATCAGGAAGTAAATTATCATCGGCATAATTAACGGTTATTTTTTCAAAAGGTGATGCTCCAATAGCAGACAGTAAAATTTGATATTGATCTTTTTCATGACCTTTGGCTAACACGTTTTGTAATTCAACTTGTGCGACTTGTTGTTTAGCTAATGCGACATCTAATACCGTTGCTAATCCCTTCGCTCTTTTTTGTTCAACGGCATATAAAATGTCTTTGCTTCTCTGGAGGGCATTTCGAGTGATACTCACTTTTTTTTGTGCTGCACCATAACTAAAATATGCAACGGAGACATCATGAATAATTTTCTGATGCATCAGATTAAAATTAAGGTTTGTTGCTAAAGAAGTATGTTTAGCAGCATCAACTAATGCCCCTCGCTTACCAAAATCAAAAATAAGCCATCTAAATGTGAGTGCGGGAATAAAAGCACTACTCGATGTTTTTATATCATCAATAATAGGATTTTTAGGTAAATCGATTTTCCCATGTTGATACCCTGCTAGTGCAGTTGCTGTAATAATTGGCAAATATGTGCTTTCTATCATACCAATATCAGTTGCTGATTTTTTTGCTAATTCCCACGCAATACGTGTGTCTGGGTTATTTTGTTGTCCTAAATCGATAAGATCAGCTAATGCATAACTGGATTTAGTTGTTTTTTCTTGCGTTGGCGATAAATATTGCTCAGTAGATGAAGAAATATATTTTGTATTATCATAATTAATAGGTTGTTGAGAATACGGTTTAAATGAGCTACTCGTATCAATACAACCAACAAGTAATAGGCTTAACAGAGAGGACAGAATATTTTTCTTATTATTAATGACTAAATTTATCATTATGATTTTTCTCTTATTAAATGTTTAAATACACGCTCTCTTTCATTTGTTGGTAATGTTTTTAATTCATTATTAAGAATCGATTTTTTAAATTCATCCTTTGATTCTTCATTGATTTGTGAATAAGAGAGTTTATCTTCAAAAATAAATTTATGAGCGTAATTATGATAACTAATGTAAGAAATTTTATTTAATGATGTTTTGAAAAAAAATGTTATATTCTTATTTCTTGCGCTATCTTCTTTTTCGAAAATGAGTAAGTCTATATTACCCTTCGATTGTGTAATAGATTCATTTACGGATGAAACTAAATCTAACATATCATTTTTATTTGTCGAATATCTTAATTCAGTATAATTATCTAAAATAGAACTAATTTGTTTGTATATAGTATTAATAATACTTGTTGGCCATACTTTTGTGAAAATAATATACATCACGATATTACCCAACAAAATCCCTAGAATACGATCAGACACCACATTCATATCAAAGCTAGGTTTAAATCCGTGTAATGTTGTTAATAAAAATGCTAACCCAACTTGTACACCAGCATAAGAGATACGCTCATTACCAACAGCAACCCATGCTGCGGGCAATAGACAGAAAAATATCAGTACCATCAGCTCAAAAACATCAGATAAATTAGGGATAATATAGAGCAGTGAAATCATGCCAATTAGTGCTCCAATTAGACAACCAGTGATCCGCAATGTTAATTTATGGACTGTTTCACCAACAGATGTTAATGCCACGACATAACAAGTTATCATTGCAGTATGAATACCCTGCCATTTAAAATAATCATAAAAAATATAACATAGAATTGCGGCTATCGTAGTTTTAATCGCAAAGTATTTATGGTTAGGATTTGTAAATGCATCACTAACAAAAAAAGGTGTTTTTTTCTGTACAGACTTAGTTTCTCTTTTATTAAATAAAATCTTATCAAAAGTATTTAATAATTGAAGTTTACTTATTTTATTTTGAGTTTGTTGCTTATCTTTTATTTTGTCTATTTGATGATGCGTGAAGCAATCGACAAGATCTAAACATCTTTTAGAAAGAAGAAAACGTATAGAAGCTGGAGTGTTTTTATCAAAAGTTAACGACATAATTAATATCTGATAAGAATTATCAATTATATTCTCTAACCAGTGAATATCCTCTCTTCCTCGCAAATAAAATATTTTTATAAACATTAAATAGCGTTTACATTCTGTTTGGGTACTCAGTAATTCACTGATTTCGAGTTGGCTTTCTTTTCTTCCTAAAAAGAAATCGCTTGCGGTAGAAAAGCGTGAGGCGATTCTGTTTAACAGTAATTTTCTAGGGCTAATACCAACAAAAAAATTAAATAAAATAACTAATAGCATTGGAGATACAGCCATCAGTAACGCATAAAGTAGTGCTCTTGTTGCAACATCCCCTACGGGTACATCATCAATTAAAGTCATTAAAAAAGCGATAACTAAAGCAACTAAATTACCAATATCACCAAGGCTACTTGCAGATGCTAAATACATAAAAACGGCTGAGAATAAAGCCATAAAAAAGAAGCGTAAAATAATATTTTGTATTGTGAGGTTAAAAAGTAAAAAAATAACACACACTACAATAGAACATAAAATAATAACGCCAATAGATAATAATATATTTTGTACTGCATCGGCTTTGATTAAATAAATAATTAGATAGCAACTTATGGCAGATTCGGGAATTTCATAGATCATCGCAATAGCAGCCATTAAGGCGCAAAGCAGTGCGATGCGCCAAGTTGTCGCTAAACGAAAATCAAAAGGCAACAAGTCTTTTTTAACTTGTTTCACTATGAGGGACGGTTTAACAATCATCATCGTTAGCTATTATATTGACAGTGGCTGTAGCCCCAACCCGCATAAGATCTTCTGGTGGATTGGTGATTGTGACTTTAACAGGAAACCGTTGTTGAACTCTAACCCAATTCAGTGATTTAGGTACATAAGGCAAGTCCCTTGGGATATTAATAAGGTCAGTTGACATGATCCCTCGGCTAATTCCTTCTACTTTACCTTTAATGGGGTGTTTATTGTCAATCATTGAATAAATAACCACACAACTACCTATTTTTATATTATTTAAATCTGTCTCTTTAAAATAAGCTGAAGCATACCAAGTATCCGTGTCAATTAAGGTAAAAACAGATTGCCCAGAAATAATAAATTCTCCCGGTGACAGCACTAATCCAGCAACATAGCCATTACTTGGTGCTTTCACCTCTGTGTTACTTAATTCCCATTCAGCCATTGCCAGTGAGGTTTTTAAGGATTTCACTAATGCTACTTCTGAATCGGTATTATTAATTAAGGCCTCTGAGGCAACGTTTTGTTTTTGTGCTTGTTTTAATGTGACTTCTGCATCATGTTTTAATGTTCTTGCATCATCAACTTGTTGTGCAGTCACAAACCCTTTTGCTAATAACGGCTCTAATCTATGGAGTGACTGCGTCGCTAATAACAAATTGACTTCAGCACGTTTTATTTGCGCTTCAGCCACTTCTGAATTTGATGTTTCTGCAATAATAATACGTTGTTTATTACTTAATGTTGCTTCAGCAATCATGAGTTGCTCTTTTGCTTGCTGAACTCTCAATGCATACATGGTGGGGTCGATTGTAAATAATAAATCCCCTTTATTGACCTTACTATTTTCTTTGACATATATAGCGCTAATTCGTCCTGGTACAGTTGAAGATATGTTAATTTTATTAGCATCAATTATTGCATCTTCACTGAGTGGATTTAGCGCTGATAACTGAATATTTTTCCACAATAAGATGAGCGTGATCATAAAAACAATCACAGTGATTATAATAGCTAGCTTTTTTTTGATTTTTTTATCCATAATTTAATAAGAAAAATAAAATAAAGAGATAGTTAAAGAAATTGATAACAATATCGCAAAATAAAAAATCAAAGGGAGCGGTAAATTATCATCAATACCCCAATAGATAAGTAATACACGTATAACCAAAGCCCCTAATAAGCCGATAACGGTACATAACATCCAATATGGAAAATAGGCGCCCAACAGAGTAATAAAAGGAGAATGGCCTTGAGAACAACCAGACAACAGTAATGCAATTATGCTCACGCTAGTAACACGATAATATTTTCTTATTATGTTCAAGGTAATGTACCTGTCATTTTTCGATAAATTTTTTGTTCGTTTAAACACTATAGTGTTTTTATTTACAGTTGTTTAATGAATTAATTTAAAACATCATATCGAATAAATGTTAGATGTTTTTTATACTTCAATCCATAGCTTTATCTTAAATTTTTCTTATTGAAGGTAGAGCTTCGTTTTCAATATGACTGTAATTATGGGCGTTATATGATTTTAAGAGTATAGTAGCTAATCTTTCAGCCTGACTAGATATTACGATTTTTATTATGGAATTAGCGTTTTCAGATCAAAATATTCGACATATTCTTGCTAATAACACCCCCATCATTGATGTGCGTGCACCTATTGAATTTAATCAAGGTTCTATCCCTAACGCTATCAATCTGCCCTTAATGAATGATAAAGAACGTGCTGCTGTCGGGACTTGTTATAAACAACAAGGCTCACAAAAAGCGGTTGATTTAGGACATCAATTAGTGAGTGGTGAAATTCGTGATAAACGGATTACTGCTTGGCGTGAAGCTTGCGAGCAATTCCCTAATGGTTATATTTGCTGTGCTCGTGGCGGAATGCGTTCTCATATCGTTCAGCAATGGCTTAAAGAAATAGGCATCGATTTTCCATTAATTGAAGGAGGATATAAGGCGTTAAGGCAGACTATTATTGAAATGACCAATGAATTCGTTCAGCGCCCTATTATTCTTATTGGTGGATGTACTGGTAATGGAAAAACGACATTAGTGCGTTCATTACCTGAAGGTATTGATCTTGAAGGTATTGCTCATCATCGAGGTTCTTCTTTTGGCCGTACTGTTGAAGAACAATTTCCTCAAGCAACATTTGAAAACCATCTTGGTATCGAAATGTTGAAAAAATCACAAAAATATACGCGTTGGGTGCTTGAAGATGAAGGTCGCGCTATCGGTGCGAATGGATTACCTGAATCGCTAAGAGCAAAAATGACAGAAGCATCAATTGTTGTTGTTGATGATCCACTAGAACAACGCATTGAACGTTTAAAAGCTGAATATTTTGATCGTATGACCCACGATTTTTTAGAAGTTTATGGCGAAGAACAAGGCTGGCAGGCTTACAGTGATTATTTACATCATGGTTTATTCGCTATACGTCGTCGACTTGGCTCTCAGCGGGCTGCGGAATTGACACAATTGCTAGAAAATGCGTTAGAAATACAGAAAAAAAGTGCAAATACAGAAGCCCATTTTTCTTGGTTAACGCCTTTACTTAAAGAATATTATGATCCTATGTATCGTTATCAATTGAGCAAAAAGAAAGATAAAATTATTTACCAAGGCAGTTATGAAGAGATAATAATGTGGTTTAAAAACCATTAAATAGATAATATTTTTTGTATTAAATATTTTTAGCTTTAAAGGGATAGCCTCTGTAATTTTATGTTACAGGGGCTTTTAATCTCTTTGCTTTTTTTTAGTTCTAACTCCATATAACCATAGCCCTAAGATTATTATAAAAGCAAAGAAAAAAGCGACCGCTAAAGAAAGTTCAAGAAAAACAAACCGATTAATATTAATTCCCTGCCCTTTGTTTGAAAAATTAAAGGTAAGCACATATTCCTGAATTATTAATACCATAATAAAAACGCTCACTAATCGTGAGCGCATAAGTGATATTATATATAAGATGATTGACTATTTATGTACTATTTTCCTTAATAAAAATGTGGCGCATATAGCCATAAGAAAATTAAAAATCATACTAAAACTAAAAGCTATTTTATATTGTTCAATCACCTCTGTTGAGAATGCGTGATTCAGGCTAAATTGTAAAATAATTGAAACACAAGTTGCGCCTAGCGCTGCTCCAACTTGTTGTAATGTTGCTGTTAACCCTGAAGCAATCCCAATAAATTCGGGTTTAACTTTCGCTAAAACTAAATTAAGCATTGGTGTCATTATCATCCCTTGAGTAAATCCAACTAAAAACAGAAATGGGATCACAAAAGAGCTATTTTCTGGTGATATTAAATAATAAACCCCTACAATCAAAGAAATATAACTTAAAGCGTAAAGAGTAGCCCCCCAATAAATAATTTTTTCACCCATTTTTTTCACCCATTTGGGGGTTAATAATGATGAAAGAACAAATCCTATACTTGATGGAACAAAAATTAATCCAGAATCAAGTACTGTACGTTTAAATCCACTTTGTAATAATATCGACATCATCATCGGGAAAGCTGATGATGTTGCATAGACACAAACAACAATCCCTATTCCAATGACATATTGATTATTAGTAAATAAAAAGGGATCAAAAAGAGGCTGTTTTCCTTGTTGTTTTAAGTTATTTTCATAGTAAATGAAAAGTACTAACAATATGAGTCCGAAAAGAAAAAACAGTGTGCTATGTAATTTCCATCCCCAGATAGGTAACATTAATAAAGGAAGTAAGGTGAAAGAGATGCCACAAGCCGATAAAATAACTCCCCCTATATCTAATTTTATATAATCTAAAGCTTCACTTTGAATTAAATAACGAGAAAATCCTAATGCAATAATACCAATAATAAGGTTAATTAAAAAAATAGTACGCCATTCAAGACCAAAAACATTGAGTGATATTAACAATCCGCCTAAGGCCTGTCCTGCTATTGCAGCTAATCCTAACGTCATACCTAATAAACCAAATATTTTTTTAGCTTGTGCCTCGTCAAAATTAAGACGAATACTTGAGTATACTTGAGGAAATAATAGCGCAGCCGTCAATCCTTGAAGACAACGAGCTATAACAAGAAAAATGGCATTGGGAGAAATAGCGCATAATACTGATGTCACAGTAAACCCGAACATACCAATACGGTAAAGAGTACGACGGCCATAAATATCACCTAATCGGCCTCCTGTGATGAGTAATAACCCAAAGGCTAATTCATATCCCACGATAATGAGTGTCAGCTCTGTTAATGTTGCATTGAGTGTTCTCTCTATATTTACAATCGCAACATTAACAACGAATAAATCAAAAATAGTTACAAATCCCGCTAATAACAGGACAAATAAGGCAATACGTTGTTGTCTGTTCATTTTTTGTCTCATTAATTAAAGAAATGAGACTATAATGAGTTGCTTATCCTGATACAATTTAACCATTTATACTATTACTAGAAGCAATAGGCTATGACAGAGAGAAAACGAACGCGCCCTGAATTAGCAGATTTTCTGCGAACTAAAAGACAAAGTATTTCACCTGAAACTGTCGGATTGCCTGGTACAGGGCGCCGTCGCACGCCTGGGTTACGTAGAGAAGAAGTCGCTGCACTTTCGGGGGTTGGGTTGACTTGGTATACGTGGCTTGAACAAGGACGAAATATTGGCGTATCAAGTCAATTCTTAGATAACTTAGCGAGTGCGTTACGATTAAATAGCGCTGAAAGACAACATCTTTATTTATTATCGCATATGCGAGAGCCTACAGAAACTGGTGTAACAGAACATCAAGTCCCTGCAACTATTTTACGGATCTTGTCAGATTTGCCATCAGAATATCTCTGTTATGTTTTAAACCTACATTGGGATGTCTTGGCTTATAATCCAAAAGCTGATAAGTATTTCCATTTTTCAGATCATAGTGCTGAAAATCGTAATTATCTTTACTTGTTGTTTATGGATCCTCGTTATAAAACACGTATTGATGATTGGGAAAATATCGCTGATAGATTATTGGCTAGCTTTCGCCGTGATCACGCTAGAACAAAAAATGACCCTAATATTCGAAATTTAATTGCTACATTAAGTTGTTCGTCGCCTGAATTTAAGCGTATGTGGGAAAAACACGAGATATATCCACCTTGCGATGGAACAAGAACACTAAATTTTGACAATAAAAAAGAGTGTTATGAATATACGTCATTAGCATTTGATTTGGAAAAATATAATCGAATCTTAGTGTATATTCCTAAAAAACATGATCATTTTTGATAATAGGATAAATATATTATTTCCAAAATGGAAAATAGTATTAATCAGTTTATGCAGAAAAATACTCTTTAAAAGTTTACTGTTATTTTTTTCTATACTTACTCAAAATAGTAGTGTTTACTTAAAATAGAAAAAGGTGCAATTGTACCCTTTTCTATTTTTGTTTGATCAACCTGAAAATCGTAATTATAGCCCCATAACTTGTCTGTTTTTAGGATAAGAAAGCGTATAATTTAACGGTAAGGATTTTTCTTGTTTTGCTCCTAACATGATATTCCACTCTATTTCACCTGTATCTTTATCAAGTACACCATCTTTATAATCAGCGTTTGTCACGTTAATGTTATTTTCTTGGCTAAGTGGTAATTGATCGTAAATTGTCACTTTTACAGGTGTGTTATATGTATTTCTTACTTTAATGGTATAGCTTTCTTTTTGTTCAATGGTAGTACCAATAAAGATTGGTTCTTTCCTTATTTTTTCATTATTAATACGGCTAATTTGAATGTTCTTATCTATTCCAAGTGGAATGCTAAGTAATTCTACTAACTCATCAGTATTAATATAGCTATTACCGACAAAGCTATTCATATAGTAGATATTCGCCCGACCGTTAAGTAAATTTAAGTTTTCCCAATCTTTAATTTCAGCTTGTAAATAAACTTCTTCGACTAATTTGGGCGTGCTTAAATAGTGGTAATCTGCGGTTATCTCTTTTTGATTAATAACCAAAGTATTAGGCTCTGTACTATTTTTTAGTGTATAAGGTAAAGCAATGGCGTGACTTAAATTAATACCATTATTATTGGTTGTAACATATCGAGTGACTCCCTTGTTCATTTTTTCCTCTTGAGCTCGACTCGAAACTTCAGCACTCATCACAGCAACAGGTGCAGGCATTACCATCCTCATACTGTCTTTTCTAAATTTAGCATTATCATTGTAAAGAGATAAATACCAAGGTGATAAGGTTGGCGCAGTGATATTAAGTGAGGGATTAGTTGATGTTAAAACCAGTTTAACTTTATCCCAATTTAAGCCCGTATTTTGAATAACGTCTGCTTTATAGGTGAGTAATATCGGCTTATCCATCCCTTGGCTTCGAATATCATAAGCGGGCGACCATCCTGCATCAGGCGTTATATAAGAAATTTGCATTTTACTGGTAATATTTTTTGATGTGCCTACCGATAAAACAATTTGTGTTTTCTCTTTTGCAATCACTGGCATATCAATCTCTAATTTACGAGTTAATTCTTCTAATTGCTCAGTGAGTTCAGCGATTTCTTCTCGAGTTGCTTTTTGTTGATTAAGAATCGATGTCATTTTTTGGCTAATAAAATCAAATTTTTGTGATGATTGCTCTAATGTTTGAGTATCACCATAACCAAAGAATGATTTATCTTTAAGTAATGCAATTTGTTCATCACCCACATTAATATTGATGTTTAATTCTTCAATTTGCTTATTAATATCTTTCTGTTTTTCCATCAATACTGCAATTTCAGGAGGGTAACTAGGAGCAATAGGGATTTTCTTAACATTAATGGTGTTAATAATCACATCGTCATTATCAAGGCTAATTGATAGGCTTCTTGGGTCAAGATTATCTGCAACATTTGATAAAATGACTTCACTTTGCCCTGCTGGCAAATTGAGCGTTGTACTATTTTCAAGCTCTGCGCCTCGTAAGAAAATAGTAGCTTGATTAAGTTTTATATCTTGATAAAGCGTTTTAGTTAGCTCTGCTGAGTCAGGTTCATTAGCCAAAGCGTTAGATGCACTAATAATCGATAATGTAAAAAGTGACAAAGTGAGTTTATTAGGTTTAATCATCATTTTTATTCTATCCATAGTTGATGAGCAGTGTCGCTAGGATGCTAAATAGGAATGCACTATTGTATAAGTATATTGAGATAGTATTGCATCTCTAATAATTTAGATAACAGAATAAACTTAAAGAGAAAATGATATGAGATTGTAGAAATTACGATAAAACAGGATGTTACTGCATTAGGTAAAATAACCATTATAAATAATCAAGATTATCTTAGTAATGGTGAAGAATTTAGTAGTTATTTGATCTTAATTAGTCCTGTTTGGATAAAAATAAGAGAAATATTTTAATGATAATAAAGGCAGTTTAAAAGCAAACTGCCTAGGATAAAGATGTTTGATATCGATTTTTATTTAACCACTTCGCCACTATCGATAACCGTTTTACGTACTTTATCAGAGAAATCTTGTGCTTCTTTAATAATCGCTTTCTCATCAACTGTTAAGAGTTGGCGATCTTCCATTAAGATTTTACCATCTACAATGGTATGGCGGACATTACTGCCATTTGCACCATAAACTAATGCAGCATAAGGGCTATACATAGGCACCATATTAGGTGATTTCGTATCAACAACTATGATATCAGCAAGTTTCCCAGATTCTAATGAACCCAATTTATCTTCCATATGCAAGACTTTTGCTGAACCCATAGTTGCCAGCTCTACAACCGTTAAAGGTGGCATTGCTGCACGATCTTTATTCTCTAATTTATGAATTTTACCCACAAGATTTAGTTCGTTCATCGTTGTTAACGTGTTACTCGACATCGGACCATCTGTTCCCAAACCAACGCGAACGCCCTTTTCTAACATAGTCAAGACAGGCGCAACGCCTTTAGCCGATTTTGTATTAGCACTGATATTATGAGCAACGCCTACATCATATTTTTTCAATAAATCAATATCTTTTTCATCAACCATAATCGCGTGCGCCGCAATAATTTTATTATTTAACGCTCCGATATCTGCCATATATTGAACAGGACTTTTACCGCCTGTTCGTTTGGCAATTTCTTCTTGTTCTCGGTCAGTTTCAGCTAAATGGATCATTACCGGTACATCTAGTTCTATGGATAGTTTAGCTATTTTCTGAAGGCTTTCAGTTGTGTTTGTATAAGGTGCGTGAGGAGCAAAAGCAGGGATAATACGAGGATGATTTTTATATTCTTTAATAAAATTCACTGCATATTGAATACCTTCTTCTGGTGTTTTCGCATCAGCAACAGGGAAATTAATAACAGATTCTCCTAATACAGCGCGATTCCCCATTTTATCAACGGTTTTAGCTACTTCATCTTCAAAATAATACATATCAACATAAGTTGTTACGCCACCTTTTACCATCTCGATATTCGCAAGGTTCGCGCCAATTCTAACCATTTCACGAGAAACCATTTTATTTTCGAGAGGAAAAATATAGCGGTGAAGTCTATCAGGAACATCATCCGCTAATGAACGAAATACTGTCATAGAGCCATGAGTATGAGTGTTAATCAAACCGGGCATAACAATATCACCATCAACATCAAGTACTTTATTCGCTTGATATTCTTTAGAAAGTTCAGGGCCACCCACGGCAATAATTTTATTTTCTTTTACGACAACCGTGCCTTGTTCAATTATTTTATTTTGCTGATCCATAGTTAGAACAGTGCCGTCAACTATCATCAAATCAGCCTGTTTTGTCGCGTAACTGGAAAAAGAGACCGCCATTACAGCCAAAGCAAGCATAGATTTAGAAAATGACATCATTACCTCTCGTCTTGATGGGAAAATTTCCCTAAGATTATAAATAAATTCATTGGCTTTTGATATCTAATGAAAGTGAAAGAGATCACCGAATAAATAATTAATTGAAGTTATTATCACTTCCTTCATCCCAATTTCTTGCAGTTAGTCTTATCAATCAAGGAGCGGTTTAATGAGTAAAATATTACAACCAGGTGAAAATACATCACTAAGTGAAAATAAAGGACAAGTTAGAGTCTCTCATGCAGTAGGCAATAACCTTGATATTAATCTGACTGCTTTTTTAGTTACAGAGTCAGGCAAAGTTGTAAATGATGATGATATGGTTTTTTTTAATGCCCCTCATCATGTATCTGGTGCTGCATCATTTATTGCACCTGTTACTCAAGGTTCATCAGTTATTCATAGCATTGATTTCGATTTATCCCGTTTACCTGCCAATATTACCAAAATAGCCATTACCTTGACACAAGATGGAAGTGCTGGCGGTTTTGCTGTTGTGGCGCAATTAAAAGCACAAGTATTGATAAATAATGACGTGATTGAATTAGCTCCAAGCCAATTCTCGCAAGAAACGGGCATTATTGTTTTAGAACTGTATATTCGAAACGGACAAAATAAAGTTCGCTCTGTTTGGCAAGGTTTTGCATCAGGACTTGCAGGGCTATGTGATCTTTATGGTATTGAAGTCGAAGAGCCAGCCCCAGTTATTGCCCCTAAGCCCACGCCATCTGTTAATATACAAAAAAGCGTAGTGAAACTGACGAAACCAGAGAGTAGCCACCGTGTTTCTTTACTAAAAGGGAGTGATGCACCTAAACGTATTTTAGTCAGTGCAACGTGGATAGATAATGGTGATGGTAAGGATAACGATGATTTAGATCTTCGTGTGGGTATTTTGCGCCCCAATGGTCAAATGTCTATTATTCAAGCACCAGATAAAAGTGGTGCTTTTAATGCCGATCCTTTTGTTTTCCATACTGGTGATGTGGTTAGTGTTAGTCAAGATCAGCTCGGTTGTGAGACTGTTGAAATAAACCCCGCTATTTCTCAATTAATGGGCGGAAAAGTGGCATTAGTTTGTAGTGTTTATTCTGCTATTAGTAATGGTTGTGTTTCTGTTGCATCATTAAAACCGACAATGCGCATGGAATATGGTAATCAAATCGTTGAGTGCTCTTGTGAATACAAAAAAGGCTTTTTCAATAATATGATTTACACCTATGTCATTGGTATTATTGAAATCGATCAAGACAGTATTACGTTAAAACCTTCTGGTGTGACATCAAGAGCAGGCAGTGAAGCCACTCCTTGGTTAACACGTATTGGTGATGAGCTTAAATTAACGATGGATGGCCCTCATGTTTTTAAAGGAAAGAAACCAAGTATGCTAGGCAAAAAACGTTATGTTTAATGTCATTATAAAAAAAGAAATAACTTAGCGTTTATCTTAAAAAAAGAAAAACGGGCAATGATTAAAATGCTCGTTTTTCTATTTAAAGAGATGATAATTCGTGAAGTTAAGTACGTCTTTTTTGCTGTAATAGCCACTTGTCTAATTCATTAGCAAAAAGCTGGCGATCGCGTTGGTTTAGGCTTGCAGGTCCCCCCGTTTGAATACCACTGGCTCTCATCGTATCCATAAAATCACGTATATTTAAGCGTTCACGAATAGTTGCTTCAGTATATCGTTCACCTCTAGGATTTAGCGCAACCGCACCCTTTTCAATCACTTCAGCCGCTAATGGAATATCGGCAGTGATCACTAAGTCATCTTTATTGGTACGGCGGACAATTTCGTTATCCGCAACATCAAATCCAGCAGAAACTTGTAATGTGCGTAAAAAAGGCGATGCAGGTACGCTTAATCGTTGGTTAGCAACAAAAGTGATGATCATTTTTTCTCTGTCTGCTGCTCGATATAACACTTCTTTGATGACTTTAGGACATGCGTCAGCATCAACCCATATAGGCATAACAACTCTCTCTTGATTATTCTGTATTAACTATTGCATGGTTAAGAGGGTTAAAATAACACAATAATTCTAACTAAGTGATTAAAGCTTTGCTCTTGCTCGTTTTTCTGACTGTTGATTAATCCAAATACTCACGAATATCAAAATCATACCGATAATGTGTAAGCCAGTTAATTGTAGCCCTAATAATGCCCAACCTAAAATAACAGCACTAAGTGGGCTTAAAACCCTTCTTTTTATGCCATTTTTGTTTATTTAGGCACCTAATGTGCATGAAATCATATTTTTACTTTGATCTAAATCAAAGATGTATTCTATTTGCTATTTTTAGGTTGCTGAATACTAAAAGTTAAATTATAAAGCAAATGATAATCATTATTGATCTCATTAAGGTCTGTAACTATGTGTATTCAATTTAAATCTTGCTTCGTATTATCTGCTCTAACACTCTCACTCTCTCAATATGCCATTGCTAATACCGTATCACCTAAAGAAGAAACGCTGGTTGTCACTACAACACGTAGCGCTTCCTCTTTATGGAATAGCCCTGCAACTATTCAAGTTATTGATAAAGAGTCATTAAGTCAATCAACGGCTTCTTCTATTGCGGATCAATTGCGTGATATTCCTGGTGTTGAAGTGACGGATAATAGCCTCGCCGGCCGTAAACAAATTCGCATCCGTGGTGAGGCTTCATCACGCGTACTTTTATTGGTTGATGGGCAAGAAGTTACCTATCAACGAGGTGGTCAAAATTTTGGTGCAGGTATTTTAATCGATGAATCGGCACTAGAGCGTATTGAAGTGGTTAAAGGCCCCTATTCCGTACTTTATGGTTCACAAGCTATTGGTGGTGTGGTGAATTTAATCACCCAAAAAGGTGGCGATAAGCCTTTTGGTGGCAGTATTAAAGTTGTTTATGACTCAGCGACGATGGGATGGCGAGAGTCTGCATTAATTTCAGGCACAATAGGCGATTTTGAATACCGCTTTAATGGGAGTTATGCCGATCATGGTGACAGAGACACCCCTGATGGACGTTTACCTAATACACATTTTAGAAATAACGGTCAAGGTGCATGGCTAGGCTATAAAATTGATAAACACAAATTTGGACTTTCGCTTGATCGCTATGATTTATCCACACAATCTTATTATGCGGATGAAGGAAAATACCAAGAATTTAGCGTTAAAGTTCCTAAGCTTGAGCGTGAAAAAATCGGCTTATTTTATGATTATGATATTGATGCTGATTATTTTAAAAAGCTTCATATAGATGCTTATACACAGCAAATTGAACGAAAATTTGAAAACCGCGTTGGTGTCGTTACGCCAACAGGTAGCCCAAGGATTGGTAATTTAACTGTTAAAAACCGAACACAGTCGGAGGATACACAGAATACTTATGGAATGACTATGCAGGCAAACTTTACATTACCTGCAAATAATGAACTAATTTTAGGCGCACAATATCAACAAGATAAAGTAAAACAAACCTCTGTTGGCCAAACATCTTCAAATAGTACAACAGGATTTCCACCAGCTGTAAATTATGAAAAGCAATCTCTATTACATAACCGCAGTAAACAAACCAATATCTCTATTTTTGCTCAAAATGATTGGAAAATAGCAGATGATTGGTCATGGGCAATGGGTGCCAGACAATATTGGTTGAAATCAGAATTACAAAGTGGTGATGAAACTGTTCACCATAATAAAACAGGCACAAACTATAAGGCGTTGTCTTCTACATCCGTCAGAGATAATGCTTTTATTATTTCATCCAATCTACGTTATTCCGGATTTAAAGATACTGAGCTGCGTCTTGCATTTGCACAAGGTTATGTATTCCCTACATTAGTTCAGCAATTTATGAACACTACGGCGGGTGGTGCGGTGACTTATGGTAATCGTGACCTAGAGGCTGAACACTCTAATAATGTGGAGTTTGGTGCGCGTTATAAAGGTAATAATTGGTATATTGATAGCGCCATTTATTATTCTGAAGCAAAAGATTATATCACCTCAGTCGCTTGTGCAGGAGAACGTATTTGTGAAGGGAATAGCAAAACAGGCCGAGCAGATTACTTCTATTATGACAATATTGACCGAGCAAAGACATATGGCATGGAGGTAATGGCACAATATCAAGGTTGGTCAATTACACCTTATGTTTCTGCCAATGTGATGCGCCGTCAATTTATTACTCCAACCCTAAAAACATGGGATACAGGAGAACCTACAGTCACGACGCGTATTGGAGCTAAACATCTCTTATTACTCAATAATATGAATTTAATGTCAGATTTATATTTGCGATCTGCAACGCAAGCGAAAGATCATCGGAATCCTGAAAACAAACAACATTACGCTGGTTGGGCAACGGTAAACCTTTCACTTAGTAGTGAGTTTGGCCATAACGATCAATATCGTATTAACTTTGATTTAAATAATATTTTAAATAAGCGTTATCAAACAGCTCATGAATCTATTCCTGCTACGGGTATTAATGCTGCAGTTGGTCTGACATGGGCATTTTAACGATGAACAAAATATTAATGATTCTCAGTTTATTATTGCTGCCTTTTAGCTTAACGGCAAAAGAGAATATAAAAAATGACCGTTGGGTTATTGCGGGGGGAGCTATTGTGGAATTAATTTATGCCATGGATGCTGGCAATAAGGTTGTTGGTGTTGATGAAACCACTTCTTACCCCGAACAAACACAGGTATTGCCTCATATTGGGTATTGGAAACAGTTAAGTGTTGAAGGCATTTTATCTCTACGCCCTTCTACTTTTGTAACATGGGATGATGCTGAGCCTAAAATGGTCTTACGTCAGCTTGCACAACATAACGTTAAAGTGATTTCTTTACCAAGAACGCCAGCAACCTTTGAGTTAATGCTTCAAAACATCCGCACGTTAGCCGTTTCTCTGGATAAGCAGACACAAGGCGATGCATTAATTGATTCATTACAATCCCGTTTAGCCATTATTAACGCTAAAAATAATCAAATTAAACAGAAAGTAAAAGTGATGTTCTTTCTTTCACCGGGAGGTGGAATTCCTCAAGTTGCAGGGAAAACCAGTGTCGCAGATGCGATCCTTCAATTAGCTGGCGGTGAGAATATCGCAACACACGAGAATTATCGTATCTATAGCGCAGAGGCCATTATTGCCGCTGATCCAGAGTTAATTGTTATCACGACACAAAGTCAGAAAAATCAAACGGGCACAATAAGAGCATCTGAGGGATTAGCTTCTGTACCTGGAGTGTCGATGACTCAAGCATGGAAAAATCAACGCATTATCGAAATTGATCAATCCCTTATTTTGGGAATGGGGCCTCGTATTGTGGATGCCGTAGAGTTATTGCATCAACAATTTTATCCCACTGATCCACTAAAAGATAATAATGCTGAATAATAAGTAGGAATGATTTAATAATGAAAGAGTCAGTCGTAACACATATTATCCCCCCTTCTGCTGAAATTGATCTTACTGCTCATTTCGCTTTAGAAGGTGATAGCCCTTTCCGTGATAGACACGCCACCATGCCATGGCGTGGTTCTGTGCCTATCGCAAAAGAAGAGCAGCAATCCACATGGCAAGCCTTATTAGAAAGTAAAACGCCAGCCTGTAAACGTTTGTTGTATATTCATATCCCTTTTTGTGCAACACATTGCACCTTTTGTGGGTTTTATCAAAATAACTATCATGAAGAAGCCTGTTCGCGCTATACCGATGCATTACTGCGTGAGATATCGGCTGAATCAGATAGTTTACTTTATCAATCAGCACCAATTCATGCAGTTTATTTTGGTGGGGGAACCCCTTCTGCATTATCGGCCAAAGATCTTTATCGTGTGATCACGCATTTGAGGCAATCACTTCCTTTGGCTCCTGACTGCGAAATCACTCTTGAAGGTCGAGTTTTAAATTTTGATGATAACCGTATCGATGCTTGTTTAGATGCAGGCGCAAACCGTTTTTCTATTGGTATTCAAACCTTTAACAGCAAAATTCGTAAACGAATGGCGAGAACCTCAACGGGTGAAGAAGCTGCCAAATTTATGAAAGGGCTTTGTTTACGCGATCGTGCTGCGGTGGTGTGTGATTTATTATTTGGATTACCTGGGCAAGATGCGACGAACTGGCAAGAAGATCTCACTATTGCTCATGATATTGGTTTAGATGGTGTTGATCTCTATGCATTGAATTTATTGCCTAATACACCATTAGGTAAAGCGGTTGAAAATCAACGAATTACTGTGCCTTCGCCAATACAAAGGCGTGATCTTTATCTTCAAGGTTGTGATTTTATGGAAAATGTGGGCTGGCGTCAGATCAGTAATAGCCATTGGGCAAGAACAACCCGCGAGCGCAATCTTTACAACTTATTAATCAAACAAGGGGCAGATTGCCTAGCTTTTGGCTCAGGTGCTGGTGGCACAGTGAATGGTTATTCATGGATGATTGAGCGATCACTAGACAATTATTATCAAAAAATTACAGATAGCCAAAAACCCTTAATGATGATGAGTCGTGCAACCGATAGTGGTTTTCGTTGGCGTCATGAGTTACAAGCTGGCATTGAGTGTGGCCGTGTTGATCTGGCCAAGTTAAGCCCACAAGCGACGCTACTCTCTCCTTTATTAAATCAATGGTATCAAGCAGGTCTTGTTGAAGACGATTTTCTTTGTATGAAATTGACTAATGAAGGTCGATTTTGGGCAAGTAACTTGCTGACATCCTTACAGCAATTAATTTTGCAGTTAAATACGCCTCGTTAATTTTATTACCCTGAATATTAATTAGAAGATGGAAACAACATCATGAATACAGAGTTACAACAATTTTTAATGACTGAGCCTGATGGAACATTGGAAACTATTGCAACACAATTTAATACCACATTGTTGGAGGTTGTGAGACATTTGCCATTACGCTCATTAATACGTGGCGAGAAATTCGATACTGTATGGGATAGTGTGATGAAATGGGGTAATGTCACCACGCTTGTGCATACTCAAGATGTTATCTTAGAGTTTAGCGGTGAATTGCCAAGTGGTTTTCATCGTCATGGCTATTTTAACTTACGGGGCAAAAAAGGAATGACAGGCCATATTAAAGCCGAAAATTGCCAATCTATTGCGATGATTGAACGTAAGTTTATGGGGATGGATACCGCCTCTATCTTATTTTTCAATCAACAAGGCGTTGCTATGTTTAAGGTTTTCCTTGGCAGAGACGAACATCGTCAATTATTGCCAGAGCAATTATCAGCCTTCCGTCAATTAGCACAACAATTAAATGAGGAATAATCACGCGTGAAAACTTGGATTATTTTTGGCGCTGGTGGCAAAGGTGTTGGTGCACATATTGCTGATATTGGTGTAGCACAACAACGCCCTATTGTGGCTTTAGTTCGTCACCAAGAAGCTGCGAAGCGTTTAGAAAAGAAAGGAATTAAAACCGTCATCGGTGATGCGATTGACGTTAAAGCGGTTGAAGCTGTTTTAACACTAGCGGGAAAAGAAGCAGACATTATTTCCACAATGGGCGGTGAAAATGATTATCTTGCGCATAGAACAGTGATTGATACTGCAGAAAGAATGGGTTTTCAACGGATGCTCATGGTTTCTTCTTTAGGTTGTGGCGATAGTTGGGTTGCCTTATCTGACAGAGCAAAAGCAACTTTTGGTCAAGCCGTTAGAGAAAAATCATTAGCTGAAGTATGGCTGCAAACTAGCCGTTTTGATTATGCGATAGTAAGACCTGGCGGATTACTGAATGGTGAAGAAACGGGTAAAGCTCAGCTTTATCAATATGAAGAGACTCACGGCTTAGTTAATCGTCGTGATGTCGCACGTTTAGTGACTCAACTTATGGATGCTGATCTGCTAGACGATCAAGTTTATGCGGTGGTTGAACCGGGTTTAGTGCCAACTAAATCATAGATATTAATACCCATACAATTACCTTAAGAGATAACCTATGTGTTATCTCTTTTTTCTTGCTTTTATTATGGTCAACAGCTCACATTATGATGCGTTTTCTGCTTACAATGAAATTTCCTCAATAGTCATTTGTCACTTTACTGTCTTAATGGGGGGAATTTGTGGCATAATGCGGCCCCATTACCTTTTGTCATTCACTAATAATGAGTATTCGTCTTGTTAATCAGCAATAATATCACTATGCAGTTTGGCTCAAAGCCACTGTTTGAAAACATTTCTGTCAAATTCGGTGGCGGAAATCGCTATGGTTTAATCGGGGCTAACGGTAGCGGTAAATCAACCTTTATGAAAATTTTAGGTGGCGATTTAGTACCAAGTAGCGGTAACGTATTTCTTGATCCTAATGAGCGCCTTGGCAAATTAAAACAAGACCAATTTGCTTATGAAGAATATACAGTACTTGATACCGTGATTATGGGTCACACTGAACTTTGGGAAGTTAAACAAGAGCGCGAACGCATCTATAACTTACCAGAAATGAGTGAAGAAGACGGCTTACGAGTTGCCGATCTGGAAGTAAAATTCGGCGAAATGGACGGTTATACCGTTGAATCTCGTGCTGGCGAATTATTATTAAATGTAGGCATTCCATTAGAACAACATAATGGCCCGATGAGCGAAGTCGCACCGGGTTGGAAATTACGTGTGTTATTAGCACAAGCTCTATTCGCTGATCCTGATATTTTGTTACTGGATGAACCGACGAATAACTTGGATATTGATACTATTCGTTGGCTTGAACAAACGCTAAATGAACGTAACAGTACCATGATCATTATTTCCCATGATCGTCACTTCTTAAATATGGTCTGTACGCACATGGCTGACCTTGACTATGGCGCATTAGCCGTTCATCCGGGTAACTATGATGAATATATGTTTGCTGCAACCCAAGCGCGTGAACGTTTATTAGCGGATAATGCGAAGAAAAAAGCACAGATTAGTGAATTACAATCTTTCGTAAGTCGCTTCAGCGCTAATGCATCTAAATCACGTCAAGCAACCTCTCGCGCTAAGCAAATTGAAAAGATTCAATTAGCTGAAGTTAAAGCGTCAAGCCGCCAAAACCCATTCATCCGCTTTGAACAAGATAAAAAATTATTCCGTAATGCACTTGAAGTGGAAAATATCTCTAAAGGCTATGATGATAATGCCCCACTATTTAAAGACGTCAATATGATGCTTGAAGTGGGCGAAAAAGTTGCCATTCTAGGTAATAACGGTGTGGGTAAATCGACGATGATTAAAACATTAGTCGGTGAATTAACACCAGATACAGGCCGTTTAAAATGGTCTGAAAACTCAAATATTGGTTATTATGCACAAGATCATGCAACTGATTTTGAAGTAGATATGACCGTATTTGATTGGATGAGCTTATGGATGAAACCAGAAGACGACGAGCAATCTGTACGTAGCGTATTAGGTCGTTTACTGTTCTCTCAAGATGACTTGAAAAAATCAGTTCAAGTTTTATCAGGTGGTGAAAAAGGCAGAATGTTATTTGGTAAGCTGATGATGCAAAAACCAAATATTCTGATCATGGATGAACCAACCAACCACTTGGATATGGAATCTATTGAATCACTGAATATGGCATTAGAACTCTATCAAGGTACTTTGATTTTTGTTTCTCATGATCGTGAGTTCGTTAGCTCATTAGCAAACCGCATTATTGAAATTACACCTGAAAAAGTGACTAATTTCCAAGGAACTTATGATGAGTTCCTCGCGAAAAAAGGTGTGATGCTTTAATTTCATAACATAGGTAAAGTGATAAATAATCAAAGGCTTGATAACTATATATCGAGCCTTTTTACTGTATTTTATTCCCTATTTTATGATTAATCTTATTTGTAAATTTCAATATCATTCATATTTTTATCATCTTTAATAAATTCATAGATAACTTTGTGTTTAAAAATAAGGAATACTTTATTTTGATTAAAAGATAAAGAAATACCATCATTTTTATATTTCTTCTCTATTTAAGTATTTTTCCAATAACTCAATCTGTGTTTCTTTATCTAAATCTGGTGGGAATAGCAAAGTGGTATGCAATTAAACGCAGGGAAACTCCAAATTATTAAAAAATAATGATGCTATATTTTGTGATGAACAGAGCAATTATTCACAATAAGTAGCAGAAATGTGGACTTTATGTTTAAGCTATAATGCACTACATCGTAGCACTTCTGTTGGTGGTCGCCTTGTTTGGATGAATACAATCAGTTAATTAACCCAAAAAATTATTATTTATAGACATTTTTGTATAAATTAATTTACCTTAGTATCGATTGTATGAATAATAGTGATAATAGTAATGATTATTATTCGGTGACCTATTGTGATTGATTTTTGTGCATTTAAATTAAAACCAGTGGCATTATTTTGTTCTGCCTCCCTTCCTTTTATTGCAGCAACACCGGCTTTTGCGGAAGAAACAGCAAAAACAGAGCAAGTTGAGAAGCTTGTGGTTAGCGCTCAAGCTCTAAAAGTAAATACTCTTTTGCAAGAAACACCTAAATCTGTTTCTGTCATTTCCCAAAAAGATCTCGAAACTCATGCTCCTCAAAAACTCGATGAAGCCTTACGTTATACTTCAGGTGTTGTTTCTCAGCCCTTTGGTGCTGATAACGATACTGACTGGCTTCGTGTACGTGGTTTTGAAGCGGCAACATATTTAGATAATAGTCGTCTCTTTCGTGATGGCTATTATACATGGCTACTTGAACCTTATGGTTTTGAACAAATTGAAGTGGTAAAAGGCGCTTCGGCCGTATTATTCGGTGAATCGACACCAGGTGGCGCGGTTAACGTTGTACAAAAGAAACCCAGCTTTAAGCCTCAAAATGAAGTATTTCTTGAAGTCGGAAATAATGACCAACGTGGGTTAGGTTTTGATGTTTCAAGTGCCACTGATGATAAACGTGTGCGCTACCGCCTTGTTGGGTTAATGAAAAAATCAGACGGAGAATTATTTCACACAGATAGTAAGCGTATTTACCTTGCGCCAAGTGTTGCAATTAATCTAACTGACAATACAGCACTGACCTTTATGGCAACCTATTTGCATGATGATGGTACACCTACCAATCCTTTCTTCCCTGCCGCGGGGACATTAATTTCATCTCCTTTTGGTAAAATTAAACCTTCAACGAATTTAGGCGAACCAGGTTACGATAAATATAAACGTACACAAATTTCGGCGGGTTATTTGTTAGAAAGCAATATCAATGATGTTTGGCGTTTTTCTCAACGTCTAAATTATGGTTATAACGATCTATTATTGCGTAGTGTCTATGCATTCCCTAATTCAGATATTGCTACAACAGAACTGAATCGTGGTGTTGTTTTCCGTGATGGTAAAAATCAAAGTATTTCTTTTGATAATAATGTTGTCGGTGAATGGGATACAGATAATTTCGAGCATACGCTATTAGCAGGGGCTGAATTACAATATCACCAAACCAAAGGTGATGAGCAAGATAATTACAACTTTGGTACGATTAATCCGTGGCACCCTGTTTACGGTAAATATACCCCTCTTGATCCTGCTAATAATGTCAATCGTACCATCGACAAAACACAATATAGCCTTTACTCACAGTATCAAACTAAATTTGACGATCGCTGGGTTGCAGTCGCGGGCGTACGTCAAGATTGGGTAAAAACAGAAAATAAAGCACAAGCAAAAAATGAGGACAAATCACGTACTGATAGTGAATTCAGTCTCAATACAGGATTAATGTATCTCGCAGATAATGGCCTGTCTCCTTATGTGAGTTATTCCGAATCTTTTGAAGTGATGAGCACCATCGACCCTGCGACTAACGATCTATATAAACCGTTAAAAGGTGATCAAATTGAAGCAGGGATAAAGTACACACCTGATTTTATGGATGGTTACTTCAATATTGCTTGGTTTGATATCACACAGAAGAATGCACTTGTTGCAAACCCAACGACTTTTGTTTCAACACAAACCGGTAAAGTGACATCTAAAGGCGTGGAGTTCACAAGTGAAATGCAATTAACGGAACGTTTAGCGTTAAAAGCCAATTATACCTATACCGATATGCAAACCGATGACACAGGTAATAAAGGTAAACAACAAGCAGGCTTAATTCCTAAACATACCGCATCTGCTTGGGGCAGTTACACTATTCCAGTTAATGGGACTCAAGATTTAATCTTAGGGACAGGTGTGCGTTATTTAGGTAAATCTAAAGATAATCCGAAGAGCAGTGATTTAACAGTACCAAGTGCAACATTATGGGATATGGCTGCAATCTATAACTTCAATAAACAGTGGCAATTACAGTTAAATATCAACAATATTCTTGATAAAGAATATCTCTCTGGTTGTGATTATTACTGTTATTACGGCCAATCTCGCTCTGTTTTATTGAATGCTAAATATCGTTGGTAATTTTTTTCTTATTCCTTCATTTATTGCTAATCGTACAATAAATGGAGGAATATTATTTTATAAATGAGTGACCATGTTTGAACTCTCAAATATTCAAATGGTTCGCGGTGGGCGTACCATTTTATCAATTTCCTCACTACGTATTTCAGATTCTGGATTAACTATCGTGCTTGGCCATAATGGATCAGGTAAATCGACTTTAGTTAGTTTATTATCTGGTCAGCAAGCGCCAGATAGTGGAACTATCACACTGAATAAGTGCAATATCTCACACTATAAATCACGTGAACGAGCTAAAAAAATAGCTTTTCTTCCGCAAAAACTGCCAGCTTCTGCGGGATTAACAGTAAAAGAATTAGTGCGATTAGGTCGTTTCCCTTGGCGTGGAACATTGGGCCGTTGGAATAGAAAAGATGATGAAATAATCACAATGGCAATGGAAAAAGCGGGGGTACTTCCCTTTGCAGACACACTCGCTGATGATTTATCTGGAGGTGAACGTCAACGTGCTTGGGTTGCAATGTTACTGGCTCAACAATCACCTATTTTAATTTTAGATGAACCTACTTCCGCTTTAGATATACATCATCAATATCAACTAATGGAATTATTGAGTGAATTAAATCAAACTCAACATGTTGGTATTATCGTTATTTTGCATGATCTTAACCTTGCCTTACGTTATGCCACTCATATTATCGCGCTTAAAAAAGGGAAAATTGCATTTGAAGGTGAAGCTTCATTACTTTTTGATGATGAACGGCTTTCTGCACTTTATGAAACACCCATTAAGCTGATTGAGCATCCTGATAATAAAGATTCACAACAACATAAGGTGGCAGTGGTATGCGTGTAATATTACAAAAAATAATTAAATCACTGTTTTTTTGTCTGCCTATTTTATTTATTACGCCCATCGTTAATGCTACACAAAATAATAATAAAATACCGCAACGTATTATTGTTTTGGATTGGGATTTACTGGAACAAGTATTAACACTTGATGTTATTCCTATTGGTGCAACTGAAATTGCTGGGTATAACCAATGGGTCGCTCACCCTGTTGCTCCGAATTCGATTGAAGAAGTGGGTATGCGGGCAGAGCCTAATTTAGAAAAAATGGCATCGTTAAAGCCTGATCTTATTTTGGCGTCAAGTTCACAACAAGATTTATTGCCTGTATTAAAAACTATTGCCCCTGTCATGTATTTGCCTAACTTTTCTCGCCAAGATAATGCTGCTGAAGTTGCTTTGGCACATTTTAATACTCTAGCCTCTCTTTTGGGAAAAACAGCACTTGCACAACAAAAACTGGCTGAGATGGACAGCATTTTTGTGCAATTAAAGTGTAAATTACAGCGGGCATTTATTACGTTGCCTGAAGTGGAGGTGATCCGTTTTTCTACATTAACCTCTGTTTTTTTATACACCGAAAATTCAACAACTGATTATGTAGTCAATAAGTTAGGCCTAAATTCTGCCATATCATTACCTCCTCAACCTTGGGGAATTGATCAGCGAAGAATGAATGTATTGCAACATATTAAACAAGGCTACGTCCTTTATATGTTGCCATTCCCCGATGAAAGCAAACTGCAAAAATCCGTGTTATGGCAAGCCATGCCATTTGTACAGAATGGGCATTTTCATTCCGTGAAACCTGTATGGAACTATGGCGGAGTGACATCGTTAATGTTAATGGCAGAAGCTATTACAGAAAGCTTATTAGATATGGCACCAAATAATGAACATTAAGCAATTTTCTTTCTATTTTTTGGCAATCATCTTACTAAGTATTACCAGTTTACAAATTGATAATTCTCTTTCATTATCTCGCCAATGGTATTTACTGGGGCATTTAGACACGAAGACCCTATTTGCCGATGTTTTTTTTATTCATGCTCAATTACCACGTTTAGCAATGACACTGCTTATTGGGGGAATTTTCGGTGTTGTCGGCAGTTTAATGCAACAATTAACGCAAAATAACCTGACATCACCTTTAACGTTAGGGACTTCATCAGGCGCTTGGTTAGCTTTAGTTATTGTGAATATCTGGTTTACAGATTGGGTTGCTGATCACAGCGCATTCGCTGCGACAATGGGAGCTTTATTCGCCTTCTTTCTGGTAATTATTATTGCAGGTATTCGCAATATGACCGGCTTACCCCTTGTTGTTTCCGGTATGGTGGTGAATATCTTATTAGGTGCGATTGCAACCGCATTAGTGACGTTAAATGCTCAATTCGCCCAGAATATCTTTATGTGGGGTGCTGGAGATCTTGCTCAAGATGGTTGGGAGATGTTTTTTTGGTTATTACCTCGAATTACACCTGTTTTACTTATTTTTATGTTTGCTCCTCGTATTCTCACTTTATTGCGTTTAGGTCATGAAGGTGCAATGGCTCGGGGATTGCCTGTTTTACCTACATTTGTATTTTTTATTATATTAAGCACTTGGTTAGTTTCAGTGTCGATTACCGTTGTTGGTGTTATTAGTTTTATAGGATTACTTGCACCTAATATTGTCAGAACATTAGGCGCAAGAACTGCTCGTCAAGAGCTTATTGCCAGTGGCTTAATGGGAATATGTTTATTACTGATTACAGATAGCTTGGCAATATGGATTGGTCAGTGGCTCAATACAGTTATTCCAAGTGGTGTGACAGCCGCCGCTATTGGTGCTCCTGCATTAATTTGGTTTAGTCAAAAGAGGATGCGAGCTCAAGATCAGCTGTCTATTTCTCTTTATTCTCAGACTAAAACAGTATCAAAGTATACCGTGATAGGAATATTTGTATTATTAATGCTCGGGTTAGCCCTTACACTTTTTATTCATATTAATGAGCATCAGTGGTTTTGGGAAATACCTTCTGTTTATCAATGGGCATTACGCTCTCCTCGTTTATTAGTTGCGTTATTTGCAGGTATTGCATTAGCTATTGCTGGCGTTATTTTACAACGTTTAATTTACAATCCATTAGCCAGTCCGGATATTTTAGGGGTTTCATCAGGTGCGACTTTTTCGTTAGTTTTTTCGAGCTTAATTTTAGGGAGCACCTTACAAACATCACAGTGGGGAATTGCATTATTAGGTAGCTGTGTTGTGATGATTATTCTATTAATCTTAGGAAAAAAGCACCAATATGCGCCAGCCAGTTTAATATTAACGGGAATTGCATTAACCGCGAGCTTAGAAGCCTTTATTCAATTTTTCTTAGCCAAAGGCTCATTAAGTAGTTATAAAATCTTACTGTGGTTATCTGGCTCGACTTATCGCGTTAACAGTGAACAGGCTCTCTATTTTGCATTCGCAATTACATTGATTGTGGGATGTGTCTTTTTATTAACACGTTGGCTAGCATTAATATCAATTAGTCGAAGTTTTGCCTCAGCTCGCGGATTACATACGGAGCGCGCAAGTATTATATTATTAATTATTGTCTCGCTATTATGTGCTTTAGTGACTTCAACGGTAGGTCCTATTGCTTTTATTGGCTTAGTGGCTCCTCATATGGCGGCCTTGCTGGGTGCTCAAAAAATTAAATCGCAATTAATGGTTTCAGGATTAATTGGTGGAACTTTAATGGTTTGGGCTGATTGGCTTGGACAAATATTTATTTACCCCGCACAAATCGCAGCAGGCACTTTAGTCGCTATTTTAGGCGGTAGCTATTTCCTTTGCTTAATGTTATTAAATCGTAGCCGTTGATTTGAAAAGCCTAAGATATTGGTATTTATTTTTGCTGATATTTTTAGGTTTTGATCGTTATTAATTACGCCTGGTTTTTACTGTTTTTATAATTAATGCGTTGAAAACCTATCTGTGTTTTTCTATCAAGATACACAAAAAAGCGGTTAAATAACAAAATACCTTTAATATAAATTAGCAAGGGTGATCATGATATTATGATCACTCTTTTCTATAAAAGCAGACCTTTAATGTGACGTTGTCACAATGTGAGATTTAGTTTAGTAACTGGGTAAATTGTTGATATAGCATATTGCCCAGTGTTTTTGCGGTATATTCTTCACTATGAGCTAAATTATCAACAACGACATGCATACCATGCCAATCACCATGACTGGCATTTCATTTAATCGCGCCAAACCCCAACAATCGCTTTATCATCGGCGTAAGCTCTATCACCTGCTAACTCCTGAAAGTCAGTAAAAATCGCTTTAATATAGTCAAGGGTATATGGGCGTATGGGATGACGAGCAAGTTACACAATTTCTCAAGCCCCTAAACCAGTAAAAATAGATTTTGTCAGCGAAAGACTTTTTTGCCTTAAACGAACGATCTCTTCATCTAAATTAATACCTGTGGGTTCATCTTGAGATTGCTTAAAAGTAAGCAATGCATCTATTTTTTCGTCTAATTCAACAATAGGTTTTTCAAATTCAAGATGAATAACAGACATAACGACCTCGATTTAATGCAGTAAATAAAACAATAATAGGTTCAGTTTAGAAAAAATAACAATATGGTGATAGAGAGGAATTTGATAAACACTATTATCAAAAATGGGATAATTAAATCTTACTACAAGGTCAGCAAGAAAAAAGACAAGATAAAAAGAGCTTTTTCTCTAATTTTAATCTATACAGTAATTACTAAGTCATGTATTAATATACAGTACGAATTTATTCTTTTTTCACCCGTAAAGAATCACACAAGTTATAACGTATCCAGAAAAATACAAATAATTAGAATAAAGATAATATGTTCTCACAAAAAACACGATCCACAACCGCACTGCTATTTTCATCACTTCTTCTTACTATAGGCAGAGGTGCAACATTACCGTTTATGGCGATCTATTTATCACGAGAATATCAATTACCTGTTGATGATATTGGTATTGCCATGTCGATTGCATTAACAACGGGTATTTTTTTCAGCCTTGGCTTTGGGATGCTTGCGGATAAATTTGAGAAAAAACGTTATATGTTGCTATCTATTATAACGTTTATCTTTGGCTTTGCTGCAATACCTATGGTTCATAGTACGGTTTTAGTGGTTATCTTTTTCTCGGTGATTAACTGCTCCTATTTAGTGTTTTCAACCGTGTTAAAAGCCTATTTTTCTGAAACTTTATCGGTTTCAGCGAAACCTAAAATATTCTCTCTAAACTATACCTTTATCAATATGGGGTGGACGGTCGGCCCACCTATTGGCACGTTATTATTAATGTATGGAACACAATTACCCTTCTGGCTTGCTGCCATTTCTGCCAGCGTTCCACTTTTTATGATCCAGTTATTCGTTCAGCGTTCTAAAGCAATAAATACTGCTGAAGAAAATAGTGTGAAATGGGACCCGAAAATAATGCTGAAAGATAGAGCATTGAGTTGGTTTGTGCTCTCAACTTTTTTCGGTACATTAACATTTGGTTCTTTTGCATCATGTATCTCGCAATATATCTTAGTCGTCTACGATGCGAAATTGGCAGAGTCCGTTATTGCAGTTGTATTACCTGTAAACGCAGCTATTGTCGTTTCTTTACAATATATTGTAGGTAAGCATGTTACAGCCGAAAGACTACGTAAATTAATGACGCTTGGTACGCTATTTTTTATGATGGGCTTACTCGGTTTTATGTTTGCGGGTAACAATTTAATCTTTTGGGCATTAGCTATCGCTGTATTTACCTTAGGTGAATTAATTTATGCACCTGGTGAGTATATGATGATTGATAACATTGCACCGTTAGGAATGAAAGCAAGCTATTTTTCTGCTCAGTCATTAGGTTGGTTAGGCGCTGCTCTTAATCCATTAGCCAGTGGTTTTATTCTGACCTCATTCCCTCCTATTTCTTTGTTTGCGATTTTAATGGCCGTTTCTGCATTAGCTTGGTATTGCATGATACAAGGAATGAATGTCAGTAAAAAAAGAGTCATTGCACTCTAATTTCCGTAAAACCCACAGACTAAAAGACACCTAGAAGGTGTCTTTTTTTCATAGTTTGTAGGGAGATATAAATAGAACAATAAATACAATATTATCTGTTTTATTTTAGATGAAGTTGAAGTAGAGAATATTTGTCGTTTAACTAAAGATGAATAGATTAAGATCCAAAAACAGAGGAAATGAAAATAAAAACACCAGGTACTCGGTTGTTATCTGGTGTTTTTTCAATATAAACGGATTAAATTGTCTAATTAAACACTCGCTAATGCTTGAGATAAATCAGTAATTAAATCTTGCGGATTTTCTATACCAATAGATAAACGAATTGTAGTGTTTTGAATACCAATATTATGCCGTAATGCTATCGGTACGCCAGAATGAGTTGTTGAGCCAGGATGACAGGCTAAAGATTCTGTTCCTCCCAGACTAACTGCAAGTTTAAAAATTTTCATCGCATTAAGAAAACGGAAAGCTTCACTCTCTCCACCTACAATATCAAATGAAAATGTTGAACCCGCGCCTGTACATTGTTTTGCAAACACTTGACCTTCAAGAGAATTTGTATCTGCGAAAGGCAAATAGTGAATAGCTTGTACTTTTTCATGATCACGCAGAAACTCTGCAACTAATAAAGCGTTCTGGTTCGCTTTCTCCATTCTAATTTGTAGTGTTTCTAAAGAGCGTCCAAGCATCCAACAAGAATGAGGATCAAGTTGTGTTCCTATTGCACCTCGTAGTAATCGGATTTGATTAATCAGTTCACGAGAGCCCATTGCAGCACCGGCAACTAAGTCCGAATGCCCCCCCACATATTTAGTCAAAGAGTAAACGGAAATATCAGCTCCTTGCTCAATTGGGTGTTGATAAATAGGGCCTAATAAGGTGTTGTCACAAACAATAATGGGACGATAGCCCTGTTTCTTTTCTAGTGTCTCGGCAACAATTTTTAATGCGCTAATATCAACCAATGAATTAGTTGGGTTAGCAGGCGTTTCTGCAAAAATAACAGCAACTCGTCCTTTTTGACTAGCATTATCGGCTTGTCCTTGGATCAACGAAAGATTTAAGCCGTCGGTAAATGGCGTAGCTTGAATACCAAATTTAGCGAGCGTTTTTGCAATTAATGTCTCTGTTCCACCATAAAGAGGCTGAGAATGTAAAATGACATCGCCAGGCTGAGTTAAGGCCATCAATGTTGTAGTGATTGCTGACATGCCTGAAGAGAATAATACACAAGATTGTGTATTTTCATAAACAGCGAGTCTATCTTCAACAATTTCGCTATTAGGCTGATTAAAACGAGAATACACTAAACCTGCTTTTTCACCTTCAGGTAAAGGCTTTCTTCCACTAACGGTATCAAAGAAAGCTTTGCCTTCTTCGGCACTCTTAAAAATAAAAGTGGATGTTAAAAATATGGGAGGTTTTACTGAACCTTCAGAAAGTAATGGATCATACCCATAACTCATCATCAGTGTTTCAGGCGAAAGTTTGTGTTCACCGATATATTGTTTTTTTAGTTGAGCGTCAGCCATTTTTTTATTTCTTCTGTGTAATGGAGGATGAGTTATCATACTGAAAAAAATTCATGTTGTTAGAATGTTTTATAAAGTATAAAAACTCGCAGTTATATAAAAATAGCGAAATTAGGAATAAAAAAAAGAGTTAATAATGAAACGAGTAGAATTGAGTAATATTTAGACAAAAAAGTCCAAATAAGAGCAAATTATTGTAGGTAAAAAGAAGAGGTAGATAGAAAAAAATAGGAACTAAAAGATAAAAAGGATTCTCTCTATCTTTTAGTTAAGTCATTACCATGCTCTTACTGCATCACCTTTATACATTTCTTTAAACTTCAACTCGATTTGTCGTGAGTGAAGCACTGAAATCAGCTTCTTTATATTTTCATCATTTTTGTTATCTTCGCGGGTTACGATAACATTAGCATAAGGCGAGTTTTTATTTTCTAGAATTAATCCATCACGAGTTGCAATTAACCCAATTTGAGACGAAAAATTATTATTAATAATTGCCATTGTCACCATTGGATCATTTAATGCTTCAGTGAGCTTGGGTGTATCAACTTCAATGAACTTAATTTCTTTGGGGTTATAGATAATGTCATCAAGTGTTGGGGTAAAGCCAACATTTTCATTGAGGGTAATAAGATGGTTTTCTGCTAGTAATAAAAGCGCTCGCCCTTTCATACTAACTTCATTTGAAATCGCAACAAGCGATCCTGAGCTTAATTCATTTATATCGCTAATTTTTTTAGAATATGCAGCTAAAGGAAAAATATATGTTTTACTCGCGATATGAAATTTATAATTATATTCTTTCATTTGTGCTTGAAGGTAAGGAATGGATTGAAACGCATTCGCATCAACTTCTTTGCTGTTTAATGCCTTATTAGGAAGCTCATAATCATTAAACGCGACAACTTCAACGTCTAGCCCTTCTGTTAATTTTGCTAAACGAATCACTTCATCCCAAATCACTTGATCAGGCCCTGTATTAATTGCCACCTTTACTTTATGTGTATCTTCTTGAGAGCAAGATACAGTAAATAGTGATATTGAGGCTAGAAGTAAACCTGTAATAATTTCCTTCATATCTCCCTCTTAAACAGCCCCCGATAAGAACAGCACGATTAATATCATTTTAATTAAGAAATATCCTAACAATAGATTAATAACAAGGAACAAGAAATGATACAAGTACTCAATGCATATAAAGAAAGGAATCTTCTTTATATTTTTACAATTCATTGTTTTATAAAACAAAAAATAAAATCATCATAATATGATGTATTTGTTAATGATCTGTAGATTTATTCATTAATTATTCTATTTATGCAAGTATCAGAATATGCATCTTCAACGCTAAGATAAGATAATTCAGTGACACAATAACGATTAAATTGCCATTTGAACTGAATTTCATCCTTTTTTTTCTTTTCTGATATTTCATAGCTAGAAAAACGAATAGGTGTAGGCTTTTGTAAATTATTTCCTACTTTTTCTGCACTTAATAACACAACCTTATCCTTTTTTTCAATGAACTTAAAATCAGAGATAGTGATATCGGTGCCTGTAATCTTATTGTTATAAAGGCTTAAGGCATTTGCATATATGGATGGGACAATATACACCTTTTGATCACTACCTTTGATATAAACGGTTACCATATCAATAGACGGAGAGTCATTTAGTGATCGTTGAGATTTAACCACAACATCGGGAATACCGTCACCATTAAAATCGATAAGATTTATTCCATATTCCAGTTTAATATCAGCTGATATTGAAGTAAAAGGTAATGATGCAAAAAGTAATCCTAGCCCAAGTTTAAATATATTATTCATTGTATTCGCTTCTTTTTTTGACTTATTACTTGGGCATCAGACTACTTTGTGACAATGATTAGTCAAGGCATTTTATGTTTCAAAATAATACAAAATTTACATTCATATCACTCATAAAATATTTACATACTCATTGGACTCATTTGACTTTTATAAAAAGAGTCCTTTTTGATTTTTTATTCTTTGAATGACTTAATATTTTATTTAATATAAAGCAATGTAGTTTTTAAGATCACTAATTCTTTCTTTTGTTTTATCTTTTAGACAACTGCTATATACCATTGGTGCTAAACTACCACCTTGATAATAATCAGCTTCATACTGGCAAGAGAGATCTCTAAAATTTACCCATACTAGCTGAGCTTGTTTTAATTGTTCTTTTCGAGTTCCATCTAACTTAGTGTAATATTGTTGATAAATACGATTAAGCTCTTCATCTTTTTGTTGAAAATCTCGATAGACACATTGATTTATTTCAGTTTGTGTTGCTGCATTTCGGCAATCAATGTTATCAGCTTGTAAATGAATAGACCAAAATAGTATACCACCAGATATTGCACTTAATAGGATAAGTTTTTTCATCACATCGTCCATTTTTTGATTAAAAACATAGATAAAGATATTTATGCTGTTCCTTTAATTTTTTAATCTAAAAGATAAAAATAAAGTCAAAGCCTTATCATTTTAGCAATGTTTCTTATATAACAATTACGTGAAGATAACGTAAAACCACTCTATTTAAGATAATCAAAACTAAGTTTCATATTGTTCTTGAGTAATTATACTGATATTTTTTTTGTAGAAAATACTCATTTAATACAAACTTTCAAAAATGATAACTCAATATTTCTTTTTTTTAACAATTAATACTATTTATAGAAACATTAAGCAAAATAGATATGGTATCCTACTTTAATTATACGGTAATGATTAATTAGAACGATTACGATAATTAATACATATATATGTTTGTTAAAGAAGTTCATAATCCTATTGCTCATTGAGGATATTTCGACTGATGAAAAAATGTTTCAAATTAATCTGTTTTTACGGTGCATTATTGGTGGTGTGATTAATTGGCGCGAACAAGGCGCTTATTCCCTTTCTCAAGGTAGGATTGTAATGGTAGAACAGTTCAATGATTACCGATATTCTTTGGGTTAGGTTTAGCGACGGTATTTTTTCGTGGATCTGTCAATTTATTGATGTTGTTAGTTCTATTGATGTTATTTTTTGTGTAACTGGCTCACGAAAATACACTTAATAAAATCAATTTACTAAAGCTAAAAAGCACGCTAAACATTTTAATTTAGCGTGCTTTCAGTTTAATTAAAGTTCACACTTTGTTTTCAAAATAGCCGTTTTTTTATGATGATCCAGTGCCAATTCAATTAGTTTAGTAATTAATGACTGATAGCCTAAACCTGCGCTTTGCCATAATTTTGGATACATGCTGATATTGGTAAATCCTGGTAATGTATTTATTTCATTAATCACAACGCGGTTATCTTGTGTTAAGAATACATCAACACGAGCCATACCTAAGCAGTTAAGAACACGGTATGCTTTTAATGCTACTTGGCGAATATGTAAACTAGTGTCTTCATTCATGACGGCTGGAACTACGACTTTTGCACCATCGTCATCAATATATTTTGTGTTATAGGCATAAAAGGCATCGTTTAATACGATCTCACCGCAAGGACTAACCTCAGGATTTTCGTTACCTAAAACGGCACACTCTATTTCACGCCCTACAATAGCACTTTCAACGATCACTTTAAGGTCGTATTCAAACGCCATTGCTAATGCCATATTAAATTCTTCTTCATTATTAACTTTGCTTATTCCTACAGAAGAACCTAGATTTGCAGGCTTAATAAATAAAGGAAGTCCTAATTGACGAACCATTTCATTGTAAGAAATATCATTAATTTGGTGCGCCATAATTGTAATAAAAGGTGCAACCGCTAATCCAGCACCATCAAGAAGGCGTTTAGTAATGTCTTTATCCATACAAGCGGCAGAGCTCATGATATTAGGGCCGACATACGGCATATCAATCATGTGTAACAAACCTTGTAATGTACCATCTTCACCATAAGCGCCATGAACAATCGGAAATACAACATCAATTTGAGGCAGTGCCTGACCGTCTTCTAAAGAAATAAATTGATTTTTTACACTACCTGGAATAATAGCAACCGCTCTTAATGGTTTGCTTAATGAGATAGTTTTAGGATTATCGCTATTGAGTAGATAGTCAGCTTCTGAATATTCATGCCACTGGCCTTGTTCATTAATACCGATTAAGCAAAGGTCGAATTTCGTTCGATCTAATTCATTAATAATATTTTTTGCTGATTGTAATGAAACTTGATGTTCTGTGGATTTTCCACCAAAAATAATAGCGACTCTTAATTTACTCATTTTCTAACCTTTTATAGGACAGCTATAGCGAATAAGTAGCAATATATCATGATAAAAACTCCCAATGTAGGTTGATAGTTCTTATCTGCGAAAAATTACGATAAAATGATGAAATTCTATGATTTAGAGTGTAAAAGCATCATGCTGTTAAGCGATAACTGCTCAATAACGATAACAATGCTATTTGCATAAGCTAAACACCATACCTGATATAAAACAATCAATTTAAATGGACTTTAGATGAAATAGTCCAACTGAATACCAATCAAAAAAGTGCCGTTATTGATAGAAATATTGTGTATTTAAAAATTGATAATAAGATCAATAAACTTAAACGCCTTAAAAAGTTTCAAAATTATAGTTTTTCACACGAAATAACACGTATTACCTTTGTTATTAGATTGCATATAAGAAATCTATCTTGATAGAATCAGCTCACCGATTAACATTTAAACTTAGAAAAGGAGGCTAATTATGCTTTTGTGTGATCTTATTGAATACTCACACTTCTTTGGTAATCGCCATAGCTCAGGCTTTCACAGTATTTTACTGCGTTAACCTGCCTGAGCGACGTTAACTACGACCTCTCCTCAGCTTACAGGGTTATCGCGAGATATTACCCCAGGGCGTTATTACGCCTAAAATATGAGTAAGCTATGAGCACATTATTATCTACACAAAATCTATCTTTTCATAATAACCTCGGTTTATTACTAAATGATATTTCTTTAGCCCTAATCAAAGGTGAAAAAATTGGTTTAATTGGCCATAACGGTTGTGGCAAAAGTACATTATTAAAACTTTTATCACACCAATTAACACCAACTGAGGGTGTTATTTCTATTGCTAATCATATTGTAATGGCCTATATAGAACAGCACCTGCCACAAGCGCTACAGTCAATGACATTAATGGATGCTATACTTCATAAACTTCCTGAAGAATACCGATTATCTGAAGGCTGGCGCGCAGAGTTGCTATTCAGTGAAATGGGTTTTACGTTTAATGAAAAAGATCTACGCGTTTCACAATTAAGTGGTGGCCAACATACGCGTTTATTATTAGCGAGAGCCTTAATTATTAAGCCTGATCTATTATTGCTTGATGAGCCGAGTAACCATCTCGATTTACCGACTATTTTATGGTTGGAAGCATTTCTTCAACAGTGGCGTGGCAGTTTTATCTTGGTTTCGCATGATAATACGTTATTAGACAACGTGACGAATTGTACATGGATCATTCGTGATAAGTCGCTATCTATTTTTCGTTTGCCCTGCTCTCAAGCTAGAGTTGCACAAGAAGAACAAGATATCAGTGCGCAACATCGTCATGATGCTCAACAAAAAGAGATAGATAGAATTACCCAAAGTGCGAAACAACTCGCCATATGGGGGCACGTTTATGACAACGAGAATTTATCTCGTAAAGCGAAACAGATGGAAAAACATATTGTTCGTTTAAAAGATGAACAAGCCGGAATCACTGCAGGAAATCAATGGGTATTACAGTTCTCAGGAACGTTATTACGCGCGGATAAACTTTGTGAATTAAACCAATTGTCGGTTATTCCTGCTGAAAATGCCCCAGCTTTATATACTGTCGAAAATCAGCGTATTAAAAGTGGTGATCGAGTGGCAATAATCGGTGCTAATGGAAGCGGAAAATCATCACTACTAAAGATGATCTGGTCACATAGTTCAGTTAAAACACATAAACAAAGTGAAATAAGATTGCATCCTCGCGTTGAACTGGGTTATTACGATCAAAATATTGCGCAATTAATTGATAATGATACCCTTTCTGATGCATTAAAACCGTTTGCTTCATTAACAGATGAACAACGCAAAATGGCATTGATTAACGCAGGCTTTGTTTATGCACGTCATAGACAAAAAGTAAGCACGCTAAGTGGCGGTGAACGCGCTCGCTTATTGTTTGTTGGACTGAGTTTGGCTAAGTATTCTTTTCTTATGCTAGATGAACCCACTAACCATATTGATATGGAAGGTAAAAAAGCATTAGCTGAACAGATCAGTCAATTCCCCGGAGGGGTACTATTGGTTAGTCATGATAGAGAATTGATTGAAAATAGCTGTAATCGGTTTTGGTATATTCATCATGGTGTTTTAACAGAGCATCATGATATTGAAGCGATTTACCAGTTTATTTCAGCTGAGGAAATATCTAAAGCTCAGTCGGCAGATAATTTGCAGAATATCTCATCAACACCATTAGCCTCACATGATGATGAAAAACTCTTGAAGTTAATTGAGTTAGAAGAGAAATTAAACGCTGATTTAGCGCGTAAAACTAACCATCAAAAACCGGCTTTGCAAACTCAATGGAAATTAGAGATTAGCCAGCTAAAGCAAGCACTTAAATTAATTTAAAATAGATAAAATTATGTTTAAACAAAAAGGATCACACCGTGATCCTTTTTTATTTGTTCTTATTTTACTAACTCATATTCAATAAGATATAAAGACTGGGTTGTTGGATAAATATCTTTGATAAGTGCTTTCAACACTGGAAGTGTCATACCTTCCTGCTGCGCGTGATACTCATTGATATCCTCATAACGTAAAGGCGATACCGCTATAATTTTCAATTTCCCATAATGAGTACGATGTTCATTAGCAAATAATTCAACAATGCTTCCTGGTTTATAATGGCTTTCACTTTCATCTCTGATAGTAATGACTTTGATTTCTTTAAGAATGGAAGGTATTAAACGTTCAAAAAAAGTAATTTCTGTAGGAATTGACGACATCGTATTACTCACGAATAAATTGATAATTTGCTAAGTATCTTATCACGCCTTATTTATCTTTTATGTGTTTTTGCCAATTGTCTTATTATTTGATGCTTCGGTTTGAAGTAATTTCGCTTTACGCTCGATACCCCAACGATAACCTGATAATTCACCATTTTGACGAATAACACGATGACAAGGGATCGCTACGGCAAGCTTATTGGCCGCACAGGCATTTGCTACTGCACGATAGGCTTTAGGTGAACCTATTTTATTGGCAATTTCTTGATAAGTCATTGTACTACCAAAAGGGATTTCTAATAACGCTTGCCACACTTTTTGTTGAAAAACAGTGCCTTGAATATCAAGAGGCAAAGATAAAGGTTGTTTAGGCAATTCAATAAAACCGATGACTTGCGCTATTATTTGTTCAAACTCTTTATTTGCACCAATTAATTCAGCAAGAGGAAATTGTTTTTGTAAATCTTCCAATAACTGTTCAGCGTCATCCCCTAACATAATAGCGCAAATCCCTTTTTCACTTTGAGCCACAAGAATATTACCTAAAGAACACAACGCAATCGCAAAAAAGATAGCAATATTCTTACCTCCATTACGCCAATTCGTTGGTGTCATTCCTAATATTGCGGTTGCATTTTCATAAAAACGGCTATTAGCATTAAAACCTGACTGATAAATTGCCTCTGTAATACTGCCATCTTCTGCCAACGCTTTTTTTATTAATTTTTGGCGATAGGCATTGGCATAATCTTTTGGAGTAATACCCATAATTGATTTAAAGAGACGATGAAAATGATATGGGCTTGCCATAACATGTTCAGCAATACGAGCTAGCGAAACATCACCGTTATTTTTTTCGATAAAACGACAGGCTTGCTCAATAAGTTGGTTACGCTTACTTTCCATTATGACAGTCCTTTAATACGGGATTATGGTTATTATCGGCAGTCATAATAAATAAAGAACTCCGTTTATTGCGCAATAATCTCAGGCTCTTTAGATAATGCCCATAAATAAAGCGATGCTGTAGAACCATAAGGTGAATATCGTTTACGGTAGCGCTCAAAGCGCGCTTTATCTAACGTTTTATGATGATACAGACGCATTATTCCTCGTTGAATGGCCAAATCCCCCCAACTTAAAATATCTGGTCGGTTAAGCGATGAAATTAATAACATTTCAGCAGTCCAAATACCGATGCCTTTTAACTGAATCAAAGTATCAATAACCTCTTTATCCTGCATGCTGGGGATTTTATTTAAATCTAATTGACCAGAAATGACTGAATTTGCAATGCCAATAATGTAACCCGCTTTTCGCATTGTCATACCACATTGCTGAATTTCTTGTTCAGTTAATATAGCAATACGTTCTGGAGTATAGATGCCTTCGCATAAGTTCAATAACCGTTGATGTACCGTTATGGCAGCAGAAACAGAAATTTGTTGTTCAATAATATTTTTAACTAATGCTGTAAATAAATCAGGGGTAAGTGGACGCTTAATGTTACCCATTCTTTCAATGAGTGCAGCTAACCGCTTATCACGTTGCTTTAAGATGTTTATTTCTTTTTCACCATACTGGAAGTACATAAATTCACTCAGATAAACTGGAAACATTAAAGTTAGTATAACGTGAATATAGAGATACTATGCACTCCATTTCTTGCTTTTCCCGTTATTTAGCTCTCATAAAATAAATATTATTTATATATCAATACCGCAAGCAAAAGTCGTTAATAATAAAGTTAATAACTATTCTTAACTTGTTAAATTCACAGAGAAATACTTATTTATTGCATGATAAAAAATATAAATGTATAAAAAAATATAAGTTAAATAATTACCTATAATTTATAGGTTTTATTAATATTTATTTTAATCAATCACCATCAGTATTAAACGTTATGGTTCAATATGAAAAATATCACTTTAAATTTAAAAAACAAATTAGCAACTTTAGGTTTATGAAAAAATCAATGAGTTTTACTGTATCTGCTTTTATTTTTACTGCGTATACAGCAAAAAAGGTCACTTTAAAGTAACCTTTTTTACTTGTTAAGCTGTTAATTTTTTAAGCGGTTAATGCAAGTTTGGCACCAAAAAGTAAGAACACAGCACCTATACAACTATTTGATAATGAAGCTAATCGTTTGTTATGTTTTACTTTATTCGTAATAGCCACTCCGCCAAAAATAAGAATTGATAAATAAATCATGCTACATGTTTCTAAAATTGCACCTAACACAAAAAATGGAACACCCGCATTTTCATATTTAGGATCGATAAATTGAATAAAGAAAGAAACATAAAAAATGATCATTTTAGGGTTAAGCATACTCAAAAATAGCGCCTTAACATAAAGACCCTCTTTTGCTTTTACTGTTACTTCTGATACTTGTTCTGAGGTCTCTTTTTTCTTTTGGAACGTTGCATATAACGTTTTTAATCCTAAGTAGGTTAAATAAAGAGCACCAGCATATTTAATGACAATAAAAAAGACGGGTGAAGTCTTGACTAATGAAGCAACCCCCAAAAATGCCAAAAAAATTAATAATGCATCACCCGTAAAAACACCAAGAGCGGCTTTATACCCCCCTTTTACACCATGCTTCGCACTGGAAGTAAGGACGAAAATCGAATTTGGACCTGGTACTAAAGTAATAAAAATAACGCCTAAAAGGTATGTCCAAATATTTGAAATACCGAAACTTTCTAACATACGACGCCTTTTTCAAAAAATAACATACTGAATATATAAGTCATCATATCTATAATAATTTTTTTGTAAAACAATAATCTCCATATAACTTAAAGATAAGTCAATTAAACTACTTTTATTAATAAAAAGTAGTTTATAAGTCTATTTTGGTGATTGTTTTTAGAGTGAAAATCTAGTTTAAACTTGCGTTATAGTATGATGCTGAAATTAAAATTTATACAGTAATAAAATTCAAAATAAAAAACAATAATGGTTTTATAGACCATAAAAACGATGAACATCAGAGCTAAAACCCTATTGTTTGTTTTGTGTTATGGGATTTTATTCTTTTTGTGATCTATATCTGTTAGATGTTGTCAAAATAGAAGTAAGAATAGCTACTATACTTATGAAAAATAATGATTTTTATAAATATATCATTGAATGTATTAGCATAAAAAGTGAGATGATAAATAAGATTACTTTTCTCTAAACCATTATTCTGTGCTGTTTTTTACATTTAAGCATAAAAAAGTAGAAACGCTATACTATCTCAACGCCAGAAATGGAGTTACGTCACTTTGCTCAAAATGAGATTATTGCGGCTGAAGATTACATTGATAATAGTGATGAACGTCACCCTGAGCACATTGTATGCCATGCACAAGCGACTTTTTATGATAATTTTACGTAAACAGGTAAACTAACGATTAAACTGGTTGCTGTTGGTGAAAAACTCATGCCTAAAGATGAAACACCCATTATTGGAGAAAACTCTCCTTACCAAGGATTATATCTTGTTACTATGCATATCACCGTGACGTTGTCACCTTTATTGTGTAAGTTAGTTATGCACAAGCACTGATTTACGAAAAAGCGGATCCTCTATTAACTCCTTATCGCTTATCACGATTTAGCTAGAGAACCATTATGGATGCACAACTGTATAAAGAATTTAAAATAGTAGAAAAAGCCTTTTGGTCAGAAATTTGTGAAAATAATATTCGCATTGGTGATCATACCCATTGTTTTATGACACCTATGGATGCGCCAATTTTTAACTTTATTTATTTACGTCAAGGTGCAACAGAAGGCGCGTTCCAGCAAGCAAGCACCCTTTTTTCTTCACAGAAAAAAGGCCATATTTTGATTTTACCTGAATCATTATTGCCTGAGTTTGAAGAAATTATAAAAAATGCAGGTTATACCGGTGACGGTATGACAACAGCCATGTATTTAACGTTGTCAGAAGCAGTTTACCCTTCTTATCGAAATAATCCATGCGATATTATTCTCACCAATCATAACCTCGAACAATGGGCACATCCGTTAAAAACAGCGTTTCCTGTGGGAGATGATAGCGATGATACGATTGTTAATGAATATATTCGTTATCACCAAAAAGCATTAGATAATGGTGCGACTATTTTCCATTATGCTCTGTTAGTTGAAGGCCAGCCCGTATCGTCATTAACGCTGACGTTACATGATAAATTAGCACGTTTTGATGATATTGGGACAGATGTTGCTTATCAAGGCAATGGTTATGCTACTCATTTGATTAAACATGTTTTAGAGTTTTGCCGTGAGCAAGGTGTCGAGCGTTGTTTCTTAGATGCTTCGGCAGATGGTTTGGCGCTATACCGTAAGTTTGGTTTTAAATCACTCTTTAACTATTTAAGTTTTATTAAAGAGTAACTTAATCATAAGGCTCAATAAGCTATTGAGCCTTGAGTTTTAGTCATTAAAGTTTCAACCTTCTTTCTGTGTCGGTTTTGTCTTTATCACTGATTTGTCTTATCTTACTACACGACAGGGATTACCAACAGCAACACAATTAGCTGGAATTGGTTTTGTTACTACATTGCCCGCACCAATAACACAATTATCACTAATAGTTACGCTAGGTAAAATAATGCACCCCGTACCTAACCATACCGAATCACTAATTGTTATAGGCAGTGCATATTTAATAAAGTGATAGCTATAGTAAGAATTTGCTGGCGCTCTGTTATCTATTTTAAAAACGATAACCAACACCAACATTAAAACCATGAATTTTGGAATTTAACTCATTATTGCTAAATTTAGTTCCTTCATACCCAATATTTATAGCTAAGTTATTTATAGGATTTAATTGTATACCCGCCCCCCAAGCTATACCTGTTGATTTATATTTGTAATAGCTACTTTCTATATAACCATCATCAGTTCCATAGTCTCGATTGTTTAATTTAGTTTTAGCAATACCCGCTAATCCATATAAATTTGCAAAATTATTAATACGATAACTTGGTCCGGCTAATAACGAAACGTAGTTAACATCTGTCTTTGCAGAAGAAGTGAATCCATCGTTATCTTGTTCTTCGGCATAATATTTATCGCCTTTCATCCATGTGAAAGAACCAACTATCCCCCAATTATTACTCAGTTCATAATGATAATTAAGATTAACCCCATTGAGTTTAATACCTTCTATCTTAGCTTGACTATACCCTAGGGAGATCGTCTGCTCATTAGTTGCCATAACATTCACGCTAAAAAAAAGGCATGAAGAACATAAGCATCCGATAACTATTTTTTTAAACATAAAACACCTTTTATTTTGATTGTATTAATCTAATTAAATATAAAAATAGTTTTAATAAAATTAAAATCCTATAGAAAACTTGATGCCTTATATAATTAATAACAATATTAAGGTATTAATTATACTAAATAAAAAGCGCAATCAATGCACCAAGATATAAAGCAAACTTTATTTATACCATTGAGGCTTGATATTAAACTTAGATAATTATCTTATATAAAAAAACCATTAAAATAGAGTGATTAAAATCACAAATCTTCAATGATATAAATAATTTAATTTATTCAATGATATTTCTATAAAATGATGAATATAAAAAAATACCCAACATTTGTTGGGTAATATGGCTATGAAAATAAAGATTTTATTTGGAATTATTAATTATAAATCGACTGCAGTTTATCAAAAAAAAACAAATAAAAAAACACCCAAATAGAATTTTTGACAAATAGTTTTATAAATATATCAATTTATTTTTTCACTAATTACTATAAAGGTTCGAAAGATATTTACTGACGAAAAATAAATAAATACTTCTATTTTGTATTTTTATATTACTTTTTAATAATTAAGATTAGCATTGATTGATTTCTTTTAATAAGACCAGTAGATTATTAATGTACATTGTCATTATTCAACACTGGGATCTATTTAATCCATCTTTTTAAAAGATGGATTTTTTTTCAACAATATTTAACAAACAAGATTTACGTTGAGTTTCCCCTCTATGCATTAACATTGGCACAAGAATTAAGTGATGTTTTTGATAAACTTAACGACATTGGCGTTCGATTTGGCCCAATTTCCATTTTATCAAATGAGATAAGTCATGAGGCATTAGAGATTTTATTTCCTACCATCCAAATTGCCCCTGTTCATTACTATGTATTAACGCCATTAAGTATACAAAAAACAAAAACACATCTCGATTTTGAGCAATGGCTCTCACAACAGAAAAGTTAATTATTCTAATGAAATAAGTGTTTATTTTTCATAAAAATAATGATTTCATTTCTATAAAGTATTCTCTTTAAAAACGCTTAATTATTTTTTTATTAAAGATAATTAATATTACTCTTCTTTTTTTTGATTAGGTAAAAACACTATTTGTGCTGTATTTATCATTCACCACTTTTATCTACTCACCCATAAAACTCAATTTAAATCAATCAATTAAAATTAAAAAACAAGTATATTAACCCATAATAATTATTATATTTTTAAATAATCTGTTAAAAACACTTATTGTTTAACTTAAATTAACGTTCTATGCTGATATTTATATATAAAATTTATTAATTTATTCGCTGGCAACGAAGGACGATAAAATGTCTGTAGCTGTGACAAAAAAAGCAATAGAAAAACTTATAAATGGGTATAATTCTGATCCTTTTGCACTTCTGGGTATGCATGAAACATCGGCAGGTTTAGAGGTTCGTGCGTTTTTACCTGATGCTGTTGCAGTCAGTGTTATTGATAGAAAGAATGGCAGAAAAGTCGCAACATTAGAGTTTAAACATCCGAGTGGTTTTTTTTGTGGCGTAATTCCTCGACGTAAACGTCGTTTTAGTTACTGTTTAGACGTTACTTGGGAAAATAATACGCAAAGTGTCGTTGATGATCCCTATCAATTCGGTATTTTGCTGCAAGAAATGGATATTTGGTTCTTAGCACAAGGTCATCACTCTCGCCCTTATCAGTGTTTAGGCGCTCACCCTACAAAATTAGGTGATATTGATGGAATTACCTTTGCCGTATGGGCACCAAATGCACAAAGTGTGAGTGTCGTTGGTGATTTCTCATTTTGGGATGAAAGACGTTTTCCTATGCGATTACGTCGTGAAAGTGGAATTTGGGAGCTTTTTGTTCCACAAGCCCATCTTGGAGATTGTTATAAATACGCAATTTTAGATGCTAATGGCGAACGTCGATTAAAAGCAGATCCTTACGCTTTTGAAACACAAATACGTCCTGAAACGGCCTCGATTATCAATACGTTACCATCCGTTAAGCCAATGCCTTTATCGCGCCAACACGCGAATCAGCGTAATGCGCCTATCTCTATTTATGAAGTTCATTTAGGTTCATGGCGCCGACATACAGACGATCAGAGTTGGTTAAGCTATCGTGAGTTAGCTGAACAGTTAATTCCTTACGTGAAAGAAATGGGTTTTACCCATATCGAATTATTGCCTATTAATGAGCATCCTTTTGATGGTTCATGGGGATATCAACCTTTAGGATTATATTCACCAACTCGTCGCTTTGGGTCGCCTATGGATTTCCGTGACTTTATCGAAGCGGCACATCAGGCTGAAATTAGCGTTATTTTAGATTGGGTTCCTGGCCATTTCCCTGAAGATGACTATGGTTTACGTAATTTTGATGGCACGTCGCTCTATGAGTATGCAGATAGACGTGAAGGCTTCCATCCTGATTGGAACACCTTAATTTATAACTATGGTCGTAATGAGGTACTAAATTATCTTTCTGGTAATTTATTGTATTGGCACGAACATTTTGCACTTGATGGTTTCCGTTTTGATGCTGTCGCCTCCATGCTATATCGTGACTACAGCCGAAAAGAAGGTGAATGGATCCCCAATAAACACGGTGGACGCGAAAACTTAGAAGCCATTGATTTTCTTCGTTATACCCATAAATTGTTAGGCGCTACTTGCCCTGGGATCATCACGATTGCTGAAGAGTCTACTGATTTCCCAGGTGTTACCTTACCGCCAGATGAAGGGGGTTTAGGTTTTAACTACAAATGGAATATGGGATGGATGCATGACACGTTGGCATATATGCAACGTGATCCTATCTATCGAAAATTTCATCATAATCAGATGACTTTTGGCGTGCTCTATGCCTATAACGAAAACTTTATTCTTCCTCTTTCTCACGATGAATTTGTTCATGGCAAAGGATCGTTAATTGGTCGTATGGTGGGTAATGATTGGCAAAAATTTGCCAATTTACGTGCTTATCTCGGTTTTATGTGGGCTTATCCTGGGAAAAAATTGCTGTTTATGGGATGCGAGTTCGCCCAATGGCGTGAATGGAACCATGACAGTAGTTTAGATTGGCATCTTCTAGAAACACCCAATAGCCCACACCAAGGTATTCAGCACTTTGTACGCGACCTCAATCTTTCTTATCAAACCAATAGCCCTCTTTATGAATGTGATTTTGAGCGTGAAGGTTTTGAGTGGCTTACTGTCGACGATCATGATAATTCCGTTTTTGCTTTTTGCCGAAAAGATACACAAGGTAATGAATTGATTATTATCAGCAATTTTACTCCAGTCGTTCATCACAACTATGTCGTGGGTGTAAACAAAGCTGGTATATATCAAGAAATAATCAATAGTGACTCTGAATTTTACAACGGAACTAATGTGGGAAATTTAGGTGAAATTGAGACAACCGAAAAAGGATTAAATGGTAAACCTCACTCATTGTCATTGACGCTACCACCACTTGCGACATTGTATTTAAAATTGAAGGATTAATATGTCTTTAGACTATGGTCGCCCTTTTCCTATGGGCAGTCATTATGATGGCTACGGAGTAAATTTTACACTATTTAGTGATAATGCCACTAAAGTCATACTCTGCTTGTTTGATAAAGCAGGCAAAGAGATCCGCTATCCATTACCCGGCAAAACGGGGGCTATTTGGCATGGGTATTTACCGGGTGCAGGCCCAGGTTTGCATTATGGTTATCGTGTTGAAGGCGTCTGGGCACCAGAGCAAGGTTTATTCTATCAACCGCAACAATTGTTATTAGATCCCTATGCAAAACAGGTAACTGGTATTGTTGATAATACATTACCTTACACCTCCCCTGTTTTTAATGCATTAGAGCATGATGATAGTGCGATTACACCTAAAGCAGTTATCACAGATGATAGTGGCTGTTTTTGCCATTCTTATAAAGAAAAAGGCACTTATCAGCGTTTAAATATACCGTGGTCAGAAACCATTATTTACGAAGGACACGTGAAGGGATTGACAAAACTACATCCCGAAATACCAGAAAAATTACAAGGCACTTATGCGGCATTAGGGCACCCTGCTTTTATTTCACACCTAAAAAAGCTCGGCATTACGGCATTAGAATTATTACCAGTTCAATATCATTTAACAGAGCCACATCTCCATAAGATTGGATTAAAAAATTATTGGGGTTATAACGTATTAGCCCCCTTTGCTTTATCGACCCAATACTATTCCAATTCAGGTCGGAATATTATTGATGAATTTCGAGAAGCCGTAAGATGCTTACATAAAGCCAATATTGAAGTGATTTTAGATGTGGTATTTAACCATACAGCGGAATTAAGCGACCAATTTGAAGGTTATATTGTTTCGCAACGTGGTATTGATAACCAAAGTTATTATTGGTTAAACGACGAAAATAAAGCTCAAAATTGGACGGGATGTGGCAATACTTTAAATTTAAGTCGCCCTGAAACAGTGCAATGGGTAATGGATTGTCTACGCTATTGGGTTAGCGAATTTCATATTGATGGCTTCCGCTTTGATTTAGCAACCAGCCTTGGTCGCGTTCCTTATTTTGATACGCAATCACCATTGTTAACGGCTATTCGACAAGATCCACTTCTTTCACGCATTAAACTTATCGCAGAACCTTGGGATTTAGGCTCTGATGGTTATCAAGTTAGTCATTTCCCTGTGCCATTTACAGAATGGAATGATAGTTATCGCGATGTTATTCGTCGTTTTTGGTTATGGCGCGATGTGTCTATTGCGATATTTGCAGACAACATTACTGGCTCAGCAAAGCTATACCATAAAAACGGCCGTCCCCCCTATTCTAGTATCAATATGATCACTAGCCACGATGGTTTTACATTGCGGGATTTGGTGAGTTATCAGAACAAACATAACGAGGAGAATGGAGAATCAAATCTAGATGGACACAACACCAATTACAGTGTGAATTTTGGTGAAGAAGGGTTGATTGTTAACGAAAAAATAGGTCAACACAGATTGCTTGCGATTCGAAATATGTTGGCAACTTTATTGCTTTCTAGAGGAACTCCTCATTTACTCGCCGGTGATGAAGTGGGTAATACGCAATACGGTAATAACAATGCTTATTGCCAGGATAATAAAGTCAGTTGGATCAAATGGTTTCAACATCCTTATGACTTAACTAATTACATTCGCCACCTTATTGAATTACGTCACCAAATTACGCCTTTAAGTTCGCTTAAATGGTGGAAAGAAGATAGCGAAGACGTTATTTGGCTCAATCAAAATGCTCAATCAATGAGCCATGAAGATTGGCAACAACTTCCCCCCTCACCATTACAACTTTTTTTAGCGCAACAATGGATCTTAATGATTAATCCGTTAAGAAACAGTGCTGTTTTTTCTTTACCTGAAGGATCTTGGTCTTGCTTGCTTGATACGACTCGCTGGCCTCTTTGTCACCCAACACAGTCTCAGCATTGTGAAGTACAACCTAACAGTATCACTCTTTGGCGAAATAACGTTTTTGATATTCCGTCTTCTACTAAAAAATTACCCAATATTTCCTCCTGAGTTAAGTAATTTGATTGGAGTGCTATAACTATGATGACAACAGAACAAGGCCAAAAATTAATGTTGGCACAACAACTTCCTAAAGAGGCAATTGCACTCGTTTTAGCGGGAGGTCGTGGTACGCGTTTAAAAGCATTGACAGCAAAACGGGCAAAACCAGCGGTTTTCTTTGGTGGGAAATTTCGAATTATCGACTTTACACTGTCTAACTGCCTTAACTCAGGAATTCGTCGTATTGGTGTAATAACTCAATATCAATCGCACTCCTTAGTTCAGCATATTCAACGTGGTTGGTCGTTCTTTAACGAAGATATGAATGAATTTGTTGATTTATTACCTGCTCAACAACGTTGTAATACGGATCATTGGTATATGGGTACGGCTGATGCGATATATCAAAACCTTGATATTCTTCGTAGCTACAAAGCTAAATACGTGGTGATCTTAGCTGGTGATCATATTTATAAAATGAACTATGCACGTTTATTGCTCGACCACTTTGAAAATAAATCAAAATTTACTGTTGCCTGTATTCGAGTACCTAAAAAAGATGCATTCCAATTTGGTATTATGGACATCGATGAAAATCGTCGAGTGCTAAATTTTCTAGAAAAACCATCTAACCCACCGTGTATTCCAGATGATCCCGATCATTCATTGGCAAGTATGGGTATTTATGTAGTTGATAGAGACTATCTTTTTGATTTACTAGAAGAAGATAGCCATGATCCTGATTCACATCATGACTTTGGTCAAGATATTATTCCTAAAATTACTGAACGTGGCGATGTGTTAGCTCATCCATTTGAACTTTCTTGTGTCAGTTCTGATCCTTCAGTACCACCTTATTGGCGTGATGTAGGAACTATTGAAGCATATTGGTCTGCTAACCTTGATTTAGCCTCAGTGACACCTGAGCTTGATATGTATGCCAAAGATTGGCCAATCCGCACCTTTATGACGCCACTACCACCTGCAAAATTTGTGCAAGATAATCACGACGAACATGGACAAATGATGAATTCATTGATTGCCGACGGTTGTATTATCAATGGTTCAACCCTCTATTCATCAATCTTATTTCCATTAGTTCGCGTGGAATCTTTCTGCCATATTGAAGATTCCGTTATTTTGCCAGATGTTACCGTGAATCATCACTGTTATTTAAAACGTTGCATTATTGACCGTAGTTGCACTATCCCAGAAGGGACCGTCATTGGTATGGATGCAGAAGATGATGCGGCCCGTTTCCATCGCACTGAAGAAGGTATTGTACTCGTTACAAGAGAAATGCTTGAGCAATTGGTACGTAAAGAAAACTCCGCTGAAAAAAACACAGAACAAAAAACTCAAAATGAGGAGGCATTTTCGTGAATGTGCTTCATTGTTGTTCTGAATTATTCCCTCTATTAAAAACAGGGGGATTAGCGGACGTTATGGGCTCTTTGCCCCTAGCGCAAAAAAAAATAGGCTTAGATGCGCGGGTCGTTATACCCGCTTTTCCTGCGATTAAAGATAATATTGCTGATCTTAAATTAGTTACTAATGTTGATACTTTTGTAGGTAATATTTCTTTACTTTATGGCCAATATCAAGGTGTTGATATTTATCTTATTGATGCGCCTCATCTTTATCAACGAGCAGGTAGCCCTTATCACGATGAATATCAACATGCTTATAGTGATAATGTTTTTCGTTTTGCCCTATTAGGTTGGGTTGCCAGTGAATTATCCACAGGATTAGACCCTTTATGGCATGCTGATATTGTTCATGCTCACGACTGGCATGCTGGGCTAGCTTGCGCTTATTTGGCTGTAAAACACTACTCTGCAAAATCGGTTTTTACAGTTCATAACCTAGCTTATAAAGGCGAGTTTTCACCTTATCATCTGCATCAACTTGAATTACCTGATTACAGCTTTTCAATTAATGGACTGGAATATTATGGACAAATTTCATTCTTAAAAGCGGGCTTGTTTTATGCAAATCATATTACGACGGTTAGCCCAACGTATGCCAAAGAGATAACTCGCCCTGAATTTGGTTATGGACTTGAAGGTTTATTGCGTCAACGTACGGATGAACAACGATTAAGTGGCATATTAAATGGCATAGATGAAGCGATTTGGACCCCTGCAACGGATGACTTAATTATACGTCACTATGATGTAAACAACCTCAATAAACGCCTAGATAATAAAACAGCATTACAGAAAAAATGCGGTTTACCTGTTAATAATGCCCCTCTTTTTGCTGTTGTGAGCCGTTTAACATCACAAAAAGGACTTGATTTAGTGATTGACGTATTACCCGATATTGTTGATCAAGCTGGACAGTTTGTGTTGTTAGGCACAGGTGATAGCCATCTTGAATCCGCATTTTTACATGCTCAACAACAATATCCTCAACATGTTGCTACTCATATTGGCTATGACGAAAGTTTTTCACACCAAATTGTCGCGGGTGCTGATGTGATTATGATGCCTAGTCGTTTTGAACCTTGTGGATTAACTCAGTTATATGGTTTGAAATATGGCGCACTTCCTTTAGTGAGACACACAGGTGGATTAGCTGATACGGTGAATGATTGTTCATTAGAAAATCTAGCCCATCATCAAGCAACAGGTTTTGTTTTCCATGAAGCAACACCTGATGATTTGCGCCTTGCTATCAATCGTGCCTTTACCCTGTGGGAGATGCCAAAACAATGGCAACAAGTTCAAACAGATGCGATGAACCAAACTATTTTTAGTTGGGAAACAGCAGCTAAGGCATATGCAGCGCTGTATCACCGTTTATAGACAAGATGTCTATTTGACCTGTGGATCACCAAAAGAGATTTATAATGAAAAAGTTATGTGAATTTGATTATTCATCACCAGATAAGGACGTTGAATCGTTAAAGCGTTCTATTGTTTATAAACTGATGTTTATTGTTGGTACTTCGCCTAAATACGCCACACCAACAGATTGGTTAAATGCAACTTCCTACGCTATACGAGACCGTTTAGTTGAACGTTGGTTGAAATCAACCAAAGCGGAGCTTTCACCGAAAGTAAAACAGGTTTATTACATTTCGATGGAATTTCTTATGGGCCGTTTTTTAACGAATGCGATGCTCTCTTTAGGAGTGTATCACGAAGTTAAAGGTGCATTAAAAGAACTAGGGCTTGATCTTGAAAAGCAAATTGAACTTGAGCCTGATCCTGGTTTAGGTAATGGTGGTTTAGGTCGTTTAGCTGCGTGTTTTCTTGATTCTTGTGCCACATTAGGTTATCCAGTGACAGGTTATGGTATTCGCTATGAATACGGCATGTTCCGTCAGAAAATTGAAAATGGTGAACAACATGAAGTTGCGGATAACTGGCTTGAAAAAGGGAATCCCTGGGAGTTCCCTCGCTATGATCTGTTATTTGAAGTCGGTTTTGGTGGGCGTTTACAACAAGAAGGTGAAAATAATTATTGGGTTGATACCTTAAATGTGATGGCTCAACCCTATGATTCTATTGTTCCTGGCTATAACACGCAGGCAACAGATACAATTCGACTATGGTCTGCTAAAGCGAATAGTGCGTTTAATTTAGGTAAATTTAATAAAGGGGAATACTTAGAGGCGACAGAAACAAAAGATCGCTCAGAAAATATCTCTCGTATTCTTTATCCAGATGATTCGACAATATCAGGTAAAATGTTACGTTTACAGCAAGAATATTTTTTAGTCAGTGCCTCTGTTCAAGATATTTTGCAACGCCATTACCATCTACATCAACGCTTTGATAATCTAAAAGATTTTATAGCCATTCATCTTAATGATACTCACCCTGTTCTTGCTATTCCTGAATTAATGCGCCAGCTTATTGATAATCACGGATTTAGCTGGGATGAAGCATGGGAACAAACCATTCATATATTTTCATACACCAACCATACATTAATGGGGGAAGCATTAGAGACTTGGCCTGTTGATATGCTTGGTCGCTCGCTTCCTCGTCACTTACAAATCATTTTCCAAATTAATGATAAATTCTTAAAATACGTTAGAGAACAACACGCTGAGGATAACGACTTATTACGCCGTATTTCTATTATTGATGAAGAAAATGGTCGTAATGTCCGTATGGCTTGGCTTGCGGTAATTATTAGTCATCAAGTCAATGGTGTTTCTGAGCTCCATAGCCAATTAATGGTACAATCATTATTTGCTGATTTCGCGATGATCTATCCTAAGAAATTCTGCAATATTACTAATGGTATTACACCACGTCGTTGGCTAGCGTTAGCCAACCCTTCTCTTTCTCAAATCATTGATAACCAAATTGGTACTTATTGGCGAACCAATTTAGAGCAATTAGGTGAATTAATGCCATTAGTAAAAGATAACAATTTCTTACACCAACTAAAAGATTCAAAACGATTAAATAAACAAAACTTGGCTAACATTATTCAGCAAGATTTGAATATCACGATTAATCCTGATGCGTTATTTGATGTGCAAATAAAACGTATTCATGAATATAAACGTCAACTGCTCAATGTGTTAGGCATTATCACTCGTTATAATCGTATTTTACAAAACCCAGAGCAAAATTGGGTTCCTCGTGTGTTTATTTTTGGTGGTAAAGCGGCTTCTGCTTATTATAATGCGAAGAAAATTATCAATCTTATCAACGATATTTCTGTGAAAATTAATAATGATGTGCGTATTAAAGATAAACTAAAAATTATCTTTATTCCTAATTACGGTGTGAGTTTAGCGCAACATATTATTCCTGCCGCAGATCTATCTGAGCAAATATCTTTAGCAGGCACAGAAGCTTCTGGTACAGGGAATATGAAATTTGCGCTAAATGGTGCGCTCACTATCGGAACTCTGGATGGTGCAAATATTGAAATTGGTGAACATGTTGGTTTTGAAAATATGTTTATTTTTGGTCATAATGCACAAGAAGTCGCTGAATTAAGGCTGCGTTATTCACCACGTCGCTATTACGATGAAGATATTGAGTTGCATACTGTGCTGAATCAAATCGCCAATGGCTTCTTTAATCAAAACAATCCTGATAAATATAAATCAATCTTTGATAGCCTTATTGAATTTGGCGACCATTATCAGGTGCTCGCAGATTACCGTAGTTATGTGGACACTCAAGATAGCGTGGATCGGCTCTATCAAGATGAAAATGCTTGGTTGAGAAAATCAGCTTTAACTATTTGTCAAATGGGCTATTTTTCTGCAGATCGTGCAGTAACAGAATATATGCAAAGAATTTGGAAAGCTTCAGCGATTACATTGTAAAAGCTAAATTTATAAGGATAGAACAGTAACCGCGCTTTGGTTTATGCGCGGTTTTTTGTTTAAGTTTATTGGTTTTATTTATGAAAGAACTTGTTTTTTTCTTCTGTCAAACTTCGCATTAAGAATGAAGGAGTATTTATGATGAAGATTGAAAAACATTTTAAAAACAAACCTTATTTACATAATTCTTTTTTTTTAGATAATACTTTTAATAAAATTAAAATTGGCATTAAAGAGAATTATTATGAAAGTATTTTAAATAAGATTAAAACTATTAATAATACAAGTTTAGAGATCCCCATGGATTACAAAAAAAATGAAATAGATCTAAATGTAAATATTTCTAAAATCAGTAAAGACTTAATATATAAAATATTTAATACTTATCTTAAGCAAGATGTTTTACATAAAAACAAAGGAGATATAGAGGGATTTGCAAAAGAATTAAGAAACTCTTACGCAAAAGCAGATGAAACTTTTTTTGGATGGTGTCAGGATGAAAAAGAAGTTTTACCTTCTTCAATAATTCACCATGAAATAGATAAGCAATGTAAAAATTATAATATTGCTATACCTAACGAGAGTAAAAGAAGTATATTTTTTTATATAGCTAATAGAGCAGATATAAAGTTAAATAATGGTGCGGCTCAAAGCACTATTATTCAACAATTAGTAGATATTCCTGACGTAGTAGAGGCTGTAAATAAATTAGGGATTTCTAATGATTGTCATTTAAAATACGATTTTTACTGTTTTTTGGCTGAAAATATCTACAATGATTTGTTAAAAAATGAACAAAAAGTTAATTTTTTTAAAATAAAAGATGCTATTAAAATTATAATTGAAAAAAAAGCTCAAGAAGAAAATAATAAAACAAAGGATAACATTTTTTATCCTAAATATGCATTTAACTTGTAGCGATAAATGATACTATTGATCTAAAATTAGACATTATGTATAGTTAAGTGTACATTTTATCTAACTTAAGTGAAATGGGAAAACGAAATGGCCTCACATCTTACACTACGAAATATTGAAGCCCTCTCTTCACCCGGTGGGCATTACTCTCATGTTGTGACTGCAAATAATATGTCGTTTGTTTCAGGATTACTGCCTTTAGATAAACAAGGTAAACCTTTAGCAGACAAACCAGTTGAAATTCAAATCATACAAGTGCTTGAAAACTTAAATGCTTGTCTTCTCGGAATTAATGCAAAGAAAACTGATATTGTTCAAGTTAAAGTCTATGTGACAGATATTAACGAATGGCCTATTGTTAATAAGCTATATGCAACATGGATTGGCGAACATAGGCCTGCAAGAGTCGTTGCTGGTGTAAAAGAGCTCCATTTTGGCAGTAAAATTGAAATTGAAGCCGTGGTGATCAAGGAGCAATCTTATGAATAAATTGCCTATTCCTACCTATAAAGATGTTGCTGAAGCTCATCAACGTATTCAGCCTTATCTTAATAAAACACCGGTTTTAACCTCTCGTACTATTAATGAACTAACAGGGGCGCAGTTTTATTTTAAATGTGAAAACTTTCAGCGTATGGGCGCATTTAAGTTTCGTGGTGCGATGAATGCATTATCTCAATTTAATGATCAACAACGTAAAAATGGTGTCGTAACTTTCTCATCAGGTAATCATGCTCAGGCAATTGCCTTATCGGCAAAGCTATTAGGTATTCCTGCAACAATTATCATGCCTGAGGATGCACCAAAGGCTAAAATAGAAGCGACAAAAGGCTATGGTGGTCACGTGCTCACCTATAACCGTTATACAGAAAATCGTGAAGAAATTGGCCAACAACTGGCACAAAAAAAAGGATTAACGTTAATTCCACCTTATGATCATCCCCATATTATTGCAGGGCAAGGTACTGTTGCAAAAGAGTTGTTCGATGAAGTTGGTGAATTAGATATGCTATTTGTTCCATTAGGTGGTGGTGGTTTACTTTCTGGCTCTTTATTATCAACCAAAGCTCTCTCACCGCAATGTAAAATATATGGTGTCGAGCCTTTAGCGGGAAATGATGGACAACAATCATTACGTAAAGGCGAAATCATCCATATTGATACCCCAAAAACAATTGCAGATGGTGCGCAAACGCAACATTTAGGCAATTATACTTTTGAGATTATTCGTAACAATGTGGATGATATTTTAACTGCAACGGATGAAGAATTAATTTCTGCTATGCAATTTTATGCTCAGCGTATGAAGATTATTGTAGAGCCAACAGGCTGTTTAAGTTTAGCGGCTACTCATCAATTTGGTGGTAAATTAAAAGGTAAGAAAATCGGTATTATTATCAGCGGTGGTAATGTCGATATCGCACAATATGGTCGTTTTTTAGCACAATAAAAAGATGTTATTAATCATTAAAAAAGCAGTATGAATTATTTTTTCATACTGCTTAAGATATATAAATGTATTACCATTCAATTAAGATAACGAAAGTATTTTTTGCTTAGTCTCTTTTAATTAAGTGAAAAAGTAATCCCCGCCTCTTGACATAATTGCACTAAATTCTCTTTTAATTGCTGATTTTCTTCAGGCAGTAAGTCGAGCTGTGGTAAACGCATATGACCACCAGCTATGCCACGCATAGTCAGTGCCGATTTAAATATTGCCATATTTGCACCTGATTTAAGTGCATCACTAAATTTCACACAAAATTGTTGCCAGTGTTTTGCTTCTTGGTGATTACCTGCAATATAGGCGTTGTACATATTCACAAATGGCTCAGGGAAAACACAGGCACAACCTGAAACTGTACCATCACAACCTGCATCTAATAAACCTAGGAATAATTTATCGTAACCATGAAGCACTGAAAAATTATCAGCTACAGCAAGGTAACTTAAAGTTGTATTATTATCAGCAAAACTGTATTTAATCCCAATTACATTTTTACACTGTTGTTGCACTTTTGCCGCTAACTCTGGCTTGATATTATTTGCCGCACATTGTGGAATATTATACAGATAAACAGGAAAATTATCCGGCACACTGTTTGCCACCGTCACAAAATAGTTTTCTAATTCTCTGTCTGTTGCACCAAAAAATTGTGGCGTCACCACGCCAATGCCATCAGCACCAATTTCTACCGCGTGTTTCGCTAATTCAAGGGTTTCGGTTAGTGTCATTGCGCCAACATGAATAAAGACAGGTAAGCGTTTATTGGCTGTTTCGACAACGGTTTGCGCAACGCTTTTACGTTCGGATGCTGATAAACGTAACATCTCTCCTGTCGTGCCACAAGGATAGAGACAATCAACACCTTGAGTAACTAACATGTCAGTTAATGCGGATAACGCTTTACTATCCACTTGATCATTGGGATCAAATGGAGTCACCATTGCTACTGTAACGCCAAATAATTTTTTCATATTAAGACCTTTATTAAATCAGATTGCTTCAACAATAACTTTAATTGCCAACATGCCAGGATCATCTAAACCCATCGATTTTTCTGGGAACATACGCGCTCGACCTAATAAATTAGGTTTTTGACGAAATTCATTAAGCGTATTATCAATACTCTGTAAGGCTACTGTTTTTAATTCAAACAGAGATAAAGCGGGTTTTAGCGCTTCAGATAATTGGTAAATAATATCAAGTACTGATTTTTGCCCTAACTCCCCTTTTCCTCTTGCCATCATGCTTTGATAGGCAACAGTTAACAGTGGTGAAATGTCGGCGGGTGCTATTTCTTGTAGCTGATTTTCTTTGCAATATTTCGCCATTGCCATAAAAGCCGTTGCTTGCAATGTCCCAAAAGAAGAAGCACAGGCTTTTTGTAATGATTTACTGCATTGAAAAAGTACTTTACTTAAATCTTCAGGCCAATCTTGTGCATCGTCTGCAATTTGTCGCCACCCTTTTTGCATGGTGATCCCTAAATCCCCATCACCGAGCAGACTATCTGCTTCACACAGCATTGACTGAGATTGCTCACAAGCCGTTGCAATGCGTTCAACACCTTGTTTTAGCATATCAATAGTGATATTCATCGCTAGACTCTCCAAAATGCACAATGAGCAGGTGCATTCATTAAGGCTTCAAGTTCATCATCTAATTTACACAACGTTAAACTTGCCCCTGTCATTTCCATCGAGGTGGCATAACGGCCGATTAATGGATGAATAATTGTAGCGCCTGTTTTTTCAACAAACTGTGCAACTTTGTTATATAAAATATAGAGCTCTTCGAGTGGTGTTGCGCCTAATGAATTGACTAATACTGAAACCTTATCACCGGCTTTGAGTGATAATTCCGCTTGCAGACGTTCAAACATTTCTTGAGCAATATCATCAGCACTGCGTAATTTATCGCGCCAAATTCCCGGTTCACCATGAATTCCCATGCCCATTTCCATTTCATCCTCACCAATATCAAAGGTGGGATGTCCTACTGCAGGTAAGGTACAAGATGTTAATGCACAGCCAATTGTTCGGGTATTTTCCATAGTTTTTTTAGCAATACGAGTCACCTCGTCAAGCGATGCACCTTCCTGTGCTTTAGCCCCTGCCATTTTAAAGCCATAAATCATCCCAGCCACACCACGACGTTTATGCGCCTCTTCGGGTTTTGCTGAAGCGACATCATCAGTGGCTAATACGGTTGTACAACGAATATCATCCTCAAAATCTACCGTTTCAGTCGCCATATCAAAATTCATGATATCGCCACCGTAATTGCCATAAAGCAGTAATACGCCTAAACCGCTGTTGGCTTCACGAATGGCATCTGTCATTAAATCCGCTGACGGTGAAGCAAAAACATCGCCTACAGCAGCTGCATCTAATAAGCCCTCACCGACATATCCTGTAAATACAGGTAAGTGACCCGAACCACCACCTGTTACAATGCCCACCTTCGGTTTATTCGCTTTTTGTGAACGAGTAATCAATCTTGGCTGTGGCTGACGATAAATATCACTATGAGCAAGGCATAAACCCGCTAATGTTTCATCGACATAATTTTCTGGCTTATTTAATATTTTTTTCATGTGATCACCCGATATTTTTTATTTATCTGCTGATTTCTGACATCTTAAAAAAACGTTATTTGACTTATTTAAGATGAGTTTTCCCTGATACTGAAAAAGTATCTTTATACTTAATTTATTTGGTATAAAAACGAAATACGTTATTTAGACTTCAATGCACCTCTCATTTGCATAATAACAATGAGAAGAAACACACTGGCTAATACCATTGAAATAGGTCTATTGACAAAACTAATAAAATCACCGTCAGATTTCATTAAGGATGAGAGCAAATTCTTTTCTAACATTGGGCCTAATATCATGCCTAGAATAATTGGAGATATTGGAAATTTTCGTTCTTGAAGAAAATAACCAATAACACCCATTACCAACATCACCACAATAGAAGACATCGTATTTGTAATTGCATAAGAGCCTACAATACTAAACAGGATAATTGCTGGGTAAATAATCGCGTTATCGATAGCAACAATCTTTTTTAGTAAATTGACAACAATAAAAGCAATGGGCAGTAAAATAAGATTGGCAATAAAGAAGATAATAAATACGGCATATAATTTATCAGGATTAAATAAGAATAACGTTGGTCCTGGTTGCATATCTTTCATATACAATACACCGATAATAATTGCTGCAGCAGAATCACCAGGAATACCAAAGACTAGAGATGGTATCCAACTTCCTGCTAAACTGGCATTATTACTGGCAGATGCATCAACAACGCCTTCTTCAGAACCATGACCATATTTCTCTGGTTTTTTAGATAGTTTCTTTGAAACCGCATAGGAAATCCAAGCTGCAATATCTGCCCCAGCGCCAGGTAAAGCACCAATAAGTGTCCCGATGATCCCACTACGAAAAATACCGCCTTTACGCTGCCGAATAATACAACCCACTCCTTTAAAAATATTGTAAGAGTCATTTTCAGTATTCACTTCCGTCAATGTAACTTGCTTTTCTTTCCAACGTTCAACGTAATATTTAATCGCACCAGAAATGGCGAATAACCCTATCATGGCTGGAATAAAACTGACTCCTTGCATTAAAGAAACTTCACCGAAAGTAAAACGGGCTTGTCCTGTAAATTCATCATAACCAATAGTAGCTAATGCAATACCAAAGAACAGTGCTAATAAGCTTTTTCTAATATGTGAACCTGAAACAATAGTTGCGCAGCTTAAGCCAATTAAAGACAACCACATATATTCGTAAGAACTAAATTTTAAAGCGAATTCGGCTAATAGAGGTGCTGTAGAGGCTAATATAATTGTTCCAATCACGCCACCAATGACAGAACTGGTTAATGACATGCCCAATACACGATTTGTTTTGCCTTGTTTTACTAAAGAATGTGCATCATTCGTATAAGCTGCTGATGCTGGTGTACCTGGAATATTTAATAATGCGCCAGGAATATCACCGGCAAATATAGATGATGCCCCGACAGAGATCATTAATGCTAAGGCTGGAATAGGCTCAAGGAAAAAAGTAAATGGCACCATTAAAGCAATAGCCATGGTCGACGTTAATCCAGGAATAGCGCCAACGAATAGACCAAATAAACAAGCCCCAATAACGACAAGAACTGTTGTGTAATCAATATAAGCAAGTGCGTTAATTAATATATCCATACTGTTGTTCTCTATTTATGAAAATAGCTAAGGTAGCGGTACTAACAGTACAGCGGTAAATAAGTAATACACACCTAACACCACACCAGCTGAAATAATAAAACTGTATATGGGTTTTACGATCGCATATTTCATCATTAATGGTGCAGTAATAATTAACCCAGTAAAAATAAAACCTAAATAATCTGATGCGAATACATAAAAAAGAATAATTCCGATAATTAAGAAGACAAATTTTATTTCATGCCATGTTACCAATGGAATATCACTTTCTTGTTTACGTGAAAATATATCTATTAATGAAAATATAATCATGCCTCCGCCAATAATAGAAGGCATAAACGCGGCACCATATTCACTAAAATCCCCTAATGAATACGCGCTATAAACAATAAGGAATAAACCAAAGCAACAAAATATTAGCGATAGAATATGACGATTTAGCATAAGCATAAAAACGGCTGTTATTCAGCCGTTTCCTCAGTTATTTCTTTATAATTTCACCAAACTTTTTATCTTCATTGGCCATAAATTGAGTGGCATCATCGCCGTATAATTCGATAACTTCAAAACCTTGTTTATTTGCAAATTCGGCTAATTCACCTGATGCATACACTTTTTTCATGGCTGCGGTGAGTTTATCTTGCACTTCTTTATCGAGTCCTTTGGGTGCCACTAACATATTCCATGCTTGCAGATCCCAATTGTAAGGTGTGGCTTCTTTGAATAAGGGGACATTAGGGTAAAAAGTTGATTTTTCGTTTGACATAATAGCCATATGTTTCACTAAACCGGCTTTTACCATACTGTCAGCTTCACCTAATGAAGAAGTCACGATATCGACACCTCCTGATGCTAATTCTTGTAATGCAGCACTTGCGCCTTGAGAAGGAATAAAACGAATAGCATTATCTGGTAACCCTGCCGCACGCAACATACCAATCGTATTAAGGTGCCAAATTGAATTTAAGCCACTGCCTGATGCTTTTAACTTACCCGGATTTGCTTTGGCGTAATCGATAATTTCTTGTGCATTTTTAAATGGTGATGATTTTCCAACTTGCAATCCACCATAGATAACAGCAAGACGTGTGATAGGCGTGTAATCTTGATAGGTTAAGTTCGTCATACCTTGGTGATGCATCATGGTAATTTCAACCGTTGCAATTCCTAGCGTATAGCCATCAGGTTTTGCATTTTTAATCGCATCATGACCTACAACACCACTACCGCCGGTTTTATTGACGACATTAACCGTTACGCCCAATTCTTCTTGTAGTCCTTTCGCTGCTAATCGTGCAACTGTATCAGTATTACCGCCCGCCGCCCAAGGAACTATGATAGTAATCGGTTTCTCAGGATATTGAGCAAAAGCCGGAAGTGTAAAAATGGAACTGCATAGGGTAAATGCCAGAAGTGTTTTTTTCATTATACGCACCTTTTCTCATTGCAGATTATTTGAGGCCGAATATCTTCAAGCCTTGATTTAAGGCGAGCCTGCACTTGAGAAAGGACAGGCATTGCTGTTACGCCTTTTTGTTCTATGAAGGCAGAGAGGAAAGCACTAGCAAATAAGACACATTCATGCATTGTTCCCCCTGCGGCTATCTTTGAAGCAAATGCGCCGTTAAACGCATCTGTTGCTGCCATCGTATCCACACGTAATGATGGCATAGGTGGAATATGGAATGTGGCTCGACCATCAAAATAAACCACACCAAGTTCATCCATATAAATAATCACTTTCTTACTTTCGTCACCGGAAATAATACTGATCGCCTGTTTTGCATCATTAATATCGTTTATTTCAATATCAGCCCAATGCGATGCTTGGTTTGCATTTAAAGTAATAAAATCAAGATATAAATAAAGTTGTTTTAGATTTTCGTTATAAGGTGCAACATTCAATATAACGATTTTATTAACCGACTTAGCAAATAAGGCGGCCTTAATATTGGCTTCTATATTAATTTCGCCTTGAAGCAATAACACATCTGCTTCACTTACATAAGGCAAAGAAATATCAATTTCTTGTTGAGAGAAGGTATTATTTGCCCCTAAATAAGTTGCTGTAATATTGTTTTGTGTTTTGTCAGCTAAATAACTAATCGAACTACCTGTTGGCACCGTTTCTGTTTGAAAAATAGTGAAAGAATCAATACCACTTTCTTGTAAATATTTATAAGCGTATTTACTAAAATGATCTTCACCAACTTTCGTTATTAAATGGACTTTAGCATCAGAAAAACTAGCAGCCATCGCCTGATTTGTTCCTTTACCACCAGGACCTATCGAATTGCTTTTTGAATTAACTAATTCACCAACTTTCGGAAAAGATTCGACATTGGCGATAATATCCACCACAAACGATCCTAACACACAGACTTTCCCTTCTGGTTTTCTATCTTTACGTTCTCTAACGATTAATAAATCGTGCAATAAACATGAAATATCAAAACTATCACTGAATTTACTTATTTTTTTAATTTCTTGTTTCCCTAGTATGGCGCCACCATGACAACGTTTGATCAACCCTTCTCCTTCAAGGTATTTCAAATCACTGCGAATCGTCTCCAGCGTCACGCTGAATTTCTCCGCAAGTTGAGCCACTTTAACTTTCTTTTGTTCCCTGATGATGGTGTAGATTTCCTGTCGCCGTTCTTCTGAAAACATATAAAGTGCCTCCGTATCATTGATAACGAGAATAAGGATATCAGGCTTGTGATTCTGCGATGGTATTCAAAACAAAAAACCAAAAACAGAAGTAAAACCAAATCCAAGCAATTTAGATCACATTTTTTTAACACAACATCAATTGGTACACGTTAAAAATGAGAGGTGAAACGAGTCGAATAATGAAGAGTCATCTAGAAAAGAGAGGTAGAATCAGCCGTTCAAAGACGGCTGATAAGATAACGAAACATATTAATACAAAAGAGATTATTTTTAAATGTAAATATTACGTTAAATACTATTGCTTGAGTATTTAATTTAAAAAGGCATTGAGCAGATAAAAACCTACCAATGTGAGTAAAACCACCACTAAGGTATTACGTATTTTAAGCGCTAATCCAACACATAATAAGGTGCCCCAAAGATAAGGATTGTCAATAATACCTTTAAATTCGCTTTTTTCTAACAGCACGATCGGCGCGCAAATAGCGGTTAATAAACAAGGTGCAGAATACCCTAAAGCTTGTCTGATCACTGACGGTAATTTAATGGGGATCGCCGGTTCAAGAAAGAAATAACGCAACATGAAAATGACGAGTGCCAAAATTAATAATAACGACCATGTCATTTTTGTTCTCCTCTTATTTTCGCAACACAAACCGCGATAAACATACCGGTTAATCCCCCAATAACGACACCACCTTCTATATTCAACCAATTGAAAACAATTGAGAGGCAAAAAGAGACGATCACGCCCACTAAAGTACTAAATGTTTTTATTAATGGGATCACAATTGCCAATAATGTGGCAACAATAGAGAAATCAAGATGATAACGAGATAAATCAGAAACTTGACTGGCCATAATAATACCCACGATACTGACTGCCACCCACGCTAAATAAAAACACAATCCCGCACCTATCATATAAGCGGGTGTTAATTTCACTTTAGGTTGTGCTGAAACGGCAAAAAGCTCGTCAGTCAGTAAAAATCCGATGGTAATACGCTGATACCATTTTAAATGGGCAACATAAGGACGTAAGGTTAAACCATATAAAAGATGTTGAGCAGTAATAAAAAAAACAGAAACAATAATCGTCAACATACCGGCACCAGAAATCACCAGTCCTAATGTCACTAATTGTGCCGCCCCCGCAAAAATAATGGCAGACATTCCGACACTTTGTGCAAAAGTTAACCCTGCATCAACAGCCATTGAACCGGCTAATATTCCCCATGGAATAACAGCAAGACATAAAGGTAAGACATGCAAAGCCCCTAGGCCAAAAGCACGCATTATTTGCCTATTTTCATTATTATTTTTCACCATTTATCTATCTTCGCTTCTAAGACATCAATTCTATATGGAATGATTATCAGTCAATAAAAATAAATGGGCTTGTATAAAATTGCTATTTTGTTTTTTTTATTACAGTCAGTGGCGATTTCAAAGAAGAAGGCAATTGAAGCCCCTTCAAATAATTGCCTGGTGTAACACCAATGGTATTTTTGAAATGACGATGAAAATGGCTTTGATCAGAAAAACCACAACGTTGTGTCACATCCGTAAGTGTGTGACCTAAAGAGAGTAATTGTCTTGCTTTTCGAATCCGTGCTTGAATAAGCCAAGCATGAGGAGTCATGCCTATCTCTTTTTTAAATTGACGTAAAAAATGCCATGGGCTTAAATTCACCATTTCAGCCAATGTATTAAGTGAAAACTCATTTTCAGGTGTGTCATTCATTTATTCACTTATCCATTGTAATCGTTGACCTATTACGCTTAATGGCTTTGCTTGAGTTCTTGTTTTGCTATAACGCAAAATCAACATTGCCATTGTGGAAAGTAATAAAGACTCTTTTAGAAGATAATTATTGGGTTGTCTCAGTAATGAAAAAAGCAATAAAAGTTGTTGACTTAAACCGGGATCGTGAATAACAGCATCAGGAAACCAAGGTGTTGCACCCTGCTCTTGTTGTAGATCACGCGTTAATGTTTGCAGATATTCCGGTGTAGGATAAATGGCCTGATAAGCCCAACCTGATTCTACCGCAGAGGAGCCGGTGTGGACTTCGTCAGCATTAACTATAATAATATCGCCTTTAGGGGCGATATGTTCGCTTCCTGTACGATAAAACTGTTGTGCGCCATCATCAATTACACCAATACAGAAGCCTTCATGAGTATGACGTGAAAAAGTTTGATGTAAATACTCAGCTTGTAGATAAGCAAGACGATTAAGCTCAGGAAGGTGAATAAGTTTAGCCTGCTCTTGTCGCATTGAATATTGACTCCATCAACAGTAAAAATCATCAGCTTGTATCATAAACACTATACTGATGATTGCATAAAATTGCTCAGTCTTACTCATGTCGTTGATGAATTTTTGCTGGAACAAAAATTTGATGAACTTCTAAGTTTGTCTGGTTAATTAATCCCATAACCAGTCGGAAACAATATGATGCTAATTCAGGATTATTTTGTGCAACAGTATCTATTGGCATTGATAATGAATCATACAAATAGTGATCATCAAAACCAGCTAAATAGACTTCATTTTGCATTATTTTATTTTGACTTAGATAGCGCAACACTCCATCTAATAAGCCACAAGCAGAAGTAAAAACAAACTTAGGCGATCGCCCTAGCGATGCACACAAAGAGCCAAACATTTCATAACCTGAACTTGGGTGATAATGCCCATGTATGATCCACTCTGATTTTAGATTGATTTGTGCTTGTGAAAGCCCTTGGGTGAAACCCAAAAGACGATCTTTAGTCGGTGAAAGCGTTGATTGCCCACCTAGGAAATAAAATTCATCAATACCTTTTGTCGAAGCAATTTCTGCAATAAGTTGTTGTGTTGCCGTTATTGAATCGGTGACAACAAAAGGTAATGTTGTTCCTTCAAAATACCGGTCAAATAACACAACAGGTATTTGTTTACTTAAACGTTGATATTCAAAATCACTTTGTAAACAAGAAGCCACAATCAAACCATCAATTTGACGTGATAATAGATGTTCGATTGCCAGCGTTTCTTGAGCAGCATTTTCATCAGTACAAGAAATAAGTAATTGAATACCTGCTTCTCTGCATAATATTTCAAGTTCATACGCCACAGAAGCAAAGCCATAGTTAGTAATATCAGGAATAACCAACCCTAATGCATAACTACGGTTATCACGTAAAGAGCGAGCATGAATATTAGGCTGATACTGATATTGTTCAGCAATAGCCGTAATACGCGCGATAGTATCATCAGATACACGCATCTCTTTACCACGACCATTTAATACTAAACTTGCCGTTGTTTTTGAAACGCTCGCTAATTTTGCAATATCGGTGATCGTGATACGTTTTTGTTTTTTCACTATTGTTCTACTTAATGTCACGTTCGCTAAACTTAAACTGTTTTATTGTTTATATAATTGTATTTAACTGAGTAATGCATTCTTTAATTGCCAAGTTGTGAGGTTTATTGTGTCTTTTCCCAAGAAACAGATAGTCTGTTTTTCTAAAGGGAAAAAACGGCTACTCATCACACCGGCTCCGCCATTAAAGAAAATCTCTACACTAGAGCTATCACATAATATTTGAAGATGTTTTATATCACCAGACCAGAAACGTGATTGCCACTCCCCGTTTTTAACACTACGGCGTTTTAACACGGCTTGATTATTTTCAATGAATAAAGCAAGAGTATCAGAAAAATAAATAGTAAGAGAGCCAAATAGCTCTACTTCAAATTCAAACGAAAATCCGCTGATATCTGGCGCATCATCAGCAATACCCTGCCAATATGCTGGCTTTTGTCTGAGTTGCTGTAACTCTTTTACGGGTTGTTGATAAAGCATCCCTTCTTTTATATGTAATTCGCGAGGGCAAGTCATTTGGTGTATCCAGCCATTAGCAATGGTCGGTTGGTACATCTCTTCACCATCAGGAACTCCCATCCAACCAAATAATAAACGTCTGCCATTCGCTAATGTGGTTTGTGGTGCGTAAAATTCAAAACCTGCATCTAGTTCGATTAAATCACCATGCTGAAATTGCAATGTTGAATAATCAAAGTCTCCTATTAAATAGGCACTAGAATGCGAATTTAAAAATCGTTGTTGCTCTCTTTTTATACCTTGGGGACATGTTAATAGAATAAAGCGATCATCTAGTTCAAAGAGATCTGGGCATTCCCACATATAACCCGCATCAGCTAACCCGCCTAAATAACTTCCCGCTAACTCGCCGGCTAATTGCCATTGATATAAGTGAGATGCACGATAGAGTAAAACCTTACCCTGTTTATCTAAGTTTTGTGCGCCTAATACCATGTACCAGATATCATTATATTGCCAAATCTTCGGATCACGGACATGACCACTATAGCCTTCAGGAAGCCCTAATACAGGCCCTAACTTATCAAAACCTCCCTGCTGATTTTCAACAGCTAAACATTGCCATGCCGTACGAGAGCCATCCTCAAATTTGACATTACCAGTATAACAAAGGGTTAATTGCCCTTGGTAGATCACGGCACTACCGGAATAACAGCCATCTTTGTCATAAAATTCATCAGGCAGTAAAGCAACAGGTTGATGCTGCCAAATAATCAAATCCTTTGAACGCCAATGACCCCAACATTTATTTTTATGCTCACAAGACAAAGGATTCCATTGATAAAACAGATGATAATATTCACCATCAAAACAAAACCCATTGGGATCATTCAATAATCCCGTTACTGGTGCTAAATGCCAATGTGGATAGTATTTATCTTTTACCGCTTTAGTACTATTACGCATAACCGCTTGTAAAATCGCAGATAACCCTTCGTTTGTGTTCATTTATGCAGACTCCACTTTGTATTTCAGTAAAAGAGAGATAACAAACGCAGTCACAAAGGCAATCACAAGGCCAATAATATAGTTCATAATTGAACCTGCTTGCACGATTGCAATCCCCGGAATAGCAGTCAACCCTACGGCTGTCATATAAACATGCGAGCCTACAACCCAAGCGCCTCCAGCCGCACCACCAATTAACGCTGCAATAAAAGGTTTTCCATAACGTAAATTAATCCCGAAAATGGCCGCTTCAGTGATACCTAACATAGCGGAAAAACCAGATGGGATTGTGATTGCTTTAATTTTTGCATCATTGGTTTTAAACCAAACAGCAATACAAGCACCACCTTGAGCAATATTTGCCATTGCCCAAATCGGCAATAAAAAATTAACCCCAATATTTGGGTTACCTAATAAACCCGCTTCGACAGCATGAAAACTGTGGTGAATACCCGTAATAACAATCACAGAATAAAGGCCACCAAAAATCAGCCCTGCTATCCAACCCGCTTGTGTAATTAAGGTGCTTAATAGTAATGAAATACCATCACCTAAAAAACGACCAACAGGCCCTATAACTAATAACGCCACAAAGCCCGAAATAATAACGGTTAAAAATGGCGTGATAATTAAATCGAGTGCATTAGGAACAACTTTACGTAATTGTTTTTCCAACACACTCATAAACCAAACGGCAAGTAAGACTGGAAAAACAGTACCTTGATAACCAATCATTGCCACCTCTAACCCAAAGAAGTTCATGGTGTTAAAACCAGCGGCAACGCCCCATGCGTTAGTTAATGCAGGATGCGTTAAAATTCCACCTAATGTAGCGCCAAGATAAGGATTTCCGCCAAACTCTTTTGCCGCAGTAAAACCAATCAAAATAGGCAAAATAATAAATGCCGCAGAGCTACACATATCTAACATGATATAGAGTGCATTATCAGGACTCACCCACTGGTTAGTTTTCATTAACCCAAGTAGCCCCATTAATAAACCTGACGCCACAATGGCAGGAATAATAGGTACAAAGATATTAGAAAGCAGTCTAGCTATTCGCTGAAATGGGTTGAGCTTTTTGGCGGCAATATTTGCTGCTTCAGATTTACTTGATTCACCAATACCCGCTGCAGCAATAAAGGCAGCATGTACTTTATTAACTAAGCCAGTACCAAAAATTACCTGAATTTGTCCTGCATTACTAAAACACCCTTTTACACCTTCTAATTTATTAATTGCCTCTTTATCAGCTTTAGTGTCATCAACAAGTACAAGTCTTAAACGGGTAGCACAATGCGCCGCACTGGCAATATTTTCAGCACCTCCTAACAAAGGCACTAGTTGGCGAGCAATATTCTCAATATTCATCATAGCCTCAGTAAGTCTAACTTCGTTTATAAACGAATTAATCGCAATGTAAAAAAACTAAAACGGTTTAGCTAATAATCTGATTAAATAAAAACTCATCTAAAATGGCAATAAAAATAGGAATAAAAACGCTTTATTTGTGATCTGAAAGACAAAAAAGATACGTTACTTGTCTTATTTTGATGATGACAAGGAAGTCAGCTCAACGTAAAAGCTAAACAATTTATTTATTATTTAGCTGAGAAAATTAATATAATGTTAAATAATTCTTATTTAGGAAGCAATGACCCAATAATTAATTTTATTGGAAAATAATCTAGTTAAATCTGATAGATAGCATATTATCACTTGGTCTATTCTTTGTTATCAGTAACATTATCATATCTCACTAATCGTTATATATTTAACTATATATCAGTATTAATCAAATGATTAAATTTAAATAATACAAAAACTTAAGTTAACCCTAAAAACTGGTAACGCTTGTAATAAATCACTTTTCTTTGATGTAAAGCAACTACAACTTTTAGAAAATACGTAGTATCCACATTAACAGTTGGGTTTTATTACCTACGTTAAAGTGCTTATTTTTTAACAATAATAACAATAATTATTTCTCTATAAGCTTGTTAGCTTCTGTTTTTTCTTAAAAATATAAATAATCAAGTGAGTAATGTATGAAAAACATCAAAGAGATGGCGTTACTTTCCACTCCCTTATCTCGCCGTCGTTTTGTAAAAACAGGTGCAGCGGGTGGTCTAGCAATAACCGCGGGGGGATTATCACTCCCTTTTAACCAGGCTGTTGCCTCAGAAACAAAGCCAGCAACGAACAACGAAAAAGTGGTGTGGAGCGCCTGCACCGTAAACTGTGGTAGCCGTTGCCCACTACGTATGCATGTTGTTGATGGTGAAATTAAATATGTAGAAACTGACAACACTGGCAATGATGTCTATGAAGAATTACACCAAGTCCGAGCCTGTTTACGTGGTCGTTCTATGCGTCGCCGTGTTTACAACCCAGACCGTTTACGTTATCCAATGAAACGTGTTGGCCAACGTGGTGAAGGTAAATTTGAACGTATCTCATGGGATGAGGCCTTCGATACGATTTCAGATACCATGAAACGCCTGATAAAAGATTATGGTAATGAATCTATTTATCTGAACTACGGAACAGGTACTTTAGGTGGCACCATGACAAAGTCATGGCCACCAGGAGCAACATTAATTGCTCGTTTAATGAATTGTTGTGGTGGTTATCTTAATCACTACGGTGATTACAGTACGGCACAAATTGCGGCTGGCTTAAATTACACCTATGGTGGTTGGGCTGACGGCAATAGCCCTTCAGATATTGAAAATACCAAACTTGTCGTGATGTTCGGTAATAATCCTGGTGAAACACGTATGAGTGGTGGCGGTGTCACCTATTACGTTGAACAAGCGCGTGAAAAATCTGATGCACGAATGATTATCATCGACCCACGCTATACCGATACAGGTGCAGGCCGCGAAGATGAATGGATCCCTATTCGCCCAGGAACGGATGCCGCATTAGTTAATGCGTTAGCTTATGTCATGATCAAAGAAGACTTAGTTGATAAGCCTTTCTTAGATAAATATTGTGTTGGTTACGATGAAACTACGATGCCAGAAGGTGCGCCAAAAAATGGTCACTATAAAGCCTATATTTTAGGTGATGGCGCAGATGGTCAGCCCAAAACCCCAGAATGGGCAGCGCAAATTACAGGTATTCCCGCTTCACGTATTGTTAAATTAGCACGTGAAATCGCAACAGCGAAACCGGCTTATATTACACAAGGCTGGGGACCTCAACGCCGTTCTAATGGTGAGCTTGCTTCTCGCGCTATTGCGATGCTCTCTATTTTAACGGGTAATGTGGGGATTAACGGCGGTAATACTGGTGCTCGCGAAGGCTCTTACAGTATTCCTTTTGTGCGAATGCCTACGCTAACAAACCCTGTCACCACCAGCATTTCCATGTTTATGTGGACGGATGCCATTTTACGTGGCCCCGAAATGACGGCAACGCGTGATGGTGTTCGTGGTAAAGACAAATTGGATGTGCCGATTAAAATGGTTTGGAACTACGCAGGTAACTGTTTAGTTAACCAACATTCTGAAATCAATCGTACTCACGACATTTTGCAAGACGATAAAAAATGCGAAATGATTGTGGTGATCGATAACCATATGACTGCATCAGCTAAATATGCCGATATACTGCTCCCTGATTGCACTGCATCGGAACAGATGGATTTCTGTATGGATGCATCAGCAGGTAATATGGCATATGTGATTTTTGCTGATCAAGCAATTCAACCTCGCTTTGAAAGCCGTAATATCTATGAAATGACGAGCGAAATTGCAAAACGTATGGGGGTGGGTGAAAAATTCACTGAAAACCGAACTCAAGAAGAGTGGTTACGCCATCTTTACGAACAATCTCGTCAAAATTTACCAGAACTTCCAACATTTGAAGAGTTCCGTGCTCAAGGGATCTTCAAAAAACGTGATCCTGAAGGCCATCACGTTGCTTATCGTAAATTCCGTGAAGATCCTGAAAACAATCCATTAACAACACCATCTGGTAAAATTGAGATTTATTCATCTCAACTTGCTGACATCAAAGCGACATGGGAACTCGCATCTGACGATGTCATTGATCCCCTGCCAATTTATTCCGCTGGCTTTGAAAGTTATGGTGATCCAGCAATGGAAAAATACCCATTACAAATGACCGGTTTCCACTATAAGTCACGTACTCACTCAACTTATGGCAATGTGGACGTTTTAAAAGCGGCATGTCCACAAGAAATATGGATAAACCCTGTTGATGCATCAAAACGCGGCATAAAACACGGTGATTTAGTGCGTATTTATAACGATCGTGGTGAAGTTAGGATCAATGCAAAAGTCACGCCTCGTATTTTGCCGGGTGTTGTCGGTCTAAGTGAAGGTGCTTGGTATAACCCAGATAGCAACCGCATTGATCACGCGGGTAGCATTAACGTGTTAACGACACAACGCCCTTCGCCACTAGCTAAGGGTAATCCTTCTCATAGTAATCTTGTTGAAGTCGTCAAGGCGTAAGGAGTCTGGTTATGTCAACGCAATATGGTTTTTACATTGATTCAAGTCGTTGCACCGGCTGCAAAACCTGTGAACTGGCGTGCAAGGATTTTAAAAATTTATCCCCTGAAGTCAACTTCCGCCGTATTTATGAATATGCAGGTGGTGATTGGACTGAACAAGACGGCGTTTATACACAAAATGTATTTGCTTATTACTTATCCATTTCCTGTAACCACTGTGACGATCCTGCTTGTGCAAAAGTTTGTCCGAGTGGTGCAATGCATAAACGTGAAGATGGCTTTGTTGTCGTTAATGAAGATATTTGTATCGGTTGTCGCTATTGTCATATGGCTTGCCCTTACGGTGCACCGCAATTTGATGAAGTCAAAGGTCATATGACCAAGTGTGATGGTTGCTATGAGCGTGTGGCAGAAGGTAAAAAACCGATTTGTGTTGAGTCTTGTCCACTACGTGCATTAGATATGGCACCGATTGAAGAGTTACGTGCTAAATATGGTGATTTAGCTGAAATCGCCCCACTTCCTTCAGCAAAATACACCAAGCCAAATATTGTCCTTAAATTAAATGCCAATAGCCGTCCTGTGGGTGATACCACCGGTCATCTGGCAAACCCAGAGGAGGTGTAAGATGGTGGGATTGCATGAATGGCCACTAATGTTCTTTACTGTTATCGGTCAAAGTGTTGCGGGCGCCTTTATTATTATGGGATGTGCCATCCTTTCGGGTAAGTTTTCTCCTGAAATGAACCGAAAAGTACATTACAGCATGTTTGGTCTTTGGGCGTTAATGGGGATCGGTTTTCTATTATCCATGATGCATATGGGAACGCCATTACGCGCATTTAACTCATTGCTTCGTTTGGGACATTCTTCATTAAGTAATGAGATTGCCAGCGGTTCCATTTTCTTTGCACTGGGAGGTATTTACTGGTTATTGGCTGTACTTAATAAAATGCCAGCTACATTAGGTAAATTATGGGTCACATTGGTAATTATATTAGCCGCATTATTTATTACAGCGATCTCTCGCGTATACCAAATTGATACCGTTCCAACGTGGTATAACAACTACACCACATTTAATTTTGTGCTGACAGCCTTTATCGGTGGCCCTATTTTAGCGGCACTTTTAATGCGCATTGCAGGTTTTAATTTAAACTGTGTTAGTGCATTGCCATTACTCAGTGTTATCGCCATTATCGTTAGCGCCATTGTGGCAACATCACAAGGCTTTGAATTAGGATCTATACAAACTTCTGTACAAAAAGCCGTCGATTTAGTCCCTAACTATGGTACTTTAATGGGAATAAAATTAGTGGCTTTAGCTTTAGGCTTAAGTTGCTGGATTGCACCGCTTCTGCGTAAAAATAACCCTTCAGTTGCGTTATTAGCGTTGGGCTTTATTTTAGTGTTTGTCGGTGAATTTATAGGGCGCGGTGTGTTCTATGGTTTACACATGACTGTCGGCATGGCGGTTGTTGGTTAATTAAAGGCTCACCCTTTAAACCGTTGTAATAGTAAAAAGCACACACTTTTTATCTGTTACGGCGGTTTTCTTTTTATAATGCGGTATCACTCTTTTTTAATCTTCGTCATTATGTTTAGATAGAAAATCGCATATAGTAAAGACAATAAATCTAAGCGGATTATAAAAATATTATGGAACAACAACTTATTACTGACATTTCTCTTACCGCCCGTATTTTAGGTGCAGCGTTTTATTATGCACCCACTGAAAAAAGTGACATTGTCGAACTGCTGTCGAGTCAAAAGTGGGTTGAAGAATGGCCTTATGGCAATGAGGAAGAAAAGCAACGTATTGCAACGCTACTTTCACAAACCTCATTTAATGAAGAAACTTTAGCACAAGCTTATCAGCGTTTATTTGTTGGCCCTTACGCACTTCCTGCTCCACCTTGGGGCTCTGTTTACCTTGATCATGAAAATGTATTGTTTGGTAATTCCACATTAGATCTACGCGAGTGGATGCTAGAAAACGGTATTGATATTGCGTTAACTCAAAATGAGCCTGAAGATCACTTTGGTTTAGTGGTGATGATGGTCGCATGGGTTGCAGAAACACGTCCTGAAAAATTAAATGAGCTATTAGCTGAACACCTTCTACCATGGGCTTATCGTTATTTAGAAAAGTTATCTTTGCAAGGGGCATTCCCTTATTACGAAGGTTTAGCCATGCTGGCAACATTAACGCTCAAAAGCTGGCAATTGCAGTTAAATATTACCCCTGCTGAAAAACAATTATTTTGTTGATTTACAATTGACAGTAAAAATGTGAAGCCCTAAAGGCGAAAGAAATTCTCGCTTTTAGGGCTTTGATATATAAAAAGTTAACGTTCTTAAGATTGTTTCGACCAAAACTGATAAAGCCTAGGTTGTGTTTCATCTTCGGTTTTTATCTGTGTAAATTGAAGGCCTTCTTGTTGCTCTGGTTCCTTTCTTAATACTTTAGCAATATGGGCTGTCGATAGTCCGTAAGGCTCTGCATCCTCATTAGAATAGGCATAAAAAATTTTAGAGATCCCCGCCATACGCATTGCGGCAAGACACATTGGGCAAGGTTGCCCACTAGCATAAACAATACAATCATCTAATTTTGTTCGCCCTAATACTTTGCCGGCTTCCCGTAATGCTAATAATTCAGCATGGGCAGTGGGATCATTTGTCGTTATTATTTGATTAACGTCACTTGCAATCACTTGACCATTATTCACAATGACCACTCCAAATGGTCTTCCCCCTACTTTCACATTATCCATTGCAAGCGATATGGCTTGTTGTATAAATTCATTATCTGACATTATTTTGCCCCCGCTTGTTCAAGTATATTAACGATGTTTGTATAGCCTTTATCTTTAGCTAAAGTTAATGGTGTGTGGCCAGAGCCATCGGCGAGGTTAACGTTAGCTCCACCTTCAATAAGTAAAGTCACAATATCTTCATATTTTTGGCTACCATCACCCAAGATAATGGCTTCAATAAGCGCAGTCCAACCTAAACGATTAATATGATTAACATCCACACCAGCATCAATCAATGTTTTTACAGTCTTTACATGGCCTCGCTCAGAGGCAGGGATTAATGCCGTTCCACCATAACGATTAACACTTTTAAGAGAGGCTCCATGTGATAAGGTTAATTCTAAAATTTCCTGTAGCCCTCTCGCTCCCGAGTAAAGATAAGGTGAATCATGAATCGCGTCACGGGCATTAACATCAGCGCCTTTTTCTATCAGATATTTTGCGACATCAATTTGATTAGCATGTGTGGCCGCCATTAAGGGTGTGCGTAATTTTAGATCACGTTGTTCAATATTTGCACCTTGTTCTATCTGACGTTTTAATTCAGATAAATTTCCCTCTTGTGCCAATGTAACTAAGTATGCTTTATCAGAATTTGCCATCGCTTTAACCATAAAGATAGATGAAATCATTAACAGGCTTAAGAAGTATAAAAACCATTTAGCCTTTAGATAGAGAGTATTCATTCAATATCTCCTAGAAAGTGCTAATTTCCACTCATTTAATTAGCATACTCTTTGAACTCACCCTCATATCTAACAAAGGCGTGACATTATTTCAACAAATCAAGGGGTAATAAACCATCTATTAAGTCATTTTTATACTTTTTTTACACTTCCCATATCTCTTTTATCAACATCTTTACAGACCTTTAAGTACGCTCACTCAATCTAAATAGTAAAAGGAATGTTCTGATGTTGATATTCGGTGCTGTGATATTAGTTGTTTTGCTCACTGCTTATCTAGTTTATGTGTTATTTCACGCAGAGGCATTTTAAAAATGGCAACTATGATTTTGATATATCTTGCTGTTTTTCTGATTACGCTATTTGTAATGGGAAAAATGCTCGGGCATTATTTGGCTCGCCTAATTGAAGGTGATTTACCTCATTGGGTTACTCAAACTGAACATGTCATTTGGCGTTGCTGTGGTTTTAAACCCGCTGGTAAAGCCATTCAGTCTATGAGTTGGTATCACTATATGCTTGCTCTACTTATTTTTAATTTAATGGGCGCAATTTTATTATTTATCATACTGCTTAACCAAGGTTATTTACCCTTAAATCCGCAATTTGCCCCTAATATGAATTGGGATTTAGCGCTAAATACTACCATTAGCTTTATTACAAATACTAACTGGCAAGCTTATAGTGGTGAAACTGCCGTCAGCTATTTGAGTCAAATGACAGGACTTGCTGTACAAAACTTTTTATCTGCTACAACAGGTATTGCTGTCGCTTTTGTTTTAATTAGAGCGTTAACTCAATCTTCTTGTACCTCATTAGGAAATGCTTGGGTTGATATTGGTCGCATTACATTATATGTATTACTGCCTTTAGCGATTATTTGGTCGCTGTTATTTGTCAGTCAAGGCGTTATACAAAACTTTCATCCTGCAATATTAAGTCAAGGTCTTGATGGGCAACAGCAATGGTTACCCATGGGCCCCGTAGCCTCTCAAGAAGCAATAAAGTTATTAGGCACGAATGGCGGTGGCTATTTTGCGGCAAATTCGGCTCATCCTTATGAAAATCCAACTTCATTCAGCAACTTCTTACAAATACTTGCTATCTTTCTGATCCCCACCGCATTGTGTTTTGCCTTTGGTCGCTTAAGCGGAACAGCGCGCCAAGGTTACACCTTACTTTGGGCCATGACGCTGATTTTCATTGTTGCCGTTGGTGTTATTACTTGGGCTGAATGGCAAGGAAATCCAGAGTTTATATTCGCTGGCACTGACAGTTCACTGAATTTAGAAGGAAAAGAAACACGATTTGGCATAATCGGTAGCGCCATTTTTGTTGCTGTCACAACGGCGGCTTCTTGTGGTGCTGTCAATGCAATGCATGATTCATTAACAGCATTAGGTGGCATGGTGCCTATGTGGTTAATGCAAACGGGAGAAGTGGTATTTGGCGGAGTCGGTTCAGGGTTTTACGGCATGATCCTCTACGTCTTATTAGCCGTATTTATTGCGGGATTAATGGTTGGTCGTGCACCTGAATACCTTGGCAAAAAAATAGGCGTTTCGGAGATGAAATGGGTCGCCATTGCCATTTTAATTTCCCCTACCGTTGTTTTATTAGGTACAGCTCTCGCTTTATTTACGGATGTAGGCCGTGAAGCAATTTTAAATCCAGGTCCTCATGGTTTTAGTGAAGTGTTATATGCTTTTACTTCTGCTGCTAATAATAACGGTAGCGCTTTTGCGGGACTCAATGTCAATTCACCTTTTTATAATCTGTCATTAGGTATCGCAATGCTCGTTGGTCGCTTTGGTGTCATGTTACCTGTTTTAGCTATTGCAGGAAGTTTAGCCGTAAAAAAACGTCAGCCTGAAAGCTTAGCGACACTTTCTACCACTTCACCACTGTTTATTTTGTTATTGATCCTCTCCGTATTAATGATTGGCGCACTTACTTTTGTTCCAGCATTAGCGCTGGGCCCAATTGCTGAACATTTACAGTTATTTTGGGCAAAATAAGGATACGTATCATGAAAACAACGCAACTTTTTGATAGAAAAACAATAATATCAGCTTTCTTAGATGCGATAAAAAAATGTACGCCTCAAGCGCAATGGCGTAACCCTGTTATGTTTATTGTTTATGTGGGTGCACTCATAACAAGCGGAATTTGGTTTGCCTCGCTGTTAGGATATCTCCCTGATGATAACCACTTCACTTTCCAAGTGATGTTTTGGTTATGGATAACACTGTTATTCGCCAATTTTGCTGAATCATTGGCAGAAAGTAGAAGCAAAGCACAAGCAGCAAGCTTACGTGGAGCAAAACAACTCTCTAAAGCAATACGTTTGCATCATGCCGATATTCACGCTCCTCAAGAAAGCATTGATTCACTCTTATTACAGCAAGGTGATATTGTTTTAGTAAATGCAGGTGAAATTATTCCTTGTGATGGTGAAGTCATTGAAGGGGGAGCTTCTGTTGATGAAAGCGCAATTACGGGTGAATCAGCTCCAGTGATCCGCGAGTCGGGTGGTGATTTTTCTTCTGTCACAGGCGGTACAAGAGTGTTATCAGATTGGTTGATTATTCGTTGCACCGCAGAAGCGGGTAATTCATTTCTTGATCGCATGATTGGAATGGTTGAAGGAGCAAAACGCAGAAAAACACCAAATGAAGTAGCTTTAACTATCTTATTAACAGCACTGACACTTATTTTCTTATTAGCTTGTATCACCCTTTATCCGTTCAGTGTTTTTGCTGTCGAGTTTCAAGGACATGGCGACGTTATTTCAATTGTAACCTTAATTGCTTTATTGGTATGCCTTATTCCTACAACGATTGGTGGTTTACTTTCATCAATTGGTGTCGCAGGTATGAGCCGTATGCTAGATGCGAATGTTATCGCAACCAGTGGTCGTGCAGTAGAAGCTGCTGGCGATGTGGATGTTTTACTGCTTGATAAAACAGGCACCATTACCTTAGGTAATCGCCAAGCATCCCGCTTCATCCCCCTTTCAGGGATCAGCGAAAAACAACTTGCTGATGCTGCTCAGTTAAGCTCTCTTGCAGATGAAACACCTGAAGGTCGCAGTATTGTGATCTTCGCTAAACAACGTTTTAATTTACGTGAACGCGATTTAACATCAATGGGAGCCTCTTTTATTCCTTTTTCTGCAATGACACGAATGAGTGGCGTCAATATTGGAGAGCGATTGATCCGCAAAGGCTCGGTTGATGCGATTCGCCGTCATATTGAAGTCAGCCATGGTCATTTTCCTGATGAAGTCACGACTCTCGTTGAACAAGTAGCAAGAGCAGGAGGAACACCGCTGGTGGTCGTTGAAAATCAACATATTCTCGGTGTTGTTGAACTTAAAGATATAGTGAAAGGTGGCATTAAAGAACGTTTCGCCCAACTTCGTCAAATGGGTATAAAAACCGTCATGATCACGGGTGATAATCATCTTACAGCGGCAGCTATCGCTGCTGAATCTGGTGTGGATGATTTCCTAGCTGAAGCAACACCTGAAGCAAAATTAGCGTTGATTCGACAATATCAATCCGAGGGGCGATTAGTTGCGATGACAGGCGACGGAACTAATGATGCTCCCGCATTAGCCCAAGCCGATGTAGCAGTTGCAATGAATTCAGGAACACAGGCTGCCAAAGAAGCTGGAAATATGGTCGATTTAGACTCTAACCCAACAAAATTAATTGAAGTTGTGCATATCGGCAAACAAATGTTGATGACACGCGGAGCTTTAACCACATTTAGTATTTCCAATGATATTGCTAAATACTTTGCCATTATTCCCGCAGCCTTTGCTGTCACTTACCCTCAACTTAATATGCTGAATGTAATGCACTTACATTCCCCATCATCAGCAATGCTATCTGCGGTTATTTTTAATGCCTTAATTATTGTTTTCTTGATCCCACTCGCTCTTAAAGGTGTGAATTATCGCCCTGTATCAGCACACGCATTACTTCGTCGTAATCTTTCTTTATACGGGATCAGTGGATTATTAGTGCCTTTTATAGGGATTAAAATGATCGATATGATTTTAGCGTTCATTGGGCTTTAAGGAGTTATATATGCATCTATTTCGTTCATCATTAGTGATGTTATTATTACTCACACTAATAACAGGACTCGCCTATCCTTTGCTAGTTACTGGATTAGCCAATCTTATTTTTCCATGGCAGGCGAATGGATCACTTGTTTACCAAGAGAATAAACTTATTGGCTCAGAATTAATTGGGCAACAATTTACTCGTAATGATTATTTTAAAAGTCGTCCATCGATGACATCAGAAATGCCGTACAACAGTTTAGCATCAGGGGCAAGCCAACTAGCTCCCTCAAATCCATTACTCCTTAATGAAATAACTAAACGTATTCAAACATGGCAAAAAGTAGTTAATAATCAAAATACGATTCCTGTTGATTTAGTCACGGCATCAGGAAGTGGACTTGATCCTCATATTTCATTAAAAGCAGCCTATTACCAATCTGAAAATATTGCACATTTTCGTCAACTCACTAAAAATGAAATTGAGCAATTAATAAAAGATCATACAACATTTCCTCTAATGTCATTTATGGGTGAACCTGTTGTGAACGTATTTATGCTGAATCAAGCACTGGATAAATTAAGTGCTGAAAAACAACAGAAAGTGAGTACTCAATAGAATGGAACACGATGAACAATGGCAACGCCCTTCTCCTGATGATCTACTTGCTTCAACGCGAACCACCACTCGTGGGCGTTTGAAAATATTTTTTGGGGCTTGTGCTGGCGTAGGGAAAACCTACGCCATGTTGCAAGAAGCTCAGCGCCTCCTCCAACAAGGTATCGATATTCTTGTGGGGGTTGTTGAAACACATCAACGACAAGAAACTGCAGCATTATTAAGTGGATTGCCTGTATTACCACCACAGCGTATTCATTATCATGGTAGAAAATTAACAGCGTTTGATTTAGATGCTGCTTTAGCAAGACACCCTGCGGTGATCTTAATGGATGAATTGGCATTTAGTAACCCCCATAAATGCCGACATCCTAAACGTTGGCAGGATATTGAAGAATTATTGGACGCGGGTATTGATGTACTTGCTACGATAAATGTACAACATATTGAAAGTCTTAATGATATTGTTGGTAGTATCACTGGTATTCGTGTCCAAGAAACAATTCCGGATTATATTTTTGATAGTGCAGATGAAGTAGTAATGGTGGATCTCCCACCTGATGATTTACAACAACGATTAAACGAAGGCAAAGTGTATCTTGCAGGGCAAGCCGAGCGTGCAATAGAACATTTTTTTCGCAAAGGCAATTTAATTGCTTTACGTGAATTAGCCTTACGCCGTATGGCTGATCGTGTGGATACACAAGTTAAAGAATTCCGTGATAGCCAAGGAACAGCTCCCGTTTGGCACACAACAGATAGTTTGATGGTTTGCCTTGGTGCACATGGTGGCAATGATAAATTAGTTCGTACAGCGGCGCGTTATGCCGCTACTTTTGGTTGCCAATGGCATGCCATTTATGTTGAAACGCCTAAACTTCATCAAATTGGTGAGCATAAGCGTCGAGCAATTTTACATTCATTAAAACTGGCTCAGCATCTTGGTGCAAGAACTGCAATCCTTTCTGACAATCATGCAGAAAAAGCCGTGATCCGTTATGCCAGAGAGCATAATTTAGGGAAAGTAATTATTGGTCAACGTGCTTATCAAAAGTGGCAATGGTTAAAGCGTTGGATACGTATGCGTTTTTCTGAAAAGTTAGCGCGATACGCACCCGATCTCCATGTTATCAGCGTTGCGCTTAATGATGAGGAGCTCCGTTATAAAACCAAAGCACCACAACTCCAAAATGATAAATGGCGACAAAATCTGAAAGGTTATCTTACTGCCATTGGATTATGCTTAGTAATAACCTTATTTTCTCGTACTTTTCTATTAGCGCTTGATAAGGCTAATTTAGTTACCCTTTATTTATTGGGTGTCGTGTTAATTGCACTTTTTTTTGGCCGTCGCCCTTCCATTTTTGCAGCGCTAATTAATGTCATTAGCTTTGATCTATTTTTTGTACAGCCTCATTTTTCTCTGGCTGTCTTAGATATGCAGTATTTAGTTACATTTACAGTGATGCTTATTGTCGGGCTAGTGGTAGGTAATTTAACCGCAGGCATGCGTTATCAAACTCGTGTTGCACGTTATCGAGAACAACGCACTCGACATTTATTTGAAATGACCAGAGAACTTAGTCGAGCAGTGACTTTACAAGAAATAGCTCATACAAGTTATCATTTTTTATCAAGTGCATTTGATGCCAAAGTCTGCTTACTTATTCCCAATAAAAAAGAAGAGTTAACACCTTTTTATGCTCAAGGAATGGGCCATTTACCTATTGATAATGCAATTGCACGCTGGTGTTATGACAAAGATCAAGTTGCAGGCGCGGGTACTGACACGCTTCCTAGCGTCCCTTATCAATTACACCCTATCACTGCATCTCAACAAGTCTTAGCTATTTTAGCCATTGAGCCCAATAATCTTCGTCAGCTACTTATTCCTGAACAACAACAGTTATTACAAACGTTTAATGGACTGATTGCCAATGCTCTTGAGCGATTACAACAAGCTGAACTGGCTGAACAATCACGGATTAATATAGAACGAGAACAATTACGAAATGCACTGTTAGCCGCTCTTTCTCACGATTTAAAAACACCACTTACGGTACTTTTTGGGCAATCTGAGATCTTACTTCTTGATTTAAGTGCCGAGGGTTCTTCACATACTGAACAAGTGAACCAAATTCGACAACAGATCCTTACAACCTCGCGTTTAGTAAATAATTTACTTGATATGGCGCGTATTCAATCAGGTGGAATTCAAGTAAATTTACAATGGAATTCACTGCAAGAGATTGCTGGAAGTGCAGTTCGCTCACTTTCATATTTACTAGATAAACACCCATTACAAATTGATATTTCGGCCAACCTATTGCTTTATTGTGATAGCAATTTAATTGAACGTGTAATCACTAATTTACTTGAAAATGCGGTTAAATACACGGCATCAAACACAGAGCTAGGTATAAAAGCCTACACAGAAGAAACAAAAATTCATGTTGAAGTATGGGATGAAGGTAAAGGTATTCCCCGTGATCAGTTACAGCTTATTTTTAATAAATTTTCACGAGCAGTGAAAGAATCTGCAATTCCTGGCGTAGGATTAGGTTTAGCAATTTGTAGTGCAATTATTCGGTTACATGAAGGTGAAATTTGGGCTGAAAATAACAAAAAAGGTGGAGCAAGCTTCCACTTTGTTTTACCTTTAAAGCAACTCCCTGATATTGACGAGATTGAAATAAAACAGTGACACCATATAACATTTTAATTATTGAAGATGAAAAAGAGATTTTACGTTTCATTCGACTCGCTTTAGAGAATGAAGGATTTCGTGTTTATGAAGCTTCTGAATGTCAACGAGGATTAATAGAAGCCGCATCAAGAAAACCTGATTTAGTGATCCTTGATCTTGGTTTGCCTGATAAAGATGGGATCTGTTTTATTCAAGATTTTCGCCAATGGAGTAGCACGCCTGTTATCGTCCTTTCAGCACGAGATTCAGAACAAGATAAAGTAAACGCACTTGATGCTGGAGCCGATGATTATCTGACTAAGCCCTTTGGCATTAGTGAACTCCTTGCTAGAGTAAGAGCATCACTGCGCCGCTTCGTTAAACAAGAAACAGAAAGCACACAATTTATCTTTGGCGATATTACTATCGATTGGATTAATCGTGTTGTCACTCGTCAAAATACGCTGGTTCATTTAACGCCAACAGAATTTCGCTTACTCAGTGAACTGGTTAATAACAGTGGTAAAGTACTTACTCAACGGCATTTAATGCAACATGTTTGGGGGCCTAATTTTGTCGAACATAGCCATTATTTACGTATTTATATGGGGCATCTGCGTCAAAAATTGGAAGTAGATCCCGCATGCCCTATACACTTCATAACAGAAACAGGGATTGGTTATCGATTTATGCCTTAATATCCTCACCAATTTCAATATATTCCACATCATTAACAGTCAGATATTCAATGTCTTTATTTTTTTAGATAATAGAAAGTCATTAAATTTTCATTATGATACATGCATACCTCCCCAAATAAATTGCCCCAATCATTTCCCGTTAAGTGCAATAAACTTGATCATATCAACAGTATTTTTATTCCATAATAACAGGGGCTTACGACTAAAAGGCCATAGTATGTCATCAACAAAAGTCACTTGATTTGCACATGAGCCTTGAGTGATATGAAGTAAAATTTGAGAGCCTGATATCGCTGTGAGAAGTTGAATAAAAATCATCGGTTCATTAAGTGTTGTGGTATACCAAGCATTTATAGAGTGAGGTAAATATAATTTATCTCTAATTGGCTGAATATCCATTATATCTATACCAATATGTTCATCTTTATTAACATTCTTTTCTCTCATTACTGTTTTTAATATTCTTATTATTTTCATAAACTCAAATTTATTTTAAATGTTTTAAAAAAACTCAATAAAAATATATTAATTTCATTATATTGATAATGAACAAAGTTATTTACTAGTGGGTTTTACTTAATATCTTACCTTAAATATACTGTTTACCCTTATAATTATTTATTATTACAAATCAATAATTAAGCAAAAACACCAAGTAGAAATAATTAAATTAATAAAAAACCTATCCCCTTCTATATTTAATAATAGAAGTGGATAGGTTAAATTATCGATTAATATTTAAAATTGATTAGGCCATAGCCGAAATGGTTTTTCTAAAGCGTAATAAGGCTAATAAGAAAAATACAGAACCAATAACAATTAAGACAATAAATTGAGGCCACACAATAGAGAAATCAGCACCACGATATAAAATGGCCTGAGCTAAACTCACGAAATGTGTCGTTGGCATTGTTTGCATTACATCTTGTACAAACTGAGGCATACTTTCTCGTGATGTCATACCACCAGATAGCATATTTAATGGTAGTAAAACCATAATCATCAATAAACCAAATTGTGGCATTGAACGCGCCATTGTACCTAAGAAAATACCAATAGAAGTTGTCGCAAATAAGCTTAAAGCAACACCACACATAAATAGTAAAACCGAACCTTCAATAGGTACATTAAGCAAAGTTTTTACCACTAAGACTAACGACATTACCGATGCCAATAGTACAACCAATCCCATTGACCATATCTTAGAAAGCATGATTTCAAACGGAGTTACAGGCATAACCAGTAAATGTTCAATAGTTCCGTGCTCTCGCTCCCTTATTAATGCGGCTCCTGTTAATACTATTGATAACATAGTGATATTATTGATAATTGCCATCACGGAACCAAACCAAGATTGTGTTAGGTTAGGGTTAAAGCTCATTCTGACTTCTAAATCAACAGGTAATGGGTCGTTAGTTCTGTTTTTGGCTAAAAAGGTTTTAGCCTCTCCCATAACAATGTTTTGTATATAACTATTACCTAAAAAAGCTTGGCTCATACGTGTTGCATCGATATTCACTTGTATTTCCGGTTTGCGACCCGCTAAAAGATCGCGCTGAAAATTAGGTGGGATATCTAGTGCAAACGTATAAGTGCCTCTATCTAACAAACCATCTATTTGCTCAGGAGTAATATCCGCAGGTGGCAAAAAATAAGGCATATAAAAACTATTGACAATACGTGCAGATAATTGTGATTTATCCTGATCAGCAACCGCAATCGGTGCATGATGTAATGAACCTGGTGTTACTGTTGCAGATGAATAAATCGATACAGTAAAAGCAAACACAATTAATGCCAGCATTGCCTTATCACGTGAGAGACTCCGTAGCTCTTTTACACCTAAATTAAATACATTTTGTATGGTGCGCCACATTTAAACCTCCTGCTTTTTCAAGAAAAAGACACTTAGCCCAATCACAATTGGGATAGTGATAAGCAAAGGAATAAAAGACCAAGGTAAATCAAATAGGTTTAATCCTTTAGAGAAAGTCCCTCTTGCGATAGTTAAAAAGTGAGATGTGGGATAAATATGCCCTATCCATTTACCGATACCTTCCAGTGACGAAACAGGATCAATCATGCCTGAAAATTGCGTTGCTGGAATTAAGGTAATAATTGAAGTACCAAAAATAGCTGCAATCTGACTTTTCATAAAGCAAGAAATTAATAATCCCATTCCTGTTGCGATCGTAATATAAAGCAATGCCCCTAAAGAGAGCGTAAGCATACTGCCTTTAAAACTGACGCCAAATACAAACACTGAAAGCGCACAGAGCATAAAAAAGTTAAACATTCCCAATAAGATATAAGGAAATTGTTTACCTAATAAAAACTCAGCCTTGGTAACAGGTGTAACATAAAGATTAATAATAGAACCTAGCTCTTTTTCACGTACCACACTCAATGCACTTAACATCGCAGGGATCATCATTAATAAAAGTGGGATAACTGCAGGTACAATAGCAGGTAAGCTTTTTACATCAGGATTATAACGATAGCGTGTTTCGATATTAATCGGCGATAATTTATCAACTACGTTTGTTGGTTGACGCATTGCCATATCAAGCATCCATGTTAAGTGCATTGCCTGAATATAACCACGTACTGTTTCAGCTCGATTTGGCATCGCACCATCTATCCAAACGCCTATTTTTACAGTATTTCCCTTTGCAACATCACGGGCAAAGTTAGGTGGAATTTCAATTGCAACTGTAATATCACCACTACGAAGTCGACGTTCAAGTTGGTCATAATCCGTAATTGGTGCTTTTTCAATAAAATAGCGAGAGCCTGAAAGATTTTGGCTATATGCTTGGCTTAAACCCGTTTGGTCTCTATCCATAATACCAAAACGCAAATTTTCCACATCCATGCTAATCCCATATCCCATAATAAACATGAGAATAACCGTCCCTAATAACGCCAAAGTTAGACGAACAGGATCACGACGGAGTTCCATACCTTCACGAATACTATAACTCAATAAACGTCGTAAGCTAAACCGTTGTTTTAATGCTTTTTCTGCACTTTCATGGGTAGATATGGGAAGTTGAAGTGTTTTTCCATCAACGTCAGGCGTCTCTTGTTCACCAGATGCTTTCTTAAGGTAATCAATAAAGACTTCTTCAAGTGTATCAAATTGGCTATTTTTAACTAAATTCGCAGGTGTATCGGTGACTAATACTTTACCAGCATGCATCAATGACATTCGATCACAACGTGCAGCTTCATTCATAAAGTGAGTTGAAATAAAAATAGTGACGCCGTCACGTCTTGATAGATCAACCATCAAATTCCAGAACATATCACGTGCAATTGGGTCAACCCCTGAAGTCGGTTCGTCTAGAATAAGCATTTCAGGTTTATGAATAACAGCCACTGCAAGAGATAATCGTTGGCGAATACCTAATGGCAAACCATCAGGCATCATATCTTCAACATCCATTAAATTAAAACGCTCGCTCATTTCTTTCACTCTCTGAGGAATTTCTTCCTCTGGAATATGAAAAAGCTTGGCGTGTAATTCAAGATTTTGCCGTACAGTCAATTCACTATAAAGCGAAAAGGCTTGTGACATATAGCCAACACGACGACGAGTTTCGATATCTTTAGGATCAACTTCTTGGCCAAATAACCAAGCCCGCCCTTCACTCGCTTCAAGTAAACCTGTTAGCATTTTCATTGTGGTTGATTTACCACAACCATTCGATCCTAAGAAGCCAAAAATTTCGCCCTTAGGAATACGAAAGCTTACATGGTCTACTGCAACAAATTGACCAAAACGCATGGTTAGATCTTGAGCTTCAATGGCAATCACATTATCATCACTTTTATCTCTTGGAGGAATAATGACTTTTTGGTGATTCTTTTTCTTTTCTTCAGGCAATAACTCGATAAAGGCAGCTTCTAATTCATCCGTATGCGTTTGTGCTTTTAATTCATCTGAATGACCCGTTGCTAAAATTTTTCCCGCATCCATAGCAACAAGCCAATCAAAACGCTCAGCCTCTTCCATATAAGCAGTCGCAACTAACACACTCATATTTGTTTGACGTTTACGAATACGATTAATTAACTCCCAAAATTGGGCGCGAGATAAAGGGTCAACGCCCGTTGTCGGTTCATCAAGAATAAGTAATTCTGGATCATGAATTAATGCACAACATAAACCTAATTTTTGTTTCATCCCACCTGAAAGTTTACCTGCTGGCCTATCGCGAAACGGCGCTAGACCTGTACTTTCAAGTAAATCGTTTATACGTTCTGCTCGTTCTTGCTTTGATTGACCAAATAAACGACCAAAAAAATCAACATTCTCAAAAACAGACAGTGTGTGATAAAGATTTTTACCTAACCCTTGTGGCATATAAGCAATACGAGGACAAACAGCTCTACGATGTTCGACATCACTCATATCACCATTTAAAACAATGACTTGCCCAATTTGAATTTCTCTAGCTCCTGAAATAAGAGAAATTAAACTCGATTTACCTACACCATCAGGGCCGATTAAACCCACCATTTTTCCTGCTGGAATAGCCAATGTCACATCATCAAGCGCTTTGGTATCGCCATAATGTTGGGATACATGAGTCAATTCAATGATATGAGAATGACTTTGCGTTCTCATTGTTTGACTCATTGTGGTAATTTCACCTCTAAATCAGTTGGCCAAGATTGATTGTTATCTAATCGAATATAAGCACGACCTGGTAATCCTGTTTTTACATACTCAAGATGTTTTTCGAGCAGTTCTGGGGAAATTCTCGCCCTTACACGAAACATTAGTTTTAATCTTTCATTATCCGTTTCAACTGTTTTAGGCGTAAATTGGGCAACACTTGCAACATAAGTCGTTTTTGCAGGAATAACAATATGAGGAGCTGCATCCAAAATAATATGAACATCGCTACCTAAAGCGGCTTGACCTGCAGCCTCTGTGGGTAAAAAGAACGTCATATAAACATCACTCAGATCAACCATATTTAATACCCGACCGCCAGCGCCTAGGACTTCACCAGGTTCTGCAACTCGATATTGAACGCGACCATTACGTGGCGCCTTTAAAATACTGTCATCTAACTCAGCCATGATGCGCCTTTCTGTTGCTGTTGCGGCATCTACTTTTGTATTTGCTTGAATAATACCTGCCTTTGCAGATTCAATAGCCGCCACTGTTGCGGTTTCTTGCGCTTTGGCCGCTTCAACGGCCGCTCTGGCTCCTTCAGTTCTCGCGATATCATCGTCTAATTGTTGAATAGAAATAGCATTCGTTTTTACTAATGCACGAGAACGATTGAGTCTTTTTTGTGCAGCATCCAATTCGGCAATACGCTGACGAACCACTGCTTGAGCGGCGAGTTGTTCGCTGTTACGTTGTGATAATGCAGATTGAGCAGTAACAACACTGCTTTTGGCTTGATTTAATTGTGCTTGAACTTCATGAAGTTGTTCTTTCAGTGTTCGAGTGTCCATGTTAGCTAACACTTCACCCTCTTTAACAAAATCACCTTCTTGAACTAAAATAGAGTCTATTCTGCCTGGACTTTTTGTTGAGATATCAATTTCAGTTGCTTCTATTCTCCCATTACTTTGCGCAAATCCAGAAGGTAGTGTCGGTGCTTGCGATTTCCACCAAAAAATTCCCGCTACAACTACTGCGACGAGAATTATGCTGTAAACAAAAAAACGACTCTTTTTTTGATTTTTCATATAAATTATTTAACCTTCCTTTAGCCATAAAATAATACCCAAAATGTGTTTATCTGCTGTATGTCAGAAAATAGTTAAATAGTTAAAACTGATTAAATTTTTATTTTATCTATATTTAAAAATAGTTCATTTGTATTAATAAAGCTAACTCAAGCCTAATAAAAAAATAAGATATTAAAAGCTAACCTTATGAATTATAAATATTATGTTATTATAATAGAGCCTTAACTCAAATTAATGTAGTACTTTTATCACAGAATACATCATCCCTTTTTTGATTATTCGAAGAAGCACACAAATTGTATATAAAAAACATCTTTTATTGCATTCAAATACAAAGGAAATAATAACAATGTGTTATCAATCACTTATCAATATTAAAACGATATTTATTTCCTTTTAAAAAATAATTAATGATTAGTTAAATGCAATATGACTCTCGATAGCAACAGGTTGTATTTATTATATAAATTAATCAAAAGCTATTTTTAAACACCTATTTTAAATATCTATAAATAATTAGTAAAAATAGCATTATTATTTTTAATATTGAATTTATTATCACTTATTTAATACATTTTTTTTGATATAAAAACACTTCTAAAATATAACTAATTGAATATTTTGTAAAATAAATCCTAAAATGAAATCACTCTATGACAGAGATCGACAAATCAAAAACAAACTCAAGTGTTCAGACCACTTATGTCTTAAACTTTTTATATAGTGATTATTGCAGTTAGTTATTAAAGCCAAATTACGTAATTAATTAGAATTTAGAAACAAAGCGGTAAGAAAAATATGAAAATATCAAATTAATTTTAATCTAAAATAAGAAGGGTTATATGAATAATATTAAGTATAAACTCGCCACGATGACACTCTGCTCTCTGTTTGCTACCTCTGTTTTTGCTAATACTCAATCCCCTATTCGCCTTGTTATTCATGGTGGTGCTGGCACAATTACTAAAGACACCATCACACCAGAACAAGAAAAAGAATATAAAGAAAAACTGACTGAAGCATTAAATGCGGGATATGCTGTTTTGAATAGCGGAGGTACTAGTATAGAAGCGGTTCAAAAATCAATTAACGTAATGGAAGATTCTCCTCTCTTTAATGCAGGAAAAGGTGCCGTTTTTACCCATGACGGACGTAATGAACTTGATGCTTCTATTATGGATGGAAAAACACGTAATGCCGGTGCTGTTGCTGGAGTCACTACCGTTAAAAACCCTATAAATGCTGCTATTGCGGTAATGGAAAAAAGTCCCCATGTTTTGATGGTCTCTAATGGTGCAGATCTTTTTGCCAAAGAACAAGGGCTTACTATTGTAGACCCTTCTTATTTTCGTACCGAACATCGTTGGCAACAACTTCAAAAAGCGATAGAAAAAGAACAAGTCGTTTTAGATCATGATGGAAAAACAGCTACACTTTTTATTGATCCGATGATGTACGATTATAAATATGGCACAGTGGGTGCTGTTGCACTGGATCAACATGGTAATTTAGCAGCAGGAACTTCAACCGGTGGAATGACTAATAAACGTTATGGACGAGTGGGTGACTCTCCTATAATTGGTGCGGGCAATTATGCCGATAATGAAACAGTTGCTGTATCCGCGACAGGATCTGGTGAAATGTTTATCAGAACATTAGCTGCATTCAATATTGCAGCTCAAGTTAAATATCAAAATTTACCTTTAGAAAAAGCGGCACAAAATGCACTGGACGAAGTTAAAGCGATTAATGGAAGTGGTGGCGTTATCGTCTTAGATAAATCGGGCGACTATACGATGAGTTTTAATTCTGAAGGCATGTATCGTGGCACTATTGGTAATGATGGAAAACCTGTTGTTGCCATTTATAAAGAGTAAGTTTAAATAGTCATTTCCTCTTTCGTACCCAAGATCTTTACTTTTTCTCTGTTTCAAAATTGGGTACGAAAACTTAGTTAATCCCTCATTACTCTTCCAATTCTGTGCATTTATTCTAAAAGACGTTTTTTCCTAATTTTAGCCCTAACTCAACTCGGTTATTATTAATACTAATAACGTTCAATTAATCCACTAAATGTTGATTAAACAAACACGATCCTTTCTACTTATTAAAATGATCCTTTGAAAAAGTAGCTTTTTTCTTTTTTGGATCTGATAGAATATTCATCATGGTTATGTTGATTTAATAAGGAAATCACAGTGGAATTTCACCACGACGATCAGGATTTCATACCTGAAACATCACTAGTGTTGTCTGAAAAACAAGCATTATTGGATCTGAATGCAACATTCACCACACCATCCCACACGAATCCCGCAATGGCTTATTTAATGAGTTTAGGATCGAAACGCAGTCGCCAAACGATGGGATCGTTTTTAACGATAGTGGCTAAGATGATTGGTTTTTCTTCGCTTAAAAATTGTCAATGGGGCGCACTTCGCCGTCATCATATTCAAGCCATTATTGATATGTTATCTGATGCCAATAAAGCCCCTGCCACTATCAATACTTATCTTGCCGCATTAAAAGGCGTTGCTTTAGAAGCTTGGGCATTGAAACAAATGGATACTGAAAGTTATCAGCATATCCGCCAAGTTAAATCTGTAAGAGGAAGTCGATTACCCAAAGGTCGTGCATTAACAAGTCATGAAATTCATGCTTTATTTAAAAGTTGTGAAAATGATAACTCATCGAAAGGTTTAAGAGATGCAGCAATATTAAGTGTGTTATTAGGTTGCGGATTACGTCGTTCAGAAATAGTAGCAATTAATTACGAGCACATTCAATTTCGCGATCATGCTTTTCTTGTTAGAGGTAAAGGTAATAAAGAACGAATGTCTTATATGCCCGATGATACTTGGGATCGTGTTCAGTTATGGATTGATGAAATCAGAGGTACACTAGATGGCCCTCTTTTCACTCGAATTCGCCGTTTTGATGATGTCACAAATGAACGAATAACAGATCAAGCTATTTATTATATTTTAGAAACTCGCCAACAAGAAAGTGGTATAGACAAATTTGCACCTCATGATCTCCGAAGAACTTTTGCTTCCGCAATGCTGGATAATGGCGAAGATATTGTTACTGTGAAAGATGCCATGGGCCATGCCAGTATTATGACAACTCAGCGTTATGATCGACGTGGGGATGATCGACTAAGAAAAGCGGCTCGCCATTTACGTTTTTAACGTTTTATTTTTAAGTATATTGTTACCACTAATATCTTTTTTTCATGAAACCAAATAGAAATCCCCAATTATTGAGCTAATTATAATTAGGGGTTTCTTATTACTTACAATTTATCTGAAAGGTGGTTCATTAAACGTTCTCAATTTGCGAGAGTGTAAATTACTTTCTTCTTGTTTAAGTAATTCAATAGCTTGAATACCAATTTGCAAATGTTCTGATACAGCGCCTTCATAAAAATGATTAGCCTGACCAGGTAATTTAATTTCTCCATGCAGAGGTTTATCAGATACACATAATAAGGTGCCGTAAGGAACACGAAAACGATAACCTTGCGCTGAAATTGTTGCACTCTCCATATCAACAGCAACAGCGCGACTTAAGTTAAATCGCCTTGCCGAAACAGAAAAACGCAATTCCCAGTTACGATCATCTGTCGTAACTACCGTTCCTGTTCTTAATCTTTGTTTTATTTCATGTCCCGGTTTTCCACTTATCGCTTTTGTTGCATCATAAAGAGCACGTTGTACCTCAGCAATATTAGGAATAGGAATATCTGGAGGTAGAACATCATCTAATATATGGTCATCACGTAAATATGCATGGGCTAAAACATAGTCACCAAGCTGTTGGCTTTCACGTAACCCCCCACAGTGACCAATCATTAACCAAACATGGGGTCGCAAAACTGCTAGATGATCGCAAATTGTTTTTGCATTTGAAGGCCCAACTCCAATATTCACTAATGTTATTCCGGGTCCTTCTTTTGCAATTAAATGATAGGCTGGCATTTGATATTTCTTCCAAGTTAAATCAGATATTAACTTTTCAGGATCAACCGTCTCTACTGTAATTTGCTGAAAACCTGCACAAGAAAGTGCGCAATATGGGCTATTTTTATCTGCAACTTGTTCACAAGCCCAACGAACAAATTCATCAACATAACGATTATAGTTGGTGAATAGAATATAAGGTTGAACATCTTCAGGTAATGTACCCGTATAATGTTTTAAGCGTGCTAATGAAAAATCAGTACGTAAAGCATCAAAATGAGAAAGTGGTAATATGTCCCTATCACAAATTAAACCATCCGTAATTTCATCACCAATTTTAGATAAGTCAGTTGTCGGAAAATATTTTGCTAGTGAGGCACTCATTTTTCTATCAAAACCAATACCCGTTCCATCAATCACAAAAGGATATGGAATTTCTTGTTTTGAGGCACTGACATCAAAAGTTGCATGATAAGCATCAGCAATAAGTTGCAATTGTTCTGATAAATAATCTTCAAATAAAGCGGGATTAGTAATAGTAGTAGAGTAAGTTCCTGAGCGAGACAAACGCCCATAAGCTCTTGTTTTGTCCTCTTTTTTTATTTCTCCAGACCAATGCACCGTTAGTTGAGGATATGCAAATAATCCTTCCGCTCTTTGTTTTACATCAGGTAATTTTCCATCTTGTGCATAATCAACAATTGCACTACGCAATGCATTAACAGCTTTTTGGTATTGTTGTTTTAGTTTAGTAATAACCGTTTGAATTTCAAGGTGATGAGGTTGTGACATAAAAAGAGCCTCTTACTTATTATTGATTTATGATCATAATAGCAAGAAGCTCAGGTTTGCCCAAGATTAAGATTTTAATAAGCGATATTCTATTTTACTTTCTGTATCGGAAGCTGTTAGTTTTTTTAATGAATAAGGACTGAATTCTAATTTGACATTTATATCTTCTTCTAATAAAAGAAATCTATCTTGTTTGTAGTTAAACTTATTACTAAGACTGTCTTCCATTCTTTTACTTATTTCATGTTTATATTTAGCTAATACGCTAGTAAAACTATTCATTGATATTTTATCATCTATAAAGTATTTGCTATATAAATGCATAGAATCGTGATCAAAATCAGTTAAAATATTATCAGATAAATGACTCACTTTTTCGATATCTGATTCAGTCATTTCTTTTTTATTATTAATAATTATTGTATATCTACCTTCATTCTCCTCTATATTAATGGTGGTTTTTCCAGTAAGAGGTGAATATTGTGATGCAATAGGATCATATTTGTCAAAAGAGTCTTTTATTACTGGAAAGATACCTTGATTAAGCAATTCGAAAATAATCATAACATCTTTCTTATTTAAGTTTTTCAGCTTTTCCTCTAGAGAGGAAATATCAGATATATCCTTATTGTTGTATTGTAATTTATATCTTGATATATCTTTTTCTACCTGCGATCTTAACTCTTCATAGTTACCCTGTTTTACACTTTGATATATATTATCTATTAACCGAGTAGGTGATAAGTTAGCGGTATAATTATGACTATGTTTTTCAATATATTCTTTTTTCTCTTCAAAAGATCCTATTTTATTAAAATCATTTATTGAAAAAATATTACCTTTATTTCTAGGCTCCATAAGAATAGCCCTGAAAGCAATAAATTTTTCTTCGTAATTCTTATCATCATTTTTTATGACTGATAGTTTAGAATAGTTATTAATAAATGCTATCACGGAATCAGATGAATATTCTTCCAAGTCAATAGATAACTCATTTTTTATTTCCTCAAAGAATGGTTTAATATCATGGTCACTCTCAATAGGATCACCAATAAATTCGATGGAGTAAGTGATTTTACTATCATTTACACTATACTTAAAATTATTTTTATAGCCATCCCCTGCAATTCTCTTCAACGTAAAGAAAGCGCTATTTTTTTCTGAAACGGAAGCTGCTTGATCAAAATATACTGTTTTAATTAAAGGAAGAACTTTTCCTTCATTACTTAAACCAAACAAATCTTTTAGTCTCTCCCAAAGACTCATAACACTCGAAGGTTTTTGAGTATTACCTAGTTTAATTATTTTTTCTCGATCTATTGTTGTATTTAAAATTTTAATTGGATCCATAACTTACACTCCAAACATAATAAATAAAGATAAAATAAAGGTAAAACAAAGGGAATAATATTTATATAAAAAAACGCCATTAACTTTTCATAGTCATGACGTTTTTAACAAATATGGTTTTAAATTGATAATAAACTCAAAATAATAGGGAGCGTAATTGCTGCAAACATTGTTTGAGAAGTAATGATCCCAGCCATTAGCTCAGAATCTCCGCCAAGTTGTCGGGTTAAAATATAGGAAGTGGGCGCAGTAGGAATAGAAAAGAAAATAACTAATAGTATTGTCACCAATGGAGATAAATCAAAAAGATAGGCCACACTATACGCTATTATTGGCACGATAAGTAAACGAGTCACAGTATTAATGCTAATCATTTTACTTTCTGCTTTCAATGTTGATAGATGTAATGCAGCGCCGATACAAATAAGCCCTAAAGGCAAACTGGTGGCAGCTAATAACTTAAGAAATTGATCACTACCAAGAGGAAGCCCTATTCCAGATAAATTGATCACGATCCCTATAACACAAGAAATAATTAAAGGATTTTTTATAATAGGTAATGCTAATTGACGCAATGTTACATTTTGCCCGGCCGTTAAACAAAGCACGGAGGTCACATTTGATAGTGGAACTAACGTTGCCAATATTAATGCTGCAATCCCTAATCCTTCAATACCGAATAAATCAGCAACAATTGCTAAACCTAAATAAGTGTTAAATCGAATATTACCTTGAACAATTGCACCAAAACGGCCAGCAAGCCAGCCTGTAATTTTTTTCAGTACAGTACATAACAGTGTGACAATAATAACCACAAAAAAAATAGCCCCAGCAAGATGGGGTAATTGAGGATCAGATAAAGGTGCATTTGCCAGGCTATTGATCAGTAACGCAGGAAAAAGTAAAAAGTAATTTAGCTTTTCAGCTCCTACCCAAAAAGCAGGCTCAAACGTTTTATTTCTTCTTAAAATTGCACCTAGCGCAATTAACGCAAATAAAGGCCATAACGTTAATAACACATTTTGCATAATATTTGTCCTAAAGATATCGCGATACTTTACAATATCGTAACATCAAGACAATTGCTATTTTATGTTATTAATACAATAACCAACTCAAAAAATGATAAAAATATATTAGTACCGCATTTTCAGAATAGCATTTTTTATTCTTAGCTCATTAAGTACAAATTTTCTTTTTATGAGTATAAACCCCAAAAACTAATCTAAATCAATATACATTCGGTAACAATGTAAGCTTGCTTTTGCTAAATTTGAATAATAATCACGCTCTTCTAATACTTTAAAACCTTGTTTTAAATAAAATATTACTGCATTAGGTGTTGCATCTAAAAATAGCTTCTGTTGCCCTCTTTTTATTGCTTCATGTTTTAATTGTTTTAAAATAAGCCCTGCAAATCCTTTTCCCATATATTCTGGTAATGTAAAAATAGCTTCAGCAAAACCCGTTTTGATATCTAAAAAACCAGAGGCAACAGGAATATTATATCCTTTATAATCAATCACATAAAACGGATTATCAATAATAGCTTGTCGATATCCATCAGGCATTTCATCAGGAGTCCAAGCAGCTAAAACTTCTTTTAAGTAAACATTCTCACAACCAAATCGTAAAGCTTGATTTCGTAAATACCATAATCGTTTTACTTCCTGTGGTTCAGCGAGTCTAAGTTGAATCATACTCATTTCCATCTTATTCATTAGAATTAAAAGCCTCGGATCAGTGAAAAACTCTATTCTAATAGTACATTTTAAATTTTTTAGTGTTACTTTTTTTTAGAGCATGATATGTTTTTGTAGAAGGAATAATGTAAGGAAATCTTATGCCTAATTCAATATTACCTTCCCCAATAAAAAAAACCTCTTCTTTTGTTGCTGGTTCTGAGCTTCCTTTTTATTATCAATTCATATCCACTTCAATTAGAGAAATCTATTTTTCAAACATTTCACTTATTTACCATAATAGATATCAAACCGAAAATACACATCCAAAGCTAATTCTTTGTAGTCATCGGAACAGTGCTTTTGATGGCTACATTGCATTGAAGGCATTTCCTAGAGCTCAGGCTTTAGCATCAATACAATTATTAAATAGTTGCATAATGAAGACTTTTTTTACGGGCATTCCCGTAGTTAGAAAAAAGGATAGACAACGTTTAGGTATAAATGCAAATATGTTTTCAAGCCCTTCAGATGCGGCAATTGCACATATAAAAGCAGGTGGAGATCTACTTTTATTTCCAGAAGGCAGTAGTGAGTGGGGCTTCCAGCCTTTACCTTATCAACGAGGAGCTGCAAGAATTATTAGATCATTAATCAGTGAGGGAGTAGATTTTGATATTATCCCTATGGGATTATTTTATATCGCGCCTGATAAATTCAGTTCAAAAGTTGAAGTTTATATTGGAAAAAATATATGTATAACTTCGAAAACAGATAATTTATCAATCAGAGAATGGGAAAAAAATATTCATAAAGAAGTATCTGATGCATTAAATGAAATTTCTGTTAATTGCCCCAATATTGATATTTTTGAAAAAGCTTCAGCCTATGCTTTTAATAAAAACAAAGAAGGATACTCTTATGCCGAATCCTTTATTGATTATCAAAATAATTTATCTCAAACAGATAATAGTAATAAAACTATAGAAAAAACCTCTCAATCTTCTATTTTAATTTGGCGTTATATTTCATTTTTATTTATGTATATTTTATTCCCAGTATTACTCTCATCATTTATCGCATCTCACTTCGCTGATGCTCGTAATACCGTTAGCTTCTTTAAAATATTAGGTGGCGCTATTGCCTCAGCAATTTGGCTTCCGATATTAATCATGCTCCTATTTTTTTCACCTCTATTTATTGGTATAAGCTTAGTCAGTGCATTATTCGGCTTCATATTGATAAGGAAGAAAGGCGCCCAAATATGTTAACAACTAAAGCTAGGATGCTTTTTAACCATCTATTTTCCGTACAACTCTTTATTATTTGGGGGCTTGGCACTTATGGTAGTTGGTTAATTCATGCTACAGAGATGCTAACACCTATTTTCTTAGGTTTGCTTTTATGGATTTTATTGGTTTTTATTGGATATAAGAATCAACATTCAACATGTCATTCACGATTTTATTGGTTAGGTTTGTTACAACTGATTGTATGCTGGACCATTTTTCCTTTATTTAAATCAATTCGTTATGGATTATACCAATGGAGTTTTGACGATATTTTATATGATTTGGATAAATTCTTGTGGTTTGGAAAAAGCTTACCTGAATGGTCCATTCTTTTACAATCAGGATGGCTAAGTGAATTCCTTTCTTTTTGCTATTTTAGCTTCTATTTTTTAATTATTGGTAGTGCCCTGTTCTTCTTTTTTAGCCGGAATAACGCGCTGACTAAAAATTATTTTTTCGGTTTAATGTTAATGTATTTTTTTGGATTTATTGGTTATTTTACTATTCCAGCCACAGGCCCTTACTCTGCATTCCCTTCTGATTTTAACTATCCCGTTTACTCTGGCGCCATGACACTATTTCTAACTGATCTCGTTGATAAAGGTATTACAGGAATGGATGTTTTTCCTTCATTGCACACGGGGATAACGCTCTATATTGTTGGTTTTTTCTATTTATCAGGTTATAAAAAAACAGCTTATTGTTTATCTCCTATCCTAATAGGGCTAATTTTGGCAACTGTATATTTACATTACCATTATGGCATTGATGTTATTGTCGGTGCTTTACTTGCATTATGGGTGTTTTACATCACAGGTAAAAATAATAAGGTCGAATATGGAACTCATTTATAAAATTAACGAGCCTATTGCTTCAGAAGTTTCTATTAGCGGAGGTAAAGGCGCAAGTTTAGCTAAAACAATTCAATCACTGCCTGTTCCTGATGGTTTAATTCTTTCTTGCCAAGCTTATCAGTTATTTATTACGCCTTTGCTCCCTAAAATTAATCTTTTATTATCAGATAAAAAGCACGAAATTGAATCAATTAGTAATAATATTCGGCATCTTATTTTACAAGCACCTATGCCTGAAAATTTAATTCATTCTCTAAGCACAATGTTAGATAGTCTTCAGCTGAATAATACCGCTTTGGCCGTGCGATCATCCGGAACATTAGAAGATATGCCCGGAGCAGCTTTTGCTGGCCAACATGACACGTTATTAGGAATTAAAACGTTACCTCATTTACTAGACGCTATTCGCCAATGTTATGCCTCTTTATGGCATACTCACGTCATGCTTTATCGTCAACATTTAAATTTACCGCATACTCAAGCATCAATGGCTGTTGTATTACAAAGGATGATTGATGTTCAAAAAGAAGAAGCGGCAGGCGTTGCTTTTTCTGTAGATCCTGTTCAAGGTTCTCTTTCTACCGTATTAATTAATGCAGCCTTCGGTTTAGGTGAAACCGTAGTTGCAGGTGAAGATCCTATAGATGAATTTCTCGTTGATAGAGATAGTTTAGAATTAAAGCAAACAACCATTTCTCAAAAAATAAATGCCATTGTGATGATGAATAATGGTACTGAAATTTTACCTCTCGAACCTCAAAATCAATCTATACCTTCTTTAACGCCTGAACAGTGTAAACAAGTGGCTAAACTGGCTATTTCAGCCGAAAAATATTTTGATTTTCCACAGGATATAGAGTGGGCATTTCATGATGGAAAATTATGGCTTTTACAATCACGAAATGTGACACAAATTGCCCCAATTTGGACAAGAGAAGAATCAGCAGAAAGATTTCCTAATCCTATCACGCCATTAACATGGGATATGTGTGAAGCGGGTTTTCATTCATCATTAAACTTTAGCCTTAATCTTATGGGACTTCCTTCATTTAATGGTAAATGGTTTGGGATGCAAGATTATTATATTTACGGCAACCAAAATGCGGTTTCTTTGTATAGTAATCGACTTCCCACCTCAATGATGAATGATTTACCTACCCTACTAAAATCTTTGCCTGAAATAGCACAAAAATTTAGTTGGGTACAAGAATTACCTATTACTTGGATGCGCGATTTAGATAAATACTTGATCTCAATCGGAGCATTAATGAATGAACCATTAGAAGACAAAAACTTGTCACACCTATGGGACTATGTGCAAAGAATTAATAAATTAGGTGCTGATTACTTCTTACCTAATATTGCTATATCATTGACCCAACGCTCTCTCTATTCCGCACTGATGGCCTTGCTAAAACTCTTTTTTAAAGAAGAAAAATATGCACATACTGCATTCGATAATTTAATTGCAATGTCTGACACTAAAACTGGGCAAGTGAATTCAGAACTTTGGACTCTTTCACGTTATGTTCGTCAGCAACCTAAACTTCTCGAGCTTATAGCATCTATTGTTCCTGAAAACATTATGCAAGAAATTGAAGAGTGTGATCCCCATTTTCACCAGCAATTCTCCTTATTTTTAGCAAACCACGGTCATCGAGAATTAGACTTTGATGCGTATCATCCAACTTGGTTGGATGCCCCGCACATTGTGTTGACTCAAATTAAGGCAATGGCAGATTTAGCTGATGATAAACAAGTGGATGATCCATTAGGTAAAAAAATTCTACAATCAGAAACTGAATTTTCAATTGTTTCTGATGCTCCTGAAGAGTTACGTTTTTTCTTACAAGAGATTATTCGATTAGCTCGAGTTTATACTGCACTTGATGACTTAGAACATTATCAAACAACACGACTAGCCTTACCTATGCGTCGTGGGTTAAAAGCATTAGGGGAAAGGCTGGTTATTCGTAGTGTCTTAGACTGCCCTATGGATATTTATTTTGCTAATGAACAACCTTTAGCTGAAGCAATCCTTGCAGATAATCCAACGACCTGGAATAAGCTACGCCATCATATATACCAAAATAAGGCTGGGTATTTAAAAGCAAAATCAGTTACCCCACAATGGATTTATGGCGAAGATAGCAGTGATGAACTTAATACAAATGAGCACCAATTAAAAGGATTAGCTGGAAGTGCAGGCATTATTGAAGGTGAAGTTTATCTTGTTCATGGCCCTGAAAATTTTGCCGAATTTCCACAAAATGCTATTTTAGTTGCAAGAACAACCAATCCAGCTTGGACTGCGCTTTTTTATCGAGCTTCCGGCATAATTACAGAAAGTGGTGGGCCATTATCACATGGTGCTGTTACTGCTAGAGAATTGGGATTGCCTGCTATTATGGGAGTTCGTAATGTATTGAATATTTTAAAGAATGGGCAAAGAGTAAAAGTTGATGGGCAAAAAGGAGTCATTGAGATTTTATCTTAATTCTTTGAAAAACCATGAGCCATATGCCTTGATCAGAAAAAGCATCTTTTTAGATGCTTTTTCTCGTTTAACACAACGCATTTTTTAACTAATTATTTTCTTTTTCTTCTGGAGCTTTATTAATGTTAATATCAACTTTATAAGCAGAAGGTGCAAGTAAGGCAACCAACCCACCTATTAATAAAACAACAAAAAGCACCATCAACATGGTTGGCGCATTAAAGAGAAAATATGGCATTAATAATATAGGAGCGATAGTAAAAATAAGTGAAATAATAACTGGATAACTTATACCAATATCTCTCACTCGTTGCGATAAAATCAGTGTGAATATGTAAATTTGTATTATTAAAAGTACAATTTCGATTAAACCATATGGCGTAAAAGAAAATTGATAATAAAAGGCACTTTCAATTATTGAATCTGCGCTTTCAGGATAAAGTAATATATACCAGCGATATACTAAGTTTTCGACAATAGCAAATAAAATTGACCAAGCAATTTCTAAACCTAAAAAAGAGAGCCTTCCTCGCCTTTGTTGTTTCCATTGATAAGCAAGTTTAGCTTGCATCATAAATCCCTTCATTTTTAAATAGTAGTCTTTTTATCATAATACACTTAATATCTTTCTCCAAAAAAATGTTATTGTAGTTTAGTGTCAGCACAAAAATACCTTTAATATTTAATAATTAGTGTAATAATACGTTATATTATCTTTTATAATAATTAAATACGTAAGGAGTTATTATGCAGTCTATTAAGACAACCCGTTTTGCCCTTCTTCGCTAAAAAAATTATTACTTAACAAGAAGGGCTTAAAAATGAATTATAAAAAAATCGATTTAGAACAATGGAATAGAAAAGAACACTTTTTACATTATCGTCATAACTTGCAATGTGGTTTTAGCTTAACAACTAAAATAGATATTACTGTCTTAAAAACAGTCTTAACTAAGCATAATCTTAAGCTTTATCCTGTCTTGATCTATTTGATTGCAAAAACGGTTAATTATTATCCTGGATCTAGAATGGCAATAAAGAATGATGAATTGGTTATTTGGGATTATATCAATCCTGCATATACGATTTTTCATCCAGAAACAGAAACTTTTTCAGAGTTATGGAGTGAATACTTTGAAGATTTTTGTTCTTTTCTAGAAGGATATAATCAAGATTATCAACAATATAAAGATAATCTAAACCTATCCGCAAAACCTAATTTTCCCGAAAATCATTTCTGCATTTCGATGATCCCTTGGATAAGTTTTGATGGATTTAATTTAAATATTGCTAATGTAAGAGATTATTTTCCCCCTATTTTTACAATGGGAAAATACACTCAACAGAATAATAAAGTTTTGTTACCCCTATCCGTTCAAGTACACCATGCAACCTGCGATGGTTTTCATGTTGCAAGAATGGTCAATAAACTCCAAGAGTTATGTGATAGATTTTCAAGTTAATTATCTTAATTTTTAAATAAAAAACACCGCTCTTTTATCAATTAAACAAGGTGGATCAATATTATCAAAACTGTCATTTATAATTTCGGTTTTAAAACGCTGATGTGCTTCAAATAAAGTTTCATCACGAATTTCGATACCTGCATTAACAGAAAAAGAGCTAATACTTACTAAAGAAACAAGAATTACAGGAATAATTTATTTAAAACTCATAATTTTTATATTCATATCAATCAACTTCCCTATAGGTTATTTATAGTCGTGAGATAATAGCATAGGTTGTTTTAGATTTATGAATAGAGATTTTTCGATAAATTAAAAACTTAAGGTAGAAAAAAAGCATCTCAATTGAGATGCTTTTGACAATGTCAAATAGTTAATTTTTAAGTCTAGTTTACTTATTTTGCAGTCGTGCGAATCAAGTAATCAAAGGCGCTTAATGAGGCTTTAGCGCCTTCACCCGCTGCGATAATAATTTGTTTATAAGGGACTGTTGTGCAGTCACCGGCGGCAAAAACACCTTTAATATTGGTTTCGCCACGTGCATCAACAATAATTTCCCCCATTTTATTACGCTCAACAGTCCCTTCTAACCACTGTGTATTAGGTAATAAGCCGATTTGAACAAAAATACCTGCTAGCGCAATATCGTGCATAGAATCATTGGTACGATCTTTATATTTTAGACCTGTTAATTTAGTGCCATCACCATACACTTCTGTAGTTTGAGCATTTAAAATAATGTCTACATTACTTAAACTACGTAGTTTTTTCTGTAATACAGCATCTGCTCTCATTTCTGGGGCAAATTCTAATACTGTTACGTGTTCAACTAAGCCAGCTAAGTCAATTGCGGCTTCAACTCCTGAGTTACCACCACCAATTACAGCGACTCTTTTGCCTTTAAACAGTGGGCCATCGCAGTGCGGACAATAAGTTACACCACGAGTACGGTATTCATTTTCACCGGGAACATTCATATTTCTCCAGCGAGCACCTGTTGCAATAATTAAGCTACGGGTTTTTAAAATTGCACCTGATGCTGTTTCAATTTGGTGTAATTCCCCTTCTGATGCGCCTGGAATTAAACGACTGACTGTTTGGCTATCAATCACATCCACTTGATAATCATCAACGTGAGCTTTTAATGCACCCGCAAGTTTTGCACCTTCTGTTTTTGGTACAGAGATATAGTTTTCAATATCAACAGTATCAAGAACTTGGCCACCAAAGCGCTCACCAATAAGACCAGTGTTTAAACCTTTACGTGCTGAATAAACAGCCGCTGATGCCCCCGCAGGACCACTGCCCACAATCAATACATCAAATGCATCTTTTTGGTTTAATAATTCCGCAGTACGTTTTTCTGCATTGCTGTCTACTTTGTTAACGATTTCAGCTAAAGTCATACGACCTTGACCAAACTCGTTACCATTTAAGAATACAGCAGGAACGCCCATAATATTACGTTCCTGAATTTCATTTTGGAACATGCCTCCGTCGATCGCTGTATGTGTGACCTTCGGATTTAAAATCGCCATTAAGTTTAATGCCTGAACAACATCTGGGCAGTTATGACAAGAGAGCGAATAATAGGTTTCGAAATGAAACTCACCGTCTAACTGACGAATTTGTTCAAGTAATTCTTGTGCTTCTTTTGATGGGTGACCACCAGTTTGTAGTAAGGCTAAAACTAATGAAGTAAATTCATGGCCTAATGGCGAACCTGCAAAACGAACACCAGTTTCTTTTCCTGGGTTAGTAATAAGAAAAGATGGTTTACGCACATCAGCATTATTATCTTCACGATAAGTGACTTTATCGGATAATGGTTCGATTTCTTTTAATAGCGCTTGAATATCAGCTGAATGTTTACTGTCGTCTAATGTTGCTACTAACTCAACTGGCTGAGTTAATCGTTCTAAATAAGCTTTCAATTGAGCTTTTAAATTATTATCTAACATTTTGCACCCTCAATAAAATCGGGTGCCGAAACACCCGATAAATAACTTTTTTAGTGGCTTAATTCTTATTTAGATTTTGCCAACTAAATCCAGTGATGGAGCTAAAGTTGCATCACCTTCTTTCCATTTTGCTGGGCAAACTTCGCCAGGGTGACTAGCTACATACTGAGCAGCTTTAACTTTGCGTAGCAGGTCTGATGCATCACGGCCAATACCTTCAGCTGTGATTTCGATTGCTTGGATGATACCTTGTGGGTCAACAACGAAAGTACCACGGTCTGCAAGACCTTCGTTCTCACGCATATTTTCGAAGTTACGAGTTAATGCGCCAGTTGGGTCGCCAATCATACCATATTTGATTTTACCGATAGTTTCTGAGCTGCTGTGCCATGCTTTATGGGTAAAATGTGTATCGGTAGAAACTGAATAGATTTCTACGCCCATTTTTTGGAACTCAGCATAATGATCCGCTAAGTCACCTAATTCGGTTGGGCACACAAAAGTGAAGTCTGCAGGGTAAAAGAAGAAAACGCTCCATTTGCCTTCGACGTCCTTTTCAGTCACTTCTACGAATTGACCGTCTTTAAATGCCATGTTTTTGAATGGTTTGATTGGGGTATTAATTAAAGACATTGTATTTCCTCCTGTTTGGTATGGGAACTAATGTACCTATTCCACTTGAGAATAGCTAATACATTCCTACTATCAGTTCAATAGGTTTTACCTAATGAGTTGAAGAAATTGATAGAGATAGGTTAACGAAATGTAGCTGTTAAAGCAATTAAACAACAATGACAGTATGCCTTACTTACTATTAACAACTTTCTCTATTTAATATCTTTGCCTTAAATGGTGATATGCTTATAACATTATGAATTATAAAAATAATAATTCAACCTATCACAGATTAGTTTAATACTATTGTGCTAGTTTGGCAGGTTTAAGGATAGTATAAGTACACTCAAATGCTGCCTTTTGAATACGATAAATATCTTGGTTATCCGTTGTGGATTGAACAACCGCATCACCCGGTTGAAAGCGTTGCAATTCTCCCCATGGGGCTTTCATTGCAAAAGCAGTTGTAGATCCCGGCACAATAAAATAATTCATTTCGATCCCTTTTGGGATAAAAGGTTGATAATCATTAGGATAAGACACTAAATTAATTTCATTTTTCTCTGTAGTATTGTAACGTTGAGCAAATTTAGCTTTTTTTACCAATATTTCTTCATTACCTGTCTCTGGACAGATATTTTGCACGACCCAATCCCCCTCTTTTGCAGGTTCAGAGACAGTTTCAACACCTTCACCTTTAATAATGGTTGTGATGATTTCACCTTCCTTAGCCGGCCTTGCCAACACAGGTTTGGTTTTAATAGCAACACCAGTGATCCCTGCTTGCTGAGCTTGAGTAAAATAAGCTATTCGCTCTTTTTGTGGTAATTGTGACAGGTCATCTGCAAATACGAAGGAAGGAATTAAGGCCAAACCTATTAATAGTGTTTTTATTCTATTTTGCTTATAGATCTTATTATTATTTGAATAACTGTTTTGTGTATAGAAAGGCATTGAATTGTTTCCTACTTAATATTAATCGTATTTAAATACGTTATTTTATATCTGTAAACGTTAAACCGATTATGGCAGGAAATAAAACAAAAGTACCCGTAAAATCAGTTACCTAATTAATAAAAGTTCAAAAATTCGAGAGATCTCACAACTAGAAATAACCAAGGTTCAGAAAGTAAAGAGTGGTAAGTTCGAAAAATCAATCTAGTTAATAGATTTAATGACTTATACATTATATAAGAAAAAAGACTCCAACTAACCAACAGTAGATTGTATTTTGAAGTCTTTATATATGAAGCTAATCGCTAACTTTGAGTATAAAAGCAAGGTTAAAATAGATATTTAAAGCGGATACGGGCACCGTAACGATCTTTATCACTACTATGTACATTTATCTCGTCTTTGCCATCTATCCGCGAATAATAAGCACCTAAATAGGTTTTGAAATTATCCATATCCAAGATATTAGGCAGTTCATAAGAAGCAAATACTGTATTGATATTGTATTTACCAGGATTAAGCGTTAAATAGGTTTCATTTTGCTCATTATTTCCGCTTGTTTGATAGTAAGCTTTAATATCATTATGTGCATAGATATAACCTAATTGGACTTTACGCCACAACACATTACTACCCATTGAAAAATCGTTTTCGTCTTTAGCATCAAGATAAGCAACACTTAAATTTGCAACAATGCCATTGACAGGATCATCAGCTAAAGTATCCCACTTTAACGTTAGACCATAACCAGTACGACGTGATTGATCTTGGAATTTTCCATTTTCATCCTCGTAACCATAAGCTTTGCTTATTACGTTTGCGTCTATCGCACCTGCAATTGTTAAGTTATCTTTCTGCCATGCAATAACAGGCCGCATATAAATAACATTTTTACGGTTATCAAGTTTACGCCCGTGATACTCACCATCTTTGAAAACAGAAGTTCCGTCTTCAACTAACGCATTTAATTCAAAATACCAGTCATTGTAATGAGTGTTAACCATCATGCTACCACCATCACTACTACGACCACGCCCCTCTTTCATCATATAAATATAGCCAAAACCATCACCATATAAATCATTTGCGGTATTACCTGAATATTCGACGAAAGTATCTTGATTTAAAGGGAACATATCATACGCTTCATAACGACCAATTTTATATTCCCATTTATTACGTTGACCAAAATAAAAGGTAGCATCATCTAGATTCATTTTACCCGTCATGTCAGCCATAGGTTGAACACGAAAACCAGCGTAATTGCCGTTTTTTAATTCTCTCTCACCATCAATACCAATTAAAATACGCCCATTAAGTGACCACTTTTCATTATCTTCAAAGTCTTTTTGCTTTCCGGGCATCATTCTCATTGATGTTAATTGCCCTTTTTTACTTGCTGCATCAATATTATATTCAACATCACCATACAATTTGAGATCGCCCCAATTTGTATTCGTAGAGAAAAAACCTGCACCTTCTTTATTTTTTGTCTTAGCAAACTGAATTGACTGTGTTTGTTGAAGTTTATTTAGCTGAGTCTGAGCGATATTTGCTTTGGCTTGAGCTTCATCTGATTGCTTTTCTAATACAGCAATGCGTTGCTCCATATTCATTGAAGTAACGTTATTTGTAGACTTCCCTTTAGACCCATTATTTGAATTAATGAGTTGTTCGAGACGAGCTGCTTTTTGTTCTGCGGCTGCAGCTCTTGCTTCAGCCGCATTTGCACGTTGTTCTAACGCATTTAATCTCGCTTCAATAGCACTTATGTCGATTTGTGCATTAGCGCATAACGGTGTGGAGAGGATTAAAGTTATTACTGCAGATAATGTCTTCACTTTCATTCGAATATTCCTCAGTTAACAAATGTTGATTCAACAGGTACGGCAAATACATAACTATCAACTTAGTTGATTGATTGTTCTATTTGATGAGCGTATTTTTATAAGTATCAAATCGTTATTCGCATCGTTATTTCTCTTCTTAATAAGAAATAAACCAGTATCTGTGTTGTTTTTCCCTTGTTTTCTCGAATTAAACGCTCGCATTATTCAGTAAGGTATTTGTTTTAAATTCTCATTTAAGCACTTACAAACGTTTATTATTTTAATTCGGTATTTATTTTTATTGTTATTACAAGCATATCTCTGGTTTATGCTTTCTATTTTTATAATGACTTACTAACCTAAATAAAATAATCGCTAATGTGGAACGTTTCCACAAACATTTATGATTTCTTTGATATTAGTACGATAACTAGAGAAAATGATGCAAATTGTCATCAAAAAATGATGATTTCCAAATAATAAAGGCAGCAATGATGGTAATAACAATTAGGAAAGAAAAAGCGTTTTTATAAGGGGATTATTGGTTTCTATTATTTAAAAACCATTTTGCAAGGCGGTAGATAGGAGAAACTTAATAGAAGAAAAACCGACAGAGGTCATATCATGATAACCTCCGTCTATCATTATCATATTCTGCCAGGTTTACGTAATGCTCTACGGAAGTAAGAAACTGGCATTTTAGGGCAAATTTGTTCTTTTACTGCAGGATTACTTTCTAAATCCTCTTTTTCTATTTCATTATGTCTTCTTGTATTTTGTGGTTGAGTATTTGTTTTATTCATCTTCCCTTTCCTCTGAGATCAACGCCTCATTGATAGCTTCAATTTTCTCAACTGCTTCATTAAGAATTGAAGCAATACGTCCCGCTCTTTCCACTGAGAGCTCTTTTAACACTAGTTTATGGCGTAATACCGCCTTTAATTTTCCGACAGCAGATTCAATCTCTTCAGAAACCCCTCCCGCGTTTTGAGACAAGTCTCTCGCATAAGCCAGTTTTCTTTGAATATTGGTATCTATTTCCTGATGTTCTGCTAAAAATGCAGTACCTTCAGGTGTGATGCTGTAATTTTTACGACCTTTTTCAGCGATACTGGCAACTAGCAGATCTTGTTCTTCAAGTAGTGTTAATGTTGGATAAATAACACCAGGGCTAGGTACATATAATCCTGAAGAGGCTTCATCTATTTCACGAATAATTTCATAACCATGACTCGGTTTTTTCGCGATCATGCTAAGTAACAGAACTCGCAAATCACCATGATCAAACATACGTTTTAATTGACGACCTTTACCTCGTCCACCGCATCCTCGACCGCGTCGTTTACCTTGTCCTTCTGAACTATGTTCACCATGATAGCATTCGCCATGTCCTTCGTGTCCGTGATCATGCTTACCATGACAGCATTCATCCTGTCCTTTTTGTCCGTGACTATGTTCACCATGACGACACTCTCCATGTTCTTTATGTCCATGCTCATGTTCACCATGACAACAATGTTCGCTTCGGCTTTCATGGTGCCGTGCCTGTTTACCTTTACCCCCACAACATCCTTTTCCATGACCATGACTACCATGTTCACCATTATCGGCACGTTGTTGATAAAGTGACTGTAATGCTCGAATCATCATAAATATTCCCTCATTGTTTTAGATATATCGAATTTATGTAGTCAATATAATCCGATATATCTAAATGATCAAGTTTTAGATATATCTAAATATATGTCTAAATCGACTTTATCTTTAACAAGATGATTTATTTATGATTATCCTTATAGGCACAGACTGTTTTTATTATGAATGATTCTCATTCTCTAGTTTGTTTTTATGTGCTATCAATAAAAACAAAAGAAGAAAAAATCAAAATAGAGATAAAAAATGATTGCTAAGAGATGACAAAAACCAATTGAGTGAAAATAATAAGTGACAGCGTCACCTTTTCTATTGAGAAAAACTTGAATATGGATATAGTAAACCACCAAAAAAGCGAAGATAATGAGATATTACTCACTACTTCGTTTTTTAGGTTGGATTACTCTTAATAACAAAAAATTTGTTATTGCTATTGATCTAACGCAGATAAAACGATCTTTTTAATATATTGGTATCCTGCCTCAATTTGTTTTTTATCAACTAGTTGTGTGCTTTTTATAGTGATTTGCAACAAACTTAAATGTTTGATTGTTTCCCATTCATTTTTACCTAAATCACACTCACGACAAAACTGCATTGGGGCATCATCACTATTTCGAGCACAGAGTGTCAGTAAGCTCAAATCTTGCCGATAATGACTTTTTACAACTAAGTTTTCATATATTGCTTTATTAAGATTATTTTGTGTTTCTAAACACGTATTCCCTTTTTTCACAATCGCAAAATTCAATTTATTAAAATCAGATACGGATAGAACGCGAATAAAATAGTGCTCACCTTCTTTTTCAAATGTTTGAGCCTGATTAAAGAATTGTTCAAGTTTGACTCGGGTTTCCCATTGAATTTGTGCATATTTCCCATATCCCGACAAAGTGAAAGGATAGAGTTGATGTACACTCCACATCGAAGCCACTGCGGGTGCTGATTGAATACCGTCAATTTCGGGAACACCATCAGCTTGTTCTGGACATAATCTCGGTGGATTAGTGAGAAAACGACTCATACGTGCATCTTTAATACACACTACACCTGTGGGATAAGGAGAAAAACCAGCTTGAAAAGGTTCAAAAGAGACAGAATCAGCAAGAGAAAGTTGTGTAACGCTTTCATATATTTCAGGCGTTAATTCAAGTAAAGGTGTGTCTTTTTTTAATCTTTCGCACAATATTTCATAAGGTATAATCTCATGATTATCATCAAGAAAAAGGCTTTTCATATACCCAAATTGCGAAGCATCAATATGAATATAAAAAGAATTATTGTATTTTTCTTCGCACTCTTTTCTTAATTCAAAAAGGGGTTTTAGCTTATCGATACTGCCATAAGATGGCGATCCTAGCATGCCGATAATACCAAGAATGGGTTCCCCCTGTTCAATAAGACGTAAAACAATACTGCGCATTTTTTCCGTATCTGTTTTAAATGAACCATCGATAGGTAATGCAATAAGGTTGTCATATCCCAACCCTAGTATGTCCATTGCTTTTTTCCAGAATTCAAAACGTGAAACAGGAACAAGCAATTTCCCTAAATGCATTGTTTTTGTCATTCCTGTTCCCCGGCATGTCAAATAGCTAACATCATCAAAAATTTCACGTTTATTGAGTTGCTCACTCATTACTAGAATATCTGAGATAGACATATTGAATAACTCAAATGCTGTTTTATCTGCAACTAAATCTCGTGACTTTGGATGACGAGCAATCGCCATTGGTAATGTTTTTAAATTTCTAAGCGCCCATAATATTTCATAACAAGCTAATGTATGGCTTGTAGTGATATGGCCAAATGCATCTTTTGATGAAAAACCAATTAATTTACAGAGATCATCTATAATTTTCTTTTCTTGTTGTATCTGTAAGGGTGAGTGGTGATTAAAAACATTATCTGAATTGTAAGCTAACGCAGAAAGATAGCCAAATTTAGCCAATTGCATCACTTGAGAATGATGATGGGAAAAATAAGGCTCAATATCTGATTGAGCATAATTATTTTGCTGTTTCAGCGTATCTAAAATAGAGTCATAAGCATTATCTACTGCTTTTTTTTCAATCGTATGATTTTTTATTTTAGTCTCTAAATTATCACTATCATTTTTTTTGACTTTATTTTCCTTAGGAAAACAATACTCACTATTCATTAATATTTTTGCCATCTCTCGATGATAACATACTAGGGTATCAACGGTTCGGGTATGGTATACACGCTCTGTAGCACTCAGACAGGTTTGTTTATGATTTGCCATCATCGCACCTATATATAAATTTTTGTTATATGTTTTAATAAGAATTGTGTTTATTAATCGTAAATAATTAATCTCTATTCAAATGATATACCACATGATGAGTAAGAATCTTCTTTATTTTATTGATATCAGTTAAGATTTTTTCAACTCCATCTAAAGTTTTTCATGTTTAATGATAAATGATTTAGTTTTATTTGTTAGTTTCTTTATTTTATTATCAATTTTGATTTAAGTTGTATTCCTGAAAATATGATATTATTTTTACTAAGGTCAATACTTAAATCTATCTTAATCAGAATATATAAATATTTCTATCGCCTAATATCCATTAAAAGAGATAGATATTAAATATTGTATGCCATTAAAAATATATTTATTTAATTGTTATTCATTTTTACTTCAATATATAAAAAAAACACACGATAATTTGATCATGTGTTTTTCAGAATATTCGCTTTTTTTAACAAAAAAAACATCACTACTTATAACAAATAATATTTAATACTCTTATTTACCATCAGTATAAGTTATAAGTTGTGTTTTCTAGCATCACTTTACCAATTAGATCACCAGACTCCATTAATTGATGAGCTTTACCTACTTCTGTGAGTGGAAAAATGGCATTTATTATTGGTTTAATCTTACCTTCGGCAATCAATGGCCATACATATTGTTTTAGTTCTTGTGCAATATGTGCTTTTTCTTCTACTGAACGAGAACGCATGGTTGACCCCGTGTGAATTAGACGTTTAATCATCATTGGCATCATATTTAAATTTTTAGGCATTCCTTTCATCATACCCACTTGTATAATACGTCCAAACTTACTCGCAACTTGATAGTTTTTCTCTACATAATCGCCACCAATAATATCAAGCACAACATCAATCCCCTTACCTTGAGTTAAAATGGGAATTTGTTTAGCGAAATCGGTTTGTTTGTAATTAATGACATAATCAGCACCAATCTTGTAAGCTACAGAGGCTTTTTCTTCAGAACCAACCGTTGTATAAACGGTCGCTCCTATAGCATGAGCAAGCATAATCGCCATAGAGCCAATCCCCGATGTTCCGCCATGAATAAGTACAGATTCACCTTGTTTTAGTTTACCTAACTGGAATAAATTAGCCCACACTGTAAAAATATTTTCAGGCAAGGCGGCAGCTTCAAGATCCGTTAAACTCATTGAGGGTAATGCGATATCTTCATGTGCAATGCAATATTGAGCATACCCCCCACCAGCAACTAAAGCACAAACCCTATCCCCTAATTGCCATTTGGTGCAACCGTCACCTACTGCCACAACTTCTCCAGCAACCTCAAGACCGGGGATCGGTGACGCATCTGCGGGGGGAGGATAACGACCTTGTCTTTGAAATATATCTGGCCGATTAACACCTGAGGCGGCAACTTTAATTAAAAGATAATGAGGAGGAAGTGAAGGAATTGGGGATATTTTAGGTTGTAACTTGTCTATATCACCGGGCTCTGTAATTGCGATCTCCAACATATTTGCAGGTAAAACAGTTTTCATCATATTCTCCCATTTAATTTAGCCACTCTCAGAATGTTATGCTAGTTGAGCTGTTTCGATCACTTATCTTTCTTATTTTAAAGTTTTAAGAAAAGAGTTCATCTAGTAAACAATAAATCAAGTGTAGATAAACGAAGATTATAACCAACCTTGCTTCTTATGTTGTATGCAAATCGGGCACAATGTTGCATCTGGCTTCCATGATAAAAAAGCTAACCGACATTTTTCACAGTGTGCATCATAATAATGGTAAAGGATGGGTTCGTTATTTTTAGCGACACGTTCTTTAACATGAATGGATTTAGGAAAACAAACAACTTCACAATTCATACAGCCGGTACAACGCTTTTCATCAAGAGTGAATATATTATTTTCGAGTTCAATCGCACCTTCATCACAAACTTTGGCGCATGCAGAGCAAAGAATACAACTTTCTTTATCTAACTGAATCTGGAACCAACTATCTTCGGGATACAGTTGTTTTCTTGCATTTAAACCTGTTCTTACTTGACTTTTATTTAATGGTTTTTCATCTAGTTTTTGACGAAAAAGCATAAAACGACGCCCACTATCAATATCAGTAGGTTCAGTGATCATTAATTGCCAGATAGGCTCTTGTAATGTTTTTAGTTGAAGATTTAAATTCGCTAAAACAGGAAGCCATTTATCCACTAAAGGTTGTGCTATTTTCATTCCTCTAATGTGATATTGGCGATGCCACACTAATAGTTCTTCTGTACTTGCTAAAGGCTCATCATGATTAACAACTAAATAATTATCCTGATACGTTCTTTCATGGGGTGCAATATTTTCTATTGCATCTACAGGGCAAGTAAACAGGCAATTACCACATTGGAAACAGCGTTCATTATCTATCTTTACATCTAAGTGACCAAAAGTGATAGCACCCACAGGACAAACTTTAGAGCAACTATCACATAGGCTTTGTTTGAGGCGTTTTCTAACACATTTATCATTAATAATTGGTTCAGGAGGAAGCTCCATCGTAATAAAACGCCTCATACATCACAACTCCACTACTTAACAATAAAGAATGCAAAGCGATTAAGAATTTCTGCAATCAGTATTATTGCGCTACTCGCTAACACCATAGACAATCCTGAAGTAAATACAGCATTACGATATTTCCATACACTGTATCCCATCACTAAAATGCCGATTATTGACATTATCCATGCAGATACTCTTAATCCGAATATTTCATTATACGCAATGATAGGCGTATGAGGGAATGTTATCGCATCATTTGTTGAGATAACTAATGACAACCATTCTAAATAGGATGGTTGTACAGCCATGCGCAATGTTACTGAAAGGAAAATAATTCCTAATGCGCTTATCACAATTTTTTTTGCTAATTCATTATTTATAAATGCTTTAATACGAAATGCCGTTATTGATAGTGCAATAACGGCACCGGCAGCAAATAATGCACCTATAAACATAAAATAGGTATTTATATGCATCCATGTCAGTATCGAGGTATTGTAATACAGTGATGCCATACAAAATATATCAATAATGCCAAGCAAACCAATAACCGCTAATAGACTTTTATTCATATGTCCTTTAATCAAAACGACCAAGGTATAAAGACATAATGCACCAAGATAAACAGCAGCAAATATGATTTCACGACTCAACCATGATGAAGAAATATGGCGTAATGCATGAAAGGCATTCCATGGATATCCCATATGTAACGTTGATGCTAATAATCCTAAACATCCTAAAATAGCGGCAGTTAATAAAGCGGGTCGCATAGCAACCGTTGCTCGTTGATTACCAATATCTTTTTCTAGCCAACAAAAATAAAGTGCGGTAAAAATAGTCACACCCACAGAACTTTGGACGAATAAAGTAAAGGTAACTAATGGCCATTCATTCATGCTTGAACTCCTCCTTTTTTCATCGCCCCTGTATGAGGTTTGATAACTAAATTTGGATTTGTCATCGTAAAGTCAGGTAGCCCTTGAACTTGGCTTAAATGCCCATATTTCGCTCTTAACTCTTTTATCTTGCCAAATTTAATCGCATTTAGCGGACAGGTATCAACACAAATTGGATTTTTGCCTTCTGACAGTAAATCGACACAAAAATCACATTTTGACATTTGTCCTGTTTCTTCATTCATTTGTGGTGCACCGTAAGGGCATGACCACGCACAATACCCACAACCTACACATTTAGAGGTATCAACGCGAACAATACCATCACCTTCTCGTTTATGCATTGCCGTTGTTGGGCAGTTTCTTACACAGACAGGTGAATCACAGTGGTTACAAGAAATGGTTAATGTATAAGCAAACACATTATTAACCAGACCACCTTGTCCTGTTGGTGCGAAACCGCCTCCTTTTACTTCATAAATACGACGAAAACGACGTCCGACTTCTAAATTATTTTTATCTTTACATGCCACTTGGCAAGCTTTACAACCAGAGCAACGAGAGGAATCAATAAAGAAACCGAGCTGTTCATCACTCACTGGTGCATATTCTTTAAAATCACTCATGCTTTAGCTACCTCAACTAAAACCGTTAAATGCGAGTTACCATGTGCTAATGGCGTCATCCGTGTTGATGTTAAAACATTTGGGCATCCCCCATGATCAATTCCGTCCTCATCAGGTGTCCACCATGCACCTGCTTGCAAACCAACAACACCAGGAATAATGCGTTGTGTGACTAAGGCAGGAATTTGAGTTATCCCTCTATCGTTATAAACACGTACCATATCACCATTCTTGATACCTCTATTTTCAGCATCAATTGGATTTATCCATACTTCTTGACGTTGCGCTTCTTGTAACCAAGGGTTGGCATATTGTGTTGAGTTTGCACGATTTTTCCCTTTCCAAGTTAGCATTTGTAATGGATATATTGCTGTTAATTTATCTTCAGGGCCTTCAATTGCGGGTACATAGTGAGATAAAGCCGGAATATCCGGATTGTTCATGTCGTAAAGGCGTTTAGAGAATATCTCAATTTTCCCTGATGGCGTTGGAAATGGATTATTTTTAAAGTCACTGATATTTTTTTCGAAGGCAATGAATGGTTCATCTTTGAAAAGATAACGACGCGTTTTCACTAATTCCTCAAAATTAGGGAAATCGGATCTATCTTGGAAGCGCTCTTTATTTGTATCAACAAGGTAGGCAATCCACTCTTTTTCACTTCTACCTTCAGTAAAAGGGTCTTTTACTCCCATTTTTTCTGCTACGTCTGTTATCCATTCATAATCAGAACGACGTTCGAAAGCGGGTTCAACAACTTTTTCAGATAGAAGGAAATAATTTCCTGTGCCCCATGTATTACCAATGTTCCAACGTTCTAAAAAACTGGTTTCAGGTAAAACAAGATCCGCATATTTTGCAGAGGGAGAGAGATATAAGTCGCTAGCAACAATAAATTCGACTTTTGATTCATCTGCTAATAATTTAGCAGCTGCATTAACATCAGGGTTTTGGTTGACTAAATAGTTACCTGCTAAAGAAAAAATCATCTTGATATTGGTATCAAGTTTATCAACACCTAAAAGACCATCCTCAGTACGTACTTTGCTTGCATCATCAACCGCTTGCATCCAATTCATGATGGAGATTTGTGCTTTAATTGGATTTTCACCGATATTAGGTCCACGTATAGATTGGCGATTACCAATACCGCCGTAACCCGCTGCCCACGCACCTTTCTTACCTACATTTCCTGTAATTGCAGCCAATAACGTCGAGCCTCGAGCACTACGCTCGCCACAAATATGACGTTGAGGCCCCCACCCCTGAATTAAGGCGGCGGGTTTCGTCATGGCATATTCGCGTGCAAGTTGACGAATGGTATTTGCGGGTACTTTTGTGATTTTCTCCGCCCATTCAGGTGTTTTTTCTATCCCCTCTTTTTTACCGGTTAAATAAGCAACCAATGACTCATTAGCGGGAACACCTTCTGGCATATGCTCTTCATCAAAACCAACAACATACTTATCAATAAAAGGTTTATCATGAAGATTTTCGGTAACAATGACATACATCATTGCATCCATTAAGGCATTATCTGTTGTTGGTAAGAGTGGGATCCATTGATCAGCAAGAGATTGAGCAGTATCCGAATAACGAGGATCGACAACAATAAACTTAGTCCCCTTATCTTTCATTTTTTGAAAATAATGGTTTGTATGACCAAAAATAGTTTCATTGGGGTTATGACCCCATAAAATGACTAAAGGTGTGTTTTCAAGGGTATCGAGTGAGCTTCCCGTTTTTGATATACCGTAAGTATAAGGTGTTACTTTGACTGTATTCCCTAAACTGACAGAATGATAATAAGGTAAGTATCCACCTGTTAAATTAAAGAGTTTCTTCATCATAGTATCACCAGAGAAGATCCCCCCTGTTACAGCGGTATTAACGGTTAAAAAGCGACTTGCGGCTCCATGTTTTTCAGTTAAACGTGTAATATTTTCTGCAATAAGCGTTGTCGCTTCATCCCATGAAATACGTTCAAATTTACCTTCACCACGTTTACCGACCCTTTTCATAGGGTATTTCAATCTATCAGCATGATAAGAAAATTTACGGTAACCTCGTCCACGCACACATGCCCTCATAATTGGCATAGCTTCATCTAATTCATTATCAGGTCTAGTGGTAATACGAGTAACAATCCCTTCTTTTATATGTGCACGAATATCACACTTACCACCACAGTCAAAAGTGCTACATGTAGCAACAACCGTAGCGGGTTCTTCATCATTTTGCACAATAGATAAACTTTTATCTGAATTAGCGTGTGCATTTCGTGCGAAAAAAGGCACAGAAACCAATGCTGCACTTGTTTGAACAAAATGGCGACGACTTAGAGATGTCATCCCATTGTTTTCTTGATTTTTTTCTGTTTTTTTCATTGATTTATCATTCTCACATAACAACTCTCATCAGTGAAAATGATAGGATATAGTGGTAACCCCTCATTGATGTACATCAATACCACTAAAGAGGTAATGGAATGTTTCAATATTTCTCATTTCTTTGCAAATTCCCCATTTTTTATAAGGGGAAGCTAATTCAAGGTAGCATTAAGTTGCATCAAAAATACACTTAGTTAACTTTACCTATTTTTTGTTAATAAAATAAAGAGTTATGTATAAAAAAAATCAAATTCAAGGTAAGCCCGTAAATAAAATGTCAATATAAAGATAGAAAATCTTGAAGCACACCTTCATTTTTGGATTTTGACCAGGATAATTTAGTAATAGCACTATAACTTCGCTAGAAAATCGAATAATATACCAATTGAGTATAGGGTTAGCGCAAATTGTTCTAAATAAGCCTTTAAGCAAAACATTGTTTTTATCAAGATACATGTTTTGTTACATTCAGAATTATTTCTATACGTATCGTTATTCCCCTTACCAATTACTGCAATATGTGTTAAAATTGACGCATATCAATATTTTTATTTGTAATGAGCAAGCTTATGATCCCAGAAAAACGCGTCGTTCGCCGAATCCAATCTGGCGGTTGTGCAATCCATTGTCAGGATTGCAGTATTAGCCAGCTCTGCATCCCGTTTACTTTAAACGAGCATGAGCTTGATCAACTCGATAATATTATCGAGCGTAAAAAGCCCATCCAAAAAGGTCAAACCTTGTTTAAAGCAGGTGATGAGCTGAAATCACTTTATGCCATACGTTCCGGTACAATTAAAAGTTATACCATTACGGAAGAAGGCGACGAGCAAATAACAGGATTTCATCTTGCCGGTGATTTGGTTGGATTTGACGCCATTATTAATACTGAACACCCTAGTTTTGCACAAGCCTTAGAAACATCAATGGTTTGCGAAATTCCATTTGAAACTTTAGATGATCTGTCAGGCAAAATGCCTAACTTACGTCAGCAAATGATGCGCCTGATGAGTGGTGAGATCAAAGGTGACCAAGAAATGATTTTACTGCTATCGAAAAAGAATGCAGAAGAACGTTTGGCTGCTTTTATCTATAACCTCTCTCGTCGTTTCGCACAACGTGGTTTTTCCCCTCGTGAATTCCGTTTAACCATGACTCGTGGTGATATCGGTAATTACTTGGGTTTAACCGTTGAAACGATTAGCCGTTTATTAGGCCGCTTCCAAAAAAGTGGTATGTTAAGCGTTAAAGGTAAATACATTACTATCGAAGATAGTACATTATTAAGTGAACTAGCAGGCAAACTTCCTTCATCAGCAGAAGTTTAACCTGTTACATTTCACACACTAATTTTATAACGGGGCACACAAATTTGTGCCCCGTTTTCTATTTTGTGCTATTGCATTTTATCTTCTTGGGTTATCTTTAAATTGTAGATGGATAAATCCAGCCCTAAAGAGGATATTACAATGGAAAAATATCAAAACCTTCTCGTTGTCATTGATCCTAACCAAGATGACCAACCAGCACTTCGCCGTGCTGTCTATATCGTTCAGCGTAATGGTGGGCGGATAAAAGCTTTTCTACCTGTTTATGATCTCTCCTATGACATGACAACCCTTTTATCTCCCGATGAACGCAATGCAATGCGCAAAGGTGTTATTAGTCAAAAAGCAGCTTGGATCAAACAGCAGGCTCGCTATTACCTTGAAGCCGGCATAGAAATTGACATTAAAGTCATTTGGCATAATCGCCCCTATGAAGCCATTATCGAAGAAGTCGTTGCACATCAACATGACTTACTCATAAAAATGGCTCACCAACATGATAAATTAGGCTCACTTATTTTTACTCCTCTAGATTGGCAATTACTTAGAAAATGCCCTTGCCCTGTTTGGATGGTTAAAGATAAAGAGTGGCCTGAATACGGCACTATTGTCGTGGCGGCAAATTTATCAAATGAAGAATCTTACCATGATGCTCTTAATTTAAAACTTATCGAATTAACAACTGATTTGTCTCATCGCATACAAAAAGATCCTGATGTTCATCTACTCAGTGCTTACCCTGTCGCACCGATTAATATTGCGATTGAACTACCTGATTTTGATCCTAACCTTTATAACAATGCACTTCGTGGGCAACATCTTATTGCGATGAAAGAACTTCGCCAGAAATTCAGTATTCCTGAAGAGAAAACCCATGTTAAAGAAGGATTACCAGAGCAAGTTATTCCTCAAGTTTGTGAAGAGCTAAATGCGGGTATTGTAGTTTTAGGCATTTTGGGAAGAACGGGTCTTTCAGCAGCCTTTTTAGGAAATACCGCAGAACAACTTATTGATCATATCAAATGTGATTTATTAGCCATCAAACCCGATGGTTTTACCTGTCCTATTACAGTTGAGAATGATCACGAATAAATACGCACCTGTATAAAAAAACGCCAGTTGAAATTCATCGACTGGCGTTTTATTTTAATCATTATTTTTATATCTATTACAGCGCTTTTAAAATCGCATCTACACTGGCTTTCGCATCACCAAATAGCATTTGTGTATTCTCTTTAAAGAACAGAGGATTTTGAACTCCTGCATAACCTGTATTCATTGAGCGTTTAAACACAATAACATTTTGCGCTTTCCACACTTCTAATACTGGCATCCCTGCAATTGGGCTATTCGGATCATCTTGTGCGGCGGGATTTACAGTATCATTAGCACCAATAACGAGAACAGTATCAGTATCAGAGAAATCATCATTGATTTCATCCATTTCTAATACAACGTCATAAGGCACTTTAGCTTCTGCTAATAAAACATTCATATGACCTGGTAAACGTCCTGCTACAGGGTGAATACCAAAGCGTACTTTAATACCACGTTGACGTAATTTCTCAGTGATATCATGTACAGGGTATTGTGCTTGAGCAACAGCTAACCCATAACCTGGGGTGATAATGACAGATGTTGAGTTTTTCAGCATATCAGCAACTTCTTCAGCTGTTGTTTCACGATACTCTCCCATTTCACCATCTTCCGTTGAAGCTGTACCATCTGAACCAAATCCACCCGCGATGACACTTAGGAAAGAACGATTCATCGCTTTGCACATAATATAAGAAAGGATGGCACCAGAAGAACCCACTAATGCACCTGTTACAATTAACAGGTCATTGCTTAACATAAAACCAGCGGCTGCAGCTGCCCACCCTGAATAAGAGTTCAGCATCGATACAACTACTGGCATATCAGCACCACCAATTGATGCAACTAAATGCCAACCAAATGCTAATGCAATTACAGTCATTACGATGATTAAGAAAACTTGTAAACCAACACTGTCGGTTTTAACAAACCAAACCATCAATAAGAAAGAAACAACCAAAGCTGCAAGGTTTAATTTATGGCGATTAGGCAACATCATCGGTTTTGATGACATTTTTCCACTTAATTTACCATAAGCAACAATTGAACCTGTAAATGTAACAGCACCAATGAAGATCCCTAAAAAGACTTCTGTTAGATGAATATTCACCATCACAGGATCCATTGCGGTATCGTGGTCGAGATAACTGTTAAAACCGACTAAAACGGCGGCTAAACCCACAAAACTATGCAAGATTGCAACCAATTCTGGCATTTGTGTCATTTCGACTTTTTTAGCTAAACGAATACCAATAACGGCACCAATTACCATTGCAATAATAATCCAACCTACATTTCCTGCATAAGGTCCAAAAATGGTTGCAAATAGTGCAATCGCCATCCCTGCTATACCAAAATAGTTACCTTGTTTAGAGGTTTCATGCTTTGATAAACCGGCAAGGCTGAAAATAAATAATATTGCGGCGACAATATATGCCGCTGTAACAACTCCGCTGGACATAATTGTCTCCCTTAGCCTTTACGGAACATTTTCAACATACGTTGAGTAACAGTGAATCCACCAAAAATATTAATGCTCGCAATTAATATTGCGACAAACGAAAACAGGCTAACCCAGCCACCACTCCCAATTTGTAGCAAAGCACCGACAACGATAATGCCTGATATTGCATTTGTCACTGACATCAATGGTGTATGTAATGAATGGCTAACATTCCACACAACGTAATATCCCACCACACAAGAAAGTGCAAATACCGTAAAGTGAGATAAAAATTCTTTCGGTGCCACATTCGCAAGCCATGCAAACAATAAGAAAGCAATAGCTAATAAACCATATTTCTTCCAAGGTGAAACCGGTTTAGCAACGGGTTTCTCTTGTGGTTTCGCAGCAGGTGCCACTTTAGGTTGTGCTGAAACTTGAATTGGCGGTGCAGGCCAAGTAATTTCACCAGCACGAATAACGGTAACACCTCGAATAACAACATCATCAAAATCAATATTGATATTACCGTCTTTCTCTTTACAGAGTAATTTCAGCAAATTGACTAAGTTAGTGCCGTAGAGCTGAGATGATTGTGCCGGTAACCGAGCAGCAAGATCTGTATAACCAATAATTTTTACACCATGGTCTGTCGTAAAGACTTCATTAGGCACGGTATATTCACAGTTCCCGCCATTTTGAGCTGCAAGATCGACAACGACACTCCCAGGTTTCATTGAATCAACCATTTTTTTCGTAATTAAACGAGGTGCTGGTTTTCCTGGGATTAATGCAGTTGTAATAATGATATCAACATCTTTTGCTTGCTCTGCAAACAATGCCATTTCAGCGTCAATAAAAGCTTTTGACATGACCTTAGCGTAACCATCACCACTGCCTGCTTCTTCTTTAAAATCAAGTTCAAGGAACTCAGCCCCCATACTTTGAACTTGTTCTTTCACTTCAGGCCGCGTATCAAATGCACGAACAATTGCACCGAGGCTTCCTGCCGCACCAATTGCAGCAAGGCCTGCAACACCAGCGCCAATAACCATCACTTTAGCTGGTGGTACTTTACCTGCCGCAGTAATTTGCCCAGTAAAGAATCTTCCGAATTCATGGGCTGCTTCAACAACGGCACGATAACCAGCAATATTTGCCATTGAACTTAACGCATCAAGGGATTGTGCACGAGAAATACGTGGCACACTATCCATTGCCATAACGTTAATGTTTTTTTCCGCTAGTTTTTCGAGTAATGTCGCATTCTGTGCAGGCCAAATAAAGCTCACTAACGTTGCGCCATCTTGTAATTGCGCGATTTCATTATCAAGTGGTGCATTTACTTTTAAAATAATGTCTGATTGCCAGACATTTTGGAGATCGAGGATCTCAGCCCCTGCTTCCTGATAAGCTTTATCCTCAAAACTTGAAGCAATACCAGCACCATTTTCAATTGCGACTGTAAATCCTAATTTTATGAGTTGAGTTACTGTAGCAGGTGTTGCAGCAACCCTTGTTTCATTAGAAAGTCGCTCTTTGGGTATACCAATTCGCATAATTTTCCCTTCTTATCCATATGAGACCTGTTAAAATTTCTCCGCTAATTTCATAATCATGCAAAAAAAATGTTAAAAATAATCAAATGCATGCTATTAATCGTAGCTCTAATAACCTACTGAAAATAAAACCAATAATCTATATCTGTGTAAAGCTAAAATTGAACTTAATTGGATCATTTTAGTCGAAAAGGCATATTTATGAATTATTCACTATATTCAGGTAAATATCTGGTAACATATACTGGTCATTTGACTCTGTGGTGATTCACTAAATAAAATAATGCGACAAATGCTATTATTACATGTAATAATTAATCCCTATGTGATAAACCACTACGTTCAGCACATGACCAATATTAATTGCGCAAGGCGGAAGGATTTTGTATGAAGCTGAAAACCTCAGTCATCGCAGCAGCGATGTTGTCTTTAACTAATATCACTGTTGCGCAGGCTGCTCAGGAACTGACTCCAGAACAAGCTGCAGCACTAAAACCATTTGAAAGAATTACAGTTATCGGTCGTTTTAACGCGATTTATGAAGCCGCAGATGCGGTATCACGTCGTGCTGATAAAGTCGGTGCTGATAGTTTCTATATTCAAGGTCTTGATGATATCAGTGATAGTGGCAATATGACTGTTACTGCTGACCTATACCATAAAGATGCACCAAAAGCAGAAGAAGAAAGCTATCGTGTTTTTCATGGCGTAACTGAATTACCAAAACCTGAAGCAATTCTGTTACAACCATTTGATACTGTTTCTATCCGTGGTTACTTCCCTACAACCCCTGATATTAACGATGCAATTGCAAAAGCAGCGGCTAAAAAAGGTGCAGCATCATTCTTTATTGTACGTAACGTATCGACAAATGATGGTGGTAACCAAGAAGTCACAGCTTATATCTACAAAAAAGATGCACCTAAACGTGCTATTCAAGCACCAGAAGCCGTTGTTCCTTACGATTCTGATGCCGGTCGCGCACTTATTGCAGAAGGCGGAGCCGCTGCCAATAAAGTTGAGAAACCAGGTCTTGCATCAAACACTGATTTTGATAGAAGTGTAGGTACATTTACTGATACACAAACTTCGGGTGCAAGTGGTCGTTACACTGTAACATTACCTGATGGTACTGAAATTCAAGAAGTTAACAAAGCAGCTGCTGCATTAATGGATCCTTTTGATACCATTACATTTAGTGGATACTTTGTAAACTCACCAGAAATTTCTTATCAGGTTGCAAAGCGTGCTGCAGCAAAAGGCGCCAAGTATTACCATATTACAAATGAATGGCAAAGTGATGGTGGTACCGTCACGATTACAGCCGACCTCTTCAAGTAATAAAAACGTCCTAATTAAAAAACCTTGCTAATGCGAGGTTTTTTTTTACTCAAAATATAATCAAACAAACTACATTTTGTAAAAGTGCATAATTTTTATGATTTAATGCATAGACAACCACGTTAACTCTCCGTAAAATCTCGCTGTTTTTTAGTGTTTTTATCTTTATTTAAATTTGAGATATTCATATTTATTCTATTTACTGACCAAAAAACAAGAAAATACGCTATTTATTTACAATTTTAATCACGTAGGTAATTATCCTTGAATAAGAAACTTGGCTTAATATCACTCACCGCGTTAGTGTTAAGCTCAATGGTTGGTGCTGGTGTATTCAGTTTGCCTCAAAATATGGCTGAAGTTGCTAGCCCTGCCGCATTGATTATTGGTTGGGTTATAACCGGTATTGGGATCCTCTTTCTTGCCACGTCTTTATTACTTCTCTCTCGTCTTCGCCCTGATCTTGATGGTGGTATTTTTACTTACGCTAAAGAAGGATTTGGTGAGTTTATTGGTTTTTGCTCTGCATGGGGTTATTGGGTCTGCGCGGTTGTCGCTAACGTTTCTTATCTTGTTATTGTTTTTGCTGCCTTCAGTTTTTTTACGGATCCCCCTGAAAATGTCATTTTTGGTGATGGTAATACTTGGCAGGCCTTAATAGGAGAATCCATATTACTTTGGGTTGTTCACTTTCTTATCTTACGTGGTGTACAAACAGCCGCCAGTATTAATTTAATGGCAACAATGGCAAAACTTATTCCGTTAGGATTATTCGTTATTGTCGCTTTATTAGCTTTCAATATGGATATATTTACCCTTGATTTTCAAGGCATAAATATGGGCGTTCCTGTTTGGGACCAAGTTAAAAATACAATGCTGATTACGCTATGGGTATTTATTGGTATTGAAGGTGCCGTTGTCGTTTCTGCCAGAGCTAAAAATCGACAAGATGTTGGTTTAGCCACCGTACTAGCTGTTGTGATTGCTCTCATTATTTATATTCTTGTGACACTTTTATCACAAGGTTTAGTCAGCCAAGCTGAATTAGCCACAATGAAAAACCCGTCAATGGCTCCTTTGCTTGTACAGCTTATTGGTAGTATGGGTGAAATAATTATTGCTACAGGTCTTATTTTATCTGTTTGTGGCGCATATTTAAGCTGGACAATTATGGCAGCAGAAGTTCCCTATATCGCAGCATTGCATCATTCATTCCCTAAACAGCTCGGTAAGCAAAATAAAAATGACGCACCTTCATCTTCTTTATGGTTTACCAACTTAGCGGTTCAATTCTCTTTAGTCTTAATCTGGTTAACAGGAAGTAACTACAACACATTGCTGACTATCGCCTCAGAGATGATCCTTGTACCTTACTTCTTAGTAGGCGCATTTCTATTTAAAGTTGCCATTGCACGTAGTAGCCGTGCTCTATTACTGATAGCCATACCCGCAAGTTTATATGGTTTATGGTTACTTTATGCATCTGGTGTTATTAACTTATTGTTATCCGTTGTACTTTATGCGCCTGGTATCTTAATGTTTTTATATACACGCAAACAATATAAAAACAATACCCCCTTACTTTTAGGCGAAAAGATCATGCTGATACTTGTGTTATTTGGTGCTATTCCCGCATTAGGTTACTTAGCTCTTTACTAAAATCACGCCTAGAGGTGCTATAAAAATAGCACCTCTTTTCTCTCTAGCGCTTTTCTCTCATGTTTGTCTCTACTAAAAATCCTATTTTGTAAACCGGTTATTTTCCCCTATTAAGCTGTTGTTTTTTACACAGATGGTTAGGTGCTTATAAGTTAAGAAAACAATAGTATGTTGTAACTAATATATAGCTAGCTATTAATTAACAAGAGAATAAAAAAGCCCACGAAAAGCATTAGTTTTCGTGGGCTCAAACATGTCACTATTTTATTAGTTAAAATTAATTTGTTCTATTGCCTGCAATATCCGTTTATCTGATATTGGATAAGGTGTTCCTATCTGCTGGGCAAATAGACTCACTCTTAACTCCTCTATCATCCAGCGAATATTTTGTACATCGTCTTGCTGTTTTTGTTTTTCAGTCAGTTTGCCTAACCACTGTTGCCATTGCTGTATAACATTTTCAACTCGACTCATTTGTGCACGATCACGATTAGGATCAATAGCCAATTTTTCCATTCGTTTTTCAATTGCACTTAAATAACGAGGGATATCAGCAAGGCGCTTCCAACCATGAGAGGTAACAAAACCAGGAAAAACTAACAGACCAAGTTGGGCTTTAATATCAGATAATGCAAAAGCAACACTAATATCAACCCGCCCTTTTAAACGTTTATTGATGGCAAAAACTTGCGTTAGAATTGATTCAACTTGTTTTGCTATTTCAACCACAGCATCATTTAGCTCTGCCCTGACATACTCTTGTAGCTTTTGATATTCGTCTTCTTGCCAAATTAAACCACCATAAGACGCCATGAGCTTATCAACACCACAGGAGATACAATCATCAATTAAATCGAGCACCTTGCCATAAGGATTAAAATAAAGACCCAACTTTGCTTTATTTGGTAATTTTTCATGCAAGTATTTAATCGGAGAAGGAATATTTAATAATAATAACCGTCGTACCCCTTCCCACATTGATGCTTGTTGTTCAGTTTCTGTTTCAAAAAGCTTAATGCCTACACTGTTTTTTTCATCAACTAAAGCAGGATAAGCCTTCACTGAATAACCACCGCGTTTTTGCTCATATCGCTGTGGTAAATCACCAAAACTCCAAATATGTAGGTTTTGCTGCTCGATACCATCATCAGCCACCGCCGATAACGTTTCTTGCACTTTTTCCTTTAAATTTTCTTTTAACTTATTAAGATCTTTACTTTCTGCTAACGTTTTATTTTTATCACCTACAACACGGAATGTCATTTTTAAGTGATCGGCAACTTGATCAAGTTGCCAACTTTCTCTATCAACCGTCACTCCAGTCATTCGACGTAACTCTTTTTCAAGTCTATCAAGCAAATCACCTTCAACTTGAGGTACTCGCTCTAAAAATGCAGAAGCATAATTAGGTGCTGGTACAAAATTACGACGGATAGGTTTTGGTAATGATTTAATTAAAGCCACTATTAATTCATGACGAATACCCGGAATTTGCCAATCAAACCCTTCATTTTTTACCTGATTTAAAATAGGTAATGGAATATGAACGGTGACACCATCAGCCGCAGTACCAGGCTCAAATTGGTAAGTGAGACGTAATTTTAAATTATCTTGTTGCCAATAGTTCGGATAATCTAATGCACTAACTCGTTTAGCATCATCTTTGATAAGCATACTTTTTTCAAAGTTAAGCAGATCAGGTGATGCCTTTTGTGCCTCTTTCCACCATTTATCAAAATGACGAGACGAAACGACGTCCTGAGGTATTCGCTGATCGTAGAAGGTAAACATTGTTTCATCATCGACAAGAATGTCTCGACGACGAGATTTATGCTCTAACTCTTCAACTTCTGTCCGTAATTTTAAATTGTCACGGAAAAATGCATGGCGAGTTAGCCAATCTCCCTCCACTAACGCGTGGCGAATAAAAAGCTCACGACATAAAAGCGGATCAATTTGGCTGTAATTTATAGGCCGAGAAGCAACGATTGGCAGACCATACAATGTCACTTTTTCATTAGCCATTACAGCGCCTTGCGCTTTTGACCAATGGGGTTCACTATAGTGATGTTTCACCAAATGTTCAGCAATAGGTTCAATCCATTCTGGTTCGACCCGAGCTGCAATTCTCCCCCATAAACGAGATGTTTCGACTAGCTCCGCTACCATTGTCCATTTAGGCGGTTTTTTGAATAAACCTGAGCCTGGATAAATAGAAAAACGAGCATTCCTTGCTCCAGTAAACTCTTGTTTATCCGTATCTTTTTGCCCAATATGCGACAATAAACCACTTAGTAGTGCTACGTGAATACTTCTAAAATCGGCAGGTTCACTATTGACTGGAAAACCTAATTCTTTCACAACTTGTCGCAATTGCGTATAAACATCTTGCCACTCTCGAACTCGCATAAAGTTTAAGAATTCTTGGCGACACAATTTTCTAAACTGGGAATGACTCAACTCTTTTTGTTGAGTTTTCAAATAATCCCACATGTTTAAAAAAGACAAGAAATCAGAATCTTTATCTTGGAAGCGCCGATGTTTCTCATCAGAAGCTTGCTGTTTATCCATTGGTCTTTCACGAGGATCTTGAATTGAAAGTGCGGAAGTAATGACCATCAACTCTTTAACAGCACCATATTTACGCGCTTCAAGTACCATTCTTGCTAAACGAGGATCAATAGGAAGTTGTGCAAGTTGTTTTCCCATAGGGGTTAAACGATAAGCACCATTATGATCTGTTCCCTCTTGTAATGCACCTAGCTCTTCTAATAATCGAACACCATCTTGAATATTACGTTTATCAGGTGGCTGTACAAATGGGAACGCACTAATATCACCTAATCCTATTGAGGTCATTTGCAAAATAACAGATGCAAGATTAGTTCTTAATATTTCAGGATCAGTAAATTCAGCACGAGAAATAAAATCATCTTCTGAATAAAGACGAATACAAATGCCATCAGAAACACGACCACAACGCCCTTTTCTTTGATTTGCTGAAGCTTGAGAAATAGGTTCTATTGGAAGTCGTTGTACTTTAGTACGATAACTATAACGACTGACACGCGCAAAACCGGTATCAATAACGTATTTAATGCCCGGTACAGTTAATGAAGTTTCGGCAACGTTGGTTGCTAAAATAATGCGTCTGCCATTGTGGGGGTGAAAAATACGATTCTGTTCACTATTCGATAAACGGGCAAATAAAGGTAATACTTCAGTATGGCGAAGCTGTAACTTATTCAGCGCATCAGCAGTATCGCGAATTTCTCGTTCACCACTCATAAAAATAAGAATATCACCCGCACTTTCTCGACTTAATTCATCAATAGCATCGATAATCCCATCAGTCATATCCTTATCGCTATCAAGTTCATCACCACCAATTGGGCGATATCTCACTTCAACAGGATAAGTTCTACCTGAAACCTCAATAATTGGAGCTTGGCTAAAGTGTTTAGAAAAACGCTCAGGATCGATGGTTGCAGAAGTAATAATAACTTTTAAATCAGGGCGTTTAGGTAATAGTTGCTTTAAATAGCCAAGAATAAAATCGATATTTAAGCTACGTTCATGGGCTTCATCAATAATGATAGTGTCATATTGTAATAACAGCTTATCTTGCTGTAATTCTGCTAATAAAATACCATCTGTCATTAACTTAACGAGCGAGTTATCACCAACATGATCGCTAAAACGGACCTTATAACCTACCGCTTCTCCTAACGTACTCTTTAACTCATGAGCAATACGTTCAGCCACTGAACGCGCAGCTAAACGGCGCGGTTGAGTATGCCCAATAAAACCCTTGATCCCTCGCCCTAATTCAAGACAGATTTTAGGGATCTGTGTTGTTTTACCTGAGCCAGTTTCTCCTGCAATAATAACAACTTGGTTATCTTTTATTGCATTATAAATAGCATCTTTCTTTTGACTAACAGGAAGGTTTTCTGGGTAAGTAATTTCAGGACAAGTGGCACGACGGCGAATTATCATCTGTTGTGCTGTTGTGATATCGTCTTTAATTGCACTTAATACCGCTTGTTTAGACTCTTCATTATTAATTTTAGCGACGCCACGTAGACGTTTTCTTAATCGTTGCTGCTCCCGCAACGATAATTGCTCTATTTCTTGATAGAGCATGGCAGATGATAATGTCACCTTTTATTATCCTTTTTGAGGTTATTCTAATCAAAACTAATGCAAGTATGATATCACAACAGACTATTGGCACATAAAGGCTTGGTTAAATTTCTTAGCCTATGATTTTATATAATCAATATATTTGAATAGCATATTCAAAGGATTGAGATGTGATTGTTAAAAGATAGAGTAAAATACCGTAAACCAACAAATTTAAACTAATAGCATATTTGATAGATCAAGAGAAAATAATGAAAAAGATCCTTGTACTAAAATCCAGCATTTTAGAAAGCTACTCACACAGTAATAAAATGGCCGATTATTTGATTGAAAATTGGCAGAACAACTATAAAGATGATGTTATTACTGTACGTGACCTCGCTAAAAATACCGTACCAACTTTGGACCAGGCTACCCTATTTGCTTTTGGACAAGAAACAGAAATGCTCTCTGATGAACAAAAAGTAGCCAGAGCATTATCAGATGAATTAATTAGTGAATTAAAATCGCATGATATGATTATTATTACTGCACCAATGTATAACTTCTCAATTCCAGCACAGTTAAAACATTACATTGATTATATCGCTCGTGCGGGTGAAACATTTAAATATACCGAAGCCGGCTCTGTAGGCTTACTTGAAAATAAACAAGCTATTGTATTAACTAGTCGTGGTGGTGTTCATAAAGATCAACCTTCTGATCTTATCGTTCCTTTTCTAAAACAATTTTTAGCATTTATTGGCATTCACGACGTACAATTTATTATGGCTGAAGGTACAGCTTTTGGTGAAGAATACACACAGCAAGCTCACCTGCAAGCACAAAAAGAAATTGATGCTGTTATTAATACAAGAAGCATTACTGTAAAATAGTAATTTGTATTTCTATTATTCTTTAAAAGCACCTAATTCAGGTGCTTTTTTTATAGTTATATTTAACAGCATCATTTTTATATCAACACCTCTTTTATAAAAAGAGCATTGTTGATTTATAATTTAAAAACCTTGATAGATAAAAAATCTAAACTTAATCAAATTTTTAAATCATCGACTAAATAAAATTTATTTTAATAGCCATTCATTACTACTTATTCTTTAATTCATATTAATAATGAAATTATCAATAAAAAGTTAATTTGATTTATAAAAAACAAATAAATAACATTTAGGTGTTTCAACAAACATATAAAAAATCAAATAATTTTATTAATTCAATAAATGGAATTTACGATGAAAAAAAGCATACTCTCAATATTTATTCTATCTACGGCTTTTTTATCAACTCAATCAAATGCTACTGAATATGAAAAAAACAGTGTAGGTATAGTTAATATTAAAGGCCAAATAACAGCAACACCTAGTTGCATATTACAACCAATAGCTGAAATTCAGTTACCTAATGTTCAAGAAAATAATTTTACATTTTCTAATTTAGCAAATGTAGAAGCAAAAGAAATTAATATTATCTTTGAAAATTGTACTCAAGAACTTAATAATATTAAATTAAGAGTTCAAAACCAAGGAAAGAGCACATTAGAAAACACTGTCATATCTAAAGATAATGGTAGTAATGTGTCCGTTGCTATTTTAGATACAACTGGAAGCGAGATAGATTTAGCACAGGAAAATAACACACAATTTAAAGCAAAAATTGATCAAGTAACACATATGGCAAGTTATAAATTTTACGCAAATTATAAAAAGCCAGATAATATAGATGCAACTCCTGGAAAAGTAATAACCAGCTTAAATTTCGATGTTATTTATTCTGATGTTGCCGATCAAGGTTAACATTTAAGAATAGACAAAGCTGGTTTTCCAGCTTTGTTTTAATACTGTGAATTTATAGTGAAAAAATATAACTTACCATAAAACAATAAAGCATGATCAAAAAAATAAAAGTCACCATTTTATCCATATTTACTATTTTTCCTATTTATGGTTATTCAGCAATAGAAATAAATAAGAATAGATTTATTTTTATTGAAAGTCAAAATCAAGAAGTCATTGAAATAAAAAACAAAACAGATAATAACTATTTTATACAAAGCTGGATTTCACATTACAATGAAAATAATGATGATGAATTACCTTTTATCATCACTCCACCACTCTTTAAAATAGAAAAAGACGAAAATTATTCTTTGAAAATATTTAGATTAGGTGAAATAGAAAAAAAAGATAGAGAAACATTGTATAGAATAAACATTAAAAGAATACCTTTGCTATCTAATTCAGATGGAAACGAAAATTTATTACACATATCAATGAACTCTGTTTATAACTTAATATATAGACCTATATCAATAGAGAAAAATGCCAAAACTTCTTATGAAAAGATTGAGTTTTTAAAAAACAAAAACAATGAGTTGATTATAAATAACCCAACACCTTATTTTATCACCTTACTTAAAATTAGTTTAAATGAAGTTTTATTGAATAATAAAAGTAAAACAATTCCGCCTTTTACAAAACATAATACAAGAAATGTAATTAAAGAAAGTGGATTGATTAAATGGAAAACGATTGATCAATTTGGCGTAGAAATCAATGCGACAGAGAAGGCCATAATTAATGAAGATTAAATTTAAAAAAAAAGAGATCACTTTTTTTATTTTAATGATTATTTTCAACAAAGATACTGTCGCACAAAATAATTTTCTATCTCTTTATTCTTATTCACTTTTTAACATTAGTGATGATACGATTAAACTGCTTCTTGAAAATAAAAAACCTGAAGGTTTTTATCACTCTATCATTCATATAAATAATAGAAAAAAAACAGCAAAACTTCTTTATTTTAAAAATATAGATAATAAATTAACACCTTATTTTTCTATCGATGATTTTATTTCTCTTGGCATTGATTCAGATTTTTATAAAATTGACAAAAAGAATAAAGGCTCAATACTTTTAAGTGATCTTTCAATCGATTTTAAATATCATTTCTCTAATCAGAAGTTAAATTTAATTATTCCACAAAAAGCATTAATAAAGACAACTGATTATATTGCAAATGAACAAAACTGGGATGATGGAATTACAGCATTATTCACCCAATACTCATATTGGATTAAGTATCATCAAAAAAAATCTATTGAGCAAAAGCTCAATTTATATTCAGGAATTAACATGGGAGCTTGGCGTGTACGTGGTCAAAGTAGATTTGATTGGACGAAAGATCGTTATCAATCTAAGCTTTCATCAATATATGCATATCGACAAATTAATTCTTTTTCTTCTATTTTTTATGGTGGTAATTTTTCACCTACAACACGAATATTACCAACTGATAAAATAATTGGCTTTCAATTAATATCCAATAATTTAATTTCAAGTAATACTCTTTATGCTAACAAACCGATTATAGAAGGAATGGCTGATACTGAAGCTCAAGTAGTGATCAGACAAGGTGACAAAGTTATTTATGAAACCACCGTTCCTCCGGGTCCATTTATTATAAATTCATTACCTGTTTTAAGAAGTGGAAAACTAACGTTAGAAATAAAAGAAGAGGATGGCAGAATCAAAACCTCAACCCATTATTTTACATCACTTCCTAATCAGCTAAATAAAGGTAGCTATCAATATAATTTAATTGCTGGTACATTACCCAATAATAACCATAAAGAAAATTCTACTTTCCTTTTAAGTGAGTTTTCCTATGGCCTTAGCCAAAAAATCACCTCATATAGCGCAATAAAAAAACGAGATAACCATATGAATTACCTATCTGGACTATCTCTTGATTTAGGTATATTGGGTGGTTTAGCAACAGACTTAAGTTATGAAAATAGTAAAAATAAATTAAAATATCAATTTCTTTATCAAAAAAGTATGCTTAAAACGCAAATCTATTTTACTTCTAAAATATCTTTTTATCATTATTTAGATAATTTTCAAAAAAACGATGGAGTTAAAAGAAATTATTCATTTTCTTTATCAAAAAACTTTAGTAACTTGGGTTATCTTTCTTTTCAGTATCAAGAAAAAATATATAGAAAAATATCTAAAGATTTTGGGTTAAGTACTTCTCTTTCATCTTCAATAAATAAAATAAACTATAACCTTAAATATGATTTTAAAAAAAATAAATCTATTTTTGATCATTCATTCTCACTTAATCTCCATATACCATTGGGAAATAATAGTGACCATAATCATTGGTTTAATAATCAAACAAATTATCAAGGTAATAAAAAACATTATATCAATACTACCAACATCGGAGGCAGTCTGCTTAATCATAATTTAGGATATTCATTAAATTATCAACACACGTATGATGAGAAAAGAAAATTTAACCAATTTTCCACTAATGCCCGTTATCAAAACAACTATCAATCTTACACATTTAATGCAAACAAAATGGAAGATAATTATAATTATAATATTTCTATTAATGGAGGAATTGTCCTTCATTCTAATGGCATTACTCTTACTCCTCGTTTAGGTAGAACATTTGCATTAATTAATACACAAGGAATATCTGGAATCAAAACGTCACTTTCATCAAAAATGGAAACTGATTTTTTTGGAAATCTAGTTTTAAATAATATTACACCTTATCGAATAAATAACATTAAATTAAATGCAACGACATTACCCCAAAAAGCAGAAACAGAAGTTTATAGCAAGAATATTATTCCCACATTAGGCGCAGTATCTAAAATAACTTTCCCTATAAAAATAGGATATCGTATTATTTTTAAATCAACAACTCCACTTCCTTTCGCATCAGTAGTTACCGTATTAGACACAGAGGGTAATATTACATCACATGGGTTAGTGTCGGAAAATAATATTATTTTTCTTTCTGGTGTTACAGAGAGTGGCTTAGTAAAAGTAAGATGGGAAGAAGATAAGCAGTGTCAATTTAATTATGAAATTGATGATAATGAAAAAAACGCCACACTAATAAAAAAAGAAATCAACTGTATTTAAACTAAATTATCTCTATTAAGAAAATATGAAAAAAATCACTCAGTTAATCATTATGTTACTACTTACATCTTTTTCATTACCATCAACAGCTAGCCGTGGTGATCATGAAATTCCTTTAAGTTGTGATATTGATTATATCTATGAAAATATTAGTGATAGGCTTTCTATTAATGAAAATGATTTTTCATCACATGAAGCAGGAACATTAGCAAATATAGACAATCATATTATCATTATTATTATAAAAGATTGTTCTAAAACTCATGGTGAAGTTCGTTTGAAAATTGAAAATTCGAGCATTGATACTAATACTGGTTATTTAAAAAATATGATTGCTGGCGATAATGCAAGCACTAATATTGCATTTCAATTATTGTACAATGATGAGGGAAACCCCATAAACCTTAATGAAAAAAATGAGTTTGTTGAAGAACTTATTGATGGAGAAGCAGAGTTTTATTTTTTAGCTAATTATGTAAAAAAAGATGACTTCCCCCCTAAGCCTGGTTATATACAATCAAACATTCAGTTTATTACAAAAATAAATGACGATGTTGTTATGTTTAATGATAGTGAGTAATTATAATGATAGAAAAGCACGGTTGCTATTTATCCTAGCTCGTGCTTTAAATATACTAAGTAGTTATTAAATATTTATTTTAAGGCTTAGTTATTTCTTCACCCATTTTCCATTGATACCTTTGACAAATTCACCTTCATTAGCCCTTGCGACTAGCTTTTCACCCGCAAGTCGAGCAACAGATTCCGGCGTTACTTGATTAGTTCTAGCGATTTCAGCATATTTTGTCTTCCTCGCTTGATTTATTTCATCAACAAGTCGTTGAGCCTGTTTATTATTTATTTGAACAAGCTCGATGTAGCCACTAAATGTTTCTCCCACTAATCCCTGCTCTCTTGCTTCATCAAGTGTTAATGCTGTGGCATTAGTACTCACTAAAGTCAACATTAGCGCAAAACTTAAGAGATATTTTTTATAATTCATCATCTATCCTTTAAAAAATGGCGCTGTTATTTTTTAAGAGATCTTCTACTTGGCGATCTATTTTTACATTAATCTCATGTTCAATTTTAACATTCATATTTATATTAATCGGTTTATCAGGTGTAGCAACTTCGAGTCGAATACATCCTGTTAACGCCGATATTCCCATTATTAAGGCTGTTAATATAAATAATTTTCTTAAAAATAATGGTTTCACTCTGACTCACTCCCTAAATCTGATAAGCTTTTTTCTAACCACTCTTCCAATTGTGAACCAAATCGTAAACTCCGCCATAATTGAAAGACATTTTCTTCGTGTCGATAATTGAAGTTAACTTGTCGACGTTTATCTTCTAGAGGATTCGTTCCCTGAATTTCAGCCTCTAATATTAACTCACCTAAATTACTTAAGTTGACGCGAGTCCAAGAGCGATTGATCTCTAAATAACGTAACCACGCCATAGCAATACCCGCTGACATATTATTATCATCAATTGAATCAACAAAGTCTTTATCAAGTCTTAACGTCAAATATGATGAATTAGCAAGCCAACCATCTTTAATAATCCATTGATTATTATTAATAAAGAATGGAAATTCCCCGCTAACTTTACCTGATGCAGCAAACTGGGTCACTTTTAATAAAGTAAACAGATGACTTAATTGAATATTATCAAGAGAAATAATCGCTGCTTCATGCTGTGGAATAGTGAGTTTTGCCAACGAAATAGTGCCATCAAGCATTGCTACATTCACATTGGATAAAACTAGCGGTTTATTTTCTGTTGCTGGGTAAAAACCTTGAAGGTCAGCCGTAATATCAGTCATTTCAAAAAGATTATTAACGCGTTTTATCCGTAACTGAACAGGTTGTTTAACCCCCAGTTGCCATTCATCACCGTTTAAACGCCAAGGCAAAATAAAATCTAAGCCTTCTAAAATGCCCTCTTTAAGCCACATTCCCCCCTGCTTAACCACAAGATGTCCACCAGCAATTAAGCCTTGTTCTGGTGCAATAGAAAAATCTGCTTGGGTATAGAGTTCACCTTTATCAAGGGTAATCCCTAACTTATCTGGAATTAAAGATTGAAAAACATTTATTGGCTGTAAGGGCCAACGCATTTGCCCCCTTAATCTTGCCCCATCCCAACGTGTATTAATTGCAATAGGTCCTATGTTGGGTTTAGCGCTTAACTCACCTTTTACATTAAAATTGAAGGGTGATTCACCACTGATCGTGGCAATAAAATCGGCTTTATCTAGAAAACCACCTGACGGAAAATCAATACGTTGACTAGTTAATTTTAATTTTCCACCAAATGCGGGCTTTTTCTCATCTCTTATCCAACGAAACGGACTTTCTAACGATAATCGAGGTGCCGTCATCGTTGTATGTTGATATTTTAAAACGTCAAAACCTGTATTAATTTTTTCAAAGCTGATGATTTTATCAACCCAATACCCTGTTCCCGCAATATCCCAACGTGCTTTTAAAGGTAATAAATTTCCTTCTCCCCAATAACGCCATTGCCAAGTCCCATTATCAGGTAAAAAATCAGTTGCCTTACCTTGAAAATGAATACGATAATCCCCCCAAATCTTGTCTTGTGCGACAACAATCGCATTTAAACGGCCATTAAAACCTTTTGATGAAAATGTCGTTCCTGCTAAGGGTAAGCGTGCATCTTTTATCGTAAGCGTTTCAGTTAATGGACCTTTAAAACGAAGTAACGAGCCAGATTGAAATTCAACAGTAGGATCAACGAATGTTCCTGTCACGTTAATAGGTAATCGCGCACTGGCTTGCATTAATTCTTTATTAACCACTCCGGTAATTTGAATAGGAATATGTGCATCTAACCAATTTACTGCCGTCTCAGGAATTGAAATAACTAAATTTCCTTTTCCTGCATGACCCTCTGTCATTACATTTAATCGTGCACTTAATCTTAAATCTGTCAGACCTTTTTGCCATTGAGCAATATTAATATTAATCCCCCCACGCAAAGGTTGATCTAATCCAAACCATTCCCAACGACCTTGTTCAATCTTTATATTTTCGGGGGTAACATGCCAAGGTAATAGAGCCAATGCATGGCCACCACCTTGCTCAGCAAGTGAAATAGTGCCTGATAGTCCTTCCCATTCAAGAATGAGGACTAAGGGATAAGCATAATGAGAAGTTAATAAAGTCGCATCAATCGTACCTTTTTCAGGTAATGACGCAATGTCAATTGGTAATGCTATTTCAGCTGCAAGTTCAATATTATTGTCATCAGGTAAATTCAATTTGAATTGCTTTATATCTAGCCATTTATTATCTCTAATAAAAATACCGAGTTGAGCATTTTCTCCTTGGAACGTCACTAATCGTCCATCATTTTGTGTTTTTAGCTGTAACGAACCTTGATAGCGGGCATTTTCTTTTAAGAGTAGATTTTCTATATTGACAGATAAATAGGGTATCGACGTTAATAAGGAATTTATCTCAACAGGTACTGATACCGCCTCTTCCTGCTTATTCGGTGGCATCGTTGAAAAACAGTGCTCATCAATAGTAAGTTTCTGACTATTAAATTGCAGTTTATCAATTTGTTCTTTTCGATAAGAAAAAGCAAAGTTGTCCATGTTTGCTAAAGTACAACTGGCTGTCTTTAATGCAATATTCTCAACAGAAACGCCTGCCCGTTGTAATTGTGGCTGAGATAATGAAAGAGTGACACCTTCAGGTAGATAAATTTTTGCAACAACAGGCAACCAACGAGGGATAGATACCCACAACGCAGTACCGATTAGGCTTACACCTACCAGTATCGTCCCTGTCCATTTGATTGTTTTTCTTAACAACACATCATATTCCTTTTAAACAAACCTGAATCATCCACTTACCTTGTTAAATTGTTTATAATGATAGTATTAATTTCTTTCATATTGGGGCTGGATAATTCTGTTTTTCCAGTCTCTGAACAAAATTTTAATCGAGAGTAGAGAAAACTAGATGAAAATCGTTTCCTATAGTACTAAACATTATGATCGTAAACACATGGAATGGGTCAATCAGCATAATGGATATCATTATGATATTGAATATTTCGATTTTAATTTGACAGAACAAACCGCAAAAAATGCCGTTGGTGTGGATGCGGTTTGTATTTTCGTTAATGACGATGCCAATCGTGCGGTTTTGCAAGAGCTGGCTAGCCTTAATATTCGTATACTTGCTTTACGCTGTGCGGGTTTTAATAACGTTGACTTAGAAGCAGCTACGGAATTGGGTATCACCGTTGTACGTGTGCCAGCTTATTCACCCGAGGCCATTGCAGAACATGCTGTTGGCATGATGCTCTCTTTAAACCGCCGTATACACAGAGCTTATCAGCGTACTCGTGATGCAAACTTCTCATTAGAAGGTCTAACTGGTTTTAATATGCATAACCGTACGGCGGGTATTATTGGTACTGGCAAAATTGGATTAGCGGCATTACGTATACTAAAAGGCTTTGGTATGAAATTACTAGCCTATGATCCTTACCCAAATCAAGCTGTACTTGATTTAGGTGCTGAATATGTTGATTTAGCAACAATTTATGCAAATTCTCATATTATTTCGTTACATTGTCCGCTGACTGCAGATAATCATCATTTATTAAATGAAACTGCTTTTGCACAAATGAAAGACGGTGTGATGATTATTAACACTAGTCGTGGTGCATTAATTGATTCTGCCGCTGCGATTAATGCGCTAAAACAAGGAAAAATCGGTGCTTTGGGGATGGACGTTTATGAAAATGAACGCGATCTTTTCTTTGAAGATAAATCCAATGACGTTATTCAAGATGATATTTTCCGTCGCCTTTCTTCTTGTCATAACGTGTTATTTACTGGGCATCAAGCATTTTTAACAGAAGAAGCTTTAATCAGTATTAGTGAGACAACACTACACAATATTAAAGATGTAGCTACGGGTAATGAATGTGTTAATCAGATCAAAGTGCCATTATAAACGTTCAGAATAAATGCAACAAAAAGCCCTTTCGCATAAATTATGCCAAGGGGCTTTTTATTTATTAACCGTGCAACCACTTATTTTTCTTTAGTATTGCTATCTTCAACTGATTTAGTTGCTTCAAAGTGTGAAGATGTTTCTGTCTCTTCATCCACTTTAAATTGTGAAACTAATTTAGCTAATTGGTGAGCTTCATCATCCATATTCGCTGTAATGGCGGCAGATTCTTCAACCAATGCTGCATTTTGTTGGGTAACTGTATCCATTTCACTTACCGCTAATGCAATTTGGTTAATACCCATGCTTTGCTCATTAGAAGCAAGGGCTATCTGTTGCATAAAGTCATTTACTTGATTAATGGTTGTAACGATCTCTGACATTGAGCGTCCTGCTTGGGCCACCTGTTGAGAACCAACATGTACTTTATTGACAGAGTGGGTGATCAGTTCATTGATCTCTTTTGCAGCTTCTGCACTACGGCTTGCTAAATTACGTACCTCAGATGCAACAACTGTAAATCCGCGACCTTGCTCACCCGCTCTAGCAGCTTCAACAGCAGCATTCAATGATAAGATATTGGTTTGGTTTGCAATACTATTGATGATGTCATTAATATCTGCAATTTTCTTCGCACTTTCAGAGATTGAAGACATGGTTTCTACCACGCTATCCATAACACTTTCCCCGTTTTGAGCAGAGCTTGTCGCTGTTAATGCTAATTTACTGGCTTCACGTGAATTATCAGCATTCTTCTCAACGGTAGTTTTAATTTGCTCCATACTCGCAACCGTTTCTTGTAATGCGCTTGCTTGCTCTTCTGTACGGGATGATAAATCCGTATTTCCGGTCGCAATTTCACTCGCACTCACACTAATGGTATTAACAGCATTTTTGACTGAAGAAATCATATGGCTTAATGAATTTTTCATCTTATTCATTTCATTAAATAATTGACCAAATTCATTAGTGCCATGATTATCGATACGCATACTAAAATCACCTTGGCTCATCTTGCTAAAAATATTGATTAATATTTTGATATTGCCAATGAAGGTATGAGAGAACCAACGCAATATAATGATAAATAAAAGAATAACAATAATGCCTGTTGTTAATGATACCATCATCAAACGTTCTTGAGATGTTTTAGCAATATCGATATAACCACTCTCTATGCCATTAGCAACAGCATAATATTGCATTGTGATGTCATTGAGCTCATCCATCTTAGCACTAGACGAATGAATTGTGAGCTGGCCTTTGCGCAATCGCTCTAACGCGCCAGTAAAAATATCAAGCAGTTCATCAAAGCGTTTTGTCATATCATCTGCTAATTCACGCCCTTCCATTGTTAGCTTTTCAGCGTCTGCCCAACGGTGGATTTCTTCACGGGTAATTTCAATATACTCAGCAGTTTGATGAAAATATTTTGCAGAGGGTTTTTCATTGACTCTTAATTGTCCATCTAAACCATTAATATTTGCCCTGATCACGGCCATTTGATATCGAGCTTTGCCCATTAGTAACATTTGCTGGCTTAAGCTATTTGATGAAACGAAATTATTATAAGATCGAGTGGAAGCATCATAACTAAAATAAATAATGCTCATAATCAACGCAAATAAAATGGCCAGCATGACCTTAACGGTCTTTTCTATACTGATATTTTTAAACATGGTCATATTCCATCAAAATATACAGAGTTTTAATCTGTACATTTGTAAGATATCAGAATGCACTCTTTCTCTGATAAAGAGCATATTCCCTGGTGTAATAAAATAAGACTAAAATGTATTCATTAAAATATAAAGGCGCATAAGATCTGCCTTTACTTATAATGTCGGTAATAGTAAGAGAAAACTTTAGAGTGTCGTGAAAAGCATTTTTCATTTACAAAATAAACGAGTTTTTTATCCAACCAGAGATAAATTAACTCTATAATATCTCGCAATGATGCTGATTTTACTCAGAAAAAGATAATTTATTAATTATTTTTTAGTTTTTGTGTTTTTTTTATTTATTTTCACCTACTTCCATTTTAAGTATATACACTTATTAACATTAATTTATTTAACTTCAATATTAAGTTATATCAAATATTAAAAATATTTTATTTCCAATAAAAATAAGACAGTTTCTAAAAACTGTCTTTATTGTTTATTTATTAAGATTAATTTAGTTTTATTGAGAAATTTAAATAATATTTTCTATTAATAACTTTTCAGTTAGTTCAATAAGTCTTATCACATTCAATGGCGTTTCTCTTTTTTTTAGTTCATCTAAAGAAAGCCATTGGAAAGATTTATTTGTCAATTGGCTATTTTCTAGTGGTTTACAAAGATAAATCATATCAATGTGATAATGAAATCCTTGTTTTTTATCGTGAATAGGTTCTTTTAAAATGGCGAGGGGCTTAACGAGTTCAATAACATCATTATCATTTAAACCAAGGCTAAATTCAGGCTGATAACAAAGACATTCACACAATAATCCAGTTTCTTCTTCTATTTCTCTTAATACCGCATTTTGTGGTTCTTCATTATCTTCGATATGACCACCTGGTGGTAACCAGTACCCTATTTTGGAATGTAAATGGAAAAGAAATTGTCCCTGTTGATTAAATACGATACCCGTTGCAGTGAAATGGCTTTTAGGCACTTCTAGTGTCATGATATGCTTATCCTTATGTCTTATGTTCTTGTTCCAATGTACATTAAATCATCCTGTTTTTTTGTGCTATTTACCGGCTTTCACGTTTATTGAAGCTTGTTTTATTCCCATCAGAAAATCAGCAAAGATCCTTTTGAAATCCCTACAGGCATTTTCCGATAATGTTTCTTCATTTTTTAAGTTAATCGCGATATGCGTGAGAAAACCATAGATTAAATTAACGACAATATCAGGAGAGTAAGTACAAATTTCTTGCTTAGAATAGAGTATTTCTACGCAGGATTTGATTCGAGGAATAAGAATTTGTGCATCAATTTCATCCCATTCCTTCCAACCTAAAACGGAGATAATCTCTTGTAGCGGAATAAGTGTATCTTTATGTTGATAAATATGATCAACACAAAAACTAAAAATAACTTCAAGTTCTTGCCATTTATCATCATAGTTAGGAATTTTAACAAGTTGCTCCATGACTTTATAAACTTGAAAAAGATAACACTCTTTTAATAGTGCTTTCTTATTACTAAAATGATGATAAAACGCCCCTTTTGTCACTCTTGCGTGACGTGATATTTCATCTATGGAAACATCACAATAGTTTTGATTTATAAATAGTTCTTGTGCCGCCTCACGTAACGCGGTGCGTGTTTGCTCTGAATTCTCTTGTTGCCGTGATTTTATATTCATGATAAAACCCTAAAAACATACCATAAGTATGTAATAATATATGGGTATCAGTTTTGTGTAAACTGAACAAAATATTTTCAGGAAATTATCATGTCATCTCCGCACAATGGGTTTGCTCCCGCGAATACCTTATCCACATTTAATATAGAAATTATCAAAGAGCTTCTTCTCTGGATTGAGGTAAATCTGGAAAAACCGTTGCTACTTGATGATGTTGCGATTAAATCAGGCTATACAAAATGGCATTTGCAACGAGTATTTAAGCAAGCAACGGGCTTAACGCTGGCTTCATATATTCGAGGGCGACGCCTCACAAAAGCTGCAACTGAATTACGGTTAACAAAACTGCCTATTCTTACGGTGGCATTACGTTATCAGTTTGATTCTCAGCAATCGTTCACACGCCGTTTTAAAGCTACATTTGGCGTTACACCTACTGAATATCGTAAACTTGATAATCTTTGTGGTGATAATTTTCAACCTCCCATTAATTTTGATGTCACTGATTTACCTATTCCTAACATTATGGAACTACCTGAAAGTTATGTTTATGGTATGCAATACCAATATTTTTGTTCTATTGAAGATATCGGTAAATTGCATGAAGATATTCGCCATCAATTTTGGAACGATTTTTTATTGTATACAGATAAAAATTTCACAGAAAGTACAGTGCTGATTTCATATCAACCTAATACGCTACGTAAAAATAAAATCCAAATTGACTATGAGATTGGTTTGAATAGTTTGGATCATTTTACAAAAACCAGTGGATTTAGAAAAAAACGTATAGAACCTGGTCGTTATGTTAGGTTTCAATTTAAAGGCACACTGGATGAATATAAACAATTTGCGATGAAAATATATTTTTATACACTACCTGCATTAGGGCTATGTCGCCGTTTAGGCGCTGATATTGAAAAATATGTCAGTATTGAAACCGATGTCGATTTAATGGAACTCCCAAAAACCTTAGAAATAGATTATTTTGTTCCAATTCACTAATTACGATAAAAACAGCTTGAATATTTCAGGCTGTTTTTATTAAGAATAAATTAATTCTATAAAGTCTATTGGCGCAATAAAATTTGTTTTGATTGCCTTTGTTATTATTTTACTAAACTAATTAGCTATATTTTATCAACATAAAAAGCTTTTCTACTTTAGATCCCTATATAAAACAATAAAGGTTCTTATGCGTATCTCACCTCACCTCATACTTTCTGCTTTTTTACTGACTTCTTTTGTGAGTTATGCATAAATATCAACACATACATTAACTCGTCAAGATGGAAGTGAAATTATCTTCGCAATATCCGAATATCATTTTAATCGGTGGGAGTAAAGGCACTACGATGGTGCTTTTAGTGGTAGCTAGACGTAACGATATTAAAGCTGTCGTTGCATTAAATGGTGGAGGTCGTTTTTTTCTTGACGATGTTCTTTATAATATCCGTCATACTAGACCTAAAGAATATGTTGAAGATGCCTTAAATGGCTTTAAACAATTTGCTGATACAATAAAAAACAATTAAATTGATGATGAACGATTTATCAGCGAATACAGTAAATATTGGTGGCAACAATTTTTTGCTGTCGATTTACTTAAAATAATTAAAAGTAATCAACACACACCTGTTTTAATTATTTAAACTCTCAATGACACAAATGTCAACGTAGAAGCGTTACATAAACTAAACTAAGATATTAAACAATCTAATATAACATTTATTAAATACGATAAGTTAGATCATGGATTTTATAATGAACAAGGTGAACGTTTAACCGGTAAAATAATCAGCGATATACAACAATGGTATGCATAATTTGCGAAATAACTGAATAACTGATTTAAAACAGGATCTTTATATTACTATATCTATATAATGATAACTATTATCTCTTCTAAGTTTAGGATAAGAATGGAAAGCACAGTGACTCTTTTACGTCTTGATAAAATAGGCTATCGAATTGATAACAAAACTATCCTCGATAACATAAATTTTCAACTTCAACCTTCTGAATTTAAACTTATTACAGGCCCTTCGGGTTGCGGTAAGAGTACTTTACTTAAGCTTATTTCCTCTCTACTCTCACCCACCAGCGGTAACATCTTCTTTGAAAATAAAGATTATGTAACCCTTCCCCCCGAAGAGTATCGTCAGCAGGTTTCTTACTGTACACAAACACCCATGTTATTTGGTGAAACTGTTTACGATAATCTAAAATTTCCTTATTTATTACGAAAAGTTTCAGTAGATGATAGAAAACTTAAGCAGAATTTAGACTATTTTGGTTTGCCCGCATCCATAATAGAAAAAAGGATCAACGAACTTTCAGGTGGCGAAAAACAGCGCATTTCACTGATAAGAAATTTGCAATTTATGCCAAAAATTTTATTACTTGATGAGATAACCAGTGCATTAGATGAAGATAATAAAATAAAAGTGAATGATGTTATCCACCACTATGTAAAAGATCAAAAACTAGCCGTGTTATGGGTCACACATGATCAAAATGAAATAAAACATGCTGATGATGTCATCCAGTTACCCTCTCACAATAATGCTTAAACATTTTTTTCTCTTAATTAGTCACCCTTTGCTATGAGCGAACATCATATTATGAACGAACATACAATAAGCAACGAGTCTCTTATTTTCTCGCTTTTATTAGTTCTTGTGGCTATTTTTATTAGCAGTAAAGAAAAACTCGCTTTAGAAAAAGATATCATTTGGAGTACTGCAAGAGCAATTGTCCAACTGTTAATTGTTGGCTATGTATTAACCTATATATTCCATGTAGACCATTTTATCCTTACCTTTTTAATGGTGCTCTTTATCTGTTATAACGCGGCGTATAACGCCAAGAAACGCAGTAAATATGTTAAAGATATTTTTCTTATCTCTTTTACTGCTATTACTACAGGGGCATTATTAACCTTAACTATTTTATTACTCACCAGTTCTATTGCTTTTACTCCAATTCAAATTATTCCTATTACTGGGATGATTGCAGGTAATGCGATGATAGCAACTGGCCTTTGTTATAATAATTTAGGACAACGTTTTCAAAATCAGCAACAGCAATTACAAGAGATGCTAAGTTTGGGTGCAACACCTAAATTAGCCTCTATGAGTATTATTAGAGACAGCATTAAATCTTCATTAATCCCCACGGTGGATGCAGCCAAAACAGTGGGAATTGTAAGTTTACCTGGGATGATGTCTGGACTTATTTTTGCAGGTGTTGATCCATTACAAGCCGTAAAATATCAAATTATGGTGACGTTTATGTTGATGGCAACAGCCAGTATTTCAACCATAATTGCATGTTACTTAACCTATAAAAAATTCTTTAATCAACGTCATCAGCTAATTAATTTAGAAAATAGTTAATTATAATTATTTGATTATATTGAAAAAGGTCACTAAATGAAGTGACCTTTTATTATTAGTATTCAGGTTTAAATTATTACTTTAATACTGTACACCCCATTTTTTTAACTAACTCACCAAATTGAGATTTCACATCTTGAGCTTTTTCAGGTAACTGACTCCAAAGTGTTAAACCTGTACGAGCTTCCACTTCTGCCGCTGTTACTTGGAATTCACAAAAATCTGCTTTTTTCGGTGTTTGTTGATCCATAATAAACGCTGCATAAGAGGAGTTTTCTGGTGTATCATTTAGAAAAACCACTTTAAAATAAGCACTTGGGATAGTGTGATCTTTATCTGTACTAGGCAATTTACCCATATTTCTTTCATAGATAGGGCCTGTCACTGTAAAGACTTTATGACCTTCTTTTGCCAAATTACGCTCTTGATCTTCTAATCGCACCCACGCACCTTGGTTTAAATCTGCTTTTTGTGGTGTGATATTAGAAAGATAATTAAGTGCATTCCAACCAGGTAACGCAGCCAATGACGCTAAAGGTGCCTGATGACCGCGGTCAACTTTTAATGTGGCATTAGCATTTTTATAATCCGCTGGCGATAAGGTTTCATCATTGCCTAAAGCCGGATCTTTTTTCCAATTACGTGTTTTACCACTACCGATGCTGTCTTTAGTTACTAAATAAGCAACCCAGTCTGCAAACTTGGTTTCGCTATTATTATTTAGTGTATAAACATCTCGCTGAATAGTGGTTTCACTTCCTCCTAATGGGCAACCAATTCCACAATTTTCATCATTCATTGAACGCTTGGAAATATCACGCGCCGAAGTTAACAATGAAGATCCAATATTAGCATTAGGTTCAACAGTTATATCGGCATTTGCATAACTGGTGGAGATCATAAGAAATGATAAAATAATAGGTGTAATACGTTTCATATAAAATTCCTTTTTAAAATGAAGAAACAAAAAAACTCGCCAAAGCGAGCTTTTTGCTAAAAGAGAAAAATCCTATTTTCTCTCAATGATATATTCCAGCTATAAACTGCAACACAAAAGCCCCATCGTATTGATGAGGTTATTTTTAATCACAATTTACAGCTCAGAATCTTGCTAAGAAATAAAAAACGGTGAGTAAAAATTCTAAATATCAGATATTACAAACACCGTTCGTGGCGAATATTTATTTTCACTGTCCCAAAAAGCAAAAAACCCCGCATTAAGCGAGGTTTAAAAACTTATTAGATTTGGTAAAGACTAAATTTCCACCATGAGAATAATCATGGGATATAATTCTTATTTAGTCAATATGTTTTCTAAAAATATTTTTATATAGAAAAAAATTACCTTTCTTTTCATCAATAAAGAGAAATTTATTAATATCGCAAATTCCTTATTCTTCTTGAATTATGGCCATTCCAGTTAATGAGAAGATCCTAGAGCTTTATTTTTTCGTATGTATTATCATTCAAAAGATGATACAAAATCCCACTGTTATTTTTAATATATAAAACCGTCGCTTACCAACAATAACCACAATAAATGTTATACGTAAGATTTATTGAGTTGAGTTATAACACGAGAAATACAAATGCCAAACAATCCTCCCCTCACCATTGAGCACGAAGTAAAGGTACACCTTGTCAACGCATTTACCCGAAATAATTCAGGAGGTAATCCGGCAGGTGTCGTGCTTAATCCGCCTAATCTAAGTGATATTCAAAAAATAGAAATCGCACGTCTAGTTGGTTTTTCTGAAACAGCATTTGTCTACACTGGTAAAGAAACGGATTTTAAGGTCGATTTTTTCACTCCTGAAGGTGAAGTTGATTTTTGTGGACACGCGACATTAGCTGTTTTCTTTACGCTGGCTTCACTTAATATCATTGGTTCTGGTAATTACACGCAAAAAACGAAAGCCGGTATTTTAAGTGTCTCTGTAAGCCCTCAGAGTATTGTTATGGAACAAACACATCCTGTTATGCGACAAGGCCCTGATATTAATGCTGTTGCCTTAGCGCTGGGTGTTCACTGTAATGTTATAGGAAAAACGGGCTTACCTATTACGATTATTTCGACAGGTTTATACGATATCATTGTTCCTGTGCAATCAGGCTCGCTAGATGCTTTACAACCTAATTTTGACACGATTGCAAACCTAAGCCGTGAGTTTAACACTATCGGTTTTCACGTATTTGAATTAAGCCACCATGCTACGATTACAGCTCATTGTCGTAATTTTGCACCTTTGTATGGCATAAATGAAGAATCCGCGACAGGTAGTTCTAGTGGAGCATTAGGTTGCTATTTAGTTAATTACGTTTTTCCTAATGAAACCCATTTCCTATTAGAACAAGGACGTGCGATGGGGTGCTCATCGTTGCTTGAGGTGATGATTGATTCACATGCTCAAAAAATTAATCGTGTTCGCGTTGGTGGGCAAGCTGCTATATTCGGAGAAAAAACACTCCGTCTTTAAATGGAAAAAAGCCCCAAAAAGGGCTTTTAATCATGGAACCAGAAACGTTGTTTGGTTTTAATTAACCACGCCCTTTCGGGCGATTAAGAATGTGTTCTTCCCAATCTTCAACTTCCGTTTCTGGTACGGCAATATACCTTACAGAAATATTGCTTTGGTGCATTTTTGCTTTATTACCCGCAATAAGGGGATGCCAATTTTGTAACGTTTTGCCTTCAGCTAACAGACGATATGCACACGTCATCGGCAACCATTCAAATGTCGGTAAATTATACCGTGTAAGCTTGATACAATCTGGCTCATAACGGAAACGATCGTCATAATTACTGCATTGGCAGGTTTTAATATTAAGTTGATTACAAGCAACATTGGTAAAATATATTTCGTCGGTATCGTCATCCATTAACTTGTGTAAACAACATTGTCCACACCCGTCACAAAGTGATTCCCACTCATCATCACTCATTTCATCTAATGTTTTAGTCTGCCAAAAAGCCTGTGTCATCTCTACGTTATTACCTTATTGCTCATCTGATACGAATTAAATAACCCGCGTTGTCAGCTGATGCTCGTTAACACTTAATACCAACATATCACCCGATTCTAGAGGGCCAACTCCTTCAGGAGTTCCCGTTAAAATTACATCACCAGGGCGTAGGGTGAAAAAGCGAGACATATAGCTGATAAGGGGTAAAACAGGGGTAAGCATATCACGACTGTTACCCTGCTGACGAATCTCGTCATTAACACGCAATATTAAATTGGCATTTTGTGGGTCACCAAATGAATTGACTGGAATAAAACCTGATAATGGGGCGGAGCCATCAAACGCCTTACTTTTTTCCCATGGCTGCCCTGCTTTTTTCAATTTACCTTGTAAATCACGTAACGTAAGATCAAGACCAATACCAAAACCAGCAATTGCACGATCAACTCTATCTTCATTAGCTTGTTTCAGTGGTTGACCGATAAGTACGGCTAATTCGATTTCGTGATGAACGGCACCCATATCTTTAGGAATTGCAATAGGTTGGCGAAGATCACACATAGCGGTTTCTGGCTTAATAAAAATCACTGGCTCTTCTGAACGAACTGACCCCATCTCTTTAATGTGATTTGCATAGTTACTGCCAACACAAATGACTTTATTGACAGGAAAATCAAGTAACGCACCTTCCCAATCGCGATGTTGATACATAATGTGTTCCTTTTAGGTAAATTGCTGTGTTTTATTTCACTACAGATATGACTAACCTGCGTTAGGCAGTGAGTTTATTTTATTAGCAACGCCATCAGCCATTGTCACAATGCTAAGGGCAAAGAAGTAAGAACTGTTCCAATGCATAATTGTGCGGAAGTTTTGTGTCACTAAATAACTTCTATGCAAATTATCATCAGGAATTATTAACCATACCGGCATATCGTCACTTAATTGACTATTAGCAGGTAATTGAACACCTAATGCTTTCCATTGAGCAACCGTTTTTTGTTGCTCGGCCTTAATGCCTTCAAGTTGTGGGTTAAAATCTACCGATAAAGTAACCTGTTCCCCCCAAGGAAGTCCACTTTTCCAGCCTTCAGTTGCTAAATAATTAGCAGCAGAAGCAAATGCATCTTCACGTGTATTCCAGATATCAATTTTTCCATCACCATTACCATCTGCCGCATAAGTGAGGAAAGAGGATGGCATAAACTGAGTTTGCCCCATTGCACCCGCCCAAGAGCCTTTCAAGCGCTGGCCTTGAGGTAAGTGTCCTTCCTCGATAATTTCAAGCGCGGCCATCAGTTGGCGTGTAAACAGCTCTTCTCGACGTCCCTCAAACGCTAATGTAGCAAGGGCTGAAACAACATCTTCTTTGCCTTGCACTTTGCCAAAACCACTTTCAAGCCCCCATAACGCAATAATATAATTTGACGGCACACCATATTTCTTACTTATTTGTTCTAGGGTGTTTTGATTTGCTTGATAGAGATTAGCGCCTTGGTTTATACGTCCATTAGTAACAATACGAGGTAGATAAACATCGAGTGTAATTTTCTTTTCCGGTTGATTTCGGTCAGATTTAATCACTCGTTCAATAAAATGTACTTCTGAAAAAGCAAAATCTATTGTTTCTTGTTTATAACCTAATTGAGCTGCCTTCAATTTTAATGCATCGACATAAGCCGGAAATTGGGCAACCGTGCGCGCATCTTTAGGAAAGGCCTGTTCTAATGATGCAACATTCACTTGTTTCCATCGGGACGTTTTTTGTGTTTCAAACGTTGTTGGATCTGGTACTTTAATTTGCCTTTCCGCCAATTTTTGTTGGCCATTAGTACACGCAGATAACATTAAACCGGAAACAATCACAGCGATGAACGAATATTTGAACATTTATGCTCCTTTTATCTCGATGATTTATTCAGTTTTTTCTGATTTTTTTAATTCATCTAAATAAGCATTTAACATACTTTCGACAGGTGGCGGAACTTGTAAGTAAAATCCCTGATCAATTAACGCTTTTTTGACTTTTTCAATGTCAGCATGCGCTAAACGCTGTCTATCCGCGAGATTAAGCAACATTGCAAACTGAGGTTCGCCAAAACTTTGTAATAATTCGTCCGGAATTCGGGAGAAATCATCCTTTTTTTCGATGTATAAATAAGTTTGATCACGTTTGGTACTACGGTAAATTGCACAAATCATTTTCATTAAACTCTAATTATTAAAATAAGCGACTTGCCTGAATATTTTAGTAAATATAACATGCTTATATACTTTCGTAATATCGTCTCTGGTTTTTTGTGCCAGATTATAAAAAATTTACTGAGTCAGATAGATGTCAAACACGCCCATTGAGTTAAAAGGCAGTAATTTTACCCTTTCAGTACTCCATTTAAACGATGGAACACCGAAAGTTATTCGTCAGGCGATTTCAGAAAAAATTGCACAAGCGCCTCAATTTCTGAAAAACGCACCTGTAGTTATCAATGTCTCTGCTTTAGCAGATGAAAAGATTGATTTTAAAAAACTGAGGCGAATTGTAGAAGATGCTGGCTTACGCGTCGTGGGAATTAGCGGCAGTTCGGACGCTCAACAGAAAGAAGCGATAATTGCCGCACAGTTACCTATCTTAAATGAGGGTAAAATAGCGAAGCCAACAACTCAGGCAAATAACGATAAAACGAATGAAGCACCGGCAGTTGTGCGTCAAAAAACCAAAATCATCCATACTCCTGTACGTTCAGGGCAACGTATTTATGCTCAAAATAGCGATTTAGTCGTTATGAGTAATGTAAGTGCAGGCGCTGAATTAATTGCTGATGGTAATGTTCATGTTTACGGTGTTTTGCGTGGACGTGTCTTAGCAGGAGCATCGGGTGATCAAGAGAGTCATATTTTTTGTACACATCTGTCTGCTGAGCTTGTTTCCATTGCTGGTCAATATTGGCTAAGCGACCAAATTCCTACAGACTTTGTTGGTAAATCGGTACAACTGAGTTTGCAAGAGAATGAATTAACAATCGAGAACTTAATTTAGAGCATCGACAAGGAATCACTCCATGGCACGCATTATTGTTGTTACGTCAGGTAAAGGTGGGGTTGGTAAAACAACTTCCAGCGCGGCCATTTCTACCGGCCTCGCTCAAAAAGGTCATAAGACGGTTGTTATCGACTTTGATATTGGGTTACGTAATTTAGACCTTATCATGGGTTGTGAACGTAGAGTTGTTTATGATTTTGTTAACGTTATTCAGGGTGATGCCTCTTTAAATCAAGCATTGATTAAAGATAAGCGTACAGAAAACTTATTTATTCTCCCTGCTTCACAGACAAGAGATAAAGACGCGCTCACTCGTGATGGTGTAGAACAAGTATTAGATGAACTCGATGAAATGGGTTTTGATTTTATTATTTGTGATTCTCCCGCAGGTATCGAAAGTGGCGCATTAATGGCCCTTTATTTTGCAGATGAAGCGGTTATCACAACAAACCCTGAAGTTTCATCTGTACGTGACTCCGACCGTATTTTAGGTATTCTCGCCTCTAAATCACGTCGTGCAGAGCGCGGTGAAGACCCAATTAAAGAACATCTGTTATTAACACGTTATAATCCAGGCCGAGTGAGCCGTGGTGATATGTTAAGCATGGAAGATGTTCTTGAAATTCTATGCATTCCACTTTTGGGTGTTATTCCCGAAGACCAATCTGTTTTACGTTCATCTAACCAAGGTGAACCTGTTATTTTAGATAGCGAGTCTGATGCGGGTAAAGCCTATTCAGATACAGTAAATCGTTTGTTAGGTGAAGAACATCCATTCCGTTTTATTGAAGAAGAGAAAAAAGGCTTCCTGAAACGCCTTTTTGGGGGGTAAAAGATGGCTTTACTAGATTTTTTCCTGTCGCGTAAAAAGTCGACAGCTAATATTGCCAAGGAACGTTTGCAAATTATCGTCGCTGAACGTCGCCGTGGTGATAGCGAGCCAGCTTATTTACCTGATATGAAAAGAGATTTATTAGGTGTTATCTGTAAATATGTGCAAATAGATCCAGAGATGCTTTCTGTTCAATTTGAACAAAAAGGTGATGATATCTCTGTATTAGAGCTAAATGTGACCTTACCTGAAAGCGAAGAACCGACAAAGTAAATCATATTTTACGCTTTATATAAGTCATTATTCACAGGGCCAACCATGAACTATAATCAATTTGATTGGCTCTGTGTTTAATTATATACAATCTGAATGTACCTGAATGCATAAATAGCGCTATATCTCGTTGCTATTTTAATCATTAGCGATAAATCAAAGGAGTTCTTTTATTCCACAAGAGTGTTTATTTTTACTGTCTGTCTATTTAATGTATTGTTAATACCACCTATTTTATAGGTGTTTTTACGTACAAAAAAATAAGAGCCTCCAAAGAGACTCCCATTATGCATTACTTTCTATTTTATCAACTTCGTCTATTTATTGAACTATGTAGATTTGTTTTATCTCATAATTCAACTAATAGGAGAAATAAACGTTTAGTAAATTAAGGATATTGCGCTAGAATTTCAGACAATTTATCTTCTAATACAGCTTTTCGCCAGCGTGAAATAAGTTCAGGTTGTCCTTCTTTTATTTTCCAGTGAATACTCAATAACTGGTTAATTTGTCTTCTTGAAGCCAATAACTCCGGGTTATAACGCTCTCCCTCACTAATTTCTTGAATAACCGTCTTAATGGCTTTAAACGCTTTTTTATAATTGGGTTGTTCAATGATATTGCTTATAGGTTCAGGGCAATCTTCATCTTTCATTTCTTTCGCTTTCGCGACAAAATCTAATAATCGACGACCATGACAACGAATTTCTTGCCCAGATAGCGACAAAGCATCTAATTCTGCTAATGAGGAAGGAAGATAACGAGCAACAGACCATAAATGCTCTTCTCTCACAACGAAGTTTAATGCCATATCGCGAGCTTTAGCTTGATTTAAGCGCCATTGAGCAAGCATTTGTAAGCAGGCTAGCTGTTGGCCTTTTAATTGCCATGCATTACTAATATCACGGTAGGCAAGCTCAGGTACAACCATTTCTTGACGACGCTCTGCTATCATTTCACATTCATCAGTAATCGCATCCATATAACCAGCGTCTTGTGCTTCTACAATGAGCTTTTTAGCAAGAGGGAGTAAATAGAAGACATCACCACTGGCATATTGACACTGTTTTTCTGTTAAAGGACGCGCGAGCCAATCCGTACGCGATTCGCTTTTATCTAGAGCAATATTTTCATATTTCTCAACTAATGTTGCAAAGCCACAAGAAATCGGATAGCCCAAAAATGCGGCAACCACTTGAGTATCAATCATCGGTGTGGGGACACAACCAAACTGGTGAGAAAAGACTTCCAGATCTTCACTGCCTGCATGAAGATATTTCATGATATTTGGGTGGGTTAATAATTCAACGAAGGGAGTCCAATTGGTTATTGCTAGCGGATCAATAAGAGAGATCTGTTTACCATCATACATCTGGATCAAACCAAGATGTGGGTAGTAGGTGCGTATCCGGACAAACTCTGTATCTAAAGCAATTTGTGAAGCCTGTGATGCGGCTTTACAGGCAGTTTCTAATGCAGTGTCTGTCGTAATCAATTGATAATTCAAAACAAGTTTCTCTTATTTTTATGTCTAATGACTTTTTATGTAATGACAAAAACGCCGGTATAAACCGGCGAAATTGAAAAAGGTTATTAAGTGTTGTATCAAGATTCCGTTGAGGTTTTCAACTGTTTTTCTTCATTTCTTAACTCTCTGCGTAAAATTTTACCAACATTTGATTTTGGTAGCTCATCGCGAAACTCAATAATTTTAGGCACCTTATAACCTGTCAAGTAGCGACGACAGTGTGTTTTTACCTCATCTTCCGTCAATGTAAGGTCTTTTTTGACGATAAAAATCTTCACAGTCTCACCCGAGCTCTTACTTGGTACACCAATTGCTGCCGATTCCAATACTTTAGGGTGAGCACTAACCACTTCTTCGACTTCGTTGGGATAAACGTTAAACCCTGAAACTAAGATCATATCTTTCTTGCGATCAATAATGCGAATAAAACCTTGGTCATCCATTGTCGCGATATCACCCGTGGCAACCCAACCATCATGTAAAACTTCATCAGTGGCATCAGGACGGTTCCAATATCCTTTCATGACCTGAGGCCCACGAACCCACATCTCGCCGCCTACAGTACGATCAACTTCGTTTCCTTCATCATCCATAAACTTAACGTCAGTCGAAGGTACAGGCAATCCAATACTACCACTGTATTTTTTCAGGTTATAAGGATTACCCGTTACTAAAGGGGAACATTCCGTTAGGCCATATCCCTCTAATAAATGTTTACCTGTTAATTCTTCCCACTCTTTGGCGACACTGCTTTGTACTGGCATACCTCCGCCAACAGAGAGGTTGAGTTTAGAAAAATCGAGTTGTCGAAACTCTGGATTTTGCAACCAAGCATTGAAGAGTGTGTTTACCCCTGTAATAGCCGTGACAGGGTAACGCCCTAACTCTTTAATTGTTCCTTTAACGTCTCGAGGATTGGTGATCAGTAAGTTTTTCCCTCCAACCTCAATAAATAGCAGACAGTTAACGGTTAAAGCAAAGACGTGATACAGCGGTAATGCCGTTACCACCAGCTCTTTACCTACATGTAATGCAGGTACATAAGCCGCTTTGGCTTGTTCAAGATTTGCCAGCATATTGCGATGCGTTAACATGGCGCCTTTGGCAATACCGGTTGTTCCACCTGTATATTGTAAGAAAGCTAAATCGCCACCTGTAATTTCAGGTTTGATATATTGCATTCGATAGCCAAAATGCATTGCTCTACGAAATGAAATGGCATCAGGCAAATTATATTTAGGGACTAATCGTTTGATATACTTAACAACAAAATCAACAAGGGTCGCTTTAGGGCGTGATAGCTGATCGCCCATTCTCGTTAAAATAACGTGTTTAATACTGGTATTAAATACGATTTTTTCTAACGTATGCGCAAAGTTAGAGACTATAACAATGGCACTAGCACCACTGTCATTTAACTGATGTTCAAGTTCTCTTGGTGTGTAAAGTGGGTTTACATTTACAACAACCATGCCTGCACGAAGAATACCGAAAAGCGCGATAGGATATTGCAATAAATTAGGCATCATTAAGGCAACACGATCACCTTTTTTCAATCCTAAGCCATTTTGCAGGTATGCTGCAAAAGCACGGCTACGCTCTTCAAGTTTGCGATAAGTCATGACCTCGCCCATATTGATAAAGGCGGGTTGATCTGCGTAATTTGCGACAGCGTTTTCAAGCATCTCAGCAAGGGATGCGAAACGGTCCGGGTCAATTTCAGCCGGGACATCTGCCGGATAACGTTTAAGCCAGACTTTTTCCAAAGTAGTACTCCTGATTAATCGCACTTCTTGGTTAATATTATGTTTTATTTTTAACAAAGTATTAACTCATCCTACCAGCACAAACAATTTTCTGTTGTGAAGATGCGAAGTGTGTCACTAAATATTTTATTTTTAGATTAACAAAAAAGAAGGCGGTCAAAACCGCCCTCTCTTTTATTTTTATTCAACTTTAATAACGCTATTAGATAGTTACCTAATATATTATAGATATCAATTATACACCGTTTCATCCAAATGGAGATAAAATATTATATCGTCATGCAGTCACAAATCCCGTTTTTATTCTAAAACGGGTACGACCTGACCAGTTCCATATGGATATCCACCGTAGCCACCATATCCATGATAATAACCCCAATATGGGCCATCACCATAATAACCCCATGTCATCATAGGCGCTGGCATAATCACTTGCTGTGTGAGAGTCCAACGTTTCATGCCTGTTACATCCATGCGTAAAAATGGATAACTGGCGTCACCGACCTTGCCTGTCTCAACACCTTTGATAGTACCAACAACTGTTACATACTGATTTTTATAATCAGTAGGATCTAAGAAATGCATAACATTTGCATAGAGACGCCCAATAGATGGTTGTTGTAATTCAGGTGCTGCATCATATTGAGAAAGTGGCATAACGGCAATTTCTAGCTGTGTAGATGATTGAAGATTTTTAACATCAATTACACGTCCGCCAAAACGACCTTCTTGACCTACATAAAGTTCAGGCGCTACAAAAATACCATTTAAATCAGTGACAGGTGTTGCTGATGTTCCTTTTATTGATTCAGGTATAGAGACGCATCCCGTTAGAAACAAAGCACCAGACAAAAATAGCGCTTTGCTTACTAAACGGTAGTTTAATTGTCTTTTCATAAACCACCTCATTGCAAGTCATTATTGACGTTACTCTATAATACTATTATAGCTTTACTCTGAGATTTCTAATAGATACTCATAATCTATTCGCGGCCAGGTAGTTTTTTCCACGTCACTTCATTACGCAAATAGACAGGTTCAGCCTCTTCTACTTTTGTTGCTTTACCTTCATGCCAAGCGGTAACAGCAAGCGGTAGCATATCTTGTGCTGCAGGCAGTGTAATTTCAGTTTCAATAACGGTAAATGGCAATGTCTCTTTTAAATCAGGGTAAGCTTGCCAACCTGTCCCCGCCATTGCCCAAGTGCCCGTGGTTGATTGTAAAACTTCAACAAAGTGTTCAGGTTTCATCACCGCTTCTGTTTCTTCGCCTAACCAAATCCCTTTATCATTACGCTGATATTGTGCACAATAAATTTCACCCATACGCGCATCTATTGCGACTAAAACCTGCTTGATGCCCGTTGTTCTAAATACACCTTCTGCCATGGTAGCTAGTGAAGAAATTCCCATCATCGGTAATTCAGCACCTAACGCGATACCTTGTGCAACACCGACACCAATACGAACACCTGTAAAGCTACCCGGGCCTCGTCCAAAAGCGAGCGCATCTAATGATTGCAATGTTAAGTTCGCTTCTTCTAAGGCGCTTTTGACCATAGGTAAAATCTTTTGTGTATGTTCACGAGGTGAGATTTCAAAACGTGAAGCAACAACGCCTTCATTCCAAACTGCAACCGAACAGGATTCGGTTGCAGTATCAATTGCTAAAATTCGCAGTGACACGCCATAACTCCGGCAAATTCGATAATTAAAAGAGAAAGAATAATATCATAATAGTGTTCAACAGAATAAACACACATTCTGCACAATCGCTATTATGAATCCGATATTTCTTGTATTACATCATGCTGTGCGCGTTGACTCAAAAATTCCATCGTTTTTTCGAGTGAGCGAGTGCGTGGTGACGGTGGCAAGCTGCTTAAGAAAACCTCACCATAAGCACGAGAAACCAACCTATCATCACACACGATAATCGCACCATAATCGTGTACATCACGAATTAATCGTCCAACACCTTGTTTTAAACTAATCACAGCATCCGGAATTTGAACATCGCGAAATGCATCACCACCCCGTAATTCACAATCTTCAATACGTGCCCTTAATAAAGGATCATCGGGTGCCGTAAAAGGTAATTTATCAATAATGACACAAGAAAGTGTATCGCCACGCACATCCACACCTTCCCAAAAGCTTTGAGTTGCCACTAGCAGTGCATTTCCTGATGAGACAAATTTTTGCAGTAATTGTGTTTTACTCATTTCCCCTTGCATTAATACAGGCAAAGGCAAACTGACTTTAAATTCTTCAGCAAGTCCACGCATCATGGCATGTGAAGTACAGAGGAAAAAACAGCGCCCCTGGTTTTTTAAAATAACAGGCGTTAGCATCGTTGCTAAACGTTTTGCAGTATAAGGCTGATTTAATGGCGGTAAATAACGAGGAACACAAAGTAATGTTTGATGCTGATAATCAAATGGACTATTTAAAATCAGCGTTGTGGCATTTTCTAACCCCAATCTATCCGTGTAATAAGACATTTGCTCATTCACAGAAAGCGTTGCCGAGGTAAATACCCAACTGCTTTTATGTGATTTAATTAATTCACGAAATTTATCTGCAACAGAAAGTGGCGTAATAGCCAGTAAAAAATGACGACCGTAACTTTCAAACCAGTAGCTATAACCAGGAATTGTAGTATCAATTAGGCGTTTTAAGCGGTTACGATAAATCGTGGCTCGTTCAAAGGCGCTATCGAGTAATTGGCTTCGCCCTAATGAGAGCTTCATGACGTCATAACTTAGTTCTAACGCATCATCAAGCAACGTAAGAAAACGTTTTGTTTCACCACCTTGTAGCAGTTCACGTAAATTCCCTCGATAGCCTGTTTCTCCTAATACTAAGCGAAAATCCATGACCATTTGTGTTAATCGATCGGCACTTTTTTGCAATTGAACTTGGTCGCGTACTTCTGTGCGATAAGCAACGGTCATATCTCTAGCGAGATCAAAAAGTTGTCTACTCGTCAGTTGTTGACCAAAATAATGACTGGCAATATCCGGAATTTGATGAGCTTCATCAAAGATCATAATTTCAGCTTCCGGAATTAGTTCACCAAAACCGGTATCTTTAACGACAGTATCCGCCATAAATAAATGGTGATTAACCACCACGACATCCGCATCCATTGCTTTTTTACGTGCGCTTAGAACATAGCACTCTTTATAACGAGGGCAATCACTTCCTAAACAGTTATCGTTAGTACTCGTAACTAGAGGCCAAACTCGGCTATCTTCTGCAACACTGTGACAACGGCTAACATCACCATCTTCTGTCTGTGTTGACCATTGACGTATATACATCACATCAGACAATACTTCAGCTTCCAGATCACCACCACTGAGCATTTGTTGATCAAGTCGTTCTAAACACAGGTAATTTGAGCGCCCTTTTAATAATGCTGTGTTGCCATCGTAATTAATGGCTTTAATGATCGTTGGTAAATCTCGATTATAAAGTTGATCTTGTAGGGCTTTAGAACCTGTTGAAATAATGGTTTTTTTACCTGAACGCAAAGCAGGTACAAGGTAAGCATAGGTTTTCCCTGTTCCCGTACCAGCCTCCGCAATAAGTACACCCTGCTTATCAATAATATCTATTATTGATTTCGCCATTTGTCGTTGAGCTTCACGGGGATGAAATCCAGGAATAGTTCGGGTTAAAATCCCGTTTTCTGCAAAATCGTCTGACACAGGCATACTCTTTTTATAAAATAAGACGTAAATTATGCCAGTGGATAATCAAAAGTACCACCTATGCCGTTAATACAAAGGAGAACGCAATGACAATTAAACGTATCGACCCCGAAGATCGCTGGTCTGAAGCGGTTATTCATAATGACACTATTTATTACACCGCTGTACCAGAGAATTTATCAGGCGATATTATTGAACAAACAGCAGACACATTAGCGGCAATCGATGTCTTATTACAGCGTGTAGGTTCTGATAAAACTCAAATTCTTGATGTGACAATCTTTTTAGCTGATAAAGCCGACTTTGAAGGGATGAATAAAGCATGGGATGCATGGGTGGCTAAAGGTAGCGCGCCTGTACGTTGTACTGTGCAAGCACAATTAATGCATCCTGAATATAAAGTCGAAATTAAAATTATTGCGGCAATGTAATTGCACTGTTATTAGCACCCGGATTTATGGGTGCTTATTTTTTGAATTTAATTTATCGGCTAAATCAAGATAATAATCTGATAAATGTTCATTACCATATACTTCAGCAATATGGCTCGTTCCCATAAATGTTAAGAAAAACTCAAAAGGCCCATAAAATTTTTTGGCTACCAATTTAAAATTTTAGGCACGCTCTTTCTACTGCTCGAATTTATTGCCATTGTGCTTTATGTAGCTATAAGTTTGCATATGCAACAACTTTTAGTGAAACCTAAATCTAAACGTATTTTTAATCGCGTTTGTTCCTCCCTTTTGGTATTCGCAAACATGGGCTTACTTTTAGGGCAACGAAGAAAAAATTAAATTTTATAGATATCGTTCCAAATAGATTAAATTTGTAGAGATAACAAAAAAGCTGAATTTATAAAAATTCAGCTTTTTTATTGTCTCTGACTTTGCTGTGATAATTAGATTTCGAACATTATCAAAATATCATTTATTCTGTTAATTAGATTTAGGCAAACTTAATCATTACCATACCAACCAGTAATAATATAATCCCCCCCCATCCTTTATAATTAAGTCGTTGATTAAATAAAATCCAACCGGCGGCAATAGTTGCAATAATTCCGAAAGCGCCCCATAAGGCGTAAGCAACCGAAAGCTCGATCCCTTTGACCGCCATTGCTAGTGCGCTAAAAGCACCTAAAACACAAACCAGTGATAATATTCCTAATCCCATTCGGCTAAAGCCGTTAGACATTTTTAAAAATATATTTGCAACGATTTCAAGTACTACAGCCAATATTAAAAATGCACCATGCCACCATTCAAATTGAGCTAACATAATTAAGCCTCCTTGATATTGGCAGGAATTGACTTATTTGCTCCTTTTACAGCACTCGCAACATACTTGGCTTTACCCGCGATACTTTTTACCGAATCTGTTGTTTTCTTCGCAACAGCCGATTTTTTAGTACCCGATTTGATAAGTGTGATCCCTGCAATTAACATCGCTAGACCACCTAACTTTAATGGTGACAGTGATTCACCAAACCACAGAACGCTAAATGTCGTAATAATGACAATTCCAATACCTTCCCACAGTGCATATGCTACACCTAATGCCACTTTCTTAACGGCTATGGCTAAAAAGATATAGGAAGTGGCAATCATTAACCACATTACTATCATTCCGGTGTAACCACCGCTTACACTGGCGTACTTCATTGATAAAGTGCCAATAACTTCACAAACAATAGCTAATGCTAAAAATATCCAATAAATCATTTTTTCATCTCTCATACACATTTGAAATACGCCGAAACGTTTCTTGCGCAGGAAGATAGAGAATATGTAGATAGTCTTTCTGGCGGCAATAAAAGCCGAACGTTAAGGCAACGTCATTTCCTGATTGTGTCAGGAATTAAGATGAGAGATTTCTATAATGCGCCACACCAGTAGTGTTCACTGGATAAAATAGCAGAAAGGAATAACTTATAGGTAGAACGTTTAACTTTGACGCTTTTGGCGCTAGTCATGATTATTTATTCTTTCATCGCACAGACCATCCGCACGATATACTCCGAACCCTCATATAAGATGGTTAAATGTTACATGATATTTCTATCATGCCGAATTATTTAAAGCAATGCCTTTTCGCAAAATTTTTTTGTTAATTGATTGGTTTTATTTGAGTTTTAGTTTCTAAGCAAAATCAGATTGCATAGTTAATCAGGCGTTTTCTGTTCTTTCAGCAGTTTTATTCATCTAAATTGCTGTAATTATGCTTAAAGATATTGACCAAAGACAAAAACACCCAGCTTAACTGGGTGTTTTTCTTTATAATCGACAATCGAAATTAATTATTCAATTTCATTCCATGAACGCCCATCACGAGTGATCATTGCAACAGATGCAACAGGCCCCCATGTACCAGCTTGATAAGGCTTTGGCAGTTCATTATCGCATTCCCATGCATTGATAATTGAATCAACCCATTTCCATGCTTCTTCTACTTCATCGCGACGTACAAATAATGCTTGAATACCACGCATTGCCTCTAATAATAAGCGTTCGTAAGCATCCGCTAAATGTGTTTGATTGAATGTTTCAGAGAAACTCAAGTCCAGCTTCGTCGTTTGTAAACGATGTTTATGATCAAGACCCGGTGCTTTATTCAGCACTTCAATATCAATACCTTCATCTGGCTGTAGACGAATAGTTAGTTTATTTTGTGGTAGCTCTTGATAAGTCTCACTAAAAATATTTAATGCCGGTTTTTTAAAATAAACCACAACTTCTGAACATTTACTTGGCAGACGTTTACCTGTTCTTAGATAAAACGGAACACCAGCCCAACGCCAGTTATCAATATCAGCGCGGATAGCCACAAAGGTTTCTGTATGGCTGGTTTTATTTGCACCGTCTTCATCAAGATAACCAGGCACTTTCTTACCTTGAACAAAGCCTCCCGTATATTGCCCACGCACCGTTTTTTCGCGGATATTAGTATTATCAATACGACGTAATGAACGTAAGACTTTCACTTTTTCTTGGCGAATACTATCTGCGGTTAAATCAGCAGGCGGGGACATTGCAATCATCGTTAAGATCTGCAACAGGTGGTTTTGTACCATATCACGCATTTGACCCGCTTGGTCGAAATATCCCCAGCGCCCTTCGATGCCAACCTCTTCTGCAACCGTAATTTGGACATGATCAATCGTTTTATTGTCCCAATTATTAACAAAGAGAGAGTTAGCAAAGCGCAGTGCTAATAGGTTTAAAACCGTTTCTTTACCTAAATAGTGGTCGATACGATAAATTTGACTCTCTTTAAAATATTTCGCCACACTATCATTAATAGAAACAGAAGACGCTAAATCCGTGCCTAATGGTTTCTCCATCACAACACGATTTGGCTCTTTATTAAGTTTTGCATGACCTAACCCTTTACACATTGCACTAAAGGTACTGGGTGGCATTGCAAAGTAATAAATAGCCGGTAATTTGTCTTGTTTTAGGTGCTTTGATAGCTCAATGAAATGATCTGTTTCATTGACATCAAGATTACAAAAATCTAAGCGATCACTTAAACGCTGCCAAATTTCAGGATTAATTTCTTCTTTTAAAAAGGTTTTTAATGCTTCGTGGGCAACATTTTTATATGCCTCAGCATCCCAATCGGCACGGCCTACACCAATAATGCGAGAGTCAGGGTGAATATATCCTGCTTTTTCCAATTGATATAATGATGGAATAAGCTTACGGCGTGCGAGATCCCCTTTCGTACCGAAGATAACCAGATCACAGGCCTGAGCAGTCGATATCGCTGCCATAGTACGTCTCCTCATGATGAGATTTTGTAATTTTGTTACAGAATTTTGTATTAATGTACTCTTTTGGGTGTATTCAGTAAATACGCTCACACATTTTAGTCTCTAACTTACCACAGATATTGTAATGCTTCATTTTATGTCTCGTGTTTTATCCTTTCTTGTAACTTTACAACAGTTTTGTTTCTTGTTTTCAACTTTGAAAGTTAGACACACGTCATACTTTAACGAAAAAAGCCCTGTTTACCGATGGTTTACACTGCAAGCCTTGTTCTTTGCGTAGTATATTTTCATAAAACCGTTATAGATTTCTCCTTTTATTGAAATTGGCAAAGCCTAGGATCTGTATATTTAATGAATATATTGGAAAGGGTTCAGTCTAATCTGGACATCTTGAGTAAATCAGAAAAAAAAGTGGCTGAGGCTGTTTTAACTGCGCCACAAACTGTTATCCACTCTAGCATTGCCTTAATGGCTAAAACGGCTGATGTCAGCGAACCCACCGTTAATCGTTTTTGCCGTCGTATGGCAACGAAGGGATTCCCTGATTTTAAATTACAATTAGCACAAAGCATTGCCAACGGCACTCCCTATGTCAATCGTAATATTGATGATTCTGATACGGTCTCTTCTTATACCAATAAAATTTTTGAATCCGCCATGGCTGGATTAGAAAACGTCAAAACAAATATTGATATCGCTGCCATTAATCGCGCAGTGGATATTCTGACTCAAGCTAAAAAGATCTCCTTTTTTGGTTTGGGTGCATCAGCCGCCGTTGCTCACGATGCCATGAACAAATTTTCTCGTTTTAATATTCCTGTCACTTACTTTGATGACGTTGTTATGCAACGTATGAGCTGTATTAATAGCACTGATGGTGATGTTGTCGTTGTTATCTCACATACGGGGCGTACTAAAAATCTTGTTGAAATAGCTAAAATTGCACGCGAAAACGATGCTTCAGTAATTGCAATTACGACACCTGGCTCACTTTTAGCTTTTGAAGCCACCCTTCCCATTTTGCTTGATGTGCCTGAAGATACTGATATCTACATGCCGATGATCTCCCGCCTTGCCCAACTCACTATTATTGATATTCTTGCCACAGGATTTATTTTACGCCGAGGGCCAAAATTCAGAGATAACTTGAAGCGCGTCAAAGAAGCATTACGTGATTCACGGTTTGATAAGTAACCGTTTTTAATTATTCTGTTAGTATTGTCACACTTCCTATTGTGCCCCTGACTAGATAAGTTTTTGAAAAATGGTAGCATATCTGCGAGCTAACTCTCGTATATACTGAAAACAGTAGTGTATGTTGCAATTAGCTTGATGCGTTTCACTTAACATATTGGATGAAATATTGTCTAATTTCTGTTTTATCCGATAGCCAACACCTTTCGTTCAAGGTCAACGGAGTAATACATGTCCAGACGGCTCAGAAGAACAAAAATTGTTACCACCTTAGGCCCAGCAACAGATCGTGATAATAACTTAGAAAAAATTATTATTGCTGGTGCGAATGTTGTTCGATTAAATTTCTCTCATGGTTCTGCGGAAGATCATCTTGCTCGCGCTAATCGTACGCGTGAAATTGCCGCTAGACTTGGTCGCCATGTTGCTATTCTTGGGGATCTACAAGGCCCTAAAATCCGTGTTTCTACATTTAAAGACGGAAAAGTTTTCTTGAATGTCGGTGATAAATTCTTACTTGATGCCACCCTTGAAAAAGGCGAAGGCAATCAAAATCAAGTCGGCATTGACTATAAAGGACTACCCGCTGATGTAGTTCCTGGTGATATTTTACTACTCGATGATGGCCGTGTTCAGTTGAAAGTACTTAAAGTCGATGGACTAAAAGTCTTTACTGAAGTCACTGTAGGCGGTCCTTTATCTAACAATAAAGGTATTAACAAGCTGGGTGGCGGTCTTTCTGCTGATGCATTAACAGAAAAAGATAAACAAGATATTATTACAGCTGCCAAAATTGGTGTCGATTACCTCGCTGTTTCATTCCCAAGAACCGGCGAAGATCTTAATCTCGCTCGACGTTTAGCCCGTGATGCAGGTTGTGAATGCCAAATCGTGTCTAAGGTAGAACGTGCTGAAGCTGTTGCTAATGATGAAATTATCGATGAGATCATTCTTGCATCTGATGTAGTGATGGTAGCCCGTGGCGATTTAGGCGTTGAAATTGGCGATCCAGAACTTGTTGGTGTTCAGAAAAAATTAATTCGTCGTGCTCGTCAGCTTAATCGCGTAGTTATCACTGCAACTCAAATGATGGAGTCAATGATAACAAACCCAATGCCAACACGTGCAGAGGTTATGGACGTTGCTAATGCCGTGTTAGATGGTACTGACGCTGTTATGCTATCTGCTGAAACAGCAGCAGGACAATACCCAGCAGAAACAGTTGCTTCAATGGCACAAGTCTGTTTAGGGGCAGAAAAAATGCCTGCGGCTAATGTATCTAAACACCGCTTAGATATGGTGTTTGATACCGTAGAAGAAGCCATTGCAATGTCCACCATGTATGCCGCTAACCATATGAAAGGCGTTAATGCCATTATTGCAATGACAGAATCAGGCCGTACTGCTCGCATGATGTCTCGTATCAGTACAGGTTTACCCATTTTCTCAATGTCTCGACATGAGAAAACACTCAATCAAACAGCACTTTACCGTGGTGTTACACCTGTTTATTGCAGCACTCATACTGATGGTATCGCAGCCGCAAATGAAGCTATTGGGCGTTTACGTGATAAAGGTTTCTTGGTTTCTGGTGATTTAGTGTTAGTCACGCAAGGCGACCAAATGGGCACCGTAGGCAGTACCAATACATGCCGTATTCTTACTGTTGAATAATACAGGGCTGTAAATCTTAATCGCAAAACGGGCTCTTAAGTAAGTGCCCGTTTTTTATATCTGCAATTTATGACTAATTAATCTAATATATTTTCACGTGAATAAGGCTCTATTTCCCCCTCTCTACGTGTTTTTAATAATTTTAAGATCCACGTGTATTGTTCAGGGGATGGTGTGACTAACGCTTCTAACTCTTCATTCATTCTACGTGCAATATAAGCATCGTCTTTATCTTCAATATCATCCATTGGCTCACGAATAATTATATGAAGCTGATGTGTTTTATGACAATACACAGGAAATAAAGGTACGATAGCGGCTCGACATACTTTCATTAGACGCCCAATCGCGGGCAATGTTGCTTTATAAGTACCAAAAAAATCGACAAATTGGCTATGCTCTGCACCATGATCTTGGTCAGGTAAATAATATCCCCAGAATCCTTGTCGAACAGAAGAAATAAATGGCTTAATACCGGCTTCTCGTGAATGCAATCGTCCATCAAAGTGGTGACGTGCTTTATTCCATAAATAATCAGCAACAGGATCTTTTTGATGGTGGAACATAGCTGCCATTTGCTGGCCTTGTGCCGCTAATAGCATTGCAGGAATATCAACAGCCCAACCATGCGGTACCATAAAAATAACATTACGACCTTGCTCTTTAAAACGTTCAATAATTTCTAAGCCTTGCCAACTTGTCCGTTTTAATATGCGCTCAGGCCCTCTTAAGCAAAGCTCTGCTAACATAACAAAAGATTGAGGCGCCGTTTCAAACATACTATCAAGGACTGTTTCACGTTGTGTTTTATCCCATTTTGGGAAACAGTATCTCAAATTGATATCGGCACGACGTCTCGCGCTTTTCGCTTTACGTCCAACAAAACGACCAATAGAAGCAAGAAATGGATCACGCCATTTAACTGGTATATAAGCCAATGCACTTAAAACACCGGCACCCACCCAGGTCCCCCAGTGACGAGGATGTAAATACGCACGGTGAAATGTAGGTACATAACCCGCTTTGCTATCTGTATCTTTTTCTTTATTCATCAGATAATTCTCTGAACTAACATCCCTAATAGGCGTAAAAAACGTTAAAACAAAAACGGATGATATCAATCATCCGCTTTTATGTCTTTAAGATCGTGGTTATTGTCAATCGGCTAGCACTAATTGAGGCTTAATCTCTTTGACTTTGGCTAGATATTCTTGCTTATCTTTACCAGTTAAACCATCAGCACGCGGCAAGGTTGCCGTTAATGGGTTAACAGCTTGTTGGTTGATCCACATCTCATAGTGTAAATGAGGTCCAGTAGAACGTCCTGTATTACCTGATAAGGCAATTCTATCACCACGTTTAACTCGTTGCCCCGGTTTTACCAATAATTGGCGCAAATGCATATAACGTGTGGTGTATTGGCTACCATGACGAATAGCAATAAAATTACCCGCAGCGCCACTATATTTTGCGACAATAACTTCGCCATCCCCTGTTGCTAATACTGGTGTACCTACTGGCATAGCAAAATCGACACCTTTATGAGCAGCTAAACGCCCTGTGACAGGGTTAATACGACGAGGATTGAATTGAGAAGAAACTCTAAACTGCTTTACCGTTGGAAAACGCATAAATCCGCGCTCTAATCCACCTGCTTGGCTGTCATAGAAACGGCCATCTTCAGCAAGGAAAGCATAGTAATCTTTACCCGCACTACGTAAACGGACACCAATTAGCTCACTTTGCTCGGTACGCCCATCCAGCACCTCACGAGAAAATAACGCTGCGAATTGGTCACCGCTTTGTAATTTTTTAAAGTCTACTTGCCACTGTAATGCTTTGGTGACGGCACGTGCTTCAGCATTAGTTAAACCCGCATTTGTTGCACTGACCGAAAAACTGCCACGAATAACACCTGTAGTGACACTGTTTTTCCATTCACCTTTTTGGAACTCTTTTGTTTCTTTAAAACCCGTTTCTGTACGAGTATAAATACGCGTTTCGCGACGAGAAACACCCCAGCTTAATTCTTGAAGTAATCCATTATCATCAAGTTCCCAACTAATAGATTGCCCTATTTTGAGGTTTCTGAGATCTTTATTTTGATTAGAAATAGTTGCGATATCAGCAGAATCAATACCAAATTGAGTCAGTATTGAACTTAATGAATCACCACTAGAGACGATATAAGTATGAGGAACTTGTGCAACTGCGGTACTTGTATCTGTGCCATCTTCCGCACCAACTAATCCTTCATCGGTAAGTTGATCGCTACTGTCAGTAATAATGTCATCCGTATTTTCGCCTTGATTGGCAAGAGGCATTTGAATACTGACAGGAACTTCACGACTTTGTTCATTTTGAAGTACCACAGGCCGCCAAATTGCGACGGCCAATGTTGCTGCAGTTAACGAACCAAGCATGATTTTATGTGGGAGTGGTAAACTTAAATATACCTGTGCAATGGATTTCTTCTGCTGCACGCTCTTAATTCCTTATTGTGTTTCATTCAGGCAGCTCGCATATTGGTTAGCTAGTTGGGTAAGGAATTTTACATAGCTCTCTTGAGTCAGAGAAATCCCACTTCCTAGGGGGTCTAATACACCCATTTTAACCCCAGTGCCTTTTGCCACTGTTTCTATTACTGTCGGCCTGAATTGCGGCTCAGCAAAAATGCAAGTTGCTTTTTGCTCAACCAACTGTGTTCGTATTTGATGTAATTTCTGCGCGCCTGGCTGTATTTCAGGGTTGATAGTAAAATGACCTAACGGCTTTAAATTATAATGTTTTTCGAAGTAGCCATAAGCATCATGAAAGACAAAATAACCCTTACTTTTCACAGGCGACAGAATATTAACAAGATTTTTATCAGTTTGCTTGAGTTGTTCGCTGAATTTACCTAGGTTTACGTCCAGAAGTTCTTTTTTATCTGGATAAAGCGCAATTAACCTTTCATGGATCTGTTTTGCAGACGACAACGCAATTTCTGGTGATAACCAGATGTGCATATTATAATCACCGTGAGAATGATGTTCGTGATTTTCCTCATGTTTATGCACATTGTCATCATCATCTTTCAATAAAAGCGACTTTATTTCGTCAGTTTCCGCTAAAGCCAACTTATGATTGTCTGTAAGTCTGTTTAATGGCCTATCTAAAAACACTTCCATATCAGGCCCAACCCATACCATTAGGTCTGCTGAAGTGATTTTTTTCAAATCAGACGGTTTTAACGCATAATCATGTGGAGATGCCCCATCCGGCAATAAAACTTCCGTTGGTGTCACTCCATCAGCGATAGCAGCGGCAATAAACCCGATAGGCCGAATTGAAACCACCACATCAGCCTGAACAGAAGCGCTGAATGAGCTTATCATCGCTGTCGCTAAAAATGATTTCAATAAAAAACGATGCGCAAATTTGTTGTTTTTATGTAACATAGGAAGAATTCTCGTGAATTACCATTGGAAATGTTATATTATAACGTTTCAATGATTCTGCAAGTGCTAATTTTATGTCTGACTTGATTTGTTTAAAATCGGTTTCTGTTTCTTTTGGTGAAAGAGAAATTTTAAAAGATATCTCTTTTGATTTAAAAGCAGGCCGTATTCTTACTTTACTTGGCCCTAATGGTGCGGGTAAATCCACGGTTATCCGTTTAGTTCTTGGGTTATTAAATCCAACATCAGGAAAAGTAGAACGCCATAATACGTTACGTATTGGCTATGTTCCTCAAAAGCTTTATCTCGATCCTACCATGCCATTAACTGTTAAGCGCTTTATGACGCTAAAACCCGGTGTACGAGATAAAGATATTCTCCCTGCCCTAGAGCGTGTTAATGCGGCTAAATTAATCAATCAGCCAATGCAAAAACTGTCTGGTGGTGAATCTCAGCGTGTGTTATTAGCAAGAGCCTTACTTAATCAACCTCAACTTTTAGTCTTAGATGAACCAACCCAAGGTGTTGATGTTAATGGTCAACTCGCTCTTTATGATTTAATTAATCAACTTCGTAATGAATTAGGTTGCGCCATTTTAATGGTTTCTCATGATCTTCATTTGGTAATGGCAAAAACAGACGAAGTGCTCTGTTTAAATGGTCATATTTGCTGTTCAGGCACACCGGATGTCGTTTCTTCTCACCCAGAATTTATTGCCATGTTTGGTAGTCGTGGGGCGGAACAACTTGGTATTTATCGCCATCATCATCAACACAATAAGGAGTGTCGTCATGATTGAGTTGCTGTTGCCGGGCTGGATTGCCGGTATGCTCTTAGCAATGGCGGCGGGCCCTTTAGGCTCTTTTGTCGTTTGGCGTCGCATGTCTTATTTCGGAGATACGTTAGCACACGCCTCATTACTTGGTGTTGCTTTTGGTTTGTTATTTAATATCGAACCATTCTATGCGGTGATTGCTGTTACGTTAATTTTAGCTATTTTATTAGTGTGGTTAGAACTAAAACCACAGCTTTCCGTCGATACTCTTTTAGGGATCATGGCACACAGTGCGCTTTCTTTGGGACTTGTCGTTGTCAGTTTAATGTCCAATGTCCGTGTTGATTTAATGGCATATCTGTTTGGTGACTTGCTCTCTGTAAACTATCAAGATGTCATCAGTATTTTTATTGGCGTTGTGATTGTCTTGTTTGTGATCATTCGTTCATGGCGCCCTCTACTTTCCATGACCATTAATCAAGATATGGCCTTTGTCGATGGTGTAAATATTCAACGTGAACGTTTGAAACTGATGATGATCACTGCGCTAACCATTGGTTTAGCCATGAAGTTTGTTGGAGCATTAATTATCACCTCACTGCTGATTATCCCTGCAGCAACGGCACGGCGTTTTGCTCGCTCACCAGAACAGATGGCCGTGATTGCAATCATCGTTGGTATGTTAGCAATTACAGGCGGTTTAACCTTCTCTGCGTTTTATGACACCCCCGCAGGCCCTTCAGTGGTATTAGTAGCAAGCTGTTTATTTATTTTGAGTTTGTTCGTACCTGCTAAACAGTAATTATTTCCAACACGTTAGATAAACAATCCCCCCCAACAACACTATATTGTTGGGGGGGATTGTTATCTTTTGTCTATGGAATATCTAAGAAATTGATATCACTCTTTTTCACTTAATTCTGTTTCGCCTATAGGACCATAAATTAGCACATGAACATCCGTTAAGGGTTCCATTGCATTTTTGATTTTTTCATATACAACAGACCACTCTAAGCCACCTAATCCCGCCCCTAATGGTGGAATAGCAATAGATTTAATATTGCGCTGTTTGATTTCATTAACCAGTGTAATTAACCCTGCTTCAATATCTTCAATACAACTGGTATTCCGCCAGTGTCGTTTGGTTGGAAAATTGATAATAAAACGAGGATTAGCTGCCTTTTGTATCTCATAAATAAACATTACACCCGGTGTAAGTTCTTTGTTTTTGCATGCTAAAGCATAGGCGTTAAAATTATCTGGCCATGCTTTTTTAAATTGTAAGGCAATACCACGTCCCATTACACCAACACAATTAACAGCATTTACAATTGCCTCAGTATTTGCATGTAAGAGGTTGCCTCGGGTGAGTTCTATCATTTAAATCGTCTCCAACGTCGTCATACTGATATAAAGATTAAGGTTCTTCTACAATACGATTAAAATGACGATAGGCATGATTAGTGGCAACACGACCTCGTGGTGTACGCTGAATAAATCCTTGTTGGATTAAATAAGGCTCTAACACATCTTCTATGGTTTCCCGCTCTTCACCAATGGCGGCCGCTAGGTTATCTAAACCCACAGGTCCCCCCATAAATTTATCAATAATAGCGAAAAGTAATTTACGGTCTAAATAGTCAAAACCGGCCGCATCCACATTTAGCATGTCCAGTGCTTTAGAGGCGGTATCCTCATCAATGGCACCGTTACCTTTTACCTGTGCAAAGTCTCGTACACGTCGTAATAATCGGTTAGTAATACGTGGAGTGCCTCGTGAACGCATAGCAATTTGACGTGCACCTTCATCTGTCATCTCTAATCCCATAAAACTGGCACTACGAGAGACAATATGTTGGAGATCATCAACATTGTAAAACTCAAGACGTTGCACAATACCAAAGCGATCACGCAAAGGGGATGTTAAAGAGCCAGCCCTTGTGGTGGCGCCCACTAAGGTGAATGGTGGTAGATCTATTTTAATTGAGCGAGCTGCTGGCCCTTCACCAATCATAATATCAAGCTGATAATCTTCCATTGCAGGATAAAGAATTTCTTCAACCACGGGAGAAAGGCGATGGATTTCATCAATAAACAATACATCATGAGGCTCAAGGTTAGTAAGCATCGCGGCTAAATCACCCGCTTTTTCAAGTACAGGGCCTGATGTCGTACGTAAATTAACCCCCATTTCATTTGCAATGATATTTGCTAATGTGGTTTTACCCAATCCAGGCGGGCCAAAGATAAGTAAATGATCGAGCGCATCCTGACGTAATTTAGCTGCCTGAATAAAAATCTCCATTTGTTCACGAACTTGTGGTTGCCCAACATATTCGGCAAGAGATTTAGGGCGAATCGCCCTATCTATTATTTCTTCTTCAGGTTGTTGAATTTCTGCTGAAATCAGGCGATCTGCTTCAATCACAATGTATTACTCCTAAATAGCCGCACGCAATGCTTCTTTAATAAGCGTTTCACTATCTGTACCCAGTTTTGCTACTTTGCTGATCATTTTTGCTGCTTCTTGTGGTTTATAGCCTAATGCGATTAATGCAGCGGAAGCTTCAGCTTCAATATCAGCCGCTTTTGGTACTTTAGGTGAAGCACTTTCTGGTAATTCAATCTCACTATTTTCGAATAAATCACCATTAAGGCCTTTGAAGCGGTCTTTCATTTCAACCACTAAGCGTTCTGCTGTTTTCTTACCCACACCAGGTAATTTCACTAATGAAGTGATAGATTCATTTTCAATCGCAGTTACAAATTGGCGAGCAGACATACCTGATAAAATGGCTAGCGCAAGTTTAGGTCCGACACCATTCACTTTAATTAATTCACGAAAAAGTGCGCGTTCTTGTTTTTGGTTAAAACCATAAAGTAATTGTGCATCTTCACGTACAATAAATTGCGTGTAGATAATGGCTTCTTGGCCAATATCAGGCAATTCATAAAAACAGGTCATTGGCATATTGATTTCATACCCAACACCATTACCTGCTTCGATCAGCACCACTGGTGGCTGTTTTTCAAGAATAATTCCTCTGATACGACCTATCACCCTAACGCCTCCGCAAAAATAATTACGTCAAGTTTATAACATAAAAAAAGCTGGACGTATATCCAGCTCGTGAAAAACCAAAGACATTTACTAATATAGCCACTTATCTTAACCGCCCTCTCGTTAAAACCAGACGAGGATCACCCACTCGTAATAAATTTTGGTTAAAGTGGCAATGAGTGATAGCAATCGCCAACGCATCGGCGGCATCCGATTGAGGTGCAGCTGATAATTTTAATATTGATCGCACCATATGTTGTACTTGGCTTTTTTCAGCAGCCCCCGTCCCTACAACTGTTTGTTTGACTTGGCGAGCAGCATATTCAAAAACAGGAAGATCGTTATTGACTGCAGCAAGTATCGCAACACCTCGCGCTTGCCCCAGTTTTAATGCTGAATCGGCATTTTTTGCCATAAACACTTGCTCAACGGCAAACACATCCGGCGAAAATTGTGTGATAATTTCGCTAACACCAGCATAAATACGCTTAAGTCGATTAGGAAGGTCGGGAACTTGTGTACGGATACAACCACTTCCCAAGTAAATAAGTTGGCGCCCTTGCTGTCGAATTACACCGTAACCTGTAACACGAGATCCTGGGTCTATACCTAAAATGATAGCCATATCAATTCCTGTTGCCGATATGGTCGGATGGCGAGAGAAAAGAGCAAGGAAACCTGCTCTGCTCTTCTCTTCGCACTTTTGAATAACAGCAATTAATACTGTTATTTTCGATAATCGTAAGAACGATTACAGGATATCTTCTAGTTGTTTTGCAACTTCATCAGAGATATCACCGTTGTGATACACTTCTTGCACGTCATCACTGTCTTCTAACATATCGATAAGACGCATTAATTTTGGTGCAGTTTCAATATCTAATTCTGCTTTTGTCGATGGGATCATGGACACTTCGGCAGCTTCAGCAACGAAACCAGCCGCATCCATTGCATCTTTCACTTCACCAAAAGATTCTGGTGTTGTGTAAACATCAATAGCACCATCATCATAAGTTTCAACATCATCAGCGCCTGCTTCTAATGCAGCTTCCATAACAGCATCTTCATCGACACCAGGAGCATAAGAAATCACCCCTTTTTTGGTAAATAGATAAGATACAGAACCATCGGTTCCTAAGTTACCACCTGTTTTGGTAAATGCATGGCGAACATCGGAAACAGTACGATTACGATTATCACTTAAACACTCAACCATGACAGCAGTACCACCCGGGCCGTAACCTTCATAGATGATAGTTTCCATATTATCATTTTCATCATTTCCCGCACCGCGTGCAATTGCACGGTTTAATGTGTCACGAGTCATGTTGTTTGATAATGCTTTATCAACTGCCGCACGTAAGCGCGGGTTAGTTGCAGGATCACCACCACCTAAACGTGCTGCTGTAACTAATTCACGGATGATTTTAGTGAAAATTTTACCGCGTTTCGCATCTTGCGCTGCTTTACGGTGTTTTGTATTGGCCCATTTACTATGACCTGCCATGAAAATATCTCCAAACGTGGTCTAATCATTAAATAACAAATTCTTCAATCGCTTGCTGATTACTAGCAGATTTTGTTAGTTTTGCCGCTAGTGGCGCGTCTAGCCATTGGTATTGCGAATGCTCTGTTAGCATAATTTCTCGCTCTGCTGGAAGCGCTAACGTAAACCAATGTTCCTGACAATGTGTCACATTGGGTGCATAACGATGTCGAAAATGTGCAAATATCTCAAAGAGAATCGAGCGATGGCAATCCACCAGCTCAAGATTTTCACCTATGATATCAATTCCCACTTCTTCTTGCACTTCACGCAATGCCGTTTGAAAAGGCATTTCCCCCTCTTCTAAACTACCTGTCACTGATTGCCAGAAATCAGGATCATCTCGACGCTTCAGCATAAGCACCCGTTTGGTCTCTTTTGCATAAATAACAACTAAAACGGATATCGGGCGCTTATATTTCATTATTTACTCTTTATCTTCGCTAACTTCTTTTTGAGTAACTGCAATTGCTAACTCTTTTAAAGCATCTTCATTCGCAAAGCTTGGTGCATTAGTCATTAAACACGCGGCTGCGGTTGTTTTAGGAAATGCAATAACATCACGAATATTATCAGTACCTGTTAACAGCATTACTAAACGGTCTAAACCGAAGGCTAAGCCCGCATGTGGTGGTGTACCAAATTTCAATGCATCTAATAAGAAACCAAATTTCTCTTGTTGCTCATCAGGCGAAATTCCTAAAATGCTAAATACCGCTTGTTGCATTTCATTACGGTGAATACGCACTGAACCGCCACCCACTTCATAACCGTTAATAACCATATCATACGCATTTGCGACTGCTCCCACAGGGTGTGCTGTCAACTCAACAGGTGATAAGTCTTTTGGTGAAGTAAATGGATGGTGCATTGCGCTTAATTCCCCAGTCTCTTCATCTTCTTCAAACATAGGGAAGTCAATAACCCATAAGGGTTTCCATGCATTTAAATCTGTCAGTTCAAGGTCACGACCGACTTTCAAACGCAGAGCCCCCATTGCATCACTCATTGTGCCTTTACGACCCGCACCAAAGAAAATTAAATCGCCATCAGTTGCACCTGTGGTTTCTAAGAGACTATTAACAACATCGTTAGTCAGGAATTTAGCAATTGGGCTTTGTACACCTTCAATACCTTTTGCACTTTCATTGACCTTCATCCACGCAAGGCCTTTAGCACCGTAAATACTGACAAATTGTGTATATTCATCAATGTTTTTACGAGTTAATGATGCTCCACCTGGCACACGCAGTGCGATAACACGGCATTTTTCATCATTTGCTGCTTGTGCAAATACACTGAACTCTACATCTTTGACTAAATCAGCAATGTCTTTGAGTTCCATTGGATTACGTAAATCTGGTTTGTCTGAACCATAGCGACGCATTGCTTCTGCAAAGGTCATGACAGGGAATGCCCCTAAATCGACATCAAGAATATCTAACCATAATGCATGGATCATACGCTCCATCACTTCGCGTACTTGATCTGCACTCATGAAAGAGGTTTCAACATCGATTTGTGTAAATTCAGGTTGACGATCGGCACGTAAGTCTTCATCACGGAAGCATTTTACGATTTGATAGTAACGATCAAAGCCCGACATCATTAACAGCTGTTTAAACAGCTGTGGTGATTGTGGTAATGCGTAAAATTTACCTTTATGAACACGGCTTGGCACTAAATAGTCACGCGCACCTTCAGGTGTTGCTTTTGTCAGCATTGGGGTTTCAACATCAATGAAACCTTCGCCATCCATAAAACGACGAACAAAGCTTGTTATTTTAGCGCGGGTTTTTAAGCGATCAGACATTTCAGGGCGACGCAGGTCTAAATAACGATAAGTTAAACGACGCTCTTCACTATTTGTTTGATTACTATCTAACGGTAATGGCTCTGAACGGTTAAAAATAGACAGAGATTCTGCCGCTAACTCAACTTCCCCTGTTGCCATATTTTTATTAACTTGGCTATCAGGACGAGCGCGTACTGTTCCTGTGACTTGAATACAAAATTCATTACGCAGTTCTGATGCCTGAGAAAATGCCTCTTTCTGCTCTGGGTCAAAGAAGACTTGAACAATACCTTCGCGATCTCGCATATCTATAAAGATAAGTCCACCTAAATCACGGCGACGATTAACCCAACCACAAAGAGTCACTTTTTGGCCCACATGGGCGCTATTCAACTGCCCACAATAATTAGTACGCATACAATATCCTTTTACTCAGCTTGTTGTGCTTTCTGCTGCGGAAATTTTGGCAATAGTCTTTTTCGAGTAGTGTCAAAAAAAAGGCAGACATTATAACGAAAATTCTTCCTGGAGATAAGAGTATAGACCTAGTTTATATGATACATCTTTTCAAGGATTTGCTAATCCCCAAACAATTAATTAATAATAATTATTTATAGCGACAGATGTCGCTTTGAGGTTTATCATTAAATTCGCCGTTTTTTGGCTTTGGCAATGGAGAAAAGATGGTTAGCTCGCTTTATATCGTACTGGGCGCACTGTTATTGATTAAATTGTCCCTCAATGTCGTAAAACTCAGAACACAATATCGGGTTGCTTATGGTGATGGTGACTTTTATGAATTACAAACTGCCATCCGTGTTCACGGTAATGCGGTAGAATATATTCCTATTTCCATGGTTTTATTACTGGTCATGGAAATGAATGGAGCTTTTGTTTGGATGGTGCACATCTGTGGTTCAATTTTAATCGTCGGTCGCTTTTTACATTCATATGGATTAAAACACCGTGAACTTCGCTGGCGTCGTTCAGGCATGGCTGCCACTTATTTATCAATGTTATTGATGATCATTGCTAATATTTATTTCCTGCCTTGGATACAAATCTTTTCCTTTTATTACTAAGTCCTTTAGGAATAATATGATCATCCATGATCAAAACCGACATCCTTGCTGTTGTGTCTAATAACGGCAAGGGATCAAAAAGGTTTATTTATTTTTTCCAATTTCTTTCTAAAGAATGCAACTTTGTGAGCACCGTCGCTTCTGGTAGAATGCTCACTTCTTTTATTCCTAAAACCTATTTTAGTTATGTCGAATTCAAAATCATCACAACAAGACAGCTTATTTGCGACCCCTATTGCTAACCTGGGTGACTGGCGCTTTGATGAAAAAGTCGCTGAAGTGTTTCCTGATATGATAAAACGCTCTGTACCTGGTTACTCTAATATCATCTCTATGATTGGTATGCTTGCAGGTCGCTTTGTTACCCCCAATAGCCAAGTCTATGATTTAGGCTGCTCTTTAGGTGCGGCCACGCTTTCCATGCGTCGTAATATTGATGTTGCGGGTTGCAAAATTATTGGTGTGGATAATTCACCCGCCATGGTAGAACGCTGTCAACGCCATATTGATGCTTATAAAGCGGATACACCCGTCGATATTATTGAAGGTGATATTCTTGATATCGACATTAATAATGCCTCAATGGTCGTGCTTAACTTCACCTTACAATTCTTAGCGCCAAGCGATCGCCAAATATTATTAAACCGCATTTACCAAGGCCTAAATCCCGGTGGCGTGTTAGTACTTTCTGAAAAATTCAGTTTTGAAGATAAAAAAATTGGTGAATTACTGTTTAATATGCACCATGATTTTAAACGTGCTAACGGTTACAGCGAATTAGAAATCAGCCAAAAACGTAGTATGTTAGAAAATGTCATGCTAACAGACTCGGTTGAAACGCATAAAGCTCGCTTACATAATGCAGGTTTTCCACATGCAGAAGTTTGGTTCCAATGTTTTAATTTCGGCTCGCTTTTAGCGATTAAAGGCAATAACTAATGATTAATTTTGGCTCGTTCTATCAACTTATTGCGCAAGATGAGCGCTTATTTCATTGGTTAGATACATTACCAGCTCAATTATCAGAATGGCGCTCAAATGCGTTACATGGTCACTTTTCCTCATGGGAAAGAATGCTCGATGGTTTGCCAGACATTACCCCTACTGAACTTGATTTAAAAAATGGCGTGATTGCCAATAGAACGCCCGCATTAAGTGCTGGTGAACAACTGGGTTTGAACAATATTCTGAAGTCTTTAATGCCATGGCGAAAAGGCCCTTTCTCCCTTTATGGGGTCGATATTGATACAGAATGGCGCTCAGATTGGAAATGGGATCGTGTTTTGCCTCACCTTTCGCCTCTTGAAGGTCGTTTGGTGTTGGATGTCGGTTGTGGCAGTGGCTATCACATGTGGCGAATGTTAGGTGAAGGGGCTGAATGTGTTGTGGGGATCGATCCCACTCAACTCTTTTTATGTCAATTTGAAGCCGTCAGAAAATTATTAGGAAATGATCAACGTGCACATTTAATTCCTATTGGCATTGAACAGATGCCAGAATTAAAAGCCTTCGATACCGTATTCTCAATGGGAGTGCTTTATCATCGTCGTTCACCACTGGATCATCTATGGCAATTAAAGAATCAATTGGTTTCAGGCGGTGAATTAGTATTAGAAAGCCTCGTTGTTGATGGTGATGAATTTCAATGCCTGATCCCTGGTGAACGTTATGCACAAATGCGTAATGTGTACTTTATCCCGTCGGCAAAAATGCTAAAAGTTTGGTTAGAAAAATGTGGTTTTAAAAATGTACACATTGTCGATGAAAATACAACCTCTCTGGATGAGCAACGTAAAACAGATTGGATGATAACAGATTCATTAGACGCATTCTTAGATGCGAATGATAAAACAAAAACAGTTGAGGGTTATCCTGCGCCTAAACGAGCAATATTAATTGCAACTAAGCCTTAAATTTTTATTTGGATCTAAGGGGATATCAAGTTATTAAATATCCCTTTATTTCATAAAATGGATCCTATTTTTATTAAAAATATCTTACACGCCCCTTTATTTGCAGATGAACGATTAAAGAAATTATGGCGAAAACACCAAAGAGCAAAGTGGCTATTCAAAAGAAAATAACACAAAAAAAACAACACACCCTTTTACAAAAGAATAAGCATCAACAATACGATGTTCCTCTTTTCTCATCCTTTGTAGAAACAACATCAGCAAAACATCTGCCACTGACGCCATTACAACGTGGAGTACAAATCTTTTTTTCATTATTTGACTATGCCACGCAACTTTTATATATCGCTTTTATTATTACCGTATGGTGGTTTCCTGAACATTTTTCAGTTCAAACAATTTATAACCTAACCGTTTTATTCTTATTTGAATTTATTCTCGTGCATTCAGGTGTGTTTATGGCAGCCTTTGGTCGTACTAAACTTGTTTTTGCTCTTATTCCATTTTATGGAATATTTGCTCTTATTATCAATAGTATGATTATGGGGGATGAAAATCTGATTATTTGGCTCTATGTAGTAATTGTTGCAAATCGAATTATCAGTGGTTATCAAGTGAAAACAAAAGAAGAAATGGGGAAAAATTTATTCTATTCTGCACTATTAGTTTTAAATTTTATGCTATGCCTTTTTTCCGTCATGATTTTTCAATTTTTAGTCCCTTATGGTGGATTAACACCCGAATATTTAGACAATATTAATTATCTTTATTTAATTCCACAGCATAGTGATTATTTTAATGTTCCACATATTGGTATGGCTTACGGCACTCTATTTTATGGTATCCCTTTAGCTTGCATAACCTATATTAATATATCATCGATTTATAAACGGATAATGTTAGAAAAATAAAAACTACTCACAGCGTGCCTTATTCGACACTTGTTGTTCATCTTTATTCATGCTTTAATACAGAAGTTATCACCCCCCTATTATTTCTCTTTTTAAGAAGGCACATCCCTACGATGAACTAAATTCTGCCAGAAAATATTTCAAATACTATTTTGGATATTCATTCTCTGTTACTGGCAGACAATAATTTATTTCGTCGCATCAAGAAGAAGATTTCTGCTGTCTGCCGCCTATTTCGCTTAGGAGGTATTACTATGGCAATAGCCTGTCACTTTTCACAACTTACTATAGAATTTAATCAAGAACCTCTTTTCTCGCGATTAACTCGCGCATTAGCTTGTCAGCAAAATGCATTAATCGGCTATAACGGTAAAGGTAAATCCGTATTATTAAAATTATTAGCAAAAAAAATAACGCCATCATCTGGGCTAATTAATTGGAATATCCCTTTTATATATGTTGACCAATTCACACGACTTCAAGGCAATACAGTTGCTGAAGCATTGGATATAAATGAAATTTATCAAGCCTTCCAACGCGTTGATACAGGGACTGCAACATTAAAAGACATTGAATTACTTGATGGCAAATGGCAACTCCCTGTTACTTGGCAAAATTTATTAGATTCAGCACAGCTTGCTGTCGCACTTGATACCCCCATTGTGCATTTAAGTGGAGGAGAACAAACGCGCTTGGCACTTTGCCACGCATTTTTACAAACAGATTGCTTTCTCTTATTAGATGAACCCGATAATCATCTCGATTATCAAGGGCAACAGTGGCTAATAAAACAATTAGCAAAACATAAATCAGGATCACTTATCGTAAGCCATAATCGAAAATTACTCACTTATACAGACACTATTTTAGAGTTAAGTGAAAAAGGTTTATCTGAATATGGTGGAAATTATGCTTTATATGAAACACAAAAAAGTGCAGAAATCGCATTTTTAGACACGACCAGTGAACGATTAAATAGTCAGATTAAAAATGAAAAGCGCCAACAACAAGCCACATTACAAAAAGCTATACAACGTAGACATCAAGGGGAGTCAATCAGACAAAGTGGCTCCCAGTGCTTACTTTTGCTGGATATGCAGAAAAACAGAGCAGAACAACGACAATCTGCTGTAGCAAAACGCCATCAGCGTGTAATAGAAGAGATGCAGTCTCAAAAACAAGGTATTGATGAAGAAAAGTCACATATCCATCAACAAAAAATCACGTTGAATTATCAAAGTGAAGGCCATCGCTTAAATGTGTTTGTTGATAATCTTCAACTTCCCTATGGCTACCCACACCCTATTTCATTTTCAGCTTATAGTAATGAACATTGGCACATTAAAGGTAAAAATGGGTGCGGAAAATCAACATTATTGAAATGTTTGATCCAGCAATTTGCTCCACTCTCTGGTGAGTTTCGTCTAAATCAAGGCTATTGTTATCTCGATCAACACCTTACTTTACTTGATAAAACATTGCCTGTTGCACAAGCGTTACATCAGTATCAACCTGCCATTTCTATCGAACAATGGCGAACTCGACTGGGGATGTTGAGAATTAGAGGTAATAAATCTTTACTACCACTTGAAAAACTAAGTGGTGGAGAACAATTAAAAGCAACATTATTGGCTTTAACACATAGTCCAAAACCCCCCGCGATCTTATTGCTTGATGAACCTGATAATCATCTTGATATTGAGTCCAAACAACTATTAGAGAATTTATTAGTTGAATATCAAGGTACATTGTTATTGGTTTCTCACGATGAAGTCTTTGTTGAACACTGTGGTATAACACATACCTTGGTATTAGACGATATTGCATAAAAAACTGCGCTATAAAAGGCGCAGTTCTAAAATCGCTCACTAACGTTAATTTAATTAAAATTAAGAAGCTAATGGCGTATGAATACTCATAATATCTTTCATCGCTTCAACGGTATCTTCATCTACACAATAATGTGTGAATTCATCAACCTCGCTATCAGAGCTCATTGTTACACCTGCTTTACGATAAATCATGGTTGAAGGTGCCACTTTTCCTGCTGAACTGTGTATTTCTTTTAATCCTACATCTAGGAATTTTTGGATATTACTGAGCCTTACGCCAGCACCAGCCATAATTATAGGGCCTTGTGATTTTTCATTTAATGTACGTAATAAAGGTAAACCTAATTCCGCATTCGCTTGTTGGCCTGAAGTTAAAATACGAGAAACACCTAACTGTGTCAGTTGTTCTAACCCCAATAAGGGGTTAACACACATATCAAAAGCGCGATGAAAAGTAATGGCTAAAGGGCCAGCAAGCTCCATTAAAATATCCATTTTAGGCAAATCAATATGCCCTTCTTCATTTAAAAGACCAACAACCGCACCTGGAAATCCCATATCACGGATAAGACTAATATCATTTTTCATAGCTGAAAAATCAGCTTGTGTGTAACAAAAATCCCCACCTCGAGGGCGAACAATAGGATGAACGGGAATACGAACCAGATCTCTGACTTGTCTTAGCATCCCAAAACTTGGCGTAATGCCACCTTCTGAAGGACTCGTGCATAGCTCAATTCTATCTGCACCTGCTCGTTCTGCCACTAGCGCACATTCTGCGCCAAAACAACAAATCTCCAACGTAGCCATATCATCCCTCTTTATCCTTAATACAGAAAGTAATCAGAAAATAAATATCATTTCTTAGCGATTACTAACAATAGTTGTCGAATATCGTTATTCATTCAATTCTGCTATCAGAATTTTGTGCTGACACAAGCAAACTATTTTCTGAAAGTGTCGCTCAACACTCACTTTCTACGATTTCAAGTAACGAATAAGGATGATACTTTACTGTCACTTTCCCGTTAGAAATAGCTACCGTTGGATTAGGCAACCGTTCTTTCTCACCTTTAGGTTCACTGATTTTTAAGCTAACACTCTCAGGTAACGTTTGGGGTAAAAAAGACATGACTTTATTCACTAAATCTGCGGGCTCGACGGGGATCACTTGCTCAATATGTTCCCAACCTTGGTATTCATATATTTTATGTGTAGGGAATGGTAATTCAACAATAGAAACCGCTTGATTTAAAACCGTTAATGGCGTGTCTAATTGAAAAAGATAAATTGGGCGCCCATTAATAACATTATCAGAAATACACTTTCCACATAGACTAAGCCCTTTTCGCCACTGCTCAGCCAACGTTAAATCGTGACAACGTAACGAAATATGATCCGTAAGATAATATGTAAAATTTAAACCTAACTGATTAGCAAGCTGTGTCATTTTTTCTTCAAACAGAGGAAGCGCGTGAGTTAAATCATTTAATTGAGGGATTGAAGAAAATAACGCCATGTTGAATAACCTTAATGAAAAAACAGAGAAAAAACCTTAAAGATAAGGCGCAGATAGTAGCATGTTCTAGCCGGAATATGTTATAAATTCAAGGTTAATCCTAATTCTTTATAATAAACCTGTCAGGCTTTTGTCGTCAGGTTTTATTTTCTCAATAATTTAAGGTAACCCGGTGAATATTCAGGCTTTTCTTTCAGAAAAAATCAGTGTGGCAATGTGTGCTGCTGGCGCACCCGCTGATAGCGAACCTCTTGTCCGTCAGTCAGCCAAAGTACAATTTGGTGACTATCAGGCAAATGGTGTCATGGGAGCAGCAAAGAAAATGGGGATCCCACCCCGACAACTCGCAGAAAAAATTCTGGAACAGCTTGATATTACAGGTATTGCAGATAAAGTTGAAATTGCAGGTCCTGGCTTTATCAATATCTTCTTATCTCCGCAATGGGTTGCTAAACAAGCTGAAAACGCATTAGTCGATGAACATCTGAATGTAACACCTGTTGCACCTCAAACTATTGTTATCGACTATTCATCACCAAACGTTGCAAAACAAATGCATGTTGGCCACTTACGCTCCACCATTATTGGTGATGCAAGTGCACGTACTTTATCTTTCTTAGGTCATAACGTTATTCGTGCTAATCACCTCGGTGATTGGGGTACACAATTTGGTATGTTAATTGCGTACTTAGAGAAAAAACAAAACGAAAATGCCGCAGATATGGCATTATCTGATCTCGAAGAATTCTATCGTGAAGCAAAAAAATGTTATGACGAAGATGAAGTCTTCGCCGAGCGTGCACGTAATTACGTTGTAAAATTACAAGGTGGTGATGAGTATTGTCGTACAATGTGGCGCAAACTTGTTGATATCACTATGCAACAAAACCAAGTGACTTATCAGCGTCTTAATGTCACGCTAACTGAAGATGACATCATGGGTGAAAGCCTTTATAACCCGATGTTGCCTGGCATTGTCGCTGACCTAAAAGCAAAAGGCCTTGCTGTAGAAAGTGAGGGGGCAACGGTTGTTTTCCTGGATGAGTATAAAAACAAGGAAGGCGAACCTATGGGTGTTATCGTTCAGAAAAAAGACGGTGGCTACCTTTATACAACAACGGATATTGCTTGTGCTAAATATCGTCACGAACACCTACATGCTGACCGCGTGCTCTATTATATCGACTCTCGCCAACATCAACATTTAATGCAAGCGTGGACTATTGTCCGTAAAGCAGGTTACATCCCTGATTCAATGTCACTTGAACACCATATGTTCGGTATGATGTTAGGTAAAGATGGTCGCCCATTTAAAACACGTTCTGGTGGTACTATCCGTTTAACGGATTTACTCGATGAGGCACAAGAAAGAGCACGTACATTAATCGCTGAAAAAAATCCAGATATGGATCAAGACGAGTTAAATAATGTTGCTCGTGTTGTCGGTATTGGTGCTGTAAAATACGCTGACTTATCTAAAAACCGTACAACAGATTACATCTTTGATTGGGATCTGATGTTAAGTTTTGAAGGTAATACCGCACCTTATATGCAATATGCTTATACTCGCGTTGCCTCAATCTTCAAACGCGCAGAAATTGATGAGAACACATTAACGCAACCTATCGAGTTAACACAATCTCATGAAAAACAACTTGCACTGCGTTTAGTGCAATTTGATGAGACTATCATGCAAGTTGCTCGCGAAGGAACACCTCATGTGATGTGTGCTTATCTCTACGATCTGGCACAAACCTTCTCGGGTTTTTATGAAAACTGCCCTATCTTATCTGCTGAAGATGAAAGCATTCGCCAAAGTCGCCTAAAACTGGCTCGCTTGACGGCAAGAACATTAAAGCAAGGTTTAGATACATTAGGAATTGAAACAGTTGATAGAATGTAATTAGCTCAATATGCAAATGACATAGACAGAAAACCGATGGCATTAACCATCGGTTTTTTTATCTATTACTCTTAATTCAATATCGTCAAAAACCACTTCTAACAATCACTCAATAAACTTCCAATGCTATTTAGTCTAATCTTCATTAGCAGTTATAACATCCTGACACAATAGCCCTCTGATATCTTTTACCTCAATCCAACCATCAACGCTATCTATTGGTTTGCTTGGGCTATAAAGGCGATCGTTGACATCTTTAGCCGTAAATGACAGCTGTTCATTTGTCTTGTCAAATACCCCCACACAATTAACTGGCGTTAATTTTGAGGTATTAAATTTCCCGTCAGCAGTACAACCAGCAAGAAATAACGTAGCTAATGACACAGAGATGATAATGGCTTTTTTCATAGTAGATCCTTGACACTCTTTTATTTTTATTCTTACTAAAAAATCAACTAATTGATTGTTCAGTCGTCTTTAAACTTGGAATATCTAATCGTTTATAACTACTTTGAGTATAACGAACAAACGAAGAAATATTTGAGTTATTGAGCTATCAATGAAAAAAATAAGAACGGTGGCGAAGGATTTGAAAAGAGAGGGAAAAACAGAAAACAATGGCGGACAAATGAAAGCAATAATTAGTGTACCATACCGAATTACCAGTAATCTAATTGTCTATTAATAATAGATTTAGCATTAATTTCATTATTCACACGACCTATTGTTTACTGCTTATCCCCAGCAATCGTATTACCTATTTGAAGCGCAGACAAAATAGATATGATCACTTTCAGTAGTACTGAACGATAACAAGCAAATAACTTTACAGTCACGGTTAATCTACCTGAATAAAGAAATAATAATATGTCTTAAATCAAAAAAATCAAATATTTTAAAATATACTGCAATATTTTGAAATATTTGTAATATCTCATCATTTAGTAAGAAATATTTAACAGATGTGTCATTTTTTAAACCTAGACAACACCAGAGAGTTTATCTAAAAAAAGATAATTCGTCAAACCGTAAGTACTTAGAATATAGCGTCTATTTTTTTACTTTATGTAGAATCTCACCATTGATCAACAAATTGTCTAAAGATATTCGATATGATTAATGATTAGAATAATTTATGAATATTTCTTAAAAAACACATGTTAATGCCGAAAAACTGTATAAATCATTCAGAAATTGGAAAAAAAATTTAATAAAAAAAATAATGAAGAAAAAAAATTTCTGCGTTTTTTATTCTATTTTTCTTTTTAGACGGCATAAAGCCAATCTAACTAAATGCCAAAAGTGTGATCAATGTTGCATTATAAATAGTCTAGAAATAGAGAAAGGATCTAAATGAGAGGAATAACACTGATAAAAATATTGTTAATTTAATCTCCCCGCTTTTATCCCAAAAGCGAGGAGTCTATCTTATGAGTTATAAAGCAGCACGTAATGAAAAATGTCGAGGTCTAAAACCTAATATATACAAGGCAACAAAATAACTACCAGCCCCGACTACAACGACCAGTAATAGACGTAAAATACGCATTAGCATACTTCCCACATCCCAGCTTGGCATAACCCATAACATGCCAACTAAAACAGCTCCCATAACCACCAGCGCAACCGCTAGTTTTAATAAAAATACAGGCCACCCCGCCAAAGGTTGATAAATATTTTTCTTACGGATTTGCCAAAACAGCATCGCAGCATTAAAACAGGCGGCAATACCGATTGAAAGCGCAAGACCAACATGTTTTAGGCTACCAATAAATGCAAGATTCATTAATTGTGTCAGTATTAATGTTGCAATAGCAATTTTTACTGGTGTTTTAATATCCTGACGAGAATAGAAACCTGGCGCTAGGATTTTTATGATAATAAGCCCCATCAGCCCAACACAGTAAGCAATTAACGCCTGTTGTGTCATTAACGCATCGTGAGCTTTAAAATTTCCGTACTGAAATAAAGACGCTGTTAACGGCCCAGATAATACAGCTAAACCAATAGTACAAGGCAAGGCTAATAAAAAGCACAATCTTAACCCCCAATCCATCAGCTTTCTATATTCTTCAGTATTCCCACTAGCAAAGCTCTTTGATAATGAAGGAAGTAAAATAGTTCCCAATGCAACCCCTAAGACGCCTGTAGGTAACTCCATTAATCGGTCTGCATAATACATCCATGAAACGGAGCCTGAAACTAAAAAAGAGGCAAAAATTGTATTGATAATTAGGGAAATTTGGCTAACTGAAACACCCAAAATAGCTGGCCCCATTAATTTTAAAACACGCCAGACTCCGCTGTTTTTAAATGAGACTCGAGGTAGTACAAGCATACCGATTTTTTTCAAATGTGGTAATTGATAACCAAGTTGTAATATCCCACCAGCAACAACCGCCCATGCCAATGCCATAATGGGGGGATTACAATAAGGAGCAACAACCAAAGCAAAAAAGATCATGCTGATATTGAGTAAAGTGGGTGCAAAAGCAGGTACTGAAAAACGGTTCCAGGTATTTAGAATTGAACCCGTTAAAGAAGCCAATGAAATAAGAAAAATATAAGGGAACGTTATTCGCAATAAATCAGTCGTAAGTTGAAACTTATCTGGTGAGTTACTAAAACCTGGCGCTGTGACATAAATAACCCATGGTGCAGCGACAATACCAATCAACGTAACAATCGCAAGGATCAACGTCAGCATACCTGAAACATAAGCAATAAAAGTACGTGTTGCTTCATCGCCCTGCTGATTTTTATATTCTGCTAATATCGGAACAAAAGCTTGAGAAAATGCGCCTTCAGCAAAAATACGGCGAAGTAAATTTGGTAATTTAAACGCAACAAAAAAAGCATCTGTTGCCATACCTGCGCCAAAAATACGCGCAATGATTGCATCACGAATAAATCCTAAGACCCGTGAAAACATAGTCATAGAACTCACCGCAGCAAGTGATTTAAGTAAATTCATAAAATCATTCTAATTTTTGTTGAATGGAATAAAAAGAAAGGGACTATACTCCGTCTCTAACATCGAAAAATCAATCTTCAATTCGCTAGGAATAAGCTGACTCTGTTTATTTTTACCCAGCCAAACAATAAAAAAACACCTATTCTTAACGCTTCGTGCGTATCTTTCTCAACATCATTTCCAGCATAAGAAGTTAGAAAGATAATTATCAACAATACTTTTCTGTTATTACGATCAATATATTTAACGTTTAAAATAGCTTCGCGTTGTTAATGCAGTCAGTACGTGATCTCGCCATTCTTGATTAATTTGCAGGTAGTTTTTGGCGTACCCTTCTCGTTCAAAGCCATGTTTGGCCAATAAATTTCCACTACGTAAATTATGAGGCATATAATTCGCCATAATTCGATGCATACCCTGTTGTCTTTGCATATAACGGAGTGTTTCCGTTAAAGCTTCAGACATATACCCTTGCCCTTGCCATTTTTCACCGACTGAATATCCCAAAAAACAGGCATTAAAAGCGCCACGCATAACATTACTGTAATTAGCAACACCAATAATTTCATCTTCTTTCTGCGTTAATAACAGAAAATGAAAAGCGCTTTCTTGCCGGTGTAATTCATTCATATATTGTAAACGATGTTCCCAACCAGAAGGTAAATAGTGTGTTTTATCTCTTAATGGTTCCCAGGGAATTAAAAAACGACGATTTAATGTATAATAATTAGCCAATCTTTCTGCATCTCGTTCGTATGCTAAACGAATGATCATTCTTTGTGTTTCAAAACGAATTTTAGGAATTCCACCACGATAACCAAACATTACGATCTCATTATCCTTTGATATAAATAAGCCTAATTCTGAAGCAACTCTTCTTATTCTGCCACTAACCTTAATAAAAAAATATCATCTTTAATTTACTAGGAATTATGCACATTTAGAGACAGAATAGTCGAAGAAATAAATTATTTCATTCCCCCCTTATTTATTTAAATTATTTGCTTATTGATGGTGAGTAATGGCACTGGTAACACAAGCCCGTACCTTGGGTAAATACTTCCTCCTAATTGACAATATGTTAGTTGTCTTAGGCTTTTTTGTCGTTTTTCCACTTATTTCCATTCGTTTCGTCGAACAATTGGGTTGGGCTGGTGTTATTGTTGGTTTTGCGTTAGGGCTTAGGCAATTAGTTCAACAAGGTCTAGGTATTTTTGGTGGCGCTATTGCGGACCGATTTGGTGCAAAACCAATGATAATAACAGGAATGTTATTACGCGCTTTAGGTTTTGCTTTAATGGCAATGGCAGACCAACCTTGGATACTTTGGTTATCTTGCATTTTATCCGCATTAGGGGGAACACTATTTGACCCGCCTCGCACCGCACTGGTTATTAAATTAACCCGTCCTTATGAACGTGGTCGTTTTTATTCTTTATTATTAATGCAAGATAGTGCCGGTGCTGTTATTGGTGCGCTTATTGGTAGTTGGTTATTACTATATGATTTTCATTTAGTATGCTGGGTTGGCGCAGGTGTTTTTGTTATCGCCGCTTTATTTAACGCTTGGCTATTACCTGCCTACCGTATATCTACCACCAAAACACCAATTAAAGAAGGATTAAATCGTGTATTCCTGGATAAACGCTTTGTCAGTTATGTCTTAACGTTAACAGGCTATTTTGTCTTATCTGTTCAAGTTATGCTGATGTTCCCTATTATCGTCAACGATATTGCTGGCACACCGACTGCTGTAAAATGGATGTATGCCATTGAAGCCTTACTTTCTTTAACGTTGCTTTATCCTATTGCTCGCTGGAGTGAGAAACGCTTCAAATTAGAACAACGTTTAATGGCGGGTTTATTTTTAATGAGCATCAGCATGTTCCCTGTTGGTATGATCCACTCATTACAAGGTATTTTTCTAATTATTGGTTTATTCTATCTCGGTACTATTACCGCAGAGCCTGCGCGTGAAACGTTAAGTGCATCACTTGCCGATCCTCGGGCTCGTGGCAGTTATATGGGATTTAGTCGATTAGGTTTAGCTTTTGGTGGTGCCATTGGATATACAGGCGGTGGATGGATGTATGACTTAGGTAATCAATTCAATATGCCTGAATTACCTTGGTTTTTACTAGGAACGGTTGGTTTCATAACACTTTATGCACTACACCGCCAATTTAATCGTAAAAAAATAGAAACAGCCATGCTTACTCCCTAAAGATCAGGTAAACTCTTAATTATCAGTGATCAAGGAGTGTTTATGAAAGCTATTTTTCTAACAACCATGTTCGTATTAACAAGCTTAGTCACAGGTTGTGATCAGCTAAAACAATTTGATGTAAGTGAAAACCTCATTAATGACTATATCAGTCAAAAAACAAATTTTCAGAAACATATAGGTGAAGATGACGTTGTATCTGCTGATATTAAATTAAGCAATCTTACTATTCAAATTGGCCGTACTGAGCCGGGTAAAATTAACCTTTCTGGTACAGCCGACCTAAAAATTAACTCATTCTTTGGTAAAACCAGTGCCAAAGTTGATCTTATATTATCAGGTCAACCCTCTTATCAAGCAGATCAAGGGGCGATATATATAAAATCAATGACTATTGATAACTACAAAGTATCACCAGAAAAAATGGATGCGGTAGTTGTGGCACTAAAACCTTATTTAGATACAACAATCACAACTTACTTTGATAATCAACCTGTTTATGTTCTTGACCCAGAAAAAAATAGTGCCGAAGCTGCAGCGTTTAAACTAGCTAAAGGGATTGAAGTTAAGCCAGGTAAATTCGTGATCCAACTCTAATAGTTACGTGAGTTGATTAAAAATATTTATCGTCATTAACGAGAAAGGCAAACCTAATGGTTTGCCTTTTTTATGAATAGTAAAATACCATTACAAAGAAAGTATGATATTACTCTGATTCAGCCTCTTCGCTCTCGGCATCATCAGAGAGTTCTTCACGTAATGCTGATAATGCGCCCCGTGCAATACCTGCTAAGGTACGATAAAAGCCACTTGTTGCATGAGCTTCAACCTTCCCTAAGAAGATCCCAGCCCAAGGCAATAGATACTCATCAAATAGTTGTATTTGAGCTAATAATTCATCTTGTGCCGAATTATCCTCAAGCCAGGAGGCTGCAAGTAATAAAGCACCAAAGCTATCTGTGGCACTTTCACTAACAGGCATGCCTCTTGCGACTAAGAACTGACGAATATCGTCTTCTTTGATCTCTCCATAATCATGAGCATAAATAGACACCGCAGGAACTTTGTTGCCAAAAAGAGATTGATAATCTGCTTCAACGGTAGTCAAATCTTTAACACTATTTTTTAGTGTATTAAATAACTCGTCTTGTTCCAGAGGCCATAATTGGGTCAATTTCCCTTCAGCAATCATTTTAATAATTGGCGCTAAAATAGGGTCATTGGGGGATCTTTGAAATAATGTGCCTAACAGTCGGCAAACTATTGAGAATTCGTTCATTGTATTTTTATCCTAAAAAGTTTCGGGTTATTGTGCTTTTAACGATAAAAAAATCAACTTTTTTCTTTTTTATGGTTATTCACTTAATCTTAAAACAGAAAAAGCGCGCTCTTAATAATTAAGCTTTTACTTAATATAAGAAACGCGCCTCATCCCATGCCACTTATCTTTTAAAGCAATTTTATAAAAAACAATAAAAATCACTTTATGACAACAGCATTTTAATTACATTAGTTAACTTGCTATATCAAGAAAATTATCCCTGACACCATTTACACGAAACCAACCTGCAATACTTATTCTCTCTTTATAAGTAGGAAGTACTTCATGAGGAAATTGTTCTGAAAGGAAAACAACTAAACGTCCACCTTTAGGAGCAACTGTTGCAAGTTCATTATCGTCTAAATCATAAATAACTAATTCGCCACCGTCTTCTTTTGTCCAATCCTCATTAAGATATAATACAGTCGTTAAGCGTCGAGTAACATTTTCTCTAAAAGCATCAAGATGCTTTTTATAAAAAGCCCCTTTTTCATAACAAGCAAAATGCGCTTCATATTCAAAAAGCCCTAGAAAAAACTCACGATTTACAGCTCGTTGAATAGACGCCATCTGCGTTAAATAATGCTGAACAGGTATCCCCATATTAGGTTCTAGCCAGCTTATTTTATCACTGCGTATTGTCGTCTCTGCTTGTCGATTTTCATGACGACCTATACGTGCTTGTTGAGCATTATCACCAAAACAAGCTCGCAATTGTTGAACAGCTTCTGGTGTGAGGAAGTCATCCCACACACACCATCCTTTCTCTGCTATTTGCTCAAGAAGTTCTGCTATATTCATTAAGTATATTGTCTGATAAACATGGGAAACAACTTTATATCACCAAGACAAGTGAAATTGCAATTTAATAAACTTATCTTTTCGATAATATTCATTAATTAGAGATAAATTCCACAAAACAGACATTTTTAAAGATAAATAAAATTTTATACTTTTCAGTGTTATAAAAAAACCTTTAATAAACATTATATTATCGATTAACCATACGATTTTCCCTTAAAACACATAAGATAAACAAATGATTTATCAAAAATAATAATTTGTAGATATTTTTTCTAATTGTGCTCTGTTTTCATCATAAGAGAATTTAATTTCCCCCTTAATTTGATGATGTGAAATAGATTTTTTACTTCCTAAGCGCAAAAATATTAGCGGTAATGATTTACCTTTATCCGCTAACTCGCTTACCGACATAACATCTATAGAATTAATATAATATTTAACTTTATTTAATTCTTTCTTTGATTCATTATATAAATTATCTAACTTATTTTTGATCTCATTTAAATTAAGATTTTTATTCACTCTCACTTCATCTAAAAGTATTTGAACCCTTGTTTTAACCCCATTATAGATCTCCTTACTTCTTGGATCTAATTGATATTTAGAAACAAAATAAGGTTTGAATTTTTCATTCATATTATCTTTTTCTTGTGAAGACAGTGTTTCTTTTCTCTCTTTTAAGTCTGATAGAAATTGTTTTAATTTAGCATTTTCATTAGTTAAGTATGTTGATTGATTTATTAAATTATCTTTTGGGTTTAATTTTTTACTTTGTAACAAGCCATCCAGTTTATTACTTTGTTTTTTATTTGCTGATAAAGATAAATAGATATTATCAAGTTTATTAATACTACTAGAAACATCGTACTCATTAGGATAAGTATCAAACAACTTATTTAGTTTGAGTGTTCTCTTATATATTCCTTTTAAATCTTTCCTTTTTTCTTCAAATTCTTTCTTCTTTTTATTATACTCACTATCATAAACAGGTATTCTAAATAAGGAATTAATCTTTTTTTGTAGCATTGTCTCAAAATTTTTAACCGTTGCTAAAGGATACCATTGAATATGATTTGTAGAACTTGTTGTTGATGGCGTAATTTTTAGGTCTCGATAAAATTCAAAATAAAATTCAAAAAAGTCAAGATTAACCTTTTTTTCTGAGCTCTTAGACTCTATCTCGCCATAAGAGATGAGTTTATTGATATTTAAATCTAGCTTCATCAAATTTAACGCAAAATTAGTACCAATAGCATTTCTTGGTATAATGACTTTTGTATCTGGATTAAGGTTAGTTTCAATATTTAAATTGATTTCACTTCTTATCTCACTTCCTAATGAGAATGCCATTTTTTTATTGGTTTCTAGTATTGAATTATATTGAAGTTCATTTTCAGAGAGATCTAATCCTTTATTAATAAACTCACTTACATTTTTTAACTCAATCGTAAATGAAAAACTCGAGTGTTTTTTATAGTTTATATCAAGAAGTACACTTGCCATTACAGGAGTAACCAGTCCATAATCAATCGCTCCATCCTGCCATTGCTTATTATAACTAGTGATCCCTGCCGATAACCCCCCCGAAACATTGGCATTAGCTTTATTAATAAATGAGAATGTGACTTTATCTTTCTCATTTTTTGATAATATAAGTGAATGATTTTTAGCGTAATTCGCTAATATAAAAGCATTTACTCCCATATTGCCTGATAAATTAAATACATTAATGCCAAAAAATGCACGAATATCATTATCATGGCTAATTGTAATACTTTCACTCTTTTTTAACTCTTTAACTAAAGAGTAAATTACTTCACCTTGTTTTATACCATTATTAATTCCTTTAATAACTCTATTTATCACTTCATAATCTTTATGGATATTTTTCTTTATACTATATAATGCTATATTTTTACTCTTATTAGGTAGACTTGATGAATTAGTTAAACCTTTAATATTAGAAAATATCCCTCGAAATCCAGGATCAATACTTTTCGCTATATTCTTCACCATTGCATCATATTTTTTTAATGCATATTGTTGTTTTGCTTTATCAATATGGATCCTTGCATTATCAATAAATGATGAAATAAAAGGAATATGTCGGCTACTAAAATTACCTATTGTTTGAGTCGAAAAAGGTTGTCCTGAATGATAGTTTTTATAATTATTTTCGCCTATCATCGAATAAAAAGATAAAGGTGGTTCTTGTTTTAAACGAGTCACTTCGTACTGATAATCTTTAATAGCAAAAATGTTCAAAGGATCAAGATAATATATCTTTATTTTATTACCTTTATCTACCACAAGTTGGACTTGATTTAATATTGGTTTTATTGCTAATATTTTATCTGTTTTTTTTAATGGAAGCCTAATTTTATGTTTTTTAACGAAGGCTTCACTATCAACCTCATCCCCCTTAGATAATAAGGTAGCAGGTAATCCAGTTGTAACAAGTTGATTATCTTTAACTTCTATTGTTATATTTAGTCCTTCTCTATTTAATTTTAAAATATTATTCTCTTTGATTTCTATAATATTATTGATACTTGATAAATCATGCTTTAAATTACTTTCGACTACATATCTCTCATATTCTATAATGAAATTATTATCAATTTCACTTAATGAATCATCTTTTAAATTATAATCTTTTTCTATCTTACTAAATTTAATTTTATAAAGTTCACTGTTAATTTTATCTTTATTTTCTATTTGGTTTTCACTTCTTCTATTTCCAATTAAATAGCCTTGTGAATCGACATAAAGCTCTTTAAACCTCATATCTTCACCCGTTTTTGATTCAATATTAAACACATTATATTTAAATCCATTTTTTATGTGTTTTTGATATAACCCTGTAAATAAATCATATGTTTTTCCTTTAATTAACATTAATGAGCCATCATCTGTAAGCGTAATCCCCATATTGTTAAGCAGTGGCATATTTGTCGAACCTAAATACACATAATTGTTTGCATTATTTAGACTGAAATTTTTCTCTTTTTTTTGTATCTTGAGTTCTTTATTATATACTTTATTATTGTTATTTATTCCTACTATATTAGTATTAGTCTCTTTTTTCTGACTATATAAATCATCCATAGGGTGAAGCGTACTATTAATTACTTTTGTTATACTCATTATTGTATACCTCATTTTATCAAAAGAATGAGATAATCATCGATAAGATAAACTTCAAGGGATATCTATTTATAGTCAGATTTTTATTACCTTATATAAATAATAAAAAAAATGTTGTTTTTTGAAAGTCCAGACAAAAAAATAGGCGATAAACTAAATTTTATCGCCTATTATATAAAACGAAAGTGGATATTAATTATCTTTAATATCCACTATTCATATCAACTACACCAAAAGGAGCCTCTCCTTTTTCAATTCGTTGAATATTTTCAACAATAGTATCCATTGCAATATTTGGAATTGTGAAAGCAGCAATATGTGGTGTAATAGAAATTCTGGGGTGAGTCCAGAATGGGTGCATACCCGCTAAAGGCTCCTGAGCAAAAACATCAAGAGTCGCATCTGCAATGTATCCTTGATCTATCGCTTCTAATAAATCTTGATCAACTAAATGAGCACCACGAGCAAGATTAATTAAATAAGAAGAAGGTTTAAGCTGTTCAAAAAGAGAAAAATTCAAAATACCATGAGTTTCTGGTGTGTAAGGCAATAAATTAATCAGTAAATGACACTCTTTGAGAAAATCGCTGAGTTGATCTTTACCATAAAAACTCTCAACATTATTGAATTCTTTTTGACTTCGACTCCAACAACGAACATTAAAACCTAATTCTGCCAGTTTAGTTGCAACGCTACCCCCTAAAGCTCCAGCACCTAAAACACCAATCACAAAATTATCATAAGAGTGAGAAGGCAGTTGCTTCCATAAGCGTTGTGATTGTTGACGTTTATAATCATCCATACGACGAAAGTAATACATCACCTTGGCAATCGCATATTCTTGCATCTGTAGTCCCATTCCGGTGTCTTCCAAACGCATAACAGGAACACCTGCAGGTAATGTGCCAGGCTTTTGTTGTTCTTGTTTTAAAATAGCATCAACGCCTGCCCCTAATGCAAAAATACCTTTAAGATGATTGCGACTTGCGAGCATTTCATAAGGAGGAAGCCAAACCATAGCATAATCAGCAGGTTGATTATCGCCGGGTTCCCAGATGCGTATATTGGCATTCGGCAAACGTGCTTTCATACCATTGATCCATGTCTCTGCGTCAAAAAAAGGATGATAATAAATAATCTTCATTGTGCCTTCCTCCAGCATTTTTATCATAGGGTGCGAGGGTTACGTTCTGATTTCAAGTCTCTTTGAATAAGTTGTTAATAAAAATGTTGAGAATGTTAACCCGCTAACGAAAATCTGAATTCTTTTTTCAAAACGCTAACCTATACTTACTTTGGTTTACTGCCTAATTTGCCTAGCATTTGTGCATATTGTTTTTTATTTGGCTGCTTGAGACAAAAGTTAAAAGAAAAATGCATTTAGCTGTTGACGCTTATGCTCCTTTTCCCTATAGTAGCGCCCCGTTGAGAGATGTTAAGTTCATATCCAACAACAATATGGTGAGATGTCCGAGAGGCTGAAGGAGCACGCCTGGAAAGTGTGTATACGGCAACGTATCGAGGGTTCGAATCCCTCTCTCACCGCCATATTATAAGATAGAGCCTAGTTTTCAGCTAGGCTCTATTTTTTTATAGAAAAAATCAGATATTCGATCTGATTCTTTTTTTATCCCTTCCTAGGGTCACTCATTTAAATTTATTTTTCTATGATATATTTTTAGTCTACAGTCTATCATTTATTTTTACTTAATCGTTTTATTTAGTAATTTCTTATATGTTAACAATTATTAATTTTTAATTGTCGATAATCATTTATGTGGTTGCTATTTAACTTGATCGTATTTTTATGACAAAAAAAGACTTTTATTACCTCCCTATAAATGACATTTATTCTAAAATAAAACGCTTTTTATAATTTTAAAATAAATTTAAACTTTATTTTCATACAGGCAACAGAATAAATACAATAAGATACATTGTATTATCTCTTTACGTTAACTTATTAGTTTAATTGATTTAATTTTTACTAAGCTTTAAGATATACATTAATAATTTGATGTATCACATTATTATCAGCGAATAAAAGCGATATCCTCTCTTTTCCTTATCGCCGTTATTCGGCATCTGACTTCTTATTTTGGTTTAAGCCTAAATGAAAACTCATAAAGTTAACCGGGTTCGCCCCTTTAGTGCATTTATTGATGCATGTGTAAAAGAGCCTTACTCTTTTGCGCGTTTATTAAAAGATATTATTGCAGGGATCACCGTCGGAATTATCGCGATACCATTAGCCATGGCTTTGGCTATTGGTAGCGGTGTTCCTCCGCAATACGGTCTTTATACCGCAGCTATTGCCGGTATAGTCATTGCTGTTTCTGGTGGCTCTCGCTACAGCGTTTCAGGCCCTACTGCTGCTTTTGTTGTGATCCTTTACCCTGTATCACAACAATTTGGATTAAGTGGCTTACTAATTGCGACGCTTATGTCTGGCGTTATCTTAGTCGTTATGGGATTAGCTCGCTTTGGTAAGCTCATCGAGTATATTCCTGTTTCTGTCACTCTAGGATTTACCTCTGGGATTGCTATCACCATCGCGACCATGCAAATAAAAGACTTTTTTGGTCTTGAAATGACACATGTACCAGAAACCTATATCGATAAAATTATTGCCTTAGGCTCAGCATTACCTACTATCCATCTTGGTGATACACTTATCGGCTTAACAACGCTGTTTGTTTTAATCTACTGGCCAAAATTAAATTTACGCTTACCAGGGCACTTGCCCGCGTTAATAGCAGGTACTGCTGTAATGGGTATTGTGAATATGTTTGGCCATGAAGTTGCAACAATTGGCTCACAATTTAGTTATCTACTGCCAGATGGATCGACGGGGCAAGGTATTCCACCTATATTGCCTCAGTTTGTTTTACCTTGGAATTTACCAAACACTGGAGCATCTCTTGAATTAAATTGGAGTACGGTTTCTGCTTTGTTACCTGCGGCTTTTTCAATGGCAATGTTAGGTGCTATTGAATCGTTACTGTGTGCCGTTGTGCTTGATGGCATGACCGGTAAAAAACACCACTCTAATGGTGAATTACTAGGACAAGGTGTCGGTAATATTGTCGCACCTTTCTTTGGCGGTATAACAGCGACAGCGGCGATTGCACGTTCAGCTGCTAACGTCCGTGCAGGTGCAACATCGCCCGTTTCAGCTATTGTTCACTCATTGTTGGTGTTACTAACTTTACTGGTATTAGCGCCATTTCTTTCATATTTGCCTTTAGCAGCAATGTCAGCTCTATTACTAATTGTTGCATGGAATATGAGTGAAGCGCGTAAAGTTATTGATCTTATTCGTCACGCCCCTAAAGACGATATTATTGTCTTAGTGTTATGTTTATCACTTACCGTTCTCTTTGATATGGTCATTGCCATTACTATCGGTATTGTATTGGCTTCACTGCTATTTATGCGTCGTATTGCCAATATGACCAAAATAACAGAATCCCCGTATACCGATGATGATAAACAATTATTAGTTGTACGTGTTAATGGCCCGCTATTCTTTGCCGCTGCTGAGCGTATTTTTAATGAATTACGTGAGCGTAGTAAAGGTTATAAAACCGTTATTATGCAATGGGATGCTGTTCCCGTATTAGATGCTGGAGGTTTACATGCTTTCCAACATTTTGTTACCGATGTCAAACACGATACCCATGTAATTGTGTGTGATATTCCATTCCAACCTTTAAAAACGTTGGCAAGAGCGAGAATGACCCCCATTGAAGGAGAACTTAACTTTTATCCTTCATTACAAAAAGCATTGGATGATTTGGAATTAATTCAGTAACAATGTTCTTAATCTTCCCCAAATAATTCAGCCTTTAACTCACTATTCATAAATGGTTAAAGGCTGAATTCATCTAGTTCTAAATTCAATAAAAAACAATTTCAATAACTCATAATAAAAAATTACTTATTTAAGCGAGTGTTAAATAAAAATGCTTTATTTATTCCACTCCCTTGTACACCCTTTTTTAATAAATCTTGATAAAGCGCATTCATCCCTAGCCAATGGTTTTCACACCATGCTGGTGCTAATAGAGTCGGTTTTCTAGCACTGGCACAAACACGGTGATAGATAATTTCAGGAGGAGTATGGCGGATCATTTCACCCGCAGTATAGACATATTGTTCTTGTGTCAGTGCATTGATGCGCCCTGCTTTCCACGCTTTTGCTATTGTGCTTCCATCAACAATATGTAAAGGGTGTAATTTAAGTCCATCAGTACCTGTGTCCACAACATGTTCTAAAGTTTGCATATTAAGCTGATGATCTTCACGTGGTAACCCAATAATAAGATGTGTACATACCTTTAAACCACGGCGACGAGCTTCACGCGTTGTCGCTTGATAGCATTGAAAATCATGCCCTCTATTAATTCGTTTTAATGTTTTGTCATGGGCCGTTTGTAATCCAAGCTCTAACCATACTTCATAACCTTGATCACGATAACCTTGCAATAAATCCAACACTCTAATCGGTACACAATCTGGCCGAGTTCCTACACATAATCCAACCATATCGGCTTGTAATAGTGCGGTTTCATATAACGTACGTAGGTATTCTACTTCAGCATAAGTGCTGGTATAAGCTTGAAAATAAGCCAGGTAACGATGTGCTCGGTTAATATTTTTGGCTTGTAACGCAATTTGTTCTTCAATGGAGTGATATTGAGTTTGTTCATCAGCAAAAGAAGAGACATTACAGAAAGTACAGCCACCTCGCCCTAACGTACCATCTCGATTAGGACAGTTGAAACCGCCATGAAGGGTGATTTTATGGATCTTTTCGTGATAACGGCGCTGAAGATCAGCGCCGAACATATTCACTACCGTATGCAGTTGCATAACAATTTTATTTGCTGGTATCTAATTCAGGGAAACTTTTTACTAACTCATCAATCGCTTTAATTTGCGCTAGGAATGGCTCTAATTTTGCCAATGGTAACGCTGATGGGCCATCGCAAAGTGCATTATCAGGATCTGGGTGCGCTTCAAGAAATAAGCCCGCAAGACCAACTGCCATGCCTGCACGCGCTAATTCAGCAACTTGCGCACGACGTCCGCCAGATGCCGCACCAAATGGGTCACGACATTGTAGTGAATGTGTTACGTCAAAAATAACGGGTGCACCTTGAGAAGCTTGCATCATGACATGGAAACCCAACATATCAACAACCAAGTTATCATAGCCAAAATTACTACCACGATCACATAAGATAACTTGATCGTTACCGCCTTCTTTAAATTTATCGACGATATTCCCCATTTGACCAGGGCTAACAAACTGAGGTTTTTTTACATTAATCACCGCACCTGTTTTCGCCATCGCTTCAACAAGATCGGTTTGACGCGCTAAAAATGCAGGCAATTGAATAACATCAACCACTTCTGATACCGGTTGAGCTTGTGCCGCTTCATGAACATCCGTAATAATTTTAACGCCGAAAGTCTCTTTTAATTCTTGGAAAATCTTCATTCCCGCTTCTAAACCAGGGCCACGATAAGAGTGGATAGAAGAACGGTTAGCTTTATCAAAAGAGGCTTTGAATACATAAGGAATATTCAGTTTTTGAGTTACAGTGACGTAATGCTCACAAATACGCATGGCTAAATCGCGAGATTCTAATACATTCATGCCACCAAAAAGCACAAATGGCAGGTTGTTTGCTACCTTGATATCACCAATGTTCACCACTTTATGTTGCATATTTATTCCTATACTGTTTGTAATGTACTGTGTTAATCAAGTACGTTGCGTAAACTTTTAATGTAGAACAACTGGATTTTGCTCTATCGAATGAATTTGAATTTTAATCATTTCTGAAATAGGATCTTCAGGACATTGCTCAACAAAATAGTTTAAGTCAGAAATTGCCACATGATGGCACTCTAACTGAGCAAAAATCAGCCCACGATCACGTATTTCATAAGGATCTTCAGGATCAAACAGTAATACCGTTTCACTGGCTTTTAATGCTTGTTCCATATTTTTTTCTTCCATTAAAGATACTTTCAATGTATCCAAAAGCTTGCGAATAATGGAGCTGTATTCTGATTCTTCTAAATCTGCATCTAATAAAACAGAATTATTTCCAACATTCCCTTTTAACCAAACCTCTAGAGTATGCTGTGATAGATATTCACCATTTATTGGATTTAAAAATAACGTTTTTTCATCGGGAATATCTATTCTGATAATAAGTTGTGTAGGAAAAATAACGGGGGCTAACGGCAAGTTTAACGCTTGTGCAATATAAATAAGAATCGAACCTAGTGAAACGGGAGACCCCACATGTGTCGCTAACACTTTATCTAACCATAAAGTGTCAGAAAGGCAATATTTACCACTCGCACCACTAAAGTGCCACTGCTTATAAAACAGTTTGAGTAATGCTTCTATTTGTTCTTTGATACTTCCTTGCCTAGGAATTTCTGCTTCTGCTTGTTCAACAAGCTGTGCGAGTTGATAACCCACAGAAGTGGTCGGAAAATCAGGTCGAATAGCCTGAGAGATAAGGATCATGCCCTTTACTAAAGGGGCTTTATTAAATTCGTAATCAGCTATGGTTTCTATCATAATTCCAACGACCTACTGTCACTCGCTCATTACCGCCATAATCACGGAAAGTTTCCACACAGCAGTAACCCTTATCAGTAAAAATTTTACGTACACCTTCGCCTTGATCCCAGCCGTGTTCTAATAATAGCCAGCCTTTATCAGTTAAAAACTGGTGAGCAGTTTCAATGATAATCTCAATATCAGCAAAACCGTTTTTACCAGCAACTAATGCGGTTAAAGGTTCAAAACGAACATCCCCCTGATGAATATGCTCATCATTCTCATCTATGTAAGGAGGATTACTGATTATCATACCAAATTGATACCCTGAGAGTGAACTAAACCAGCAACTTTCCATAAATTCTGTGTTGTTTAATGCCAAATGAGTCGCATTCTCTTGCGCTAATGCAACCGCTTGGGCTTGAAAGTCCACACCAATAATATGGCAATCAGGGCGCTCAGATGCCATAGCAAGCGCAATAGCACCTGTTCCTGTCCCTAAATCAAGAATATTAGTGGGTTTTGATGGCAATTTTTCCAGTGCTTTTTCAACAAGGCATTCAGTATCAGGACGGGGAATTAATGTTGCAGCTGAGACCTTTAGAGGCAGTGACCAAAACTCTCGTTCACCTACTAAATAAGCAATAGGTTCTCCTTTAACCCGTCGGGCAAGTAATTGCGATAATTGCGCTAACTCGTCTTGTGAAAGTAACGTTTCATTAAAGGCTATTAAATACGTTCGAGCACGTTGTGTTACGTGACCAAGTAGAATTTCAGCATCACGTTTAGGAGTGTCACTTTCCATTAATTGCAAGGCTGCTTGACGCAGCCATTGTTCATAATTCATTAATTTAACTCAGAAAGTGCCGAAAGTTGATCCGCTTGATACTCAGTGACAATAGGTTGAATTAAAGGATCTAATTTTCCTTCCATCACTTCATCTAAACGATAAAATGTGAGGTTGATACGGTGATCTGTTACTCGCCCTTGTGGGAAATTATACGTTCTAATACGGTCAGAACGATCGCCAGAGCCTAATAAATTACGGCGTTCAGACGCTTCCGCCTCTTGACGTTTTTGTATTTCAGCCGCACGAATACGCGCACCTAATACAGACATCGCCTTGGCTTTATTTTTATGCTGTGAACGCTCATCCTGACATTCCACTACAATCCCCGTTGGAATATGTGTGATACGAATTGCGGAATCGGTGGTGTTAACGTGCTGCCCCCCTGCGCCTGACGAACGGAATGTATCAATACGTAAATCACTTGGGCTAATCTCAGGTAATTCAGCTTCTGGCACTTCTGCTAATACGGCAACCGTACAAGCCGAGGTATGAATACGGCCTTGAGATTCTGTTTCTGGTACACGTTGAACACGATGACCACCTGATTCAAATTTTAATACCCCATAAGCGCCATCACCAACCACTTTTGCAATGATTTCTTTATAGCCACCATGCTCACCTTCATTCGCATTCATGACCTCAATGCGCCAACGACGTGATTCTGCATAACGGCTATACATACGGAATAAATCACCCGCAAATAATGCGGCTTCATCACCACCGGTTCCTGCACGTATTTCAAGGAAACAGTTAAATTCATCATCAGGATCTTTAGGCAATAGCAGTAGTTGTAATTGTTGCTCTAAATTATCGTTTAATGCTTGCGCTTCTTTCAATTCTTCTTGCGCCATCTCTTTCATTTCAGGATCATCAAGCATCATTTCTGCTGCCTCGATGTCATCTTGCACTTTTCGCCATTGACTAAAACAAGCCGTGACATCGGTTAATTGAGAGTATTCTTTTGAAAGCGCACGAAAACGCTCCTGAGAGGCAATGACATCGGCTTCTGACAGAAGTGCCTGAATTTCTTCATAACGCTCTTGTAGAGCTTCCAACTTGGCGACAATAGAAGGCTTCATTCGTAGATTAAGATCCTGTTAGACAAAGTTAATTATGGGTAATACCCAAACTTTCACGTAATAGATTCAGGCGTTCAATATCACCATCACTGGCAGCCTGTTGAAGAGATTTCGTTGGTGTGTGAATTAGACGGTTCATCAATTGATGTGAGAGCTGTTGAATGACTTTTTCTGCATCCGCTCCATTTTGTATCAATGTGATGGCTTTTTCTGTCATCTCTGCACGTAGCATTTCAGCACTGTCTCGATACTCTCGAATTGCACCCACAGCACTTTGCGCTCGAAGCCAATCCATAAATTGCCCACTTTCTTGTTGGACAATATGTTCAGCTTGAACAGCGGCCGCTTGGCGTTGTTCTCGGTTATGTTGAATAATCGCGTCTAAATCATCAACACTATAGAGGTAGACGTTATTAAGCTTTTCAACATCTTGTTCTATATCGCGAGGAACCGCAATATCTACCAGCAACATAGGTTGATTACGACGCTTTTTAAGTGCTCTTTCAACCATCCCTTTGCCAATAATAGGCAAAGGGCTAGCAGTAGAACTAATAACAATATCTGCTTGTGCTAAGCATTCATCAATCTCTGATAATGTAATAACATCCGCATCAACTTCGTTAGCTAAACGCTGAGCTCGCTCTTTAGTTCGGTTAGCAATAATGATTTTTTTGACTTGGTGCTCACGAAGATGGCGAGCGACGAGTTCTATCGTTTCACCAGCACCAACCAATAAAATAGTTAAAGAGGATAACGATTCAAAGATTTGACGCGCTAAAGTACACGCTGCAAAAGCAACAGAAACTGCGTTAGCACCAATTTGTGTTTCTGTTCTCACTCTTTTCGCAACTGAAAAAGACTTCTGAAACAAGCGTTCCAGCTCTGAAGAGAGCGAGTCGTAATTTTGAGAATCGGCAAAGGCTTTTTTAACTTGCCCTAAAATTTGAGGTTCACCCAATACGAGAGAATCTAAACCGCTTGCCACTCGCATTAAGTGGCTAACCGCTTGATTATCTTGATGCCAATAAACACTTTGTTTCAGTTCATTAGGCTCTATTTGGTGATATTGACATAACCAGCGTATAAGCTGTTCATGACTATTTTCTTTGTCTTCCATACTAAGATAGAGCTCAGTACGGTTACAAGTAGACAGCACAACACCGCCTCTGACAGCAGGTTGCTGTAAGAGGTTGTTTAAGGCATCACCCATGGTATCGGGAGAAAAAGAAACTTTCTCACGTAAAGCAACGGGGGCTGTTTTATGATTAATACCTAATGCTAATAACGTCATATCAACTATATCGAGTTATGAATAAATACCGCCTCGCGACTTGACTTAGTGTAAACCTAAAACAGCGCATTTAGTATGGACTCTTTATTCCCGACATTCTACTTGATGAACAGAGTCAATAAAAGAGCTTACTTGAGTGATAGGAGATTTCTATACACAATTTAATGAAATATCGTTATATCATAAGGTTTATGATACTCTTTTTTTCAACTAATAACGAATTAAAGGAATGTCTCAGCTATGCGTTCACGCTTTTTTTCAACCAAACAACTTGTGCGCCTTATCCCACTAGCCGCGTTGTTGCTGAGCGCCTGTAATCTAAATCAGATAAAGACTCAAGGTTCAGCATCTGATAACGATATGCAATGGCAAGCTCGCCAACAAGCATTAAAGAAAATTTCACAATATGAAACTCGAGGTGCTTTTGCTTATATCGAAGATACTAACAAAACTTATGCCCGATTCTATTGGCAAGACAGCGCCGATGAGCGTTATCGCTTATTGTTGACAAATCCACTAGGTACCACAGAACTTGATTTAAATATTATGCCAGGTGTCATTGAAGTCACAGATAATAAAGGCAAAAAATATTATAGCAATAACCCTGCAGAGATGATTTATCAACTGACTGGCATGGTTATTCCACTGAAAAATCTACGCGCTTGGCTTGTTGGTTTACCGGGTGATGCTACTAACTTCGAATTAGATGCAAACCACTTATTAAAATCTGTCACATTACCCACACCTGAAGGCGATTGGATTGTGACTTATCAAGCTTATGATTCAAGTATCACCCCTAACCTGCCACAACGCCTTGAATTAAAACAAGGTGAACGTACTATCAAATTAAAAATGGATAACTGGGATATACAGCAATGACTCTAAGTTGGCCTTCTCCTGCCAAATTAAATCTTTTTCTCTACATTACAGGGAAACGCCCTGATGGTTATCATAATCTACAAACGTTATTCCAGTTTTTAGATTACGGCGACACACTAACCATTACGCCTCGTAACGATACCCAGTTAACTATCTTAACGCCAATTGATGGCGTAGAAGATAAAGATAATTTAATTATTAAAGCTGCTAAATTACTGCGTGATTATTGCCAACAACATAATATTGAGTTGCAGTATCAAGGGGCTGATATCAGTGTTGATAAAAAGCTTCCAATGGGGGGAGGCTTAGGTGGAGGTTCATCTAACGCAGCAACCACATTAATTGCACTTAATTACCACTGGCAAGCGGGTTTAAGTGACGAAATCTTAGCCGAATTAGGGGTAAGTTTAGGGGCTGATGTCCCTGTTTTTGTAAAAGGTCATGCTGCGTTCGCCGAAGGCGTTGGCGAAATTTTAACCCCTGCAAAGCCAAAAGAGCAATGGTATTTGGTCGCACACCCCGGAATTTCCATCCCAACCCCGACAATCTTCACAGATCCAGAATTAAAACGTAATTCTCCTATTCGCTCTCTTGGCGCATTATTAAAGGCTCCGTTCGAAAATGACTGTGAAATGATCGCAAGAAAACGTTTTCGTGAGGTTGAATATCTGCTTTCGTGGCTGTTAGAATATGCACCGTCACGCTTAACTGGAACAGGTGCCTGTGTGTTCGGCGAGTTCGACTCACAAGTTGCCGCTAGTAAAGTGTTAATTAACGCCCCTGAGTGGGTGCATGGGTTTGTAGCGCAAGGCGTCAACATTTCTCCTCTGCATTTATTCCGCTCAAGGATACCTGTGTTATTGCACCCGTAAAATGATGTTTACAAACCCTATGTTCATAAACACGTTTTTTACTGGTCAACAATATCTCTCTCTGGACGCAAGCCTGAGGTTTTTCTCGTGCCCGATATGAAGCTTTTTGCTGGTAACGCAACCCCGGAACTGGCTCAACGTGTTGCCAACCGACTCTACACTAGCCTAGGAGACGCTGCTGTAGGTCGTTTTAGCGACGGTGAAGTCAGTGTGCAAATCAACGAAAACGTACGTGGTGGTGATGTATTTATCATTCAATCAACCTGTGCACCTACTAATGATAACTTAATGGAATTAGTGGTCATGGTTGATGCATTACGTCGAGCTTCCGCTGGTCGTATCACTGCTGTTATTCCTTACTTCGGTTATGCCCGTCAGGATCGCCGTGTTCGTTCAGCCCGTGTTCCTATTACGGCAAAAGTTGTTGCGGATTTCTTATCTAGTGTAGGCGTAGACCGTGTTTTAACCTGTGACTTACACGCAGAACAAATCCAAGGGTTCTTTGATGTACCGGTTGACAATGTCTTCGGCAGCCCGATTCTTTTAGAAGATATGCTTCAAAAAGATTTGGACAACCCTATTGTTGTTTCTCCAGATATTGGCGGCGTTGTTCGCGCTCGTGCTATCGCTAAACTTCTGAATGACACTGATATGGCTATCATTGATAAACGTCGCCCTCGTGCTAACGTTTCTCAAGTTATGCATATTATTGGTGATGTTGCTAACCGCGACTGTATCCTTGTTGACGATATGATCGACACAGGTGGTACATTGTGTAAAGCAGCAGAAGCACTGAAAGAACGTGGTGCTAAGCGCGTTTTTGCTTACGCAACCCACCCCATATTTTCTGGTAATGCTGTTGAGAACATCAAAAGCTCTGTTATTGATGAAGTGGTTGTCTGCGATACAATTCCATTGTCAGCAGAAATCAAAGCATTAAATAAAGTCCGCTCATTGACCCTTTCTGGCATGCTGGCTGAAGCAATTCGCCGTATTAGCAATGAAGAGTCAATCTCTGCGATGTTTGAACATTAATTTGTTATAAACATTCATTGCAATTTGAGATAACTAAACCCGCTATAGCATTTGTTATAGCGGGTTTTTTGTCGCTCGTTCCTCAAATAGGAAACTTTAGGTAATAAAAAACCCGTCATAATATCAACGGGTCTATAGATGGGTATGACAACGCATAATAATGATAGTTACTTAATACCAGTTTATTTTAACTCCGTTATTATTTTTATTTTATCTGTTCTTGATATTAATAACGTTACCGATATTATGGATAACGGTGATTATCATGGCGACGATAACGCTCATCATGATTACGTAACCACCAATATCTTTCTGCAATTGTTTCTCTACCACCAATACGGGCACCCGCTAACCAAACCAGAGCACCTATAAAGATCCCCATTAAAGAGATGTCTGCTAAAAATTCAGGCAATCCTAATGGAAAAATATGACTAAGAAGCGTATAACCCAGACTACCGAGCATAACAATCATCCCCGTAGCCATACATAAATTACCCACTGCAAATGCATGTTTATATTTCATGTTGCACCTCCAAGCGCGTCGTCAGACGATTCAACAACAAAATACATCGAATAACCTTTTATTCTTTGCAGTTATTATAGCCATAAACACTAAAAAGTTACTGTCGAAGGGATCACATCCATCCGAAATTTATTGACAAATCTTCACAAAAAATGTGTTTTTTTCCTTTAAAAGAAGAAAATAGCGTCTATTTTGTTGCTTTCGCTCTTTTTGTTAAATCTAAAATAGTGGTTTTTTCTCCTGCTTATCATTGCAAAAAACATTCTATACAATCTATTTTGTGCTTATGAGCTTAGACAGGTAAACTATGGGCTTTCTTTTAAGACGATAACAGTGAAAGGCTATTGTGAGTAAAATTAAACTTATCGTCGGGTTAGCAAACCCCGGTGCAGATTATGCCCAGACTCGCCATAATGCGGGTGCTTGGTATGTTGATTTATTGGCTCAACGTCATCAACAATCTCTAAAAGAAGAGAGTAAATTCTTTGGTTATACCGCTCGCATTAATTTGAATGGCAATGATGTTCGATTATTAGTGCCTACGACTTTTATGAACTTAAGCGGTAAAGCGGTACAAGCAATGGCGAATTTCTACCGTATTGAGCTTGATGAAATTTTAGTTGCACATGATGAACTCGACTTACCACCAGGTATTGTCAAAATGAAATTGGGTGGTGGCAATGGTGGTCATAACGGGTTAAAAGATATTCAAAGTAAGTTTGCTAATAATCCGAATTTCTATCGTTTACGCATTGGCATTGGACACCCTGGTGATAAAAATAAAGTTGTTGGCTTTGTATTAGGCAAACCGCCAATGAGTGAACAAAAATTAATTGATGACGCGATTGACGAAGCTCTTTCATGCACAGATATTTTAATGCGTGATGGGTATGAGAAAGCAATAAATCGTTTACATAGCTTTAAAGCGTAGTCGTTATATTAATAGATTAAGTCATTTTAATATTCAGAGGGTGAAACAGCCCTCTTCTTTTGTACGATTTCCCCATGATGATTTAATCAATCTAGGATTTGCTCTATAATAGCGCCAAATTTTTTTAACTGCACACAACAGGAATACTCCCTCCTGTTGTTTTTATGTGACAAGGTGAACGTTTATGGGATTTAAATGTGGTATCGTCGGTCTGCCTAACGTAGGGAAATCTACACTGTTTAATGCCTTAACTAAGGCAGGTATTGAGGCAGCCAATTTCCCATTCTGTACTATCGAGCCAAATACAGGTGTTGTTCCAATGCCTGATCCTCGTTTAGATAAACTGGCTGAAATTGTTAAACCACAGCGTATTTTACCTACAACAATGGAATTTGTTGATATCGCGGGCTTAGTAAAAGGCGCATCTAAAGGTGAAGGTTTAGGTAACCAATTCCTCACCAATATTCGTGAAACTGAAGCAATTGGCCATGTAGTTCGTTGTTTTGAAAATGACAACATTATTCATGTTGCAGGTAAAGTTGATCCTGCCGAAGATATCGAAACTATCAATACTGAATTAGCACTTTCTGACTTAGAGACGTGTGAACGAGCAATGCACCGTAATCAGAAAAAGGCAAAAGGTGGCGATAAAATCGCTAAAGCAGAAATGGAAGTGTTAGAAAAATGCTTACCGCATTTAGAAAACGCGGGCATGTTACGAGCTTTAGATTTAACGGAAGAAGAAAAAGCAACGATTCGTTATTTAAGTTTCTTAACGTTAAAACCTACCATGTATATTGCAAACGTTAATGAAGATGGTTTTGAAAACAACCCTTATCTTGAAACTGTTCGTAAAATTGCGCAAGCTGAAGGCTCTGTAGTGGTTCCTGTTTGTGCCGCTATCGAAGCAGATATTGCTGAGTTAGAAGATGCAGAACGTGAAGAGTTTATGCAAGATTTAGGCATTGAAGAGCCTGGATTAAACCGTGTTATTCGCGCGGGTTATGCACTACTGAACTTACAAACTTACTTCACTGCTGGCGTTAAAGAAGTCCGTGCATGGACTATCCCTGTGGGTGCAACTGCACCACAAGCAGCAGGTAAAATCCACACTGACTTTGAGAAAGGTTTTATTCGTGCTCAAACTATCGCTTATAACGATTTTATCACTTACGGTGGTGAACAAGGCGCGAAAGAAGCAGGTAAAATGCGTGCAGAAGGTAAAGAGTATATCGTTCAAGATGGCGATGTAATGAACTTCTTGTTTAATGTGTAATAACTGCTTATATTAATATCATTACTAAACCTGCGAGCATATTCGTGGGTTTTTTATATGTATTTAATTTACTTTTCCTAATTAACAATCCATTTCAAATTTAAATATTAGCATTAAAAAAATTTCTTCCATAGGAAGATAATAATAAGCAATACCTACAATATTTTCACTTAACCATCTTTCTGATGAAACAAAACTCCAGTCTATTTGATCCCCAACAGTGGCGATACTAAATTATAATAAAATGCGTTGTGCTCTTTCATTTCATTCTCTAACTAAGAGAGATCATATAGTGACTCAATAAAATCTAAGTTATCAATCTGCTACGCAACAGCTTTTTTCTCTACTCATTTGCAAATTATTTTATCCATGCGAATAGCTCGACTATAAAATTATCAATATAACTATTTTTAGTTATCTCCTTTAGATGATATATTTAATAAATTAATCTTATTAATAATAAAATAGAATATTAAAATTTTTTTTAACCAATAAATGCAATAAATTAAATTCAATTAAAACAGTAACCTATATTAAAATTTAAAACATGAAACTATCGCCTTCTATTTAATCACAATAAAAACATTTGAAATACTTATGAATAAGGCTAATACTTAATTTAATGATCAATTAATGATTGTTACTTTTTAAATAAAGGAATGGCTTTAACATGAATAATAATTTTCAATCTAATGTGCGAGATAATAGCGATATAAAACATAATAAAAATCATCATTGTCAATGTGGACAGGAAATAATAACAAACTTAAATAATTATATTAGTAAACACCCCGAATGCACTGTTTATCAAAACTCATTAATGAGTAGCTTAATTGCCGGTGTATATGATAGTGAGGTTACTATTGCTGATTTATTAACGCATGGTGATTTTGGTTTAGGAACTTTTGAACAACTTGATGGAGAACTCGTTGCATTCGACAATACTGTTTTTCAATTACGTTCTGATGGTAGCGCTCGTAAGGCTTTACATTCTCAAAAATCCCCTTTTGCTGTAATGACATTTTTTAATTGTGATATTGAACATCACTTTTCTCATGGTGTATCACAAAAAGAAATACATAACATAATTAATCAATATGTCCCTTCTGATAACCTGTTTTGTGCAATCAGAATTGAAGGCGAATTTGAATTAGTTAAAACACGGACAGTACCTCGACAAACACCCCCTTACCGCCCAATGTTAGACGCTATCGAAAATCAGCCTACTTTTACGTTTCACAATGAAGTGGGCATTATTGCAGGCTTTCGTTCACCACAGTTTACTCAAGGAATAAATGTTGCTGGATTTCATGAGCATTATATTAATCAACAACGCCAAGGTGGTGGTCATGTTCTAGATTATTATTTAAAAAATGGCACCTTACAAATCGGTGTTATTTCCCGTCTTACTATTGATTTACCCAACCAATCTACATTTCTACAAGCGAACTTAATGCCCGACGATCTTCATCAGGCTATAGAACAAGCTGAAAATTAATCTAGCAGTCTATTAATTTTATTATTAATTCTATTTATTCACTTGCAAAATCAAAGAAGGTTATATGAATACTCCTCATTGGAAATGTGGTGCAGATTTAGTGGTTAAACAATTAGAACAACATGGCATTAAACAGGTATTTGGTATTCCTGGTGCAAAAATTGATCGTGTATTTGATTCTCTTGTTGATTCCAGTATTGAAACGGTCGTTGTTCGTCATGAAGCTAATGCCGCATTTATGGCGGCTGCGGTTGGACGTTTAACGGGTAAAGCGGGTGTTGCTATCGCAACATCTGGACCAGGGTGTTCTAACCTAGCCACGGGCATTGCAACAGCCACTTCTGAAGGTGATCCACTGGTCGCATTGGGTGGATCTGTCAAGTCTGCAGATAGATTAAAATTGGTTCATCAAAGCATGGATACTGTTACCATGTTTAATCCGATTACAAAATTCTGTGCAGAAATTGATTCTTCAAAATCAATTTCTGAAACCATGGCCAATGCTTTCCGTCATGCAGAATCAGGAAGACCAGGCTCCGCTTTCTTAACTTTTCCAATGGATATTTTAAATAGTGCTGTTGATAGCCCAATATTAGTGCCTAAGTCTAAATCAAATTTGGGTGGTGCAAATAATGATGCAGTAAAAGAAGCGGTTAAATTATTATTAGCTGCAAAAAGTCCTGTTATTTTATTGGGTTTACAGGCAAGTTTTCCTGATAATGCATTAGCCTTACAATCATTACTTGATATTTGCCCATTACCTATAGTTGGAACTTATCAATCAGCAGGTGCGATTGCTCAACGCCATTTTCCTTTATTTGCAGGCCGAATTGGTTTATTTAATAATCAACCAGGTGATGAATTACTTTCTCATGCGGATTTAGTGATTACTTTAGGTTATAGCCCTATCGAATATGAGCCGTCATTATGGAATCACAATAATGCTAATATTATTCATATTGATGAAATTCCTGCTGAAATAGATTTAGCTTACTGTCCTGATTTAGAATTAACAGGCAATATTAAATTAACGATTGATAATTTAACTCAACATTTTGCTAAACAATCCATCTCTCAAATTACACTCTCAAATAATACACATCAGGTTTTAGAAAAGATCCGTCACCAAAGAGAAACTCTGCAACAAAACAGTTATTTTAGACAGGGTAGCCCTATTCACCCTTTAACCATTATTCATGAGATGCAAAATATTATTAATAATGATGTCACGCTTTGTATTGACATGGGAAGTTTTCATATTTGGCTTGCACGTTATCTCTATAGCTTTAGGGCAAGACAAATGTTGATTTCTAATGGGCAGCAAACGATGGGTGTTGCATTACCTTGGGGAATTGGCGCATCATTTGTTCGTCCCTCTGACAAAATTATTTCTGTCTCTGGTGATGGTGGCTTTATGCAGTCGTCGATGGAATTAGAAACTGCGGTTCGTTTAAATACAAATATTTTGCATATTATCTGGGTTGATAACGCTTATAATATGGTGGAAATGCAAGAGCAAGAAAAGTATGGACGTTATTCGGGTGTAAAATTTGGTGCAATTGATTTTAAACGTTACGCGGAATCCTTCGGTGCTAAAGGCTTTTTTGTTGATTGTGCTTCTCAATTACGTACCGTTTTACATGAAGCGATGGCTGTTGATGGCCCCGCTGTTCTTGCTATTCCTGTCGATTATCGTGATAACGCTAAATTAATGGAACATATTGATTATAATTTAATCATTTAGTTATTTTACTTAAATATCGTGTTTTAAAAAATAAGGATGAGCATTTTCTACTCATCCTTATACCTTTCTTTGTTTTTCTTCCTATCTTATTCTTTTGATACAAAACAACTTCATTGTTAATAAAAAGTTATTATCTATTTCTTCTTTCGTTTTTTTTATTAATAATACGTTATGCGATTTTTGTGCATAAAAATGAAAGTAGATAATATAAAGTAAACTAAGTCTTATCTTATCTGACACAGGCATTTTAGTGCTTACAATAACCATAAATAAATTAAATATAGACTTTCAGTTATCAGGATAATCACGATGTCTCACACCTCATTACTTGCTTCTCATGCTCGATTTATTTCACATCGCCTTCTCCCTAATGAAGATGTGATTGTCGCATTACGACAAATGATGAAAGAGCAAAATCTAAAATCAGCATTTATTGCAGGTTGTGTAGGAAGTTTAACAGATGTGGCATTGCGCTTTGCAGGACGCGAAGAAAATCGCTATCTTACAGGCAAATTTGAAATTGTTTCACTGATTGGAACATTAGATACTCTAGGTGAACATTTACATTTAGCGGTCTCAGATGAAAATGGATTAATGTGTGGTGGACATATGATGCCTGGCTGTACAGTGCGCACGACGCTAGAACTCGTTATTGGTGAGTTAGAGCAAGTGACTTTTAGCCGTCAGCCTTGTGAACACTCTGGTTATGAGGAGTTAGTCATCACACCGCGTAAATAACATTTTTATAAAAAGAACGTTATTTATGCAAAATAATAAAACCAATAGTCACTATCCTTTGTAAAGGTTTTTAAACTATGTCTACCACACCTCACATTTCGAGTCGAACACTCGTTCTAATTGTTGTTTCTATTGCCATAAATATGATCGGTGGTCAAATTACCTCAATGGTAAAGCTTCCCATCTTTCTAGATTCTATCGGTACACTGATTTGTGCCTTATTAGGTGGCCCATGGGTTGCATTGTTCACAGGATTATTAACTAATCTATTATGGGGATTAATTAGTGGCCCTATGGCCGCCGCATTTGCGCCTGTTGCCATGATGATAGGGTTAAGTGCAGGTTTATTAGCACGCGCTGGAGGCTTTCGCTCTTTAATTCGCGTCATTGGCTCTGGCGTTATTATTACTTTAGCTTTAATGATCGTTGCTGTTCCTATTCGTACCTATTTATTTGGTGGTGCAACAGGAAGTGGCGCTGATTTCTTTGTCGCTTATTTTCATGCTGTGGGTGAAGGACTCATCGAATCTGTTGCTATTACTGTATTAGGTGCTAATCTCGCCGATAAAATATTATCCGCAATTATCGCTTGGTTATTAGTACGTCAGCTACCACAAAGAACACAACGCAATTTTCCCGCGATGGCCAAGGTTCGTTAATAATGCATCCCTTTACCTCATTGGCATTATGGCTTTGGCTAAGTGCTAGTGTGCTTTTTTTATCGCTAAGCTTACCACTGCTGATTATCAGCAGTGGGACTTTTATTGGCGTATTGCTTTGGAAAGCGTCTCGCTGGCGCTGGCGTTTTATTGTCTGGTTAATGCTCCCCATGGCAATAGGGTTATGGTTAGTCCATAGTGGTTGGTTAGCTTATTGGTTAACCGGTGAGCCTTTAGATACCCGTAAACAAACGATGGCAATAACACTATGGTTAAGATTATTAGCAATAATAAGTAGCGCTCAATTGTGGTTACAATACACCTCAACAGAGCAATTTATCAGGGCCTTATTTGCTAGCCGTTTACCGATGAGCCTCTCCTATTTACTAGCAGGACCTTTGTTACTTGTAGAACAATTACGCCAACAATTACACAATATAAAAGAAGCGCAATTAGCACGAGGTGTTCCTCTTGATGGATCATTTTGGCAACGACTTATCACATTACCCGCCATTATTTTGCCCCTTATTAGTCACGTTTTAAGTGATTTAACTGTTCGAAGCGCAGCATTAGATATGCGAGGATTTCGCATTATTGCAAAGCGGACAACCTTATATCCTCCAAAGAATACGCCACTGCAAACAATGGTTCGTTATTTGATTTTATTGCTTATCTTGATTGAAGGAGGTATTTGGCTATGGTACTAAATCTTCAGCAATTGAGTTTTACCCCAAAAGGTGATGAACAACCTATTATTGGCCCTATTGATTTGCAGTTAAAACAAGGGGAATGGCTTGTTATTTTAGGAGGCAATGGCAGTGGGAAAAGTCTTCTTGCGCAATTACTCGCGGGGTGGTTACCCGACTTATTAACAGGGTCAATTCAAGGTATTGGTATCGTACAAAATATCGCTCTCGATAAAAGTCGATTAGTGTCACTCGCTCCGGGTCGTCAGCTCGTTCAACAATCGCCACAATTACAACTTTCAGGATGTGCATTCACCGTAGAGCAAGAAATTGCCTTTGGCCCAGAAAATTTAGGGTTGAGTGACAATGAAATTCGATTTCGAGTAAAAGAAGCTATGGCATTAACACAATGTGAATACTTGCGTTTTCACCACCCTTCAACGCTTTCAGGTGGTGAGGCTCAACGTGTTGTTATCGCAAGTGCACTCGCTATGCACCCGAAATTATTATTACTTGATGAAGCTTTTAGCCGCTTAACGCCCAATGCGACCCAACAATTACAACTACGTATAAAACACTATGCAAAAGAGCATAAATGCAGTGTGGTCATTTTTGAACGTAATTTATTACCTGCAATAAGCCTGAGTGAACAATTTTTATTATTAGAGGCGGGAAAAATAAAGGCAAAAGGTACGTTAGACTCTATTTTTCCATTCTTGTTTTCAACGATTAATGCGCCCGATGCATGGCAAGCTTTACACTGGTTAATTGAAAATCATCATTGGGATAAGAATATTGTGAATAATGATAAAGCCTTGCTTAATGCTTTTAAGGAATTTTATGTTACAGCTCAATAATGTGACTTATCGCTGGAGCGAAGATGTTCCGCCTTGTATCTCTCAATTATCATTCACATTAAATCAAGGGGAATGGATAACCTTAGTCGGTGATAATGGGGCTGGTAAATCTACCTTATTACGATTAATTGCAGGACTATTAACGCCCAATGAAGGTGATATAACACTCAATAATCAGTCACTTTTTCAATTAAAAGCACAGCAACGCGCTCATTATATTGGGGTATTATTTCAAGAGCCTGAACGACAAATCTTTCATAATACAGTCGCAAAAGAGGTGGTTTTCAGCCTAAAACAGCATAAATTCTCTAAAGAAGAGATTAAAAGGCGTTTAGATGAAACACTGTCGCTTTGTGGTTTAAGTGATGTTGCAGATGTTCACCCTTTAGATTTACATGCAGGCCAACGTAGAATGGTTGCTGTTGCAAGTTTAAGTATTTTATCGCCTCAAATATTATTACTAGATGAACCCACTCGTGATTTTGATGCACATTGGTTAAGCTGTTTTGAGAATTGGCTTCAGGTACAAAAAACATTAGGTAAAACGGTATTGGCTATTAGTCATGATCTTGATTTTACTGCTCGCCATTTTCAGCGTGTTATCCATTTATCCTCAGGTAAATTAATTGCAGATGGTTCGCCTGAAAAAGTGCTAATGAATTCAACACTGCAATCCCTTTCCGATATCCCAGCGCCTACGCTATACTCATTAAGCCAAAAACTAAAATTACCCATTAAAAAAAACACCCCCATTGAGTGGGCTAAAATGCTAGTTGAAATGAACAAAAAACACTAAAATAAACTCATAATAATCTTAAGATTTATCGCCATTATTGTGTTTATTTATGCGTAGTCGGAGATAAAAAATGGAAATCATCCACACTTTATTAGACTCATTGAGTCACTTATCTCCTCTTACCCTATTCTTATCTATTATCTTAATCACTACGGGAAAATCGACTATCGGTATTTCCTCATTTTTGCCACCAGCATCTTTAATGTTAATCTTTATTTTCGGTGCTTGTTTACCGCTTTACTCCCCAATATTTCTTTGGTTAGCGACCAGTTGTGGTGCTTTACTAGGTTCCATTTTAAGCTATGAATTAGGACGTTCTATTTACCGTTTTCCTCGCCTTAAAATATGGGTTAAACGTTATCAGTCAAAAATTAATCGTATTCAACAGCTATTAAAAAATAAAACTCACTATATTTTGTTTATTTCTCGATTCTTAGCTGTCTTTCGCTATTTAACCCCCTTTAGTGCTGGCTTATTAAAATTACCTACATACGGTATTTATATCACCAGCGCCATTTCTGCCTTAGTGTGGTCTGCTATATTTATTTTAATTGCAACAGGAGTGCTTTCCATTGCGTTATAAACGTATTGATTAACACATATTTTTAATCGTTCTATTAATACTAAAAGCCATCTATTTACTTTTTATTTAATCATATTATTTAAATATCTTCTGACTCCTCTTTTTTTATTTTATTTTTAATTATTGACAAATATATTGTTTTTTATCTTTTATTTCTTATGTTATTGATATTTTCTTTTGCACTTTATATTTATCACCATAATTATGATTAAAATTTGCATAATTACTATGTTGATCACAATTTGTTATTTTCTTGTTCTAATTTCATTAGGTCAGTTCACAATTTTTTAACGTCCCTTGTTTCTATAAAAGTTGTCATGTTGTATACAAGTTGGTGTGAAACATTCACCTGCGTTTTTATGTACAGGAACAACATCATGAGAATAAGAAAAACAAAGCTTGCCATCGGTATTGTTGCTGTTATTGCTGTTGTCTCATTAGCAATAGCTGGCAAAAAAGAGAATGCGAATAAACAATTTCTCTCTGTAGCAACCGCTTCAACAGGAGGAACGTATTATCCGATGGGGGTGGGATTAGCAAACGTATGGAGTACACATCTTAAGGATAGAGGCATTCAAGTAACAGGGCAGTCTTCGGCAGGATCGATAGAAAATATCTATTTAATGCAGAAAAATGAAGCCCAACTTTCTATTTTACAAAGCCTATTAGCGGTAGAAGCTTATGAAGGTGTACGTAATTTTGAAGGCAAACCCGAAAAAAATCTGCGCTCAATTTCTATGTTATGGCCCAATGTTGAACACTTTGTTTTGATGAATGACAAAGTAAAAACTGGCACATTAGATGATATTCGTGCAACAAGTTTTTCTGTAGGCCCTCAAGCTAGTGGCACAGAACAATCTACGATCATCATTCTTAAAGGCGTTAATTTAACCAAAAAAGAGATTACTCCTGAATATCTTGGATATGGCGATACCGTTTCCGCCATGCGAGATGGTCGCCTTGATGGCGGTGCATTACCAGCAGGTGTACCAGCCTCAGCCGTCACTGATATGTATGCCAGTGGCGTAAGCGCAAAACTACTCGAAGTGACAGATAAACAACTTGATGATATCAATCATGTGGCAAATTCTTGGTTTCGTTTTGAAATACCCGCAGATACCTATCCTCGTCAAACCGAAATGGTTAATACGATAGCTCAACCCAATATTTTAATGACCACTACTAATATTGATAATGACTTAGTGTATGAGCTGACAAAAACCATGTTTGAAAATCTGCCAGAGGTTCATCAGGTTCATAGCGCGGCCAAATACATCACTACCGAAAATGCATTAAAAGGCGTTTCTGTACCACTGCACCTAGGGGCTTACCGTTATTACCAAGAAATTGGATTAGAGATCCCTGATTATCTTATTCCACCAGAAGCTCAAACGCAGACTAATAATAAATAACAGGAGTGAGTTATGACTAATAATGACCATCTAACTCCGGTAGAGCCACCTGCATTAGATAAAGAAGCCAGCTCCGGCAGTCGCCAGCTTGCAGGTATTTACCTGAAAATTACTACGACCCTTGCAATATTAATTTCACTTTATGCGATTTATTCCAACGCATTATCAAATACCCAAGAGTTTTACCGTAATACTATTTTTCTTAGTGGTATTTTAATTTTAGGCTTTATTTTATTTCCTTTTTCTAAGCGCTTTTCTACGCCTAAATTTAATGGATGGGATTATCTTTTTATTGCTTTAACATTAATCAGTTATGGCTATTTTTTCTTTAATTATGTTGATCTTCATGTTGTAAGAAAAAGTATTCCAAATACTACTGATTATGTCATGGCTATACTGGGTATTATCGTACTGTTTGAAGCAGCAAGACGAACAACCGGATATTTTATTCCAGGGCTTGCGACTTTCGCTATTATTTATGCTCTTTTTGGTCAGTATTTTATGGGTATTTTCGGTCATGCCGGATTTTCTGTAGAAAGATTGTTATACCGTTTATTTATGACCAGTGAAGGGATTTTTGGTATCACCCTTTCAACAGCCTCCACCGCTATTGTGGTCTTTATTCTCTTTGGCTCATTCTTGAGTGTAAGTGGTGCGACTGCATTATTTAACGATTTAGCGCTCGCTATTGCAGGTCGTCGTCGTGGAGGTCCCGCTCAAGTAGCTGTTATTTCATCAGCATTAACCGGCTCTTTAAGTGGAAGTGCTGTTGCTAACGTAGCAACAACTGGAACATTTACTATTCCTTTAATGAAAAATATCGGTCTAACTCCTCGCTTTGCTGGTGCAGTTGAAGCTACAGCATCAACAGGGGGTATGATCATGCCCCCTATTATGGGTGCAGCTGCATTTATTATGGCAGGCTTTTTAGGCATTTCGTATACCACTATTGTCATTGCAGCCATTATTCCAGCGCTGTTGTATTACGCAGCATTAATTATGGCGATTGATATCGAAGCTAAAAAACAAGGATTAAAAGGTTTAAGTAAAGAGAATATCCCACAAGTTAAAGCGGTATTAAAAGCGCGTGGTTTATTATTACTGCCTTTAGTTATTGTTATTGGCACCTTATTAGTGGGTAAAACACCTATTTATGCAGGTTTCTTAGGTATTCTAACTATTATTGTTGCAAGCTGGATTACACCTGATAAATCAGTCCGTATGACATTAACTAAAGTGGCCGACGCCTTAGCTGAAGCCGCTCGTGGTTCCGTCCAAGTTACTGTAGCTTGTGCCGCCATCGGGGTGATTATCTGTGTCGTGACTATGACAGGTATTGGTGCAACATTGGCCTTTAATATTGTCTCAATGACAGATAATACATTATGGATGATCTTATTAGTCGTGATGCTGGTGTGTATCGTATTAAGTATGGGTTTACCTTCAACGGCTTTATATATCGTTGTTGCCGTTACAGTGTCACCAATATTAATTAAAGCAGGTGTTATGCCTTTAGCCGCTCACTTCTTTGTATTCTGGTTCGGCGCATTATCCAATATTACCCCTCCTGTGGCTTTAGCCAGTTATACCGCAGCAAGTATTGCAAGAGCCGACCCGATGCAAACATCATGGGATGCCGTGCGACTCGCACTTCCGGGCTTTATCATTCCATTTATTTTGGTTTATAACCCAGCTTTACTGATGCAAGGCGATAATTTAGGTGTACTTTCTATTGGATTAATGGTTATTACTGCATTAGTCGGAATTTATGCACTAAGTATTGCAGCCGCTAATTTCTGGATGATCAAAACAACCTGGTTTGAACGCATTGCATTTGCGGCGGCCGCGATTTTAATGATTAAACCAGGCTTATATACCGACCTTTTGGGTATAAGCTTAATCATATTAACAGGAGCATTGCACATGTTACGGTCGAAAAAACAATTAACCAACATGGGGCAAGTATCGGGAGAAAACTAGATGATACAAAAGATCTCACGCCAAAAAGCGTCGCATCAAATTCTTGAACAGATTAAGCAAAATATTCATAACGGCACCTACCCTGTAGGTGAAAAGTTACCCTCTGAAAATGTCCTTGCTGACGCCTTTGGCGTCAGTCGAGTTCCAATCAGGGAAGCGCTGGGTGTCTTAGAAGCCAGTGGTATTGTGACTTCACGCCAAGGAGGCGGTCGCCGTGTAATTGACCATTCTATCCTCAGTAAATATGAGCCAATAGTGATGGAAATTGCTTGCCCGAAAGAGATAGATTCACTACTAGAGATGCGTGAGGTCATTGAACATGAAGCGGCAGCTATTGCCGCTTTACGCCGAACACCAGAAGAATTACGCGCTATAGAAAATGCCCACGATGCCTTTGTTTTAGCAACAAAAAAAAACAAAAGTATTGGTCATAAAGAGGATTATCAATTTCATCGTTCTATTATGGTTGCCGCACATAATCCTTTTTTTGTCAGGATATTAGATAATATGCATGAGCTTTATCTTGGTGTCTTAATGTATTCATTAAGTCAAAATAAAGGACGAGAGGCAGAAACTGAACGTGTTATTGCAGAACATGAAGCTATTGTTGAAGCAATACGACAACAAAATCACGATGAAACAAGCCATAAAATGCGTCTTCATTTAACGAATGTACGTGGCAAATTAAAACGCTTACAGCAAAAACCCTGTTAATTTAAAATTTATAAAATGGATAAGATTATGACTTATGACGTGATTATTATTGGAGCGGGATTAGTCGGATTAGGGGTTGCAAGTGCGCTACAAGAAAGTCAACCTGAACTAAAACTACTGGTGATTGATAAAGAAACCGGCCCTGCGGCTCATCAAAGTGGGCATAACAGTAATGTTGTTCATTCCGGTATTTATTACACGCCAGGGAGCCTTAAAGCAAGGTTAGCTAAACAAGGCAACATCACCACTTATGCGTTTTGCCAACAACATAATCTTTATTACGATCGTTGTGGAAAAGTGATTGTCGCTACCAATGAAAAAGAGCTAAATGCCTTAGAAAATATTTATCGACGTGGTATTGATAATGGGCTTGAAGTCATCAAAATGACAGAAAGTGAACTGAAAGCCAGAGAGCCCTATGTTAATGGTATTGCTGCGTTATTAGTTCCTGATGCAGGCATTGTTAATTATCCTGAAATTGCAACAAAACATGTTGAAATCATCCAATCTCGTGGCGGTAAATTTACGTTTGGTCAAGCTGTAACGGCGATCAATGAAACGGACGATAGTGTCACAGTAACGACATCCAATAACCAATTTACAGGCAAATGGTTGATTAATTGTGCAGGATTATTTAGTGATCGTATTGCTAAAATGGCAGGTTATGACACAGGGATGAAGATAGTTCCATTCCGTGGTGAATACTTTATGCTTAATGCCAATAAAAATTACTTAGTAAACCATCTCATTTACCCTGTTCCTAACCCTGATTTCCCATTTTTAGGTGTACATTTTACACGTATGTACAACGGGCACCGTGATGTTGGACCTAATGCGGTATTAGCGTTTAAGCGAGAAGGCTATAAAAAAAGCGATATTAACTTAAAAGATCTTGCTGAAGTTCTCACTTACAAGGGCTTTTGGAAAATTGCTGGTCATTATTTAGGTGAAGGAATGGCAGAGCTTCGTCGTTCTTATTCACGCAAACTGTTTACCCAAAATGCACAAAAACTGATCCCTGATTTACGTGAAGCAGATATTCATCCAGGCCCTGCGGGTGTTCGTGCTCAGGCTTTAACCAATGACGGTAAACTCGTAGATGATTTTCATTTTGTAAAAGGTAAACGTTCATTGCATGTGTGTAATGCCCCGTCCCCTGCAGCGACAGCCTCTATTGAGATAGGTCGTGAAATTGTCAGAGAACATTTTTCATTATAATTATTGAACGTAATACATCTATCAAAATAAATAAAAGCACTGACATTAATCAGTGCTTTTATTTTTACTTCACTCCCGACTCTCTTTTAACGCTTCACGCATTAACCACTGCTGAAATATTTCCATTGATGCGGTCATTGGTTTTGATTTTAAATACGTTAACCAATACTTCCCCATTTCAACGTCTATTTTAAAAGGTTGTATTAATTGACCACTTTCTATTTCTCTTGAAAACATCTTTGCAGGTGCTAACGCAACTCCGCCTTCATAAATTGCACTTTCTACCATTAAACGCGAAGAGTCAAAAATAGACCCAATAATTTTTATAGGTGCAATACCCGCTTTTTCAAACCATTGTAGCCATTCATCTTCGCGGTAAGAACGGTATAAATTTTCATTTATTAAATCAGTTGGATGTTGCAATCGTTCTGCTGTTTTTGGTGAACACAAGACAGTTAATGGTGCTGAAAATAAGGCTTTATTATGAGTTAAAGGCCATAATCCTTCACCAAACCGAATAGCAAAATCTAATCCTTCAGTTGCCAAATTAACTACATTATTATTTGTTCTTAAATTCACTTCTATTCTTGGGTATTGTTGTCTAAATTCAGCCAATCGCGGTAATAACCAACCAACAGCAAATGTTCCCACAGTGGCAATCGAAACAACATCACGGTATTCACCTCGCTCAAACTGCTTAAATACACGTTCAATATCGCTAAACGCCGTTGTTAATACCGAAAATAAGATCTGTGCATCATCCGTCATCTCCAAACCACGAGGCAAACGCTTAAAAAGCATTACACCCAAACGTTCTTCTAATATCCTTACTTGTTGACTCACTGCGCCTTGAGTGACATAGAGTTCTAATGCTGCTTTGGTGAAATTAAGGTGTCTTGCAGATGCTTCAAACGCACGTAGTGCGTTGAGAGGAAGGTGTGTTCGCATAATATTCTTAGTCAATAGATTTTCTATAGGCTAAGGTGATTTATTATCGATTGTCAATGAATCAATTAAATAGGATATTGCACTTGATAAATAAATAGCATTATATCTCATCCATAACTATCTATTTATATTGAAATTTTCTTTCTTATATTAATATGAGTATCAATCCCTATGTTTAAAACAACATATCGTCAAACCGCAGTGATCGTAGTTTCATTAATATCTTTATTGGTATCGCCAATGCTATGGGCTAAAACAAATAGCACTATTGAAGAACAATTAAGTACGCTTGAAAAAAATAGCCAAGGTCGTTTAGGTGTTGCATTAATTAATACTAAAGATAACTCACAAATAACTTATCGTGGTGATGAACGCTTTGCGATGGCAAGTACCAGCAAAGTCATGGCCGTCGCTGCTGTTTTAAAGGAAAGTGAAAAACAAGCAGGATTGCTTGATAAGCATATGACTATCAAAAAAACCGATTTAGTCACTTATAGTCCTATTACAGAAAAACATTTAGCGACTGGAATGACACTTGCTCAATTAAGCGCTGCTACCTTGCAATATAGTGATAATACAGCAATGAATAAAATTCTCGATTATTTAGGAGGGCCTTCCAAAGTCACTCAATTCGCACGTTCAATCAATGATGTGACTTATCGCCTAGATCGCAAAGAGCCTGAATTAAATACAGCCATTCACGGTGATCCCCGCGATACGACCTCCCCACTTGCAATGGCTACAAGCCTTCAATTACTGACTTTAGGTGATGCATTAGGTCAATATCAGCGTCAACAACTTATCACTTGGTTAAAAGGCAATACGACGGGTGATCAAAGTATTAAAGCAGGTTTACCTAACAATTGGGTTGTAGGAGATAAAACCGGTAGTGGTGATTATGGTACAACTAATGATATCGCCATTATTTGGCCTGAAAATCAGGCACCATTAATTTTAGTCGTCTATTTTACGCAACAAAAACAGAATGCAAAGCCACGAAAAGATATTATTGTAAAAGCGACAGAGATTGTCACAAAAGAGTATATTAATACTTCTAAAATAAAATAACTCCCTTACTAATAATATTAATAAGAAATTAAACATAATAAGGCCATTTATTTGGCTTTATTATTCATTTTTTAAAAATATATTTATCAATAAAAATTAGATCTTGATAATTAACCTTATTATACTCACTCTTATTAAATGGACTTATTTTAAGAGAATACGATGTCTGATCTTTTTGAATTAATAAGTGAGTTATTATCTTGTTCTGGTCAAATAACGCTCGAAAATATTCGTTTTTGTTTAGTTGTTCTCACTATTATCATGTTGGTAATCGTTTCATTATGTACTTGGTCATTTGATCTCTATATTATTGGTGCTTCATTATTTATTTGTATGTTGCTTTATCTACCAGAAATATATCGATTTATTAAAAGTTGGATAGTTTAACCTGTTATTGATAACAAAAGCCCCTATTAAAAAATAGGGGCTTTCATAATTAAAAGTATTTTGTGATGATTTAAAATAAATTCTTTAATTTAAAGAGGCAAAGCAAAACTGACTTTTACCGTTTCCATTGGTACTTCTGTTTTTATACTTTGAATACTCGGAATTTGTGTTAAATAATCGGCATGAAAACGACGATACGTGGCTAAGTCTTTTGTCACGATCCGAATTAATGCATCACACTCACCGGCCATTAAATGACACTCAACCACTTCAGGTAACACCTTGATGGCCTTTACGAATTCTTCTATGGTTTCTGCATCTTGTGCTCTAAACCAAATTCTTGCGAATAAAGATAAGCCTGCATCAACCATACTACCATCTAATACAGCAACATAACGAGTGATCACTCCCGACTCTTCAAGTAAACGCACTCGGCGAAGACAAGGAGACGGTGAGAGTCCAACTTCTTTTGCTAGCTCAATGTTTTGGATTTTGCCATCACGCTGAAGTACTTGCAAAATATGTTTATCTATCTTATCTAATTTTATTGACATCAAAGATTAACCTTAATTCTATTTATGGAATTTTATTGCCAATTAATTCTTTTTGTTAGCAACAAAGCAACCCGATTTTTTCGAAAACATCATATAATCTTTCAGCTAAATTTCACAGCAAAAACGATGTTTCTATTAATCTATCTCTATCAGGTGAAAAGATGGAATTTAACACTTTATTATTATTCGCACTGACTGTTTTACCGCTGATCTGTACACCTGGACCCGATATTCTGTTTATCTCATCTCAAGGGTTATCAGGAGGAATGAAATCAGCATGGATTGCTAATTCAGGCGTCATTTCAGGTTACTTAACTCATGCGTTGCTAAGTGCTTTAGGCCTTGCCGCCTTAGTTTCTACATCACCCATTTTATTTCATTTACTTAAATGGGTTGGCGTTACTTATATCAGTTATCTCGCTCTTAAAATGTTAATTTCAGCTTGCAAAAAAGGAACGTTAGTCCTTGATACGACTAAAACCTCGTCTCTATTTCGTAAAGGTTTTTTAACCAGCTTCCTTAATCCTAAAGGCTTATTAGTTTATCTCGCTATTTTACCAAACTTTATTGATAATCATAATGATGTCGCAACACAATCATTGCTGTTATCTGGGATATTTATCACGACTTGCTTAATTATTTATGGCCTTCTCGGTAGCTTCTTTGCTTATATTGGTGTAAAAGGCGGTTTAAGTGATAAACGTCGTCGTTATAACGATGGTATTGCCGGTGGATTACTTGCTTTTGCCGCCGTTAATCTGGCTTTTAATTAATCATAATCCTAAGCATCATTTATTATTTCAGTCAGTATTTGACCACAAAAAATACCTTTATTTTAGTGGTCGAATATCTGCCCATAATAATTGACAATTTGCGGTTAACGGTCTTATTTCACCTTCACGAATATCAGGTAACCACCATGCACCTTGCCCTTTTGATAAATGCTGGCAAGTCGCACCAGTTAAACTCCATTCACCTTGTGTTACATAAATAAGCCCGGCATGAGAACTTGGTAATATAAGTGGTTGTGTCACTAATGTCGTTTCTGCTTTCCAGCATGTTCGACGTACCATAATATTTAAACACTTTACACCACCTTTAATCAGCTCCGATTTAACATGAATATCACCTGAAAAATCATAAGGCTGATAAGGATCAGTGACGGAGTGATTCAAAAATCCGGTGCTATTTAGATTAAGTCCATTACCTTCTAATAGCACCATTTGCCGTTCAATATCAGGAAACTGCCCTAATGAGCCATTATCTTCGATAGATGTTAAACACGCTCGCCATGAAAAATCATTATTCACTGGCCAACACACAATTTCTTGGGTTGTGCCTTTTTGATTGCTCCATGGAATAAACGGTAACTCTTGTTGATCAAAACAACGTAGCTTCATTGTGTCCTCCTGCAATATCTGGCTAGTCAGTCTGATAATGAGGTTAAGAATTAATCATTGGAGATTACCGTTCATAAATCAATATCTAACTTTTAAAAATGTGCGCTAACGTCCGCTATTTACGTCGTAATTTTCTGCATCCTTCACCGATAATTTCTATTCCTTTTTCTATTCGGCTATTCCACTGAAAAGAAGAATTTAAACGAAATGCATGGTTAAATTGCGAGCTGGTGGAAAACATAGATCCGGGTGCAATACTGACTCCCCTTTCCAATGCAAAGTGATAAAGCTTATTCGCATCAAATGTTGATTCAAATTCTAACCAAAGAAAATACCCTCCAGTTGGAATATTCACTTTTACATCCTCAGGTAAATGCATCTGTATAGCTTGCAACATACGATAGCGCCTTTGTTCTAATAATAATCTTAATCGGCGAAGATGTGTGTCGTAACCACCTTGTGATAAATAATCTGCAATGGCTTGCTGTGTCGGCATACTCGCAGAAACCGTACTCATCATTTGTAATTGCTGTATTTTTGTTGCGTGTTTACCTGCCGCAACCCAACCCACACGAAATCCTGGCGCCAAGCATTTAGAAAAAGAAGCACAATGTAATACGCTATTCGTTTTATCAAATCCTTTTACAGGCATCGGCGCTTTCTGACTGTTATAGAGCTCGCCATACACATCATCTTCGATGAGCGTTATCTGCTTCTTCGCCAAAATATCCACCAGCCTTATTTTATTTTCATCTGGCATTGTTCCACCTAATGGATTTTGACAATGACTCATCAACCAGCAGGCTTTAATATCATATTGCTCAACCACTTTTTCGAGTTCATCTAAACAAATTCCAGTGACAGGATCGGTTCTAATTGCAAGCGCTTTTAAGCGTAAACGTTCAATTGCTTGTAATGCACCATAAAACGCAGGTGATTCAATCACCACCCAATCGCCAGGTTCGGTAACAGCTTGCAAACTAAAACTCAGTGATTCCATTGCACCCGCTGTAATCACAATATCATCTGGAGAGACATGAATTCCTTGTAACGCATAGCGTTGTGCAATGTTACGGCGTAACTTTTCATTTCCTGGAGGCAAATTTATTACTGAACTTTGAGGTGCAAGATGTCTCGCAGCAGACGCTAACGCACTACTTAACTTAGGCTGAATAAATAAGCTAGGATCAGGGAAAGCAGACCCAAAAGGAATAATTTCAGGATCTTTACACGCTTGAAGTACATTAAAAATAGATGCACTGATTTCAACATTTTCACTCATGTGTAGCCCTTTACTGGCAGTCACTTGACCAAAGCGTGTATTGCGATGTGCAACATAATAACCAGATTGTGGTCGCGCCGTTATCCATCCTTGACTTTCTAATAACTGATACGATTGTAAAACCGTCATTAAACTTAAACCAGACTGTTTCACTGTATCTCGCAATGACGGTAAACGGTCACCAGATTGCCAAATATTATCTTCAATTTGTTGGCGTATTTGCGCTGCAAGCTGTTCATATCGAGTCATATAAAACTGTTCACCTCAAAACTGTTATAGTCATTTTTAAACTTATTGTCACTATTATAGTTTACTGTCATATGGTCTACTAATCCACACGATTTACCTGCAATTTATATATCAATAAAACGAGGTTTTTATGCTTGGGTTAAGTGCCTTTGATTTGGCGCGTATCCAATTTGCGTTTACAGTTTCTTTTCATATTATCTTCCCTGCAATTACTATCGGACTAGCTAGTTTTTTAGCCGTTTTGGAAGGTTTATGGTTAAAAACTCGCAATAAGGATTATTTAGCGTTATTCCATTTTTGGTCAAAAATATTCGCTGTTAACTTTGCCATGGGAGTTGTCTCTGGTTTGGTAATGGCCTATCAATTTGGAACCAATTGGAGCTTTTTTTCTGACTTTGCGGGCTCGATTACTGGCCCTTTGCTGACTTATGAAGTACTTACAGCCTTCTTCTTAGAAGCTGGATTCTTAGGTGTAATGCTGTTTGGTTGGAATAAAGTGGGTGAAAAACTTCACTTTTTTGCAACCTGCATGGTTGCATTAGGCACATTGATGTCAACGTTTTGGATTTTGGCATCAAATAGCTGGATGCAAACACCACAAGGATTTGAAATCATTAATAATCAAGTCGTGCCAGTAGACTGGATTGCGGTTATTTTTAATCCCTCTTTCCCTTATCGTCTCGCACATATGGGTGTAGCTGCGTTCTTAGCTTCCGCTTTCTTTATTGCAGCTTCTGCTGCATGGCATATCCTTAAAGGCCATAAAACATCAGCAATGAAAAAGATGCTTTCAATGTCTTTGTGGATGATTTTAATTCTAGCCCCAATTCAAGCACTCATTGGTGATGTTCATGGTTTAAATACCTTAAAACATCAACCAGCAAAAATTGCAGCAATTGAAGGTCATTGGGAAAACAAACCGGGTGAAGCCACACCATTGATCCTTTTCGGTATGCCAGATATGGATGATGAAGAGACAAAATATAAGATAGAAATTCCTTATCTTGGTAGCATGATCTTAACCCACAGTTTAGAAAAGCAGGTTCCTGCACTCAAAGAATTCCCTAAAGAAGATAGACCTAATTCACTCATTGTATTCTGGTCATTCCGCATTATGGTTGGCCTTGGCATGTTAATGATTTTAGTTGGTGTTTGGGGAACATGGTTACGTTATAAGAAAAAACTTTATGAATCTAAAACGTTCTTATGGTTAACTTTTTTAATGGCGCCATCAGGTCTTATCGCTATCCTTGCAGGATGGTTTACTACTGAAGTTGGACGCCAGCCTTGGGTAGTCTATGGCATACAACGAACTCGAGATGCCGTCTCTGCACATGGCGAAATGCATATGAGCATAAGCCTGCTGATCTTCTTTGTTGTTTATGGCTCTGTGTTCGGTATCGGATATGCCTATATGTTAAGACTGATCCGCAAAGGTACTTCGGAGGTTAATCATGGGAATTGATCTGCCCGTTATTTGGTTCGTCATCATCGTATTTAGTACATTAATGTACATTGTAATGGACGGTTTCGATCTCGGTATCGGTATGCTCTACCCATTTATTAAAAGCAATCAAGATCGTGACTTAATGATGAATACGGTTGCTCCTGTATGGGATGGTAACGAAACATGGTTAGTCTTAGGGGGTGCCGCATTATTTGGTGCATTTCCGCTCGCTTATGCCGTTATTCTTGATGCATTAGCAATGCCTTTAACCCTAATGCTTGTTGCGTTGATATTTCGGGGGGTCGCCTTTGAATTTCGTTTTAAAGCCGATGATAACCACAAAGGCTTTTGGGATAAATCCTTTATTTTTGGATCAATCTTAGCCACCTTCATGCAGGGTATTGTCGTTGGTAGCGTTGTTCAAGGTTTACCTGTTGTTAATCGTACCTTTGTAGGTAATTATTTTGATTGGCTGTCACCTTTTGCACTCTTTTGTGGTTTGGGTTTAGTTATCGCCTATTCTTTATTAGGGTGTGGTTGGTTAATTATGAAAACTGAAGGCCACTTACAGCAAAGTCTATATAAAGTCGCTAAACCGCTGACGCTAGTGATGCTTATTGTAATTGCTATGGTTAGTGCATGGACACCACTAGCACAACCTGCTATTGCGGAGCGTTGGTTCAAGCTACCTAACTTGTTCTTCTTTTTACCTGTTCCACTTTTAGTGCTATACAGCACATGGTTGATTTTACGTTCAATAAAAAAACAAGGGCACTATCTTCCTTTCTTTGGTGCGCTAGCTTTAATTTTCTTAGGTTTTGCCGGATTAGGTATCAGCATTTGGCCTAATATTATTCCACCTGCCATTAGTTTTGTGGAAGCTTCCGCCCCACCAGAAAGCCAAGGATTTATGTTAGTTGGCGCACTGTTTATTATCCCAATTATTCTCGTTTATACATTCTGGAGTTATTACGTTTTCAGAGGAAAAACCAATTATGAAGAAGGCTATCACTGATCCACAAATACAAAGTAACCCCTCATTATTAAAAAAGTGGGGATGGTTAATTACAATTTGGTTTTGTAGCGTTTTAGTTTTATTTGCGGTGTCTTCTCTTTTTCGTTTCTTAATGACACTTGCAGGAATGAAAGTGAAGTAAAGAAAAAGTACACAGTAATATAAAAATAGTGTCGTACAACGGCCAGCAATAAACACAATGGGCTAATAATTATTTAGCCCTTTTTTTATTTTCCTATAATTAACTAAACTTAAATCAAACATATTGATAAAATAACTATAAACACATCATTTTTGATTAATAGTAAGAGATAAAATCTTTTTTATTCTGTTATCACGATAAATAAACATATTAACAATCCTATAAAAAACCATCTTTTCTAGAAATAAAATAGAGTACTTGTTGAATTCAATTTCTAAAGTAATTATGATACCCGCCGCTTAGCACTTCACGTCTGTATTACTTTATAAAGACGTATATTGTATGTTACCTATTTGATTAACTTAAAAATTAAGTCTATCGCCCTATTAAATGGGGAAAGAGATCATTATGTCTTTTTAAAAAACATATTTTGATAATTTAGAATTATCTTAATTGCTAAGAAAGATCCCCTAAACTAGGCTTACGTATTGTTGCTACTAAATTAAGGATGAAGTCATGAATTGGTACTTAGAAGTTATTAAAAATAATTACGCTAATTTTTCAGGGCGTGCGCGTAGAAAAGAATACTGGATGTTTACCTTAGTAAATACCATTATTATTACCATCTTATATGCTATTCTAATTTCATCAATAGATATGAATACAGGTGAAATGAGTGGTTTAGGTTCAATTATTGGTATTGTTTTAGGTATTTATTCTTTAGCTATTATCGTACCTAGCCTTGCGGTGACTATTCGTCGCTTCCATGACCAAGATAAATCGGGTTGGATGTTCTTACTTGCCTTTATTCCTGCCATTGGTGGATTAATCGTTTTTGTCTTTATGTGTCTTGAAGGAACTAAAGGCGACAACAGATTTGGCCCAGATCCTAAAGCCTAATCTATTACTAACGTTATATCAAAATACAGTGAGTACATTAGTTTTAAGTTTACTCACTGTATTAATTCATTTTCTTCTCATTGTTACCTTTTATTACTCCCTGATTTTTTCTAATCACGTGTTTTCTCTTTAAATCTAATAACTTTTATTATTTCTTTGTTATTCTACTTTTATTGACAGCTTTTTTAAGCTCTTCTCTTACGTTATCAATCTTGATTTATTGCCTTATCTATTCATTAATTAATAAGTGTTTTCTGTATGAGTAGTTTGAGCCTAATCACACAATGATAAGTAAAACATACACCTAACTTTACTAAACCAATGTTAATGTTGATAATGACTATCATTATTAATTGAAAATGATAATATCTACATTGATAAAACAATTAAATGAGTCAGGTAAAAAAACGTGAGTAACTCCAAAACACCTCAAGAAAAAAATATTTATAAACCAGCACCTCCTCGCTTAGTTCAAGTAAAACGCATTACTGATGTCACTCCTGGAATGCGCTGTATTACCTTTACCAGTGATGATTTAGATACTTACCCTGCTGATACTGCGGGCGCACATCTGAAAATATTTTTACCCTTAGAAGGCCAAACTAAACCAACAGTACCCAGTTTTTCTGAAAAAGGCCCTAAATGGCCTGAAGGTGAACCAAGGTCGATTGTCCGCACTTATAGTGTTCGAGCCATTCGCCCAGAGCAGAAAGAGTTAGATATTGAATTTGCCGTTCATGAAGATGCTGGCCCCGCTATTCATTTTGCGCTAAATGCTAAACCAGGTGACTTTATTGGCATCACTAATCCGGGAGGGCCAGACCCTCTATTAGCGCCAGCTTCACATTATTATATGGCAGCCGATCCAAGTTCATTACCAGCCTTGATGGCTTTAATTGAAACCATGCAACCTAATGTTCGAGGAAAAGTCGTTATCCGAGTAGAAGACGAAACGCATCGCCAAGAAATTAAATGTCCTCGTGGTTTAGAGATAATCTGGTTGATTGGCTCAGTTGAAGAACAAACTCAAAACTTAATTAATGAATTTATGTCCTGGAAATTACCTGCTGAAGATGTTGCGTTTTGGATTGCCGGTGAAGATAAAATTATTCGTGCATTAAGGCGCCATATTCGCCGTGATAACGGCTATGATCGTAGCTTAATTTATGCAATCCCTTATTGGCGCTTTGGTTACGACGAAGAAGGCTATCACGCTGAACGTCATCATGTAATGGATAACGAAGATGTAAGCTAAACTATCAATGAAAGATTAAACGTTGGCTGTACAGGCTGCATATTCATTTCCTTAATAATATGCAGCCTTTTTTATTTTATACAAAAATTCTTATACCCAATTTAATCATTATAAGCAGCCAATACATGCTGACATAATGTAGAACGTACACAATCTTCTTGCATAAATTTAATTACCCCTACTCGATTATTGGCTTCAAATCGAATAAGCGCATCCGCTAATCCAGACGGTATATTAGAAGGTAAATCACATTGCGTAATATCGCCATTAACCACAACGGTGACATTTTCTCCCATTCTCGTTAGAAATAATTTCATTTGATTGACAGTGACATTCTGCGCTTCATCTAAAATAACAAATGCATTTTCAAAAGTACGGCCTCGCATGTAGGCAAAAGGCGCAATTTCGACTTTGCCAATTTCCGGTCGTAAACAATATTGCAAGAATGATGCGCCTAAACGTTTGACTAATACATCGTAGACAGGACGAAAATATGGTGCAAATTTTTCAGCAATATCTCCGGGTAAAAAACCAAGATCTTCATCTGCCTGCAATACAGGTCGAGTAACAATAATACGTTCTATTTCTTTATGAATTAAAGCATCTGCCGCCAATGCGGCACTGAGAAAGGTTTTTCCACAACCCGCTTCTCCCGTTGCAAAAATAAGATTTTGATGTTTAATCGCATTCATGTATTGGCATTGAGCTTCATTACGTGGAGATAACGCGCGTTCATCACGCTTTTCTCTCGCCATTCCAATCGTATCAATTTCCCCAAATCCTGGTAAAACCATGACATTATCTCGATGTGCTCCGTTACGTTGTTCTTTACGTGAAGTACGTTTATTTTCTCGGCGTAAACGTGTTGCTGCTTTTTGTCTACTCATAGTGGTATTTACCCTTGTTAGTCTTCAAAAAGTCATCGACATCTTTTATTGGTCACTTATTCATTTACCATGAGTCCCCTTTAGACTCTATTTAGTCGCAGAAAACAAAAAAACCGGCCACAATCCTGAACATTAATGCTCGGTTGTTGCCAGTTTTCTGTAAGTAACGAGATTTATCCATTGCTTCTGTCATTCATATTCCCCATCATGGAGTTAGAGTGAAAATTATCGAAGCTTTATGACAGTATAATGACAAAATAAAAATATTTTCAATACTAAAATCATTTATAACAAGTGGACTTAACATAAAAATAACAATAGACGTTATTTTAGGGGGAGTAAATGAATTTCTTACGATTGCCTTTTATTTATTGGTTATTGCTTAACCTCATTCCATTTATTGGTTTTGAACTTCATTCTGGTACTCTGAAAATGGGGTTCTTTTTTTATTTAGGTTTACTCACTATTACGACTTCTGGGATCTGGCTTTTTTATTGCCTTTCATTTTTTATTAAACAAAAAACTTCTCCTAACCCTAATCACACACCAAAGCAATTAGTCACTGAAGGCCCTTATAAAATTAGCCGTAATCCTATGTATCTCGGTTTTTTGGATATCAGTATTGGGCTGTTTTTTATTTTTGGTAATTGGGGATTTTTAGGTGCGGCGATTGCGTTTTACTTTATAACAGATCGCTATACGATAGTACGTGAAGAGAAAATCTTAAGTGAGTTATTTCCACAAGCGTGGCAACAATATTGTCGCCACGTTCGTCGTTGGATGTAATCTAAATAATGCCCTTAAGGCTGTTTGCAATTATTTGCTAAACGATATCCTGCCTTCATCGCTTCACTTTCCGTTTTAAAGAAAACGGCATTTTTATCTGACATGGTTTTATAGCCAGAACAATGGGCAAAATGATAAATTTTGCTATTTATATTACCCTTAATACTTTCAGATAATGATGCATTTGCTTGTTTAGGTGTTTCAGTTTTGGCTTTAGTGACGGGTGCATTATTTGTTACAAATAATCCAGCACCACTATTTTTATGCCCTAATTGCCATTTTACTTCACCTGTCACAAAAGGATTATGATATCCAACGACACGAGCAATACGATTATCACGCTCTTTTTCCCATGCCGTTGGCGGATAAGCCTTATCCCAAACCATTAATAATTGTTGTTGCTGACGTGACATTGAGAGATTATAGCGGTCATGTAAATAGAAATAGACCCTTGCTACTTGGCCTTTCACTTCATTACGAGGTTCAAAGGTACGTGAAGCAAAATCAACACGACTACGACATTGACCATATTGGTAAGGCGCTTGAGCGGATAATTGTCCAAAACTGAAGTTACTACGATCACCATTAACCTCGCCAATAGACGGTGCTAAATTATGTAAATCGGCTTCGATTTTGCCAAACACAGGATCATTTTTCACACAATTAGCTCTTCCTCCATTTTGCCAGCATTGACGCTGATGCCCAAACACCCATGCAGGAACAATATGTTCCCACTCAATACGTGCTGCTCTTGTTTGTTGTGTTCTTACTTGATAGCCACAACTGGCTAAATCGACACGACCACCTGATTTCCCCACCCATTCCCAATCACAGCCACAATAAATCGTTCCTTGTGATTTTTGATTTTGATCATAATAAATACGTTCTTTTGCTATCTCTTTTGCTTTTGTGAAATTGTCTGGAGCTTGTGCTTGAACATTTAATGTAAAAACAAATAAACCCAACACAACCGCGGTATAGTGTAATATTTTTCTCAAAGTGGTATCTGCCTTACGCTTTATTTTACTAAATCAAATAAGAATTATCTTTAATAATCAACTGATAATCTTATTTTTATTTTTATTTATATTACCTTTTTTAAATTTATTTTGGGTAATCTTTCTTGTTATTTTTTATATAAAAAATAAAACAATAAGCGTGAATGGTGATAGAAAAAGCCGTTATTCTCGACATTAACGCAAAAGGGATTTGCTATGGTTTAGTCCATCACTGATTTGGAGAAATTGAAAAATGAATGAGAATATGCTGAATTTGATGGATGAATTAGTTGAGATAACAAAAAAGCACGCGAATAACGAAGATGTTAAAGCGCATGCAAGTTTAGAGTCTGAAAATAAATTACGCATTCAAATTATTATTTCTGATAAAAATGAACTGGATATTACGTTAAATTCACTACAACACGCGATGTAAAAAATTAGACACTCGGACGCTTGCGATATAGCCACAAACCCGGCAAGGATAGCCCGATAGAGAGCGCACCGACAATAAATGAAGCTTTAAGGAAATGAGTAACTAAAGCTTCAAAAATCTCCTCGCTATAGCCGATTTGTGTTAACTTCACCACAGAGATCATCGCGATATAAGCATTAATGCCGGGAAACATTGGGATAACCGCCGCAACAGTAAAGACTTTAGGATGAGCAAGCCACCAGCGTGACCATTGAATACCAATACAACCGACTAAAATTGCAGCACAGAAGCTTGCCCACTCAATATTCATTCCACTCATAATCAATACAGTACGTGAGCCATGCCCTATAGCCCCTAATAATGCACAATATTTTAAGGCTCGCAAAGGTACATTAAAAACCATTGCAAAGCCGACTGCTGGAATAGCAGCTAAAATCATATCTTCAATAAGGGTAAGAATAATCGTTATTATGCCCAATCTCTTAACTCCCATACTGCCATCGCTAAAATAACCCCTAAGCAAGTCGCTAATGTCAGCATCGTGGCCATCGCCCAGCGTGCTAATCCTGTATTAACATGGCCTTTAAACATATCAGCAACAGCATTAATTAAAGGAAATCCGGGGACGAGTAATAAAACACTGGCTGCCATTGAAATAGTTGCAGTTGTTTGAAAGTAAGAAAGTTTTAATAATAAACCTGAAACAGATGTGGCAACAAAAGCGGTAATACAAAAATTAATTAATGGATTCATTTGGCGATGAGTCAATGCTTGTCGTACAAACATACCAAGTCCCCCACCAATAGCAGAGACTAAAAAACCATCCCAATTTCCACCATTTAATTTAGAGAAACAACCACAAGATAAGGCAACCATAAAAATAATCACCCAACGTGGATAACGTAATGGTTTTATATGCTCAAAGCGTTTTCTTGCTTCATGAATATCGGCAAGATGATGTTCAACCAAAATCACAATATGCTGAACTTCTGTCACAACATGCATATTAATGCCACGATCGACTATCTTGCGTGTTGATGTTTGGCAATGCCCATTAACAATGGTGGTTAATACCACTGCATTAGCAGAAATTGCACTTTCAACTTGGTGCACACCTAACGCCAAACCTAAACGAGTTGAGAGTTGCTCAACCAGCATACTTTCAGCACCATGTTGCAATAGCAACAAAGCTGTTTGAATACATAATTTTGTAATTTCACGCTGTTTATCTTCTGAAATGGCCGAACATTCAGCCATTATCTCATTGTCCATACCATGCCTTAGTTTTAATCAAAAACGAGCCATTGCTAATATAAAGTTTATCAACATCGCCTATTTTTCGCTTTATTATCTTTCAAGACTATTATGAACAAATAAAATATTTAAGGCTGTAGATAGATCAATGTTTGTTTACTCATAAACTTATTAGGGAAATGTGTCTTTTTAGAAAAACCGTTACATAATATGTACTTTAAATAATTTAAGACACCGTTAAGCAACAAATGAATGAGTATCTAAGAGCATACAATAGTATATAACTCGAGCAAATAGACGCCGTCAACAACGCTGAAAATTTAAGAATGACGTACATATAAAATAATAAAGGTACCAAAAAAATTAGCACCTAAAGTAATCTATTACGTCATTTTATAATAAAATTTAATTATTCAACTAACTCATTTGCTTTAACATAAGATGCATCCAGCGTTTCTGCAACAAATACGGGAACACCATAAACGGCAGAAATAACAGATGATAATGGCATCAATTGCTCTTTATCCTCTTTTTGAGGGTTGGCTGTCATTATCATACCCGCACAATATTCACTAAGCAGGGCCTTACCCTCTTTTAGCCAACGCCTTACCGCTTTCATTCCTTCCATATCTTCTTTTTTATGCTCTTTCTCTTTTTTATTAATAGATGGATAAACTAATACAAATTTTTGTTCTTCGTTTAATACAACATTCATTTCAGCAATCCAGTTATTGGCATCTTCCAACGTTTCTGGAAATATTTTCATGGTTACAATAGGAAATTTTTCAACATCCATGACAATAAAATTTGGGTTATTCAACATAATATTTGTCTCTAATTTAAAAACAACAGTCCTCACTTTAGAATGACTATCATTCTCAATCAATGAGTTCCTTTATGTTTAAATAAAAACCGCATTAATGAACAACTGCGCCCTATCTATATTTTTTATCTAGTATTGAGGTGAAAATGTATATCCAAAATGATAAATAATTTTTTATAAACTAAAGTAAAAAAGCCCCTAAATAAGTTAGAGGCTTTTGCTATTTTTTACTTTATGAAAAATATTAGCGAACAACTAAAACAGATTGCTTAGCATAAGCAACGATACCTGATGCATTTGAACCTAATAAGTGCGTTGAAATACTTGGACGACGTGAACCAATCACAATCAAATCAGCATTAATTTTTTCAGCTAACTCTAAAACTTTATCTCTTGCAGAGCCAAATACGGCTGAATACTCTACTTGTTCATTAGGTAGATCAATACCATTAGCTAATTCTTGCAGTTGTTCTTGTACACGTTCAAGTGCTTTGTTAGCAAAAGAGCTCAACATATCATAGTGATAACTATAGCTAATAGAAAAGCGTGAAATATCAGGAATTGCATGAAAAAGATGCAACTTTGCACCTTCTAGTTTGGCAATATAAACAGCGTGTTGTAAGGCTTTCGTCGTTAACTCATCTTCTGAAATATCAACAGGTACTAGAATTGTTTTGTACATAGTAACTCCTCATTATCAGATTATTGTCTGTTTTTATTGTAGCGTTAACCCCATAGCTTGCTTATTTAATCTTCCTCAAGATGCCATTTATGCAATTGTCGGTGAATAAAAGGTGTGACAACAAGCCCAATTGATAAAATAAAAACACACTGAAGAAACAAACCATAAATTGCAATAAAAAAGCGCCCTGTTGGGGTTGCAGGTGCAGGCTCTACTGGTTGACCACTTAACATGGATATTGCATTTAATGAGGATTCCATAAAAGTATGTCCTTCAATCAAATAAAAACCTAATACACCAGGTAATAATCCTAAGAAAAAGAAAATAGAGCCTATTACATAATAGCGTAAGATGCGTAGAATAAAATGATCGAGACTTAAAAGTTCTTGGGTAAATTTTTCCATTATTATTCACTCTATAGAGTGTTTACTCAATAAATGGCTTATTAAATAAATAAGATATACTACGCAAAAGAATATGCCATGAGGAATACTCACAGCATATTAATGAATATATTAACGAACAACTAACACTGAAATTTCCGCGTAACGAACTACGCCCGCAGCTGTTGAACCTAATAAATGGGTACTGATATTAGGTCTACGTGAGCCAATAACAATTAAGTCGGCTTGAATATCTTTTGCTGTAACTAAAATTTCATCACGAGGTGAACCAAAAGTAACCGTATAAGCGACCTTTTCAGCAGGTAAATCCACCGAATCTACCAACATTTGCATATCATTTTCTGCTTTCACTGTCGCTTTATCTTTAATTTCTGGATAACCCAGTGAATAAGCATTAATGATTGCCGAAGAGATAGGAAGAACATGAATTAAATGTAAATTAGCCCCTGTTTCTTTTGCTAAATATACCGCATGTCGTACCGCTTTACTGGTTAACTCTTCTTCTACAATATCAATAGGTACTAAAATCGTTTTATACATAATAACCCCTCTCAACACTCCATTTGCCTTAATCCTACCGCAATAACCCAAAGATTACTGTGAGTGAATTAACTAAAAACAATCTAATCTTAATATAAACCTACTTTAATTATTAATACGTTATACGAAAAAACAAAAGATCTTATTCAAAATAATCGGCATTATGTTGCTGTGTTAGCCTCCATATTTGATTACGCACATCACGGACAGTATTAATCAACTCTGAAGCCGTTAATCCTATCGGTCCAATGCCTTTTTCAACTAAAATATCAGCAGCAATACCGTGTATCCAAACTGCACTTTTAACCGCATCGGACATTGCCATTCCTTGTGCTAAAAAGCTGCCCATTATACCAGTTAATACATCACCACTTCCTGCTGTGGATAATCCACTATTACCCGTAGTATTGATTGTTATTTCACCTTTAGGGGAAGTAATAACCGTATTTTGTCCTTTGATAATTGCCCAACAATGGTAAAGTTTTGCGACTTCTTTAGCTGCTTGTACTCGGTTATTTTGAATATCACTCAGCGTACAATCAAGCAAGATAGCAGCCTCTTTAGGGTGGGGTGTTAATACACAATGTTGATTAAGTGAGATTTGTGATTTTAATTTTGCCATCAACACTAGCGCATCAGCATCAAAAACATAAGGTTGGTTTTCATCACGTTGGGCTAATATATTTAATAAAATATTTTCAGAATTTGCTGACAATCCCAACCCGCAACCAATCGCCCAAGCAGAAATATCTTGCCTATCAACTAACGCAGACGCTGTTTTTAGCATGAGTTCTGGCGCACTATCAATAAAAGGAAGAGGCAATTGTGATTGCGCAAAACCAAGGAAAACTTTTCCACACCCCGCTTTTAATGCGCTTTTACCCGCGAGTACGATGGCACCACTCATTCCTTCAGCACTCCCAATAATACCGATTGTTCCAAACGTGCCTTTATGTGTATTTCCTGTTTTACGCTGATAAAGCACTGGATAATGTGTTATTGCATGTAATAGTTGCTCTTTTTTCATCTTATGCTCCTTCACCATTTCCTGCTTTTTTCTTATTATTAATCACAATAAATTTACTGCGCCTCGTTCTCGATTGATATGCAAAGTATAGCGCGATTTTAGTAAATCAATGAGAGAGCGTATTATTTTACTTAATTGCCACACTAACAGGCTCAATCTTATAAAATGCTTGAAGCTATACTATTCATCCCTCGTCAAGACTTTGCTATTCTATCAGCCTAATTTAATGTTATGAGCCAATTAAAGACAAAGGAAGTAGATAATGAACGAAAAATTTAAAACACAAGCAGATGTTGAAACATTGGCAGAAGAAGTGGCTTGTTTAAAAACGCTTGTCACTTATATGTTAAAAGCATTAGGCCAAGCTGATGCTGGACGTATTATTTTGAATATTGAGCGCGCTATTGCAGAAGTTGATGACGAAAAACAAGCAGAAACATTCCGTAATACTATTAGCCAAATTAAAACTGTTTATCGCCAATAATTGATTTATTTTGGATTGGGTACTAGTACATATTTTTATTCTATTTTCTGAACTTTTTGTGCTGCACAAATAAACAAAAATTAGTTTTAAATTCCTATATACTCAGTCTCGAAATAAACCATTCTTTATTCATTTAGCTACCCCTCTACCTTTATAGAGGGGATTTTTTCGCATCATCTTTCTTATTATTTCTCTTATTAAAAATGTTTTCATATTTTATAAATGATAATGATTTTGTTTTTTCGTTATTTTTAGCTAATTATATGAATAACATTTTTTTGTTAAATATTTTTAATGTTATTTAAATCAAGGAATAAGATCAAAAACCTAACCAACCTAACCAACCTAACCAACCTAACCAACCTAACCAACCTAACCAACCTAACCACATTGATTATAAATCAAGCAATAAGATGCAGTGAATGACATTGTTCTTAATGTTAATAAATTATGACTTTACTCTTTTTTACATTTAAACTACTATTTTTCATTAACCAAAATAAAGATAAATCCTAATATCACTACAATTACGTTATTTTATTTATTACCAAATATAAAAACTAATTAATAAATGAACGGCTAGCTTATTGTCCTTAAACACAATTATAGCAATAAATTTAGATTCTTCCGGATTAAAAAATTTAACATTTTATATTTTTACACTTATTCTGATTTATCGTCCTCCCTGTTTATATGTTACACTTAATAAGTATGTACTAAAAAATAAACATGAGGCTAAAATGAAACCACTTCTCTTATCTCTGCTATTATTGCCCGCTGTTGCTTTTGCTAACCCAACAAAAATGGCTGATGATTACTGTGATACCTTTAAAGATATCTCAATTAAAGCTTATGATACAAAAGAGCCAGCAGAGAAAATTGCTAAAGATGCAGTAGCCTCTTTAAATGCAAAGAAATTTGATTTTGCAAAATTAGAAGCGACTGAAGCACAATTTACTGAAGGTACTATCGAAGTTGTTAATTCTTTACGTGACGCAAAAGCTGAAATTGGCTCTCGAGCAGAATTTCAAGAAGGTCTAACTCAAATTGTTGCCGCTTGTAAAATTCAATTGACCTCCGCGTTAGAAGAGCAGAAAAAATAATTATTTCATCAGCAACATGAATAACAATCAATATAAAGAGTAGAGATTATCCTGCTCTTTTTTCTTTTCCCTCTCCCATCACTTATTCTTCTATTTTTTATATTCTAAATAATTTGCAGACGGCTAGGTGACAAGTGAATAAGTCGCTAGGAGCATACGACAAGTGCGAGTAAACGTAGTCAACAACACTGCGACTTGAAGTATATAAACAATATCATGACGAACAGATAAGTTAGCAACTATAGCGTATCTATTATCTATAGATATTAAGGTTTATAATACTTTAGTAAATACTTATTAGCACTGGCCATAAAAAGGAGATATTGTGAGCAACGAACAATCCATCCAGCGATTAAGAAGACTACGCCAGTCAGAAAACCTGCGCGCACTCTTTCAAGAAACAACACTAACTAAGAATGACCTTGCTCTACCTATATTTGTAGAAGAAGGGCTTGATGATTATCAACCTATTAAAAGTATGCCGGGTGTTGTTCGTATTCCTGAAAAGCGTCTAGCTTATGAAATTGAACGTATAGCAAAAGCAGGCATTAAAACTGTTATGACTTTTGGGGTATCTCATCACCTTGATGAAACTGGGAGTGATGCTTGGAAAAGTGATGGCTTAGTTTCTCGTATGTCTCGTATTTGTAAAGATGCCGTACCAGAAATGATTGTGATGTCTGATACCTGTTTTTGTGAATATACGTCACATGGTCACTGTGGTGTTTTACATGGAGAACATGTTGATAATGATGAAACTATCTATAATTTAGGGCTTCAAGCTGTTGCAGCCGCACAAGCTGGTGCTGATTTTATTGCACCATCAGCCGCCATGGACGGACAAGTTGCGGCCATTCGTGTCGCACTTGATAAAGCGGGATTTAGCGACACAGGTATTGTTTCTTACTCTACTAAATTCGCTTCTGCATTATATGGTCCTTTCCGTGATGCGGCAGGATCACGCTTAATTGGCGATCGCAAAACCTATCAAATGAATCCAATGAATCGCCGTGAAGCAATTCGTGAATCATTAATTGATGAGCAAGAAGGCGCTGATATGCTGATGGTAAAACCCGCAGGTGCTTATTTAGATATTATTCGCGATGTGCGTGAACGTACGTTATTACCTTTAGCGGCTTATCAAATCAGCGGTGAATATGCACAAATTAAATTTGCGGCATTAGCAGGTGCGATTGATGAAGATCGGGTGGTAATGGAAACTTTAGGTTCAATTAAACGTGCGGGTGCGGATTTAATTCTGTCTTACTTTGCACTTGATTTAGCTGAAAGAAACCTACTTTAACCATCTTATGCTCTGAATAATTCAAATTACAGATAGGCGGTAATTGCGATGAATACCGCCCAACAATGCTACAACTTGAAGTATGACGAGTAATCTTATTATGGGGCTACTACTATGGATAACTGTATTTTCTGTCAAATTGTTGCGGGAAAAGCACCTTGCCATAAAATTTGGGAAGATGATCACCATCTCGCTTTCCTCTCTATATTTCCTAATACCAAAGGCTTTACTGTTGTTATTCCTAAAAAACACTATCCAAGTTATGCGTTTGACTTAAGTGACGAAGCTTTAGCCTTACTCGTTATTGCGACCAAAAAAGTCGCTAAGATCTTAGATAAAACATTTCCCGATGTTTCTCGTTCAGGAATGTTTTTTGAAGGATTTGGTGTTGATCATGTTCATAGTAAACTTAGCCCAATGCATGGCACAGGTGATATGACGAAATGGACGCCCATTGAAAATAAGCAGAAGATTTTCTTTGATAAATATCCTGGTTATCTTTCATCTCACGATTTTGAACGTGCAAGTGATGAAGAGCTTGCACAATTAGCGGCTTTGATCAGAAAAAACAATCAATAAAGACAACAAATATAAAAAAACGCTCAGCCTTATCTTTCAAGCTGAGCATTTTATCAATGAAAATCAGTTGCTTAATTAAAACCCTTGCTTCCATCAACAAATAAGGCTGAACTTTCTGTTCGAGAAGTTCAATTAATGCCGGAGCGTTAAAGCGATAATTATCAGGTATTCCCAATACATGGGCTTTTTTATAGCGCATGATTGCAGGGAAATGTGCAGATAATCGATTTAAATGTTTAAGAAGTAATAAAAGATTTAGGATTTAAAGCAATACCTATTAAAGGATATGTATTTCAGAAAGCCGTTATGGAAATGCCTGAAACATTGAAAGGAATATTAAACGAAAAATATAAAGTCGAACTGTATACTTATGAAAAGAGCGACTCATTTAAACCTGGTAATTTAGCTGACAATATTATCATTACCCCGATCACTCTTGTGGCAGATGTGATTGCTACCCCTGTGATTATTTTTGCCTTTTGGGATTATATTTGGCGATAGAAAATTCGGAGATAATGGATCAGTTATTATTTACTGATCCATTATTAATATAAATTAATAATTATTTGTAAGTAATTCGAGTTGGCTTATCTAACATAATTTCTGTTTTTGCAGGCTCTGTTTGTGCAATGACTTTACCTTGGCGAATTGAATAACGTACTGGCACTTGGCGACGTAAAGCATCAAATCCATTATCTGCTGGCAGAATAATAAAGTTTGCACTGTTTCCTACTTCAACACCATAATCCGTTAAAGCCAATGTTTTAGCACTGTTGTGGCTAATTAACTGTAATCCATTATCAATTTGACCATAACCCATTAATTGGCAAACATGTAACCCCATATGCAAGACTTGGAGCATATTTGCCGTACCTAATGGATACCAAGGATCAAAAACATCATCATGGCCAAAACAGACGTTGATATGACTTTCTAACATCTCTTTTACGCGAGTAATACCTCGACGTTTTGGATAGGTATCAAAACGGCCTTGCAAGTGAATATTCACCAGAGGATTTGCCACAAAGTTAATACCTGACATTCTTAGCAATCGGAATAAACGTGAAGTATAAGCCCCATTATAAGAATGCATAGCGGTTGTATGACTTGCTGTCACTCGTGAACCCATATTTTCTTTATGAGCTAACGCCGCAACAGTTTCAACAAAACGTGATTGTTCATCATCAATTTCATCACAATGAACATCAATTAAACGATCATATTTTTGTGCTAACGCAAAGGTTTTATGGAGTGATTCAACACCATATTCACGTGTAAATTCAAAATGAGGAATAGCGCCAACAACATCTGCGCCTAATTTTAATGCTTCTTCTAATAAAGCTTCGCCATTAGGGTAAGACAAAATACCTTCTTGAGGGAAAGCAACGATTTGTAAATCAACCCAAGGTTTAATTTCTTCTTTCACTTCTAACATGGCTTTTAATGCAGTGAGTGAAGCATCAGAAACATCCACATGGGTTCTAACATGCTGAATACCATTAGCAATTTGCCATTGAAGTGTTTGCCATGCACGTTGTTTAACATCATCATGAGTTAACAGTGCTTTTCTTTCAGCCCAACGCTCAATACCTTCAAATAATGTTCCCGATTGATTCCAATTCGGTTGCCCTGCGGTTTGAGTTGTATCTAAATGAATATGAGGTTCAACAAAAGGAGCGTGAACTAAGCCACTCTGTGCATCTAATGCTTCAGGATGAAAATTATTTTCAGGTTGTGGTTCTATTGCTTTAATTTTGTTGTTTTTTAGCGTAATGCGCCACAAACCGTCTTTTCCAGCAAGACGAGCATGATTAATTTGTTCGATATTTTTACCCAGCATGACTTATCTCCGCTTGTCGCGCTGTACGACGATTTAATATTGGATTTAACACAGCGTAACTTATTGCTCCACCTAATACAGCATTAACAGGTACAATACCCGGTAACCAATGTCCTGCAACAATTCCGATAGCGACAGCAAGTAGCGCTACCCAGTTAACCGATTGCATTGTAGCAACATGAAAGGTGTTATAGCGTGCCTTATTCATCAGATAATCTGCAATAATAACGCCACCTACAGGTGGAATTGCAGCAGACAAAAAGGTTAACCAACCGACAAAATTATTATAAAGCCATAATGCACACAACGTACCGATAATACCGTTTATCACTGAAAGCTTTTTACTTGATAAACCGGTGATATTGGCAAAACCTAATCCTGATGCATATAGCGCATTGTCATTCGTTGTCCAGATATTTAACCCCAGCACCACGATTGCAGGAAGCAATAATCCTTGTGCAATCATAACATCAGAAATATCAGCCATTCCCAGTGAAGCCGCGCCCGCAGCACCAAAGACAAACATCAAGGTATTTCCTAAGAAGAAGGCAATAATGGCGACAACCACCGCAACTTTAGGATTGCGTCCAAACCGCACGAAATCAGCAGTTAATGTACCCGCACTAATAAAGGATCCCACAACCATCGCTAGTGCTAAATTAAAATCTAATGGTTGGGCAGGTTTTACTGCCATCAATGTCGAAAGCCCCCCCAAATCATGTATCGCAAGATAAACAGAGTAACTTCCGAGGATGGCTATAGCGGGAACAGCAATGATAGAGAGAACAGTGAGCGCAGAAATACCGAAGAATACAGTGATGGTCATTAAGATGCCGGAAATGGCGATAAGGAGATTAATATCAATACCTGTGGCTTTTCCTACCGGAATGGCGAACATTGCCACCCCCACACCAAACCAACCCACCTGAGTACCACCGAGTAAAAATGAGGGAAGCCAAGAACCTTTAATACCGAAAGAGTAACGCGCGAGGAGATGTGTAGTGAGACCCGTTTTTGAACCAATAAAACCAAGAAATGCGGTGTAGATACCAAGAAGAAGATTACCAATTAGAACTGCGAGGAAGAAATCATTAAAGGAGAGACCAGTACCAAGAGCGCCGCCAGTCCACATACTGGCTGAAAAAAACGTTAATCCCAACATCACAAAGGTTAACGCTAATCCACCCTTTCTTGCGGATATGGGCACAGGGCCCTGACTATAATTGTTGTCCTGAGACACTTTAACCCCCTATTAATTTCACCAGGCCAAAAAAATCTGACGAATTCTATCTACATAAAAATATTATGCAAACGTTTTCGTCGTCTGTTTATTATAATTAATGGAATGCTTCATTTAAGGAGAGTTGACTTTCATCACAAATATAGGAGAAAAATCGTTGTCTTACTTGAATTTATCTCGTTATTTTGAACATGTCTTATAAAGTAATTTTATTTAGAAATATTTATGATAGAAATTAATAACATTTTTCACCTATACACGCATCACTTACATAAACAATATTTATAGTTATAGAAAAAAGACAGTGATAAAAATATAAAAGAGGAATTTACATTCCTCTTTTATAACCAGTAAATTAGGCGTTTAAATTTATTTTTCTCGCAGGTTGATCACCTGCAACGTAATAGTCAGCCTCGCTTTTAGGTAAAGGTGCTATTCCTCTTACCTTATCAGCTAGCTTTTCTGCCATCATAATGGTAGTCGCATTCAAATTACCTGTAATAATTAAAGGCATAATAGATGCATCAATAACTCTTAAGTTTTTAATACCATGTACTCGACCTTCCCCATCAACAACCGCCATTTCATCTGTACCCATTTTACAAGTACCACAAGGGTGAAATGCCGTTTCTGCTCGTTCTCTAACAAAAGCATCAAGTTCTTCATCACTTTGAATGTGTTTCCCAGGGCTAATTTCTTCTCCACGATAAGGATCTAATGCAGGTTGTGCCATTATTTCTCGTGTGATCCGAATTGCTGCACGAAACTCTTCCCAATCTTGTTCTGTGGACATGTAATTAAACAAGATACTTGGATGTTGATGAGGATCTGTAGATGCTAATTTTACTCGCCCCCTACTAGGTGAACGCATCGATCCCACATGTGCTTGGAAACCATGAATATCTACGGCATTGGTCCCATTATAATTGATGGCGACGGGCAGAAAGTGGAATTGAATATTAGGCCACGCGTATTTTTCGCTAGAGCGAATAAATCCCCCAGCTTCAAATTGATTACTTGCACCTATACCTGTTCCTTGAAATAACCATTGCGCACCAATCTTAGGTTGGTTATACCATTTTAAAACAGGATAAAGTGAAACAGGTTTTTTACATTCATACTGCAAATACATTTCTAAATGATCTTGCAGATTTTCCCCAACACCCGGTAATACATGTACAGGTGAAATATTAAATTCATTTAATACCTTTTCAGGCCCCACCCCCGAACGTTGCAAAATTTGAGGCGAAGCAATTGCACCAGCGCAAAGTAAGACTTCTCGATTGGCTTTGACACGATGAGGTGTGGTGTTTTCTCCTGAAAAATAACGAACACCCACGGCTTTTTTACCTTCAAATTCGATGATATCTGTTGTCGCATGAGTCTCAATCGTTAAGTTTTTACGTACTTTGGCTTGATCAAGATAGCCTCTTGCTGTGCTTGCTCGACGACCTTTAGGTGTGACGGTTCTATCCATCGGGCCAAAACCCTCTTGCTGATAGCCGTTAAGGTCAACCGTTCTTGGATATCCCGCTTGTACACCAGCCTCAATCATTGCTTGAAATAAGATATTATTGCCTTTTTTCGGCGTAGTCACGCTTACGGGCCCTTTATCACCATGGTAATCATTAGCACCAATATCACGTGTTTCAGCTTTACGAAAATAAGGCAAACAGCTTAAATAATCCCACTCTTCAAGACCGGGTAATTTAGCCCAACCATCAAAATCCATCGCATTACCGCGAATATAACACATACCATTGATTAATGATGATCCACCAAGCCCTTTACCACGACCACATTCCATTCGTCGGTTATTCATATAGGGTTCAGGCTCAGTTTCATAAGCCCAGTTATATCGCCTACCTTGTAACGGATAAGCTAATGCCGCTGGCATTTGTGTGCGAAAATCGAACCTGTAGTCCGGACCTCCAGCTTCAAGGAGCAGCACAGTAACTTCAGGATCTTCTGTCAAGCGGGTAGCAAGAACGTTACCGGCTGAACCAGCACCGATAATAATGTAGTCATAGACCATTGTTATCTCCTCTGTTTCAGTCATTAAAAAAAGAATGGATTAAAAAACGGATGAAAACTCCCCAAGTTCAACTTGAATTGATTTTATTTGAGTATAATTCTGTAATGTAACAAGCCCGTTTTCACGCCCTACGCCAGAATGTTTATAGCCACCCACTGGCATTTCTGCTGGAGACTCTCCCCATGTATTAATCCAACAAATACCAGCTTCTAATTGGTGAATAACACGGTGAGCTGTTGTGAGATCTTTGGTGACAAGACCTGCAGCTAAACCATAAACGCTATTATTTGCGCGTAAAATCACTTCATCTTCAGTTTGATAACTGAGAATACTCATCACAGGGCCGAAAATTTCATCTTGCGTGATTTTCATATCATCAGTGCAATCTGTGAAAACGGTAGGGGCAACATAAGCGCCTTGAGCCAAATTGCCTTCCAATAGACGATGACCACCGCAAAGTAATCTCGCCCCTTGAGTTTTACCTAACTCAATATAATTCAAGACTTTTTCAAGATGAGGAAAACTGACCAATGGACCAAAATTAGTATCCATTTCAAGAGGAGAACCGATCCTAATACGTGATACGCGCTCTGTAATTTTCGCTTCAAATGCAGGTTTTAATCTTTCAGGAACAAAAATACGAGTACCATTAGTACACACCTGCCCTGAACTATAAAAATTCGCCATCATCGCAATATCAGCGGCGGTATCTAAATCTGCATCATCAAAAATAATTAAAGGCGATTTTCCACCAAGCTCCATTGTCACTTCTTTTAAACTTGATGCAGAGGCATTTGACATCACCTTCTTACCGGTTTCAATTCCACCAGTAAAGGAAACTTTAGCAATATCAGGATGTTGTGTTAGCCACTGTCCTACATTGGCTTTTCCTGTAACAACATTAAAAACCCCTTTCGGCAATCCCGCTTCGGTGTATATTTCAGCCAATTTTAATGCCGTAAGTGAAGTCATTTCACTCGGTTTAAAGATCATCGCATTACCCGCGGCAAGTGCAGGTGCCGATTTCCACAACGCGATTTGAATGGGATAATTCCAAGCACCAATCCCAGCAACAATTCCCAAAGGCTCACGTCGCGTATAAACAAAAGCGGTTTCCCTAAGCGGAATTTGCTCCCCTTCAAGGGCTGGGATCAGACCTGCGTAATACTCTAAAACATCAGCTCCCGTCACAATATCAACATAGCGTGTTTCAGATAGCGGTTTGCCTGTGTCTAAGGTTTCTAAATGAGCCAATTCATCATTACGTTCACGCAAAATATCAACAGCACGTCGTAAAATTCGAGAGCGTTCCATTGCTGTCATTGCGGCCCATATTTTTTGTCCTTGTTTAGCACTTTCAACGGCCCAATTGATATCTTCTTCACTCGCGGACTGTAAATGTGCGATCACTTCGCCATTAGCTGGATTAATCGCTTCAAATTGCTCACATTCCGGTTGTGCACAATCAACATATCCACCATGAATATAAAGTTTCTGTAACGGTGGGTTTGGCATAGTTTCTCCTTTGTTATTGGTTTTTTTAGGTCTTTATTGGGCTCCGATTTGCAAGTTGCATATCGATATATTCATTGGTAATGGTTTTAGCTTCATCAAGAGAAAAAGGGACATTACTCAATGCACTTCGTAGCCATAAGCCATCAATTAATGCGGCTAACCCTTTTGCAGCCAAACGAGCTTGATCTTTAGCAAGAACACGCCCAAACTCGTAACTTAAATTGGAATAAAGCCTTTTATCATTGACCTTTTGTAGACGATTCAAATTAGGCTGATGCATACTACTTGCCCAAAACGCTAACCATGTTTTCATCGCAGCTTCACTGGTTTGAGTGGTATCAAAATTACCCTCAACAATGGCTTGGATGCGTTGTTTAGGTGTTGCATCACTTAACATTCTTAAGCGTATCGCCACCGCAAAACCTAATTGATATTGAATATGGCGCATGGCAGCTTCCAATAATCCATTTTTATCACGAAAGTAGTGGCTAATAATGCCGTTAGAAACACCGGCTTTTCGAGCTATCAATGCGATACTCGCCTCTTGCATTCCAACCTCATTAATGACTGCTAACGTCGCTTGGATTAATTGCTGTTTACGTATCGACTGCATTCCTATCTTCGGCATGTTTTAAAGACCTAAAAAATACATTGAACACATTTATTAAACGTTTTTTTAATTGAACATTCAATCAATATTAACTATTGTTTATCACAATTAGTTTACAAATAAACATGGGAGGACATTGTGAAAATTTGAATCTTTGCAACTAATTCAATTAGTTAACAAAGAATGCAACTTTTAACTTTTAGATAAATAAATTTTTGGAATTTCTGATGACAACTCTTAACAGCACAAAAAAACCCCAGAAAGACAAGCTAAACTCTGTCGTTTTTTTCGCTTCAGCAACGCTAATTTTAGCGTTTTCTTTTTTCACGATTCTCATGACAGAAACAGCAAATACATGGATTGTGGCAACACTGGGATGGGTATCAAAAACCTTTGGTTGGTACTATTTATTGGCAGCAACGTTATATATTGTTTTTGTTATTTTTGTTGCCACTTCTCGTTTTGGAAATATCAAATTAGGACCTGAACAATCAAAACCTGAATTTAGTGTTTTAAGTTGGTCTGCAATGTTATTTGCAGCAGGTATTGGGATTGATTTGATGTTTTTCTCTGTGGCAGAACCCATTACACAATATATGTTACCGCCAACTGGCGAAGGTGAAACAATAGAAGCAGCCCGTCAGTCGATGGTGTGGACTTTATTCCACTATGGCCTGACGGGCTGGTCTATGTATGCACTTATTGGTATTGCACTAGGCTATTTTAGTTATCGTTACAATTTACCATTGACTATACGTTCTGCACTTTATCCTATCTTTGGAAATCGTATTTATGGCCCAATTGGTCATACTGTTGATATCGCTGCTGTATTAGGAACTATTTTTGGTATTGCAACAACATTAGGTATTGGTGTTGTACAACTTAATTATGGTCTAAAAGTTCTTTTTGATTTACCTCAAGGGTTGGGTGTTCAAGGAGGATTAATTCTATTATCAGTTATTATGGCGGTTATTTCGGCAACATCAGGTGTCAATAAAGGGATCAGAATTTTATCTGAACTGAACGTATTACTCGCCTTGGGACTTATTTTATTTATCTTATTTGCAGGTGATACTGAATTTTTATTAAATGCATTGGTATTAAATGTCGGTGATTATACTAATCGTTTCTTAGGGATGACGTTAAATAGCTTTGCATTTGATAAACCAACAGATTGGATGAATAGCTGGACACTATTTTTCTGGGCTTGGTGGGTTGCATGGTCACCTTTTGTTGGTCTATTTTTAGCACGGATCTCAAGAGGACGAACTATTCGACAGTTTGTCATAGGCACATTAATTATTCCCTTTGTTTTTACACTGTTATGGTTATCTATTTTTGGTAACAGCGCATTATATGAAGTGATCCACGGCAATAAAGAACTAGCACAAACAGTATTAGAAGCACCTGAAAAAGGATTTTATTCCTTATTAGAACTTTACCCCGGTTTTGGTTTAACGGCTTCTGTCGCTACAATTACGGGGCTATTATTTTATGTCACCTCAGCCGATTCCGGTTCATTAGTATTAGGTAATTTCACCTCTCAATTAAGTCATGTTAATAACGATGCACCCAACTGGCTTCGTATTTTTTGGTCTATTGCCATTGGATTGTTAACATTAGGTATGTTAATGGCCGATGGTATTTCGGCATTACAAAACACAACAATTATCATGGGATTGCCCTTCAGTTTTGTTATTTTTTTTATTATGGCAGGGCTTTATAAATCATTAAAAGTCGAAGATTTTAGACGTGTTAGTTCTCTAAACACCAATGCACCTGCGCCACTTTATGGTAATACCACGATGAATTGGAAACAGCGTTTAGGGCGGGTTATGAACTTCCCAGGAACAACCTATACACAACGCATGTTAGATTTAACCTGTATGCCAGCAATGCAAGATGTTGCTAAAGAGCTTTTATTACGTGGAGCTAAAGTCGAATTCAATTCTTACCCAATTGAAGATAATGAACGCTTACATCATTTGGAGCTTGTGGTCGATCTCGATCAAGAACAGAATTTTATTTATCAAATTTGGCCACAAAAATATTCAGTACCCGCATTTACCTATCGTGCTCGCCGAGGTAAATCAGATTATTACCGTTTAGAAACCTATTTATGGGAAGGTACACAAGGTAATGACTTAATGGATTACACCAAAGAGCAGGTGATCACGGATATTTTAGACCAATATGAAAAACACTTAAATTTTATTCATCTTAGTCGTGAAGCACCGGGAACAACACTAACTTTCCCTGAATCAAACTAAATAGTAACTGAAAATAAAGAAAAGGAGATCATTATGTGATCTCCTTTTTTTATTAGATATATTTTTATTTCACTGAAATAAACAGCAATCCAACGCCCAAAAGAATGAGTAATACGCCAATCATTTTATCTGCGATTTTTTGATGCGAAAGTATCTTTGTTCGTAATAAAGGCGTAGAGAAAAATAACGCAACACAGCTAAACCAAACCCAATGTGCAACAGAGATAAACATGCCATAAGAAAGGTTTATCCAGAGCGGGTGACTTAAATTAGCCACTTGTGTATAAAGCGCAATAACAAATAGCATTGTTTTAGGATTTAGTGCATTAGTGAGAAAACCACTGCATAATGCCTGATACGCACTAGGGGCTGAATTTATCGCATTTTCAATCGTTAATTGCGTTTTATTGGTTAATGATTTAAAGCCTAAATAAATTAAATACCCCACACCGAATAACTTCATCATAAAAAAGAGTATTGGGGATCCTGTAATAATAAAAGAAACACCAAATACAGTATAAAAAACATGAATCTGAACACCAATCGCAATACCAATCGCCGTAACAAGTCCAACTTTCACACCATAGGAATAACTATTTTTTGTCACCATAGCAAAATCAGGCCCAGGACTAATAACTGCCAATATTGTGATCACCGCTACAGCAATTAGCTCACTCATTGTTTTCCTTATTCTCACTTTCGAGTTAATTATAAGTAATAAAAAGTGACATAAAATAGGTTCTTATTTTAATAAAAAATCTATTTAATCCACCATAAGACAATCTATTTTGCTAATTTGACTAAAAATAAAAAGCGATTTATCTTGCAATATATCTGTAAGTTTTCATCGTCTATTTTATTACTTACTTTATGGCTTACTTTTATGAAAATGCCCTCTTTAACATCCTTACGTTTTTTTAATAGTGCCGCACAAACGGGCAGTTTTGTCAGTGCCGCAGAGCAACTTCATGTCACACACAGTGCGGTAAGCCGACAAGTCCGATTATTAGAAGATGAATTAGGTATTCCTTTATTTGAACGCCGTAATCGCGCAGTTTATTTAAATGAAGCAGGACGATATTTATATAAAACAACTTCTTCAATATTTGAACAGCTTGAAGACGCGGTTACACATCTTCGTTCACCTTTAAATAATCCCGTATTAGTGGTTTCATGTGAACCGACTATTGCCATGAAATGGCTTATTCCTCGCCTTTCTCACTTTTATGCATTACATCCTGAAATCACGTTGCACCTAGTTGCCGCGGGAGGTGCAATTGATTTTAATAAAGAAGGAGTTGATTTGGCCTTTCGACGGGATGATTTTTTATGGAATAAGAATATTTATGCAGAAAAAGTGTGTGATGAAAAAATTGGAGCTGTCATAAAGCCTAATAATATCCATCATGTAAATAACCAATTAACGACTCTATCGCGCCCTCAAGCTTGGCAAGATTGGTATCAATATTCGGGTATGACATTTGCTTATACCAGTACCAGTCAGTATGAACATTTTTATCTGGCTATTCAGGCGGCTCTAGCGGGATTAGGTACGACGATAGCCTCTTTTCTTATGGTACAAGATGAATTAAAAGATCAACAGCTTATCGCCACACACGGCTTTGTTAATGATGGTTCAAGCTATTACTTACTCTCACCCAGTGAAATTATGCCTAACTCAAAGCAAGATAAATTTAAAAACTGGATCATTGCTGAAGCGGAAAAATGTGCAATAGAGACTGAAGAATTGCAAAGGTAATCGTAATTTTATCTCAAAGTCATTCAACTATTTGTTTGTTCCCAAAAAATAAGATGAATAAATAATTATAATTTTATCATATTTATTTACTTCTTTCTTTTTTTTAGTAATCTATGTGAACTAATAAAACATAGAATAATTTACTTGGGAAACATAACATGAATCGTCGGTCATTTTTAACATCATCAAGCCTAGTTATTAGCGGATTATCATTAAGTCCTTTTGTGAGTTCAGTTTATGCCAATGAAACACTAAAAAATAAATTGGTTTTTAATGCAGAAAATCCGTTACTGCTTAATTTCAATGAAAACTCATTAGGTATGTCACAAAAAGCTAAACAGGCCATTATTAATGCCTTACCTAATGCATTTAGATATCCAGATGATGCTCGTAGCAAGTTAATTAATAAGTTAGGAAAAGAATTTAAACTTTCAGACAAGCATATTTCTTTAGGAAATGGCTCATCTGAGACAATTCAAGCAGCAGTGCAATATGTTGCGAACAAAGCACAAAAAGAAGGTAAAGCAATTCAACTGATTGTTCCTGATCCCACGTTTAACTATGCAGAGCTTTATGCAGAACCTTTAGGGGTAAAAATCGTTAAAATCCCTGTTGATAAAACATTAGCTTTTGATTTAGAAACCATGCAAAAAAAAGCTCAAGAATTTGATGGCATCAGCATGGTATATCTGTGTAATCCGAATAATCCAACAGCAATGTTGACGCCAACTGCAGCTTTAACCCATTGGATAAAATCAGCAAAAGAGAATGTCTTTTTTATCATTGATGAAGCATACGCTGAGTTTGTTTCAACACCTGAATTTACCAGTGCAATTACGTTAGTTGAAGCAGGATATAAAAATCTGATTGTCGCTCGTACTTTCTCAAAAATTTATGCATTAGCAGGACTTCGTGTGGGTTATGGTGTTGCTGTTCCTGACGTTGTTGCGGATGTTGATGTGTTTGTTTCCATTGATAATACTAATACTGCAGGTGCCGTTGCCGCATTAGCCTCATTAAAAGATAAAGCCTATGTGGAATATAGCCGTAAGTCGATTGATGTTTCACGCCAAATGGTAGTTGATGTCTTAAAAGAGCTGGATATTGAATACGCACCTTCTCATGCCAATTTTATATTCCATAAAGTTAAAGGTGATGTGAAAACCTATCAAAATAGAATGAAAGACGCGAACATAATGGTTGGACGTGAATTTCCACCCGCTTTGGGTTGGAGCCGTTTAACGTTAGGCACACCCGAAGAGATGAGATATTTCGTCACTACATTAAAAGCCTTTAGAACTAAAGGTTGGATTTAGTCTGATTTAATGATTAATTAGCAGTTGATGAAAATAACGCGCTTGAAAATACTATCAAGGGCGTTTTTATGCACTTTTTTCATAATTTTCCTAAAAAAAACAGAATATCAATGAAATAGTCAACAATAAGCTATTACATTGAAAATATGACTCAGTGATATAATTCACATAGTTATTTCGATATACAAAAAATGATCCTAATATTAAATTTTAATTTTTTATTAATAGAAAAATGCCTGATAAATATCAGGCATTGGTAGTGGTAGCCAAATTTAAATAAGTGAAATCTTAAAGCGGATCCACTTTTAAGCAAGAGACGGCATGGCGGAAACTCCCTTCTAATAAAGGGCGTGTTTTGGCACATTCTTCATCAGCCATTGGGCAACGTGTACGAAAGATGCAACCTGATGGCGGATTAATTGGAGAAGGTAACTCCCCTTCTAATAAATCAATATGCTTATTGCGTTCTTTATCAGGATCAGGGATAGGTACTGCTGACATTAATGCTTTGGTATAAGGATGTAATGGATGATGATAAACCTCATCATAGGTGCCTAATTCCACTGCATGCCCTAAATACATCACTAAGACACGATCTGAAATGTGTTTTACTACAGCAAGATCGTGCGCAATAAAAATCAAAGATAATCCCATCTCTTTTTGAATATCTTTAAGTAAGTTAACAACCTGTGCTTGAATTGATACGTCTAATGCAGAAACAGGCTCATCACAAATCACTAATTTAGGCTCTAGAATTAATGCACGCGCAATACCAATACGCTGGCATTGCCCACCTGAGAATTCATGAGGATAACGGTTGATTAAGTTTGGCAATAATCCAACTCGCATCATCATTGCTTTGACTTTTTCAACTACCTGCGCCTGTTTCATTTTAGGGTGATAAGTTTTAAGAGGTTCAGCAATAATATCCCCAATCGTCATTCTTGGATTTAAGGAAGCCAGTGGATCTTGGAAAATCATCTGGATATCTTGGCGAATATCTCGCCATTGCTTATTGCCCATTCCTAGCAAATCATTACCTAGCCAAGAGACCGTCCCACCTGAAGCTTTGACTAAACCAATAATAGCTCGTGCAAAAGTCGATTTACCGCAACCTGATTCACCAACAACACCGAGAGTTTCACCTTCATATAAACGTAGTGTGACACCGTCGACGGCTTTTAAGCTTTTTTTCGCCTTCCAAAACCACTGTTTATTATCTTGAACATCGAAATAGACTTTTAAATCATTCACTTCAAGGATAACTTTTCTATCTTGTAATGTGGCTTGCGTCATACCAATTCCTCCACCGCTTTAAAACAGGCACGTAATCGCCCTTGTGCAAATTGCGCTAATTCAGGCTCATTCGTCAAACATTGCTCTGTTGCATACTGACAGCGTGGTTGGAACGGACAACCTTTTGGCAAGCGTAATAAATTAGGTGGATTACCTGGAATGGTCGCTAGGCGCTCATCTTCGCCATCTAAACGCGGAACAGCTTGTAGCAACCCGATAGAATAAGGATGTGAAGGTTGATAGAAAATATCACGCGCATTTCCATACTCCATGGTGCGTCCTGCATACATCACCAATACTTTATCGCAAATTCCCGCAACAACCCCTAAGTCATGGGTGATCATAATAATTGCAGTGTTTAAATCATTTTTAAGCTCATTTAGTAGTGTCATGATCTGCGCTTGGACTGTCACATCCAGTGCAGTTGTCGGTTCATCAGCAATTAAAAGTTTTGGCTTACACAGTAATGCCATAGCAATCATAACACGTTGGCGCATCCCACCTGAGAATTCATGAGGATACATACTCATTCGTTTATGGGCTTCAGGCATTTTTACTGCATCTAGCATACGCACTGATTCTGCATAAGCATCATTTTTACTCATGCCTTTATGTAACATCAACACTTCAATAAGCTGTGCGCCAACTTTCATATACGGGTTAAGTGATGTCATGGGATCTTGAAATATCATGGATATCTCTTCAGCGCGCATTTTATTTAATTCGCTTTGACGAAGATTTAAGATCTCACGCCCATTAAAGTTAGCACTACCCGCTGTGCGACCATTTTTTGCTAATAATCCCATTAAGGCGAAAGCCGTTTGTGATTTACCTGAACCCGATTCACCAACAATACCTAAGGTTTCACCTGCTGATAATTCAAAATTTAGTTTATTAACTGCGGTGACGTCACCATCTGCGGTACCGAAAGTGACGCTGAGATCTTTAACACTTAATAACGACTTGTTTGTTGTATTTGTCATTTTGTTCTCCTTAACGATCTTTCGGATCTAATGCGTCACGTAAGCCATCACCGATAAAGTTAAAGCAAAACAGGGTGACAACTAAGAACGAAGCTGGGAAAAGTAACAGCCAAGGAGAAACTTCCATTGAGTTTGCACCATCACTTAATAGTGCCCCCCAACTACTTAACGGCTCTTGTGTACCTAATCCTAAGAAGCTTAAGAAGGATTCAAATAAAATCATGCTAGGCACTAATAACGAGGCATAAACCACAACCACGCCCAACACGTTAGGTACAATATGTTTTAACACGATATTACGTGATGACACACCACAAACTAATGCCGCTTCAATAAACTCTTTACGTTTTAGACTTAAAGTTTGTCCCCTTACAATACGTGCCATGTCTAGCCAAGAGACCATACCAATCGCAACAAAAATCAGTAAGATATTTTGACCAAAAAATGTCACCAATAAGATAACAAAGAACATAAATGGGAATGAGTTTAAGATTTCGAGTAAACGCATCATGATTGAATCAACACGCCCACCAATATAACCTGCCATTGCGCCATAAAGTGTGCCGACAATAACCGCAACAAAAGCAGCCGCAATACCAACCATTAATGAGATACGACCACCAATCGCAACACGTACTAATAAATCACGCCCAGATGAGTCAGTACCAAAATAGTGAGAAGAAGCAAAGTCAGGTGCCATTGACATCATTTCCCAATCAGTATCGTCATAAACAAAGGGCGATAGCATCGGGGCAAAAATAACAAATAATAAAATAAAGAAAAGTAACACAAGGCTCGTGATCGCGGCTTTATTGTGCATAAAACGACGGCGAGCATCTTGCCATAAACTACGACCTTCAATATCTAGCTGCTCCGAGAAATTCCCCAGAGCTTCGCTGTTTTCCTTCAGTGATAACATAACGCGCTCCAGTGTCTATTAATAACGAATTTTCGGATCAATAACGGCATATAAAATATCGACAATCGCATTAAAGAAAATCGTTAATGCCCCTACGATAATTGTTAGACTTAATACCAATGAATAATCACGGTTTAAAGCACCATTAACGAAAAGTTGTCCAATACCCGGTAATCCAAAGATAGTTTCAATCACCATAGAGCCCGTAATAATCCCGACGAATGCCGGCCCCATATAAGAGATAACAGGTAGCAATGCAGGTTTTAAAGCATGACGCAGTACAATTCTTTTCATCGGCAAGCCTTTCGCTTTTGCCGTTCTGATAAAGTTTGAGTGTAACACTTCAATCATTGAACTACGGGTAATACGCGAGATACTGGCAATGTAAGAGAGTGATAATGCAATCATTGGTAACAACATGTATTGCACCGCACCACCATTCCAGCCCCCTGCAGGCAACCACCTTAAGGTAATGGCAAAAATAAGCACAAGCAGTGGCGCAACAACAAAACTCGGTATGACAACCCCCGTCATGGCAAAAGTCATGACGGTATAATCCCATTTGGTGTTTTGATTCAGTGCGGCTATCACGCCTGCCCCCACGCCTAAAATCACGGCAAAAATAAATGCCGACAACCCTAATTTAGCTGATACAGGGAATGCTTTACCGACTAAGGTGTTTACACTGTAGTCTTTATATTTAAAAGAAGGCCCTAAATCCCCTTTCGATAACTGAATTAAATAATCGAAATATTGCTTATAAATGGGATCGTTTAAATGGTATTTCGCTTCAATATTTGCCATTACCTCAGGCGGGAGTTTTCTTTCACCCGTAAACGGGCTACCCGGCGCTAAGCGCATCATAAAAAACGAAATCGTTATTAGAATAAATAGAGTCGGTATCGCTTCTAAAAAGCGACGAAAAATAAATTTGAGCATTGCCCGTTCCTATAACACAAACCTATTCAGGCGTGACGATAAAAAGACCTTGCCTTAAAAAGACAAGGCCTCGCCCGATTACTTAGCAATAATGTACAAGTCTTTAGTATGTAAATTATCTAATGGATCTTTACCTGAATATCCCCCCACATAAGGTTTCACTAAGCGGGTGTTTACATAGTAGTAAAGTGGAACGATAGCGGAATCTTTATCTAATACGCCTTCTGCTTTTTGATAAATAGCAGCACGTTCATCATCAGATTTCACACGTAAAGACTCTTTGATCAATGCGTCAAATTCTGTGTTTTTATAGTGAACAGTATTGTTACTGCTGTAAGACAGCATCATGTTCAGGAATGAAGAAGGTTCGTTATAATCTGCGCACCAACCGGCACGAGCAACATCATAAGTGCCTTGGTGACGCGTATCTAAGAAAGTTTTCCACTCTTGGTTTTCAAGAGACACTTCTGCACCTAAGTTTTTCTTCCAAATTGAAGATGCGGCAATCGCCACTTTTTTGTGAAGATCAGACGTGTTATACAAAAGCTTAAATTTCAGCGGATTGGCTTTGTTATAGCCCGCCTCTTCTAACAATTGACGAGCTTTCTCATTGCGTTGCTCTTGGGTCCAAGTAGCAAACCACTCAGGTTTATTCTCTTTTATGCCATCAGTAAATGGTGGGGTAAAACCGTAAGCAGGGATATCACCTTGGTTTTTCACTTTATAAGTGATGATATCTCTGTCCATTGAGAGCTTAAGTGCTTCTCGAACACGCGGATCGTCAAACGGTGCTTTCTCATTATTAATTTCATAATAATACGTGCATAAATACGGACTTATACGCAATTCATCGGGGATCTCTTTTTTCAGTTTTTGGAAAAATTCAATCGGCAAATTGCTATATGTCATATCGATTTCGCCCGCACGGTAGCGGTTTACATCAGTCACTTCTGATGAGATAGGTAAGAACGTAACTTTATCAATAACGGTATTTTTGTTATCCCAGTATGTTGGGCTACGTTCTAAAACAATACGTTCGTTGACTGTCCAGTCTTTTAAATTATAAGCGCCGTTGCCGACGAAATTAGCAGGTTGTGTCCATTTTTCACCAAATTTTTCAATCACTCTTTGGTTAACGGGTGACATGGAGGAGTGAGCTAATAATTTTGGTAAATAAGGCACCGCTTCTGATAATGTCACTTCTAATGTATTGTTATCTAATGCCTTAACACCTAATTCTGTGGCCTTTTTCTTACCTGCAATAATATCGTCAATATTGACAATATGCGCATATTGCAGATAACTTTCATAAGGAGAAGCTGTATTAGGATCCGCTAAACGTTGCCAACTATACACAAAGTCTTGTGCTGTAACGGGCTCACCATTTGACCATTTAGCGCCTTCACGAATTTTAAATGTCCAAACAGTAAAATCTTTATTTTCCCAGCTAGTCGCAGAGCCTGGTAAAATTTCGCCATCAGGGCCAACAATAGTTACCCCTTCGAAAAGATCACGCGCTAATGCAGATTCTGGTACACCTTCAATTTTATGTGGATCAAGTGACTGTGGTTCAGAGCCGTTATTACGTACCAGCACTTGTTTTTCAGCTAATTTCACCCCATCAGGCACAACAGCAGCTTGTGCTGCTAGCGTTGATAATCCAAAAATTGCACCAATTGCAATCGCCAACGCACTCTTTTTAGTTAAACTTCTCATCTTATAAATTACTCCCAGTTAGTGAGCGGGTTGTATAACAACCGTTCTGTGATGCTACATTGTGCTTTTGGAACGTTTCGCACAATTTATTGTTTTTACAAAAAATAAATCAATATTGCTTATTTGCTATCAATACATATTTGTTTGATAACATTATAATTTTTTATGCCGTAATATTTTTGTGTAGTACTTTTGGGTCGTACTTTATTAAAATTGCTTTTCGATAATTAAAATCAGATATTGCTATAGAATACCCATAACTTACCAGTTTTAGTTATCTGCCTTTATAAAATAGCGCTTTAAGTCCGTATAATCAAAGGGGTCTTTACCTGTAAAACCACCTACTTTTGGACTAACTAACCTAACACTGACCCGATAATAAACAGGCACTATCGCAGAATCCTTATCTAGCAAGGCTTCAGCGTGTTGATAGAGTTGATGGCGAGCACTTTTATCAACAGCATTCAACGCATTATTTAATGTGTCGTCATACGCTTTGTTTTCATAAAAAACAGTATTTAGGCTACTTTTTGAAAGAAATGAGTTTAAAAATGAGGTTGGTTCATTATAATCCGCACACCATGTCGCTCTCGCGACCTGGTAATTACCCTGATTACGATTTTCAAGCGCTGTTTTCCATTCTTGATTTTGTAACGTAACATTGGCGCCAATACTTTTCTTCCACATGGATGCAGCTGCAATCGCTTGTTGTTTATTTTGATCAGATGTGTTGTAAAGCAGTGTGAAAGTCAGCGGATTTTTGCTGTCAAACCCAGCCTCTTTTAATAACTCGCGCGCCCTTTCATTACGTTGTTGTTGTGTCCAATATGCCCATTTAGGTGGCTTAAAATTGCCATTCCCGATAAACGATGGTGTAAAAGAGTAAGCAGGTATTTGCCCTTGTCCCATTATTTTCTCGGCAATCACTTGTCTATCAAGCGTTAATTTCACGGCTTCCCTAACTCGTGCATCATCAAAAGGGGCTTTTTTATTATTGAGTTCATAATAGAAAGTACAGAGATAAGGTGTAACGTGTAAATTCTCAGGCTGTTCTTGTTTCATTTTTTTATAAAGAACAGGCGGGATCGCGCTGTTGGTAATATCAATTTCACCACTACGATAACGATTAATATCACTAGTTTCTGAATTTATTGGTAAAAAGATCGCTTGGTCAATAATGGTATTTTTATTATCCCAATAAAGCGGATTTCGTTTTAAAGTGACCTTTTCATTCACAACCCAATTATCAATGACATAAGCACCATTACCGACAAAGTTCTCTGGTCGAGTCCAATTCACACCATATTTTTCAACAATTTCTTTTTTAACAGGTTTTAATGACGTGTGACTCAACATATCAATCAAATAAGGGATTGGCTGTGTTAAATTCACTTGTAAGGTATGAGGATTTATTGCTTTCACACCTAATGTATCAGGGGATTTTTTACCACTAAGAATATCTGCAACATTTTCAACATAAGCATATTCAAGGTAACTGGCATAAGGTGACCCCGTGTTAGGATCAACCAAGCGACGCCAACTGTAAACAAAGTCCTCGGCTGTCACTGGTGTGCCATCACTCCACTTGGCATCTTCTCGCAAATAAAATTTCCACGCCTTGTTGTCATTCGTTTCCCAACGCTGTGCAACACCAGGTATGCTCTCACCATTAGGCCCAACATAAGTCAGCCCTTCTAATAAATTTAAAATAATATTACCTTCAGGTGCGCCTTCTACTTTGTGCGGATCAAGCGACGAAACCTCTGTACCATTATTAATAACAATATGTTGTTGTTTTGCCAGAATAGTGCCTTCAGGAAGAGTCACTGCATGAGAAAAAAAAGAGGTTAAGGCAAGTGATATAATACTAATCGGAAACATCGTCGCTAACACAGCTTTATTTTTCATGGATACCTCTCCTAATAAACAGTAATTTATAGCGGGGCCGCTCAATTAACGATTTGCGTCGTTGTTAAATTTTGATTGTAATAATGACTACCCTTATGTGTTTTAAGATATAGACAAGATAAAAAGTGATAACAACACGCTTCTTTTTTACACTTATCGTAAATTTTGTCAATTAATGCGGTATTCTTATCACTTAACTTTATTTAGCCCTCAAAGGTTCTATCTTAGAAAAATAAAAAATAAATATCACAAGAGGTAAAACAACAAATAAACATTTAATTAACATCACGCAAGTTTTATAGATAGAAAACCTACGTAGCTCACAGAATTAATATAATCAGGAAGGATTTTATCCAACTCGCAGAACTTTATGATGCTTTATAAGTAAAGAGTTTCAGTTCGAAATTAATTAAAAATAGCGGTAAATTGAGCTTTAAATTGAATAATAATTCCAACCTAAAAATTACCATAGATTATTAAATATTCACTTTTATTATTTATTTTTAAATTTTAATCTAATTGTTTAATTGAAATGAAATTAAAAAATATTTTCATTTATATTTCTATGCATTAGATAAAAAAAACCTCTTTAATATACATATCAAATATTAAAGAGGTTTTTAATTTTTAAATGATAACTTCAATTTTTTTCAGCTATTTAGCCAATTTCGATTGAAACCATTGTAGCTTCTCATGCAATTTAACAACTTCCCCCACGATAATGAGTGCCGGGCTTTCCATTGTTTCCGCCATCTCTGCCAATTGACATAATTGACCAATTATCACTTTTTGTGTTGTCAATGTCCCTTTTTCAATAATAGCGACAGGCATCGTCGTGCACACGTTTTGGCTAAGTAACATTTGCTGAATATAATAGGCTTTGCTTAATCCCATATAAAACACCAATGTCTGATTCTCTTGCGCAATACATTGCCACTCTGCTTCATTTAAGCCTTTTCCATGCCCCGTAATAAAGCGAACACTTTGAGCATAATCTCGATGGGTTAGAGGAATACCTGCATAAGTCGTACAACCTGATGCTGCCGTAATACCTGGGATCACTGAAAATGGGATATGATGTTCAATCAAGGCTTCTAATTCTTCACTCCCTCGACCAAAAATAAAAGGATCTCCGCCTTTTAATCTCACAACTCGTTTGCCCGCCGTCGCTTCTTTTATCAAAGTTTGATTTATTTCATCTTGAGGAACACAATGGAAACCGGCTTGCTTACCCACATAAATACGTTGTGCATCTCGACGAACTAATGCCATTACTTCATCAGACACTAATCTATCGTAAACCACCACATCAGCTTGTTGACACTGCTGTAATCCTTTAATGGTCATTAAGCCTGCATCACCTGGTCCAGCGCCGACTAAAACAACACTGCCTTGAGGTTGCTGATTTTCAGATAATAGTGCGCTAATACGTTGCTGGATACCGTCGTTTCTTTGTGCTTCTATTTCAGCTTGTAATGATTTATCCGCAAAAAACTGCTCCCAAAAATAACGTCTTGCACTCATCGATGAAAAACGCTGTTTTATTTGATTGCGTAATTTTCCGGCAAGTTGTGCTAGCGCGCCAAGATAATGTGGGAGGAGTTGCTCAATTTTTTCTCGCAAAATGCGGGCTAATACAGGTGCTTTTCCGCCCGATGAAATTGCCACCACAATAGGGGAACGATCTATGACAGACGGCATAATAAAGCTGGCTTGCTCTGGTGAATCAACCACATTACAAAATATCTGTTTTTCTGTCGCCGTTTGAAAAACCTGTTGATTCACTTTCTCGCTATCTGTTGCGGCAATAACAAGCCATTTATCCAACAAATAATCAGCAACAAATCCCCCTGTGATACAGTTTAGTTTTTGCTCCGCGTGCCATTGCATAAACTGCTCAGTAAACGAAGGCGCGACAACAGAAATAATCGCCCCCGCTGCCATAAGCAACCTGGCTTTACGCTCAGCAATCTCACCGCCACCCACTAATAAACACGGTTTATCTTTGAGCTGACAGAATATTGGAAAATAATCCATATTCACTCCCCTATTTATTAAATTACTGGCGAGTACGAACGCTTACTGTATTGTCTTCAACCTTGACTTCGAAATGCGCAATTGAAAACGACGCATCTTCAAGACAAAAACCATCAACTAAACGAAAATGCTGTTTTTTTAGCGGACTAACGATATACAACTCGTTTTCATGTTCAGCAATTAATCCTCGAGATAAAACACTGGAATGTGCAAAGGGATCAATATTGCTTAATGCATATAAACGCGCATCAGAATAAGGGCGAAAGATAGCAACGTGATCTTGTTCCACCAGCGCACAAACACCCGTTCCCGGAGTAATATCATCTAATTGGCAAACAGCTATCCATTGGCTCATGATTGCGCCTCCTCAGTTATCAGTTTGATATCAATACGTTCATGTAAACGTGCGGGACGATGCTGAAATCGTTCTTTTACTGTTTGCACTGTTGGATCAGGCATTGGGTTATTAATAAAGTGGGCAAAACGTTTTAATGCTTTTGGGGAATCAACGGTTTCTTTCCATTCACAAGCAACACGTTCTTGTAAAGCGTTAAGTTCTTTTTCTAACTGCGCATTTAAGCCTAATTTATCGTTAATAATGACATCACGTAAATATTCAATACCGCCCTCTAAATTATCTAACCACACAGAGGTACGTTGCAGCTTATCGGCAGTGCGAATATAAAACATCATAAAACGGTCGATATAATGCACTAAGGTTTCTTCATCGAGATCAGAAGCAAAAAGATCTCCATGACGAGGTTTCATACCACCATTTCCACCAAAATAGAGGTTCCAGCCTTTATCTGTGGCGATAATACCGACATCTTTTCCTTGTGCTTCAGAACATTCACGAGTACAACCTGACACACCAAATTTCATCTTATGAGGTGTTCTAATGCCTTTATAACGATGCTCTAGTGCAACGCCCAAACCGACACTGTCACCAACACCGAAACGACACCAACTACTGCCTACACATGTTTTTACCATTCGCAGTGCTTTCGCATACGCGTGGCCGGTTTCAAAACCCGCCGCTATCAGTTTTTCCCAAATAGCGGGTAAATCCTGTTTGTGCGCACCAAACATCGCCATTCGTTGCGATCCAGTAATTTTGGTATACAAATTGTATTCTTGAGCGATTTGCCCAATAGCAATAATGCCGGCGGGGGTAATTTCCCCCCCAGGGGAGCGTGGAATAATGGAATAAGTCCCATCTTTTTGCATATTGGCGAGAAAGTTATCATTAGTATCTTGCAGAGAGACTAAATCGTCACGCAAGATATAATCATTCCAACATGAAGCAAGCAATGAACCGACGGTTGGTTTACACACTTCACAACCATAGCCTTGACCGTGTTTTTTCAATAACTCATCAAAGCTTTTCAGTCCTTCAACACGAATTAGGTGATAAAGCTCTTGGCGTGAATAGTGAAAATGTTCACAAAGATGATGATTAACTTCGATACCTTGTTTGGCTAATTCTGCATTTAAGACTTGAGTCACAAGAGGAATACAGCCACCACATCCTGTACCCGCTTTGGTTTCCGCTTTAATGGCAGCGACTGTATGACAACCTTGTTCAATTGCTTGAATAATGTCGCCTTTTGTTACATCAAAACAAGAGCAGATTTGCGCTGTTTCAGGTAATGAATCAACACCTATTGCCGGCTTACTTCCAGCATGTGCAGGTAAAATCAAAGAGTCTGGATGCTCTGGCAATTCAATGGTATTGAGTGATAGTTGTAAAAGATTGCCATAATCTTCGGTATCACCCACTAATACAGCACCTAATAGATATTTATTATCTTCACTAACAATCAGGCGTTTATAAATTTCTTTACCTTCGTCCAGATAAATATAGCTACGACACCCTGCTTGTTGCCCATGAGCATCACCAATACCGCCGACATCGACACCGAGAAGTTTTAATTTTGCACTTAAATCAGCACCCTGAAAAACAGAGTGATGGCCTAATAAATTATCGACCGCAACTTGCGCCATTTTGTAGCCAGGCGCCACTAAACCGAAGGTTTTATTTTGCCAAGATGCACATTCACCAATAGCATAAATATCAGGATCTGTTGTTTGGCAATAATCATTAATAACTATGCCACCTCGTGGTGCAATATCTAAATCACACTGACGAGCTAATTTATCTTTCGGGCGAATACCTGTGGAAAACACAATAAAATCAACTTCAAGAGAAGTACCATCTGCAAATTGCAGTGTTTTACGCGCGCTTTCCCCAGTTGATAATATTTCTTGGGTGTTTTTAGAGGTATGCACTTTTACCCCCATACGCTCTATTTTTCGCTTAAGTTGCTCACCACCTAATGTATCCAGCTGCTCTGCCATTAAGGTTGGAGCAAACTCGATAACGTGAGTTTCAATACCTAAGCTTTTTAACGCACCGGCTGCTTCTAAACCTAACAACCCACCACCAATCACCGCCCCTTTACGACTAATACGTGCGCAAGATTCAATAGCGTTTAAATCTTCAATAGTTCGATAGACAAAACAGTCCGGCGAGTTATTTCCCTTAATTGGAGGAACCCACGGATAAGAGCCTGTTGCCATCACTAATTTATCGTAACTGACACAACGTCCGGTATTAGTGTGTACCACTTTTTCGTCACGATTAATGGTTATCACGCGCTCACCAATTAATACTTCTATTTGGTGTTTTTCATAATAACCTTGTTTAACTAAGGAGAGCTCTTCAGCGGTGTGATGTGAAAAATAAGAGGAGAGATGGACTCTATCATATGCAACGCGAGGTTCTTCACAAAAGACAACAATATTAAATTCTTCATTGCCACCTTTATCAATCAACTCTTCGATATAACGGTGCCCCACCATACCGTTACCGATGATTGCGAGTGTTTTCTTGCTCATTTTTGCCTCAGATTTAAAGATTTCTAAAGCTAAAATACGAAACTACTCATAAGGGATATTGATGAATATCAAATACAGCTTAATCAATTCAGCTACTACAACTTAATAGTCAATCAGTTACTACTAAAGGAGTATTCCGCTCTCATATTCTTGCGGTTAATTATTCTTCCACCATAATTAATCTTGATTGCTTATAACGAAGCGTTATATGTAAGCGTAATTAAAACTTTGCGCATCGGTCACGTTTTGCCTAAGTTAATTTCACAAAGTAATAACTAATAAGTTATTGACATAACGATTTTAGCGACACCGTTTCAGGGAGCGTCTTATGAAAGCAAAATTATTATCATTATTCGTTGTGGGTGCCCTTTCCATACCAGCATTTGCAGCCACACCAGCCAATACATTAATTGTGGTACAAGGACTTGATGATATTGTCAGCCTAGACCCCGCTGAAAGTAATGAACTCTCTAGCATTCAGACTGTACCAAGTTTATATCAGCGTATTGTTCAGCCTAATCGTGATAACCCCGAAATTAATGAGCCGATTTTAGTTGAAAGTTGGCAAGCGACCCCTGAACAAAAAACGATCATATTTAAAATTAAACCCGATGCAAAATTCGCGTCTGGTAATCCGGTGCGCCCTGAAGATATTATCTTCTCTTATCAGCGTGCAATCACAATGAATAAATCACCTGCCTTTATTCTAAATGTCTTAGGTTGGAAAGCAGATAACATTAATTCATTACTGAAAAAAGTCAGTGATAATGAATTAGAAGTGCGTTGGACCGCCGATGTCAGCCCTGATGTTGTGCTCAATATCCTCTCAACCCCAATTGCTTCTATTGTTGATGAAAAGCTGGTTTCTGCTCATGTTAAAAATAATGACTTTGGTAATAGCTGGCTGAAAATGAACTCAGCAGGAAGTGGCGCATATAAGATGCGAGCTTACCAACCACGTCAAGCCATTGTATTAGAAGCTAATCCCCTTTCTCCAACGGGCGCGCCTAAAATGGCAAATATCATTATTAAAAATGTCCCTGACCCAGCATCCCGCCGTTTACTGATTGAAAAAGGCGATGCAGATATTGCTCGAGGACTGGGAACAGACCAAACCGCCGCACTAGCAGGAAAATCGGGTATCAAAATCTTAGATATCCCTTCTGCTGAACAAGTCTATATGGCTTTTAATACCGCCAGTGGCAATCCAGCTCTCAGTAACCCAGCATTTTGGGAAGCCTCCCGCTACTTAATTGACTACAAAGGCATTACTGAAGATTTAATGCGTGGTCAGTATTTTATTCACCAAAGCTTCTTGCCTGTAGGTTTGCCTGGTGCATTAAAAGATAATCCTTTTACTTTTGATCCCGAAAAAGCCAAAGCAATTTTAGCCAAAGCTGGCATTACTAATGCACGTTTTACGTTAGATGTTGAGAACAAAGTTCCTTACATTACTGTGGCGCAATCCATTCAAGCAAGCTTTGCTCAAGCGGGTGTACAAGTTGATTTATTACCTGCAGCAGGCAGCCAAGTGTATAGCCGTGTACGCGCTAAACAGCACCAAGCGGCCATTCGTTTTTGGATCCCTGATTATTTTGATGCGCACTCTAATGCGAGCGCCTTTGCTTATAACGATGGACAATCCAATACCGTTGCTTGGCTAAATGGCTGGAAAATTCCTGAATTAAGCCAACAAACGTTGGTGGCACTTAATGAAGCTGATAAGACAAAACGTCAATCACTCTATACTGAAATGCAAAAAGAGTTACAACGTAGCTCACCTTATGTTTTTATCGATCAAGGTAAAAACCAAATTGTGATGCGCGATAATGTTAAAGGTTATGCTCAAGGTCTAAATGCAGATATGGTCTATTACGATAAAGTGACCAAATAATATTTCTTCCTGAAACCATCCACAGTCATGTTACTGTGGATGGTCTATTTTTTGCCATTTCACTAGGCTATTGTTGTATGAATACTGCTATGACGTTACCTATTCGTCTAAAAGGTCAGTTAATGACTTTTGCTCAAGGAATATTGACATTAGTACTCACGCTTCTTGGGCTTCTTGTGATTACTTTCACGCTTTCTGCACTTTCTCCGGTTGATCCTGTTCTGCAAATTGTTGGTGATCATGCAAGCCTTGAAACCTATAACCAAGTCAAACATGAGTTAGGGTTAGATTTACCGCTCTACATGCAGTTTTTTCATTATGTTGAAGCACTATTGCAAGGGGATTTAGGAACTGCAACCTCGACAGGACAACCTGTGTTTGATGACTTATTAGCGACTTTCCCCGCCACACTGGAATTAGCAACCGTTGCATTGATCATTGGTGCCAGTTTGGGCATTTTATTTGGCGTATTATGTGCTCGTTTTGTCGGTACACCTCTCGATTTTGTTTTACGCATTTTGACGCTATTAGGTAGCTCAGTTCCTATTTTCTGGCTAGGTTTGATTTTGCTACTTATTTTCTATGCCACATTACAATGGACTGCAGGTCCTGGGCGCTTAGACGATATCTATCAATTTACGATTGAGCCTGTAACGGGCTTTGCATTAATCGACACTTTATTAGCAGGTGATAAAGACGCCTTTTTAAATGCATTGTCGCATCTTATTTTGCCCGTCTCTTTATTAGCCTATTTTGCTTTAGCCTCGATTACTCGATTAACACGCTCGGCCTGTTTAAACGAAATGAATAAAGAGTATGTCACCTTAGCGAGAGCAAAAGGTATTGGTGAGTTACGTATTCTTTTTTATCACGTACTGCCTAATATTCGCGGTGTGTTAATGACGATTATCGCCCTGTCTTACACTGGCATGTTAGAAGGTGCGGTACTAACAGAAACCGTATTCTCTTGGCCGGGTATTGGTCGATATCTTACCACTGCACTTTTTGCTGGCGATACTACTGCCATTATGGGTGGAACGTTAGTTATAGGTTTATGTTTTGTCTTTATTAATAATATGACAGATATTGTTATTCGTTTGACTGATCCGAGGCTTCGCTAATGTCTTCCCCATTTTTAAGAAAAATAGTGCGATCGCCTTCAGCTTTTATAGGTTTATCGTTACTCATATTATTGTTAATTATCGCCCTGTTTGCCCCTTGGTTAGCCCCTTATGATCCAAATTGGCAACATGCAGCTCAACGCTTATTAGCACCTAATGCTGAACACTGGTTAGGTACAGATAATTATGGGCGAGATATTCTTTCTCGTATTATTTATGGCACGCGCCCGATGCTAGGTTTAGTGGGTCTTGTAGCACTTATCACCTTACCATTAGGATTATTGGTCGGAATTTTATCGGGGTATTACGGTGGATGGACTGAACGTATTTTAATGCGATTCACTGACGTTGTGATGTCTATGCCCTCATTGATCTTAGCTTTTGCGTTTGTGGCAATGTTAGGCCCAGGCTTATTAAATGGTGCTTTAGCGCTGGCTTTAACTGCATGGCCTGCTTATGCGCGACAATCTCGTAGTGAAATTCAACACTTGCGCAATAGCGATTACCTGGCTGCAGCTGAAATGATGGGTATTAAAGGTGTTCGGCTTTTATGGGGACATATTTTACCCCTGTGCTTACCGTCTGCCATTGTACGTTTAGCACTTAATTTGGCCGTCATTATTCTTGCCGCTGCAGGTTTGGGTTTTCTTGGATTAGGCGCTCGACCACCTATGGCTGAATGGGGGGCGATGATTGCGGAAGGTATGCCTGTTATTTTTGACCAATGGTGGGTAGCCGCTATTCCAGGTACTGCAATTTTAATTAGTAGTCTCACCTTTAATTTATTAGGTGATGGGCTTCGGGATGTATTAGGAGATACCCATGAATAAGACGCCTTTAATCGAAGTGAAAAAACTCTGTATTGATTATCCGACTGCGAGAGTTGTTAATCATGTCTCTTTCACTTTAGGTCAAGAACGTTTAGCTTTGGTGGGTGAATCCGGTTCAGGAAAATCAATGACCGCACGCGCATTAATGGGACTTGTTCGTCAGCCAGGAAAAGTCAGTGCCGAAAAGCTCAACTTGCAGGGAAATAATTTATTGAATTTTTCATCTCGCCAATGGAATAACATTCGAGGTAATACCCTATCAATGGTATTGCAAGATCCCCGTTACGCATTAAATCCTGTAAAAACGATTTATCAGCAAGTAGAAGAAACGGTAAAACGCCATCAAGCGCTTTCACGTCAAGATAGACGTCAATTGATTATCGAAACACTATTATCTGTTGGCTTACCGGAACAAAGTATTTACCGCTATCCAGGTGAATTATCAGGAGGAATGGGGCAACGGGCTATGATTGCTATTGCACTAATTAATAATCCAACGATTTTAATCGCCGATGAACCGACATCTGCACTTGATGCTCAATTACGTCATCAAATTCTTGAACTCATTACCACTCAATGTGAACAACGTAAGATGGGCTTACTGCTCATTAGTCATGATTTGCCTCTTGTTGCGGAATACTGCGAACGCGTTATGGTGATGTACCAAGGAGAACAAGTGGATGAGCTCAGTGCAAAAGCCTTGCCTACAGCTACGCACCCTTATACACGCACACTTTGGACATGTAGACCCAATGCGAGCACTTATGGCTCGCAATTGCCAGTATTAGATAGAACGCTTAGTTTCAAGGGGCTACATCATGCTAATTGATATCCATGATTTACACGTTCAGTTTGAGCAAGGCAAACGAGCAAAACAGGTGGTGAAAGGGATCAACTTACATGTCCAACAAGGTGAAACCTTTAGCTTAATAGGTCGTTCTGGCTGTGGAAAATCGACCGTTTTACGTGTGATTGCCGGATTATTAACTCATTGGCAAGGTAACATGTCACTTTTAGGGCAAATAATTAAACCACAACAGCATTTTCAAGGTGCTTTGCGCCGTAATGTACAGATGGTATTTCAAGATCCCTACGCATCCTTACACCCTCAACACCGTATTAAGCGCGCTTTTTCTGAGCCATTGAAAATTCATCACATTCCTTTTGATAACAGTACAATTGAACAAGCATTAGCCCAAGTCGGTTTATCTGCTGATGTGATAAATCGCTATCCTCATCAACTTTCTGGCGGACAGCGTCAGCGAGTCGCTATTGCGAGAGCCCTTTTACTCCAACCTCAGTTATTGCTTTTAGATGAGCCGACTTCAGCACTAGATATGTCAGTACAAGCCGAGATCTTAAATCTTCTTAATACACTAAAAAAACAACATAATATGACTTATTTATTAGTAAGTCATGATGCGGATGTTATCGCTCATATGTCTGATAGAGCCGCATTAATGGAAAATGGCGAATTAACGCAACACTATGATAGAGAAGCGTTATCAAAAGGCATTCATCGTCTTGATTAACATGAAAAAAGTGATTTTATAAACATAAAAAATCGCAGTATTCAATAAAATACTGCGATTTTTAAAAATACGACTGTGTTGACAATATTTAAACTAACAAGCCTGGAAAAATAGAACGCAAGCCGGTCACAATAAATTCAATACCTAAGGACATTAATAATAATCCCATTATACGGGTTACCACGTTAATTCCCGTTTGCCCTAAGTATTTCACTAATAATGTTGCACTACGAAAAAGCAACCAACAACAGAATGCAAAAAAGATACTGGTTGCAGCTAATCCTAAAAAGTTAGTAAAACCTTCCCAGCGAGAACTCCACACAATACAAGAACTAATAGCTCCAGGCCCTGCCATTAAGGGTAATGCTAAAGGCACAACAGCAACACTACTACGTACTGCAGATTCATTTCGTTCTTGATTGTTTTGTTTATCTTCCCCTAAACGCCCATTTATCATCGTCATCGCAATAGTAACAATCAGCATACCTCCCGCGATACGAAACGAATCGATAGAAATACCGAAAATACTCAGTATAGAATCACCGATTAATAGAGAAGAAACCAAAATAATTGCAACGGAGCCATTTGCAATTAAGTTTGTTTTGTTTCGCCCTGCATCAGTTTGATAACTCGTCATACTAATAAAGACAGGTAAAATACCAATCGGGTTTACAATCGCAAAAAGACCAACAAAAAATTTAATATAACCGGATAAATCCAGCAGTGACCCCATGAAAAGCCCCTTCTTGGCTAATAAACATGCGAATTATTCTATAAAAGATAGAGTAACCCTAAAAAATCCGCGTTACTTTAAATCAATAAACCAGTTAATTCTATTAGTTAACAAGTTTTTACCTAAAATATTCTCTTGTAAACTGAGAAAAACCTAGTGGTTTAATTTTATATCGAAATATTGAATACAACAAAAAAATCGTTGATGATTTTTTGCATATGATTATCATTCTCATTAAGTGGCTTGCTGAAAGGTGTCAGCTTGTCAATTTTGTGATTTAAATCACGTTAATTAATTAGAAAGATGGTAAGCTGTTATCATTCGAAAAAGAGAGTGTCTTCGAAAATATATTTACGTTTATTATTGTTTTTTTTAAGTTTTTTAAGCAAATTAAGGCTTCTAATTATTATTACTGAAATAAGTACATTGTCATCTATCTAGACTATTCTTATTAATGATGATCAAAACGGCTAATTTGCTTAAAAAATTTAACATTTTATCAGGAGTCTCTTTATGTCTGTAACTAACGTTACTGAACTCAATGATTTGGTTGCTCGTGTAAAAAAAGCTCAACGTGAATTTGCTAACTTCTCTCAAGAACAAGTTGATGCAATTTTCCGCGCTGCTGCATTAGCGGCCGCTGACGCCCGTATCCCTCTAGCAAAATTAGCTGTGAAAGAGTCTGGTATGGGTATCGTCGAAGATAAAGTGATTAAAAACCACTTTGCTTCTGAGTATATCTATAATGCGTATAAAGACGAAAAAACCTGCGGGATCTTATCAGAAGATCTGACTTACGGCACAATGACCATCGCTGAACCTATTGGGATCATCTGTGGTATCGTACCAACAACTAACCCGACTTCTACTGCAATTTTTAAAGCATTAATTAGCTTAAAAACACGTAACGGTATTATTTTCTCGCCACATCCACGCGCTAAAGAAGCGACAAATCGCGCTGCAGAAATCGTTTTAAATGCGGCTATCGCAGCAGGCGCACCAAAAGATATTATCGGTTGGATTGATGAGCCTTCAGTCGCTCTATCTAACGCATTAATGCACCATGATGATATTAACCTGATCTTAGCGACAGGTGGTCCAGGCATGGTTAAAGCAGCGTATAGTTCTGGTAAACCAGCTATCGGTGTTGGTGCAGGTAATACGCCAGTTGTTATTGATGACTCTGCGGATATCAAACGTGCCGTAGCTTCAATCTTAATGTCTAAAACTTTCGATAACGGCGTAATTTGTGCATCAGAGCAATCTGTTATCGTTGTTGACAGCATTTATAAACAAGTTCGTGAGCGTTTCTCTACTCACGGCGGTTATATGCTGACAGGTAAAGAATTAAAAGCAGTTCAAGATATCATCTTAAAAGACGGTAACTTAAACGCAGCTATTGTGGGTCAACCTGCAACAAAAATTGCTGAAATGGCCGGCATTGAAGTACCAGTAAACACCAAAATTTTAATTGGTGAAGTAAAAGAAACAACAGAAGCAGAGCCGTTTGCTCACGAGAAATTATCTCCACTATTAGCAATGTATCATGCTCAATCATTTGAAGATGCAGTACTAAAAGCTGAAAAATTAGTTGAGATGGGTGGTATCGGTCATACTTCTTGCTTATACACAGACCAAGATAACTGCCCTGAACATGTTGCCTACTTCGGCGACAAGATGAAAACATCTCGTATTTTAATCAATACTCCAGCATCTCAAGGTGGTATTGGTGACTTATACAACTTTAAACTTGCTCCTTCTCTAACATTAGGTTGTGGTTCATGGGGTGGTAACTCCATTTCTGAAAACGTAGGACCAAAACACCTTATCAACACTAAAACCGTGGCGAAAAGAGCAGAAAATATGTTGTGGCATAAACTTCCTAAATCTATTTACTTCCGCCGTGGTTGTTTACCTATCGCACTGGAAGAGATCGCGACTGACGGTAAGAAACGTGCTTTTATCGTCACTGACGGTTTCTTATTCAATAACGGTTATGTTGATGAAGTTACTCGTGTACTGAAAAAATTTGGTGTTGAAACAGAAGTCTTCTTTGAAGTTGAAGCAGATCCAACATTAAGCGTTGTGCGTAAAGGCGCAGAGCAGATGAACAGCTTTAAACCTGACGTGATCATCGCATTAGGTGGTGGTTCACCAATGGATGCGGCTAAAATCATGTGGGTTATGTATGAGCATCCAGAAACACACTTTGAAGAATTAGCATTACGCTTTATGGATATCCGTAAACGTATCTATAAATTCCCGAAAATGGGTGTCAAAGCACAAATGGTCGCTATTACCACAACATCGGGTACAGGCTCTGAAGTCACACCTTTTGCAGTAGTAACGGATGATGAAACTGGCCAAAAATACCCATTAGCAGACTATGCATTAACACCAGATATGGCCATTGTTGACGCAAACCTTGTTATGAATATGCCGAAATCATTGTGTGCATTTGGTGGTTTAGATGCCGTGACTCACGCATTAGAAGCTTATGTTTCTGTATTAGCGAACGAGTATTCTGACGGACAAGCACTACAAGCATTGAAATTACTGAAAGAATATCTGCCAGCAAGTTATCATGAAGGGGCTAAAAACCCAGTAGCTCGTGAACGAGTGCATAATGCTGCAACTATTGCTGGTATTGCTTTTGCTAACGCATTCTTAGGTGTTTGTCACTCAATGGCGCATAAATTAGGCTCTGAGTTCCATATTCCTCATGGTTTAGCTAATGCGTTATTAATCTCAAACGTGATTCGTTATAACGCAAATGACAACCCAACAAAACAGACTGCATTTAGCCAATATGACCGTCCTCAAGCACGCCGTCGCTATGCAGAAATTGCTGACCACTTAGAACTTTCAGCACCTGGCGATCGTACTGCGGCTAAGATTGAAAAACTATTAGCATGGTTAGAAGAAATGAAATCTTCATTAGGCATACCGGCTTCTATTCGTGAAGCCGGTGTCCAAGAGAGTGATTTCTTAGCAAGAGTTGATAAGTTATCTGAAGATGCATTTGATGATCAATGTACTGGTGCTAACCCACGCTATCCACTGATTTCTGAACTGAAACAACTGTTATTAGATTCTTATTACGGTCGTGAATTTAATGAACATCCTGTTGTGGAAGTAAAAGAAGCATCAAAACCTGCTAAAAAAAGCAGTAAAAAATAATCGAGATACACTGTGTTAGTTTGATCCTCAAATTATCGATTATTTATTGTTAATAGAAACCCAGCCTAAATGCTGGGTTTTTTTATTGCTATTATTTTCTCTTTATATCTGCTCACTTTTCTATCATCTTAGCTTTTGTAATCAGATATGCACTGGTGGTTTTTTAATCACGAAATATACGTATTTACGCCTAAAAAGTGGGTATTATCTTTTAATAAAGAATGGAGCTTACTTTATTTAACCCTATATGGCCTTCATTGAGACGCTAAGCCCTTTTCTCTTTCATTCACCCATTTACATTACTTACCTTCAAAAAAAACGCTCTATGTGGATTACAGCGCCCGTCTAACTCCTCACCCTCTTCATTAGTTAGCATAATTATTTCATTTCAAACTAATTTGTCTTAATCAGGTAAATATAAACAACGGTTTTTAAAACCAAGATTATCGTTTTTTCGTTCATAGTAAGTTTTATTCTCTTTAGAAAAGGAGAAAGGTGAATCATTTTGATCCGTTTAGCTTTTAAATAACGATAAAAAAATATTGATATAAAATATTCCCACATCAACGACATTAATAATATTCATTTTATAATGTACATAATTTCAATAAAATATTATCAAAATATTGTATGTGTTTTGATTAAAGTAATAACCTGATAAAAGGTCGCTATTTGTACATTACACTAGGAAACATACTCCTTATGGAGTATAAAAAATGCAGATCCTTTCTGGTATTAAAATCCAGAGAGAAAGGCAGCTTATTTATTAGATAATGATTCAACCAAACCAATAAGCAGTATCAATAAGACACAGTATAAATGTTTCACTCTGTTAACCATAGATAAAAGAAATAGATTCACCTCCTACTATAACTATCTTTATTCAATTTTATTAAACTATGAATAACACTAGAGTATCAAATGTTTTTACGTCTTATCATTTGTCAAAAACAATATCAGCATCACAAAATAGGCAACCTACGTATATTTGATTATGTTTTTTTTGATTAATGATAATGAAATCTATGAAATAAATAAATCTCCTCTTAAAAAAAGGATATTTCTTTACATAAGGAAATCAAGCTGCCCCTCGTTTGATATAAAAAAAGCCAATAATTTGGCTAAATTTAAAAAACAGATAAACATTTTTTAGTATTTCGTAATATAAAGTTTTATTTGAATACTTATTTTAATCCCTCTTTTATCATTATAAATACGCAAAAGAGGGTGAAGAGAAAGGTTACTTTTGCTCGATACTTCCTTTTAGCGTTGCTTGAGTATAATGCTTACGACAAACTGAAACATATTTTTCATTTCCGCCAATTTCAACTTGAGCACCATCACTCAACACATTTCCTTTATCATCTAAGCGTAATACTTTATTTGCTTTTCTACCGCAGTAACACACCGTTTTAAGCTCCACGAGCTTATCTGCCCAAGCTAATAAATAAGCACTACCTGTAAATAATTCGCCTCTAAAATCGGTTCTTAAGCCATAAGTAAGAACTGGAATATCATAGCTGTCTGTTATTTCACAAAGTTGTTCTACATGAGCCTTACTTAAAAATTGGCATTCATCAATCAATACACAATGAATAGTTTGTTTGTTATGCTCAGCAACGATAACATCGCGAATATTCATATCATCACTGAAAAGCAATGCATCTGCACTTAAACCGATTCTTGAGCTCACTTTCCCCTTTGCAAAACGTGTATCAATCGCTGCCGTGAAAATCAATGTACGCATTCCTCGCTCATTATAGTTATAAGAGGATTGCAATAAAGATGTTGATTTTCCAGCATTCATAGCTGAATAATAAAAGTAAAGCTGAGCCATCAGCTCTCTCCTTAAATAGCGTTTATTTTCACGGGCGACAGTCTAACATAAACAATCTACAAGTTATCAATAACAAGTATTTATTGCCTTTATTTTTATTCTAGATATACCATTCAAAGATGAGAGTCATTGTTAATGCTAATTTTTGCTTAAAAAATAAATAGCTTTAATAAGTACTTAACATATTAAAACACGTCTTGATATACATTTATTAAAGTATGAAAGTTAACCCCAACTCATTTTTAGAAAAAAGTCCGTTATTATAAAAAAATGAACAAAGCTTTCTATTCTTTTACATTAGCGCTATCATCAGTTAAAAGATGCATCTACTTACTCATATTTCCTTTATTGACTAAAGATACCTCAACATTTATTATTTTTTTCGTCGAGATAATAGTTTAAAAAAAAAGAAATTTTACGTAAGGTTTGTATTTAGGTATTGCAGAAATTTAAATAGCAATCTATTATTAGTATTACATCAGCCAACAACATTTATTTGAGACCAGGAAAATGAGCGAATCTTTAAAAATATTAAATAACATCCGTACTCTCCGCGCACAAGCAAGAGAAACTTCTTTAGAAACTTTAGAAGAAATGCTGGAAAAACTCGAAGTTGTCGTTAATGAGCGTCGTGAAGAATTCTCATTAGAAAAAGCAGCTGAAGAAGAGCGTATTCAGAAATTACAAAAATACCGTGAAATGTTAGAAGAAGCCGGTATTGATCCAACAGATTTACTTGAAGCAAGTGCTGTTAATAAAACTGGACGCGCTAAACGTGCCGCTCGCCCAGCTAAATATTCTTATGTTGATGAAAATGGTGAAACTAAAACTTGGACAGGCCAAGGTCGTACACCAGCTGTAATCAAACGTGCAATTGACGAAGAAGGCAAATCATTAGACGATTTCCTTATCTAATTTAAGTCAATACTCTATTTGAAATACCCTTTTAAATATTTAAAAGGGTATTTTCGTGTTTGACCGCTTATATTAAACAAGCGTTTAATTTTAATATGTGCTGATGTTGTTTTTATATAAAGCAGGAACAAAAAATAGAGGGTGAGATAACTACGTTATTGACTTTCATTTATAATGAGAAAAGGAGCTTTTTATAACTCCTTTTTTTATTGGGTTCAATTAAACCAACAACATTAATTTTTATAATAGCTTAAATACCAATCAACAAACTGTTTCACACCGTATTCTACATTTGTATTGGGTGAGAAACCGGTAGCCTGTGATAAGTCTTGGCAATCGGCACAGGTAGAAAGTACATCACCATCTTGCATCGGCATTAAATTCAATTTTGCTTTAATATTTAATGACTTTTCAATTGCCTTAATAAAATCCATTAGTTTTGTTGGTTGCCCATTACCTACATTATAAATTTTATAAGGTGCTGAACTGGACGATGTTTCGCCTTTTTCCACCGTCCAGTTTTCATCCGCTTTAGGAACAATATCAATTAAACGAACGACGGACTCTACGATATCACTTACATAAGTGAAATCACGTGTCATATTTCCACCGTTATAAACATCAATATGTTCACCAGCAAGCATTGCCTTTGTGAATTTAAATAATGCCATATCTGGACGTCCCCAAGGTCCATATACGGTAAAGAAACGTAATCCAGTTGTGGGTAATTGGTATAAATGTGAATAACTATGAGACATTAGCTCATTGGCTTTTTTGGTCGCTGCATATAATGAGACAGGATGATCAACACTATCTTCCGTTGAGAACGGTTGCTTTTGATTCAAACCATATACAGAGCTTGAAGAAGAATAGATAAGATGTCCGACTTTATTATGGCGACACCCTTCTAATATATTAATATGACCAACAATATTTGCATCAATATAGGCCATTGGATTTTCAATCGAATAACGAACGCCAGGCTGAGCAGCTAGGTGAATAACACGATCAAACTGATGAGTAGCAAATAATTGAGCCACTTTTGTTGAATCAACGATATCAACTTTCTCAAATTCAAATTTTTCTAACTGTTGTAATTTAGCTAATCGAGCTTCTTTTAAGCGTACATCATAATAATCATTAAGATTATCTATTCCAACAACATGATAACCCATTTCAATTAAACGCTGACTTAAATGAGAGCCAATAAACCCCGCAGCACCTGTTACTAATATTTTCATATTATCACTCAAATAACCCAATTAATTATTATTCACGTCAACGTTATCATGCTTAATATCACCTTGATTAAACATCATAACGCTTAACATCATCATACTTTACAAAAATCAGTATGGCTCAATACTTAATGCATTGAGCCATACCTTAATCTCTTACTATCACTTTATCTAGCACTTCTCACAAGATCATCTATCGATGGCACACAATACTTTCACAATAACCAGACGATAAAAAACACCTTACAAAATGATGATTACTTAGCCTCATTTAATGATTTTAACCATTGTGCGAAATCTTCACCAAACTCTTCGTGCTGTATTCCGTATTCTACGAATGCTTTCATATACCCTAATTTATTACCACAATCGTGGCTTTTCCCTTGTAGGTGATAAGCCTCAACGGCTTCTTTTTCAATCAGCATCGCAATTGCATCTGTTAACTGAATTTCATCGCCAGCACCTGGCGCAGTTTTTGCTAATAATGGCCAAATACTTTCAGATAACACATAACGCCCCACAATAGATAAATTCGAAGGCGCATCTTCTTTTTTCGGTTTTTCGACAACACGCGTAATTGGTTTGCTATCACCTGGGCATAAATGTTCTCCCATGCAATCCACAATACCATAATTAGACACTTCATCTTCAGGCACTGGCTCAACTAAAATTTGACTGGCACCGGAATGCTCAAAGTGAGAAAGCATCTCTTTAAGGTTAACCTTGGTTAAATCTGCGCTGTATCTATCTAAAATGACATCGGGCAGGATAACTGCAAAAGGCTCATCACCAATTAAAGGTTTGGCACATAAAATAGCGTGGCCTAATCCTTTTGCTATCCCTTGACGAGTTTGCATGATAGTAACATGGCTTGGACAAATGCTTTGTACTTCTTCTAGTAGCTGACGTTTAACCCGTTTTTCTAAAATAGCTTCTAATTCAAAACTGGTATCAAAGTGGTTTTCAATAGAGTTTTTAGAAGAATGTGTGACAAGAACAATTTCATTAATACCTGCAGCAATACATTCATTAACCACATATTGAATAAGTGGTTTATCAACCACAGGCAACATCTCTTTTGGAATTGCCTTAGTTGCAGGTAACATTCTTGTCCCTAAACCAGCAACAGGGATCACCGCTTTTCTTACTTTACGCACTGCTGATGACATGATACTTCTCCTGCAATTCGTACCGTTCTATTTTCATATATGAATGGGTACATTAAAAATAATCGCCAGAGTATACCAGCTAATATCTAATGATAAACAGAGCCCTACCGCTTAATTGAGATAGTTCTTCATTTATGTTTAATATATGCACGATATTCTGTATTTATTTAATCTAAATTTAACTTTTATAGATAGGGGAAAACATTAATTTAATCTGATTTGTGTTATCCCAAATTTTACATTGCCAATTTGTTCCTTCACATTTTATTTGATTAATATATAAAAGTTGCAAAGTACCTAAGGGAACACCGCTATTCAATTCGAATTTTTTACTTTCTGTTTTTATTTCAGCTCGTAATCCTGCTGATGCCAATAATATATTTTTTTCTGCGTATGATAATACCCTAAAGCGATAGGAAATTGCCCTTTCACACCTATTTCATTCAGCATTTTATTAAGTTTATTCAGCATGTTATACATACTTGGAAGTGCGCGATTTTTTTCTGATGATTTTAATACATCATTAAATACCACTCTTAAAAGTAAAGCGACTAAAAGCCCATTTTCATCGTCTCGTGATATATCAACACAATAAAAAATAAGTTGATCTTCTGATAAGGCTGCAATATCAAATAACAATCCCATTTTAGCAATATCATTTAACTGACGATAATTAACACAATATCCTGCCACAATTTGCTTAACCTGAGGTTGCATCTGTTTTATGAATGACTGAATATAATGTGTCTCTTTTCGTAAGCTATTCCAAAGAGGTTCTAAATGTATGCCTTCTATTAATACCGATTCAAAAAAGCCAGGACATAATACTTCAATAACTTTTTGTTTTAATTTATCAAGATGTGTTATTGGCTTAAGAAAAATTTCTTGTGCCCCTAAGCGCAACATATCATCGACTTCAGCCATATTATCTGTACATGAAATAGCAATAACAGGAATAGCAAGTTTACGCTGTTCAAGGTGACATAAAAAAGTAGGGCCATTCATAACTGGCATGCGAATATCACATAAAATAAGATCAGGTAATAATCCCTTATCTAATAAAGATAGTGCTTGGCTACCATTATCTGTTGTATAGACACAGGCTTTCTCATGTGAGAAATATTCCGTCAGCATAGTGCGAAAAACAACCTCATCATCAATTATCAAGATTTTTTTACCCACTAAAGCTTTATTCATTGGTTACTCCAGCAACTATCGTTTCACATGCCGATTAATTAGCGATACATTACTAGTTTAGTTCAACATTGACGTTAATTATTCCCAATCGTTACTTTTTTCTATCAATGGGAAACCGTCATACAGATAACCAGAGTTAGGACATTATTTTGTCAAGTTTATGCCCCTGTAATAGTCAATTATTCTATCGTGATTGCTGCGAACCTTATCACCAAGATCAAAAAAATGCCCCTACAGCTGAGGCCTTAATGCGTTCACGTTACAGTGCTTTTGTTAAACATAAGGCTGAGTACTTAATAAAGACATGGCATCCCTCTTGTCGAGTAGCTTCTTTACACGATGAATTAGTTGCCGGCTTTCCAAATACGCAGTGGCTTGGCCTGAATGTTATTTCTACTCAAGAAGATCTTACAAAAAATGAAGCTTATGTTGAATTCTCGGCTTGCTTTATTGAAAGAAATGCCGATGATAAACAATACCTACACGAACGCTCACGTTTTTTAAAAATAGACGACTGTTGGTTTTATATTGACGGCATAAAACCCAAAGTAGAACGAAACGATCCTTGCCTTTGTGGCTCAGGACGTAAATACAAAAAATGTTGTGAAAATAACATCAGATAACTGCAAACATTGAAGTAAATGAAAGGATTTATCCATACATGCAACACCAAAATACTCAAAAAAAAATACTCCGTACTATTTGCCCTGATGCAAAAGGCCTAATCGCAAAAATCACCAATATTTGTTATAAACATCAATTAAATATTGTTCAAAATAGTGAGTTTGTTGATCATCGCACGGGTCGCTTTTTTATGCGAACTGAGCTTGAAGGCATCTTTAATGATGAGACTTTTCTTGCTGATTTAGATGATGCATTACCACAAGGTTCCCAGCGTGAATTAAATACCGCAGGTCGTCGTCGCATTGTGGTTATGGTGACCAAAGAAGCACATTGCCTTGGCGATTTATTAATGAAGAGCGCATTTGGTGATCTGGATGTAGAAATTGCCGCGGTTATTGGTAATCATGACACTTTAAAACATCTAGTCGAACAATTTGATATTCCTTTCCATCTAGTCAGTCATGAAGGTTTAACCCGCGACCAGCACGATGAGAAATTAATTGCACAAATCAATCAATACAAACCAGATTATGTCGTGCTTGCAAAATATATGCGTGTATTAACACCTGCATTTGTACAAAATTTTCCAAATCAAATTATTAATATCCACCATTCATTCTTACCTGCCTTTATTGGTGCTCGCCCTTATCATCAAGCCTATGAGCGTGGTGTGAAGATTATTGGTGCTACCGCTCACTATGTAAATGATAATTTAGATGAAGGCCCAATCATCACACAGAACGTGATTAACGTTGACCACACCTTCTCAGCAGAAGATATGATGAGAGCAGGTCGTGATGTTGAGAAAAATGTCCTTAGCCATGCTTTATATTGGGTGCTTTCACAACGTGTCTTCGTGTATGGTAACAGAACAATTATTTTATAAGTCTTCAAACCATTAATATTGAAGATATCATGGTTATCTAAAAATAAACCGCGATACAAAACATATCGCGGTTTATTTTATCTTCTCTTAATTTTCACGTTTTTACTTAAAATCAACATGATAGAGCATAAAACCTGAACAATGCGCACATTTTTACAGCAGTCAGTCTGTTTTTAGTAAAATAGCGCTTTACAGATCTTCGGTATTTGGTATTATTGCGCCCGCTGTCACGGACAGCAGAACAATTTAATGTTGGTGGGATACCCAAGCGGCCAAAGGGAGCAGACTGTAAATCTGCCGTCACAGACTTCGAAGGTTCGAATCCTTCTCCCACCACCATCTCTTCTTTGCTTCATCTTCTAAAATCTTCTCTATACCATTTTCTCAATCAGATCAATAAAACGATTCAATACACTTGAATGATACTTAGATTTATAAATATAACAGCTGTACAGTATTGCAGGCTGAGTTAAGGGAATAAAACAGAGTTCTCCGTCATACTCATCTTTCAATGGATTTTCATCTGTGAATAAAAGAGAATGGTGCGTCTGAATAAAACGTAAACAACAATTAAGATCATCCATTATTCTAACACAAACGGATTTTCCCTCCTCTCTTATTTCATTCTCTAATTTTTTTATTTTTGCTGTTTTGTATAATGCAGGATCACATAACCAAATATTTTTACTTAAGAGTCTATCAAGATTATTATTAACGCTATCAGCAAGCGCTTTCTGACAACAAATACCTAAATATTTATTGTCTATTTTATGAATAAGACTAAATTTTTCACTAATAATTTTTTCGGAGCTTAATATTAATGTATTTCCATCATAATCAGGTATTTCATCAAAATTTTCTTTTGAGAATCGCACTATATTTATATGGGAATAATTTTTATTAGCGGCCTGATAAAACTGTGTTAAATACTGGCTTTTTCCCCAATCATAATAAACATGAATACTATTATTAATAATACCTGAGATATGTTTTTTAGTTATCTCTTTTTCCTGAAGATACAGTGATTTTAAATCATTATAAAGCTCGAGCCCTTCTTGCGTTAAGCTCATACCAAACTTCTCGCGTTTGAACAAACGCTTTCCCAATACTGCCTCAAAGTCTTTTATAGACTTAGCAACTGGAGGTGTCGTTCGATTCATTACGCGAGCCGCTTTACTTAATGAACCATTTTCAACCACGGCCATAAAGGCTTCTAATTTACGAGAAAAAAACATAATTCACCATTCCTTTGCTGTGTTGAACAAAATAATTTCATTAATTCATTTAATGTAAATAAAATATAAATTAATTAATTTAAAAATTAATTTTTTATAAAAATAGCTTTATATAAATATTCTCTTACCTCCTTTTAATGAATACAATTTATAACTATAATGTTATTTTTATTATGTCATTATCCTTCACATATAAAGAATAATAATAATTACATTCTTCTATCAAAGATTAGTTTATGTTTCCACTTTATTTAATTAATATTTTTTGTTATACCATTAACTGTTTTTATTAATTTATCGTATTTTCTTTAACCCATCTTTATTTTATTTGGTTTTTATTTTTCTATTGATAAGCGATGGGATGACTTAAGTGAATTACTTACATTTATTTTATGATCCTGATAGTATAAAGCATCCTATTATTCAATATATAAATGGTTACAGTCACATGAAATTTGTCTCTTTCAATATTAATGGATTACGTGCTCGCCCTCACCAACTTGAAGCTATCATAGAAAAACACCAACCTGATGTTATCGGACTTCAAGAAACAAAAGTTCATGATGATATGTTCCCATTAGAAACGGTGGGAGCTTTGGGTTACCATGTTTTTTATCATGGTCAAAAAGGGCACTATGGCGTTGCCTTATTAACAAAAGCAAAACCCATTGCTGTACGTAAAGGCTTCCCTGACGACGACGATGATGCACAACGCCGAATGATCATGGCTGATATTGAAACACCAGCAGGATTACTCACCGTAATGAATGGATACTTTCCTCAAGGTGAAAGCCGTGATCATGAAATAAAATTTCCGGCAAAAGAAAAGTTTTATGCAGACCTGCAAAATTATCTGACCACCCGCTTAAATCCTGCATCTCCAGTCCTTATTATGGGTGATTTGAATATTAGCCCAACAGACAAAGATATTGGTATCGGCGAAAATAATATGAAACGCTGGTTAAAAACAGGAAAATGTTCTTTTCTACCTGAAGAGCGTGAATGGCTGGCAACATTGATGGGCTGGGGATTAACAGATACTTTCCGCCAACAACATCCTGAAGCAGAGGATAAATTCTCGTGGTTTGATTATCGTTCTAAAGGATTTGATGACAATCGTGGATTACGTATCGATTTACTCTTAGCAAGCCGTTGTTTAGCAGATAATTGTATTTCAACAGGAATTGATTATGATATTCGTGGAATGGAAAAACCGTCCGATCACGCACCAGTATGGGCTGAATTTAAACTCTAATCGTATTTAATCATTATTCAAAAAAGCACTTCCTTAAATAATAAAGGAAGTGCTTTTTATTAATGACTTAATTGTCAGTCGTTACTTCTTTACTCTGCACTTTATTTTTTGTGACGCTTGCTTTGTTGCTTCCTTTAGTTGCTGTCTTGCGCTTTTTATTATGCGCTGGCGCAGGAAGATTTCTGAAAGCTTGAATATTCGGACGACGTTTTGCCTGAGTAATTAGCTCTACCAATGTATTATTTAATGGCATCATGAAATCTTGATATTTAAACTGCTTCTCACTAATTTGTGTGAGTATCGATTCCCAATGTGCTGTCATATCTGGCAAAGTTGCCATATCGGGTAATACATGGATCAATGCTCTACCTGCTGGCGTTGAATTAATAGTACGCCCTTTCTTTTGCAAGAAACCGCGTTTAAACAGTAATTCAATAATACCTGCCCTTGTCGCTTCAGTACCTAATCCATCTGTCGCTCTTAGAATTTTTTTTAATTCTTTGTCTTGGACGAATCGTGCAATGCCTGTCATTGCTGAAAGCAATGTTGCGTCAGTAAAAGGTCTTGGTGGTTGTGTTTGCTTTTCAACAATTTCACCTTTTTCACACAACAGCTCATCACCTTTTTTTACTATAGGCAAGGCAGAACCATCATTTTCCGAATCTTGTTCTTTGGCGCCTAATAATACACGCCAACCTGCTTGAGCTAAAAATCGTGCTTTAGCAATAAATTTGCCATTTTCAATATCAAGTTCAATCACGCATTTACGATAAACGGCATCAGGCATAAATTGCATTAAATATTGGCGAGCAACGAGATAATAGATATTTTTTTCATTTTCATTTAACGAAATATTACCTGTTTTTGCTGTCGGAATAATAGCATGGTGTGCATCTACTTTTTTGTCATCCCAACAACGGTTTTTTTTATCAACATCTAAGGTTTCTTGCGGTAATAGGCTACCATCATGCACACTAATAGCATTAATTACAGCATGACGACCGGCAAAATGCTCATCCGGGAGATAACGACTATCTGAACGAGGATATGTGATTAATTTATGTGTTTCATATAATCGCTGGCAAGTATCTAAGACTTGTTGTGCGCTTAAACCAAAGCGTTTTGCCGCTTCAATTTGTAATGCCGATAGCGAAAACGGTAATGGCGCGACTTCAGATTCTTGTTTATCTTGATAATCCGTCACATTGGCTGGCTTGTTTTTAATTCTATTAACAACATGCTCTGCAAGTTTACGGTTTAATAATCGCCCTTCTTCGTCTTGCCAAGGCTCACAATGTTCACTAGGTTGCCAAATTGCGGTAAAACGTTCATCAGCTGGTGTTATAACATGTGCTCTTACTTCAAAAAAATCTTTGGGAACAAAATTTTCAATTTCTTCATCACGGCGAACGACTAAACCAAGCACAGGTGTTTGCACTCGCCCAACAGATAACACACCTTGATAACCATTACGCTGACCTAAGAGTGTATACGCTCGAGTCATATTTATACCATAAAGCCAGTCAGCTCTTGCTCTTGCTAAAGCAGATACACATAATGGAATAAATTCATGGTTATAACGTAGCTTATCAATAGCACGCGTCACTGCTGCTGGATTTAAGTCATTAATTAAGCAACGACGTGCCTGTTTTCTTTGGTCTTCGCTGATATTTAAATAGTTAAGCACTTCATCAACTAATAACTGCCCTTCACGATCAGGGTCACCTGCGTGGATCACTTCTTTAGCCTGCTTAAGCAGCGTTTTGATTGTTTCCAACTGCTTTTTTACATCCGCTCGGGGCTTGAGTTGCCATTTTTCAGGAATAATAGGCAAATCATCTAACGACCAGCGGGCGTACCGCGGGTCGTATGCATCCGGCTCAGCTTGTTCAAGCAAGTGACCAACACACCATGTCACATACTGGTTATCACCACAAAGAATAAAACCATCCCCCCGTTTATGCGGTTTTGGCAATACATCGGCAATAGCCCGAGCAAGGCTGGGTTTTTCTGCAATAAATAATCTCATTACGTTAGTTAATCACTTCAATCAACGCTTTTCCTGCCACTGGCTCAGTTAACTGACCGATAGAGGTTAGTTCAATATCAAAACGAGCAGCGACATCTTTCACTTGTTGCACAGCCTCAGGTAATACCGCTAATAATAAACCACCTGAAGTTTGTGGATCGCAAAGTAATTTGCGTTGCATCTCAGTCAATTCACCAATCAAGTGTCCGTAGCTTTCGAAATTACGACCGGTCCCTCCTGGCACACAGCCTTGTTCGATATATGACTCGACTTCTGGCAATCTTGGCACTTGTGAAAAATAAATCGTCGCTTGTACGTCGGAGCCATCACAAATTTCGCTCAAATGGCCTAATAAACCGAACCCTGTAACGTCGGTCATTGCGGTAACACCTTCGATATCAGAAAAATCAGCACCGGCTTTGTTCATACGGCACATAATTTCTGTCGCTAAACCTTGGTGTTCTGGTTTTAACAAACCTTTTTTCTCAGCAGTTGTTAACACGCCTATACCTAAAGGTTTTGTTAAAAATAGCTGACATCCTGCTTTAGCTTCGCTGTTTTTCTTTACTTTACTAACAGGGACAACCCCTGTTACAGCAAGACCAAAAATAGGTTCTGGCGCATCAATTGAGTGTCCACCTGCTAATGAAATGCCCGCTTCTTGGCAAGCAGTTCGTCCACCTTCAATGACTTCACGCGCAATTTCAGGTGCTAGTTTATTGATAGGCCAACCTAAAATAGCAATCGCCATAATGGGTTTCCCGCCCATCGCAAAGATATCACTAATCGCATTCGTTGCTGCGATACGCCCGAAATCATAAGGGTTATCAACGATAGGCATAAAGAAATCAGTAGTACTAATAATCCCAGTGCCATTTCCTAAATCATAAACAGCAGCATCATCTTTGGTTTCATTACCCACGAGTAAATGAGGATCATGAAATTTAGCTTGCTCACTGTGCAAAATAGTTTCTAACACTTTCGGCGAGATTTTACAGCCACAACCTGCACCATGACTGTATTGTGTTAAACGAATTGCTTCAGACATAACATGCCATCCTTTTTAAAAATAAGTCACAAAATCAGTTAAATCAGCAGGAGAAACCGTGTTTGGCGCTTTCAAGGCTGGCGTACCTAAATACAGAAAACCCACAATATGGTCATGTTCACCACAGCCAAGACCTTCTCTTACGACAGCATCATGAGTCCAAGAGCCTGAACGCCAAATCCCCCCAAATCCTTGTGCAACAGCCGCCATTTGCATTGCTTGTACACTACAACCGGCTGCAACTATTTGCTCCCATTCAGGTACTTTAGGATGATCTTTCACTTTCGCAATAACAGTGATGATCAGTGGGGCTCGAAAAGGTGCATTCTTTGCTTTTTCTTCAACTTCTGGCCCTAAATTCCCAACAACAGCCGCTTTATGCAGTAATTGGCTAAAACGTGCAATACCTTCATTTTGCATCACAATAAAGTGCCAAGGCTTAAGCGCACCATGATCAGGTGCACGCATACCTGCTTGTAAAATAGTATTGAGGGCTTCACTATCAGGGGCTGGCGTAGTCAGTCGAGAAGCTGAACGGCGGTTCAAAAGCAGTGTTAATGCATCCATTTAATTCTCCTGTCAGCATTTTATTTTAGCAAGATCCCATTCTTATGAGGATGGACAGTTCTTATCAATTCGCAGTATAACAAACTGTTATATTACCACCATCCATAGATTTAGGCGGGGATTTTTCTCAAAATAAGGTGAGCCACGATTTAATCGTGATTTATTGTTCAGAAAATGATTAATATTTGTATGGTGAGGTTAATTAGCTTTTTTAACCGTACATCTCTTTTTTAACTTGACGATTATCTGCCAAATATTAATGTTTTATTAAGTAACATTGTTTAGCTATTTTTACATCCTATAAATATAGACTTAATAAGAGCTTAAACTAAACGTTATCAATAGTGATTTCTTAAAAATCAGTGACAGACATTCAATAAGAGCTATATTAGAATACTCCTTCATTGTTATTGCTATTCTCTCTATTGTTAATAACATTTTTTGTTTTAATGGTATGAGATTATGTGGATGTAGCCTGCTTACCAATAATTCTAGCATGACTGTTTAGGATTAAAATTTAGCTTTACATGATGTGGAGATAATATGAATAAAATTATGGAGTTAATTGGCGCGATATTAAAATTTAGTTGGCAAGCCATTAACTTTATCAGGAAATTAATCTTAAACGTTATTTTCTTTTTCCTTCTCTTTATGGTCATTGGTATTTTCTTAATTACCAAAGAAGCACAAAAACCGGTTGATTATGAGGGTGCCCTTCTTGTTGATCTTAAAGGCGTGATTGTTGATCAAACCGCAACACAAAATCCTTTAGGTGAAGTTGGACGTGAGCTTTTAGGCGTTTCTGGTAGCCAACTTCAAGAGAATTCATTATTTGAAGTCGTTGATACGCTACGCCTTGCCTCTCAAGATCCGAAAATTAAAGGTATGGTGCTCAAACTTGATGAGTTCGCCGGCGCTGATCAACCGTCACTAAATTATATTGGCAAAGCGCTTAATGAATTTAAAAAAACAGGCAAACCTATTTTTGCAGTAAGTGGTTATTATACTCAACCTCAATATTATCTCGCCTCTTATGCGGATAAAGTATATCTCACACCTCAAGGCGCCGTGGGTGTTTATGGTTTTGGCTTCCAAAATCTCTATTACAAAACACTGCTAGAAAACTTAAAAATCAGTACCCATATTTTCCGTGTAGGTACATATAAATCTGCGGTTGAGCCATTAATGCGCAATGATATGTCAGCAGAGTCTCGTGAAGCATCATTACGTTTAGTTAATGCATTATGGTCTACTTATTTAACCCAAGTGGCCGAAAATCGTAGCATTACAAAGGAAGATGTTTTCCCTGGTGCAAAAGAGATGATTGTCCAGCTACGCAATGCAGATGGCAATAACGCAACTTATGCCCTAAATCGTAAATTAGTGGATTCTGTAAGCACCTACGCGCAGTTTGAAACCGATATGACAGAAACCTTCCAGTGGGATAAAGAAAATAATCAATTTAACAATATCAGCATTTATGATTATGCCGATACGTTAACCTCCTCATTGCCAGCAAGTGATGAAGGTAATATTGCCGTAGTGGTTGTTCAAGGTGCCATTATTGATGGTGAAAGTATCCCTGGTTCTGCAGGGGGATTAACTATTGCTAATCAAATTCGTCAAGCACGACTGGATCCTAATATTAAAGCGCTTGTTTTACGCGTAAATAGCCCTGGAGGTAGCGTTTCAGCCTCAGAGCAAATACGCAGTGAAGTGGCCGCTTTTAAACAACAGAAAAAATATGTAGTTGTCTCAATGGGTGGTATGGCTGCATCAGGTGGATATTGGATCTCAACACCAGCAAATAAGATTATTGCTAGCCCTTCAACATTAACGGGTTCTATCGGTATCTTTGGTGTTATTAATACATTTGAAAATAGCTTAGAGTCGATTGGTGTTTATACCGATGGTGTAACAACTTCACCATTAGCCGGATTATCTGTCACTAATAAACTACCTGAAGAATTTGCAGAGCTTTTACAGCTCAATATCGAAAGTGGTTATAAAACATTTCTTAATTTAGTGGCGGAATCACGCAAGAAAACACCTGCTCAAATTGATCGGATTGCTCAAGGCCGTGTATGGGTAGGAATAGATGCAAAAAATGTCGGTTTAGTCGATGAGTTCGGTGATTTTGATGATGCAATTGATACAGTTGCTAAAATGGCAAAAATCGACCAACCGGTTGTTGATTGGATGAAACCTGAATTAAGTCTGTCAGAACAGATTATAATGAGTTTATCCTCTAACGCAAAAGCGCTTATTCCTGATCCTTTACAAGCTTATTTGCCAGCACCTGTTTTAAAAGAAGTTAAAACACAGACAGAGTTTTATCGCAATATGAACGATCCACTCAATCGCTATGCATATTGTTTATCATGTGGTGATATTCAATAATCTGTTTCGTATATACACCTGCTCACTCTGAGTAGGTGTATTTCTCTCTTTCCCTCTTCGTTTATAGCGCAATATTCTAATGAATACTTTTTATTCATTTGCATATAAGTGATTTTTAACACAATGATTTAAAGCAGATATTAGTTAATCTCTATTTTCTTTTTTTAGCATCCTTTCCTTTTTTTATTCTGCAAACTCCCTATAATCAGGTATTTCTCACAGCTTAATAAGAGTGCTTTGTCTGATGCAAAAGAAATCAATCTACGTTGTTTATACTGGCGGTACTATTGGTATGCAACATTCTGAACATGGCTATATTCCTGTATCAGGACATTTACAACGCCAATTAGCTAAAATGCCAGAATTCCATCGTGAAGAGATGCCCGATTTTACAATCAAAGAGCACCTTCCTTTAATTGATTCTTCAAATATCACACCTGAAGACTGGCAATCTATTGCTGACGATATTAATGAAAATTATCATAACTATGACGGATTCGTTATTCTTCATGGTACTGATACCATGGCATTTACGGCCTCAGCACTCTCTTTTATGTTTGAGAATCTTAGCAAACCCATTATTGTCACTGGATCTCAAATTCCTTTAGAAGCCCTACGTTCAGATGGACAAACAAACCTGCTAAATGCACTTTATCTCGCAGCACATCATCCAATTAATGAAGTCGCACTCTTCTTTAATAACACGCTGTATCGCGGTAACCGCACAGTAAAAGCACATGCAGATGGTTTTAATGCGTTTGCATCGCCGAATAGCGCCCCTCTTTTAGAAGCTGGGATTAATATTAAGCAATTTAAAATTAATTCATTTCCAAAAGGAAAAGGTAAATTTGTTGCGCATAATATTACGCCTCAACCTATCGGTGTTGTCACAATTTATCCAGGTCTTTCAGATGAGATCGTTAAAAATATTCTGATGCAACCAGTGAAAGCATTAATATTACGTTCTTATGGCGTAGGTAATGCACCATCTCACCCTGCTTTACTTTCTACACTGCGCGAAGCAACAGAGCGTGGCATTGTGGTTATCAATCTTACACAATGTATTTCTGGTCGAGTGAATATGGAAGGTTATGCAACAGGTCAAGCCTTAGCTGAAGTCGGCGTTATTAGTGGTTATGATATGACATTTGAGGCAACATTAACTAAACTGCATTATCTCCTTAGCCAACAATATGATTACACTGAAATTTGTCGCTTAATGCAACAAAACCTTCGCGGTGAAATGACATTAAACGATAACGACTAAGCTTAATAAAAGGGCAAACTTAGTGAAAAACTCTGCGCTATTACTGGTTGATATACAAAATGATTTTTGTACAGGGGGTGCTTTAGCTGTTAACGAGAGTGAGATGGTTATTCAAATAGCCAATCAGCTCATTAATGGTTTCAAGCAAACTAAAAGCCCGATAATTGCAAGTTTAGATTGGCATCCAGCCGATCATCTCAGCTTTGCTAAAAATTCAGGCACCGTTGTAGGCGAAATTGGGAAACTGAACGGATTACCCCAAGTTTGGTGGCCTGTGCATTGCGTGCAAAACTCTCACGGCGCTACATTTCACCCTGAGCTCAATCACACATTAATTAATCACATTATTTACAAAGGCCAAAACCGCCTTATTGACAGCTATAGTGCCTTTTTTGATAACGACCATGAATATCAAACTGGCTTACATACCCTTTTGCAAACGCTTAATATAAAACATCTTTATATTCTTGGTATTGCTACTGATTACTGCGTTAAATTTACAGTGCTGGATGCTTTACAGCTAGGTTATCAAGTATCTGTTATTACTGACGGTTGCCGTGGTGTCAATATTCAAGATAACGACAGCCAAGTAGCGCTAGAAGAGATGCAAGCGAAGGGAGCGACATTAATAGATTCAGCACTTTGGTTTAATCGTAACAATCAATAAATTTATGGTTTTTACGACCACTTTTTTACAATGACAAAGCAAAAAAGTGGCGATTATTAATTATTATCATTAATAAATGACCACTTTGGTTATCAACCCAATTCTCCAATTACTATCAGCATTAATCATCATCCATTGGGGTTAATGTGGCTAAGCGCTCAGTTTGAAATTGGGCTTTTAATTCCTGCTTACTTTTCATCGTAATTTGCCCATTGGTTCCCACGGTCATATGTTCAGGTGTGTGGTTATTTTTTGCCTGCCATAATAAAACGATCTGCATGCAATGCTCTTTTTGTTCATCTGTCAATGCCACGCCGTCAGGCCATTTGCCTAATTCAACTGCTGTTGAAATACGCTGATAAATTTCAGGGGTTACCATCGAAATAAGTTCATTAACTTCCATTGATTACTCCATAAGCTAAATAATTACTTAAAATAGCTGAATCGTTTTTTCACTTGTTATTATTTTGTTAACTTAATGATTATTAACCTTTCTGCTCTTCACCCGTCTCACTGTTCGTAAATGACAGTGAAGCAGAATTAACACAATAGCGCTCTCCTGTAGGGGCTGGGCCATCATTAAAAACATGACCTAAATGTGCATCACATTGCTGACAACGTATTTCCGTTCTTTTCATATTATGAGAAAAATCATCAAGATAGCGTATTGCATCACTATTAACGGGTTGGTAAAAACTCGGCCAGCCACATCCTGCATCAAATTTTGTATCTGAATAAAATAAGGGAGCAGAACAACATAAACAGTGATAAATCCCTGTTTGACGATTATGTAATAACTTACCACTAAACGGAGGTTCTGTGCCGTGTTGTTGCGTCACATAACGTTGCATTTCATTGAGTGTTGATAAATCAAGGTGATTGTTATTGCTTGAAATATTCACTTTCTTTTCATTATCTGTCATAGGGACCTCGATCTCAGAAAAATGCTTTTTAAAACAACAGTGAATGATAACAAAGATTTAACAACAAATCTGGAAAATATAGTCTAAAATCAACAAGAGTAATCTTTAGTTTTTGAAATGTGATGAATTTCACATAACGGAGCAAAGGTAACTTCATTTATCGGCATTGATCCCGATAATACACAGCGTAACATTTAGCTAAAACGACCATTCTTTAAGCGAAAAGTGTTTTTTTAATTGATTTTTTGCAATTATTGACACGATTCCGCTTGACGATTGGCGCGGTTTTGGTAACTTTAGAAGCAACTTTTTAATTCACTAAATTAAAGCTGGTGGAATACATATGACTATCAAAGTAGGTATTAATGGTTTTGGTCGTATCGGCCGCATCGTTTTCCGTGCTGCTCAAGAACGTTCAGATATCGAAATCGTAGGTATTAACGATCTGTTAGACGCAGACTACATGGCATACATGCTGAAATACGATTCAACTCATGGCCGTTTCAACGGTACTGTTGAAGTAAAAGATGGCCACCTCGTTGTTAATGGTAAAACCATCCGCGTAACTTCAGAAAGAGATCCAGCAAATCTGAAATGGAACGAAGTCGGTGCTGACGTTGTTGCAGAAGCAACTGGCCTATTCTTAACTGACGAAACTGCTCGTAAACACATCCAAGCTGGCGCGAAAAAAGTTGTTCTGACTGGTCCTTCAAAAGACAGCACTCCTATGTTCGTAATGGGCGTAAACCATAAATCATACGCAGGCCAAGATATCGTTTCTAACGCATCTTGTACTACTAACTGCTTAGCGCCTTTAGCTAAAGTTATCAACGACAACTTCGGTATCGTTGAAGGTCTGATGACTACTGTTCACGCAACAACTGCAACTCAACGTACTGTTGACGGTCCTTCTGCAAAAGACTGGCGTGGTGGTCGTGGTGCTTCTCAAAACATCATCCCATCATCAACTGGTGCTGCTAAAGCTGTAGGTAAAGTTATTCCTGAACTGAACGGCAAACTGACTGGTATGTCTTTCCGTGTTCCTACTCCTAACGTTTCTGTTGTTGACCTGACTGCTCGTCTGGAAAAACCAGCATCTTACGCACAAATCTGTGATGCTATCAAAGCAGCAGCTGAAGGCGAACTGAAAGGCGTTCTGGGTTACACTGAAGATGCAGTTGTTTCAACTGACTTCAATGGCGAAGTTCTGACTTCAGTATTTGATGCTAAAGCTGGTATCGCACTGAACGACAACTTTGTTAAATTAGTAGCTTGGTACGATAACGAAGTTGGTTATTCAAACAAAGTTCTGGATCTGATTTCTCATATCTCTAAATAATTAGAGCCTAGAAAATCAAGATATTGCTTAGAGCCACCTTTGGGTGGCTCTTTTATTTTTTAGCCAGTCAGTTTATTGTATTGAAATAGTCAGTGACATAAGGTCATAAGATAATGAATGAGAAAATATTTTCTTTGCCGATTATTGAACAAATATCACCTTACTTAAGTCGTCGTCAATTAGGCGAGCTTCCTATCCTTGTTATTTCGCATCCTAAAGTACGCGCTGCTATCAGCCTTCAAGGCGCACATTTAATTGCTTGGCAACCCGCACAAGAACATCCTGTCTTTTGGGTAAGCGACGCGTCTCTTTTCACTCCCGGTATTGCAATTCGAGGTGGCGTTCCTATTTGCTGGCCTTGGTTTGCTTCAGCAGGTACACCGAGTCATGGATTTGCACGTATTCTGCCTTGGGAATTTAGCGCACACACAGAACAAGATGATGGTGTGCTCATTACAATGACCCTCAAAGAGAGCCAACAAACACAAAAATATTGGCCTCACCCGTTCACCGTTATTGCGCGTTTTAAATTAGGCGCCACTTGCGAGATAGAATTAGAATCTTATGGTGATTATGAAGCGACAGCCGCCCTTCACTCTTATTTTAATGTAAGTGATATTGATAATGTCTCTGTCACTGGCTTAGGAGGCCACTACATTGACACGGTAGCGGACAACGAAGTTTATACTGATGAAACCGCATTGCGCTTTAATGGACGCACTGACAGGCTTTACACAGAGCCTGACGATTTCAATCTTATTCGTGACGATGGTTGGGAGCGCACAATTGAGGTTCATCATTATCACCATAGTGATGTGGTATGTTGGAATCCAGGTGCAGAACTCGCCAGCTCAATGAAAGATATGAGCGCTGGTGGGTATCGCAAAATGGCTTGTGTAGAAACCGCTCGCATCCACCAACCATTAAAACCAGATAATGTTCATCCTGGTCGTTTATCGATGGTGGTACGGGTTCGTAAGAATATTGCTGAAAAATAAATATTGCTCGCATATTACACAAATAAAAAAAAGCTTCGAGGTTAAATCGAAGCTTTTTTTATTTGATAGTCTATTTAATATTAACTGCGTTAAACATACTTTAATTAGAATGTATAAGTTACACCTGTCCATACAATCGCAGTGACAGACTTATTCACCATTGGGCTATCTTTCACTTCGCTTGGTAAGTGGTCAACTCGCCCCATCGCAAAGAAGTTCCATTTTTCGGTAAATTTGTAGTTAGCAGAAACCTCAACATAAGGTCTCCAACTATCATTCGGACGGTACTCAGCTAAACCGCTACGTTGCGATTCTGCATGGGTAATACCATAAGCATAACGGTTTTGCTTTTTGTTCTCCCACACAACACCCGCCCCAGGTTGAAAAGACCAATTACCTAATTCGAAAGGATATAAATAGGCTGCATCAGCGATAATACCGTTACTTTTACCCAGCATATCACCCGACACAATCGCTCTTAAGCTACCCCATGATTCATGATGTTTATAAGTAAAGCCTCCCATCATAGTATCACGACGACGATTCAATTTTTTCATTTGTTCGTCATCACTATCACTTGGCTTATAGGCTTGAGGATAATAGTGTAAATCAACAGAAAGTTGGTCTTTAGGGGTATTCCACAAGTAATATCCTGCGGCTAATGTCGCAAAATAAAAATTTTCTGATTGGTAGTTAACTTGTGGCACTGGTAATAAATAATCTTTTGATTTTGCCCCTTTATAAGGCGTAATTTGCGCTAAGACTGAACCACCAAGTGACCATTCTCCAGCGAATGCTACTGGTGTACTAAGTCCTGCAATAACGGCTAAAGAAATGATAATCTTCTTATTACTCACGATAATTTTCCATATTGTCATTAATAAAGTAGCAACCAAAAACCTATTTCAGTCACAATTAACTAAACTTGTATTATTTTACCTATAATCATTTTAGTTTTGCATTAAATGTGTAGCAATCAACGCTTGCCCTAATGCAATACCACCGTCTCCAACGGGTAATATCATAGGGATAAGTACTTTTTTATTATTTAATTTTTTCTTAAACAGATGTTTGAGTAATGTGTTATTTAACACACCTCCCGTAAGTACAATGGTATCAATCTGATGTTCATCAGCATATTGCAATGCAATATTGCCCAAACTTTCAGCTAATAAATAATGAAATAGCCATGCCTTTTCACTGACATTAAGCTTTACATTTTCCCATTGTGACCAAAAAACAGATAGATCGAGCACATTATTTTTTATAGGCATTAAATGCCCATATTGCTTAATAATTTCCGTTTGTTTTTCTTTTTGACACGCTAATGCTGCTGTTTGTAAGTAACATGCGGCTTCACCTTCCCAACTTATTTCTTTAGGTGCTAATCCTAAAGATGCTGAAACCGCATCAAAAAAGCGGCCACAAGAAGACGCTTTTGGTGAATTCAAACCGCGCTCAACTGCTTTACTTAATATTTGCAAATCATGACTAGGTATCAATTGGGTGATAACACTACCTTGCCAATTTTTAGAAAAAGTAGCTAAATGTGCGAACCAGTTTCGCCAAGGTTGAATAGAAGCCAGATCTCCCCCTGGCATTGCAACCGCAGGAAGCCCTCCAATCCGTTGTGATTTTTGGTAATCCACCAACAAACATTCTCCGCCCCATAAAGAGCCATCTTGCCCATAACCTAAACCATCAAGTGCAATACCTACTACAGCACCTTGCTGATGAGTATGTCCATGTTCGGCAAGGCAAGAAACAATATGCGCATGATGGTGAGAAACGTTAATAACAGGGATATTTTGCGCTTGAGCGAATTGTTTACCTAACTGATGACTAACGTAGTTAGGATGTGCATCTATCGCAATGGCTTTGGGTGTAAAGCGATAAATTTGCTGGAAAAGATCTAATGATTTTATCAGTTGTTGTCGCACACTTAAATCATCAAGATCCCCTAAATGGGGTCCCATAATGGCTTGGTGCTGACGTAATAAACAAAATACATTTTTAAGATCGCCTCCCATTGCAAGTACCGAGGGTTGTGACTCAAAACCATCAGGTAACGAAATCGCATCAGGAACATAGCCTCGGGAACGGCGGATCATAACACTCTGTTTATCTTCAATACGCACTAATGAATCATCAGCTCGCTGTATAATCTCTCTATTATGCATCAAGAACAAATCTGCGATATCACGCAATTGCATTAAGGCCTCTTCGTTACTTAATGCGGGGGTGTGACCCGATGCATTTCCTGATGTCATCACAAGCGGAATATGCGTACCACGCGCTAATAGGTGTTGCAATGGGTTTGCTGGTAACATTACACCTATTTCAGACAAGCCTGGAGCAATAAGCTCACTCAATTGAGGTGCAACTGTTTTCGGAACTAACACAATCGGTGCAGCAGTGCTTTGTAGTGCTTTAATTGCAGCTAAACGAAAATGCAGATCATGCTTATCTTCTTTAATTTGCTCAATATCCGTTATCATCACTGCTAATGGCTTAGCAGGTCGATATTTACGTTTTCGTAATAATGCAACGCTCTCATTATTACGTGCATCACACACTAAATGAAAACCACCAATGCCTTTAACTGCAACAATTTTTCCAGCGAGTAGCGCTTCACAAACTTGAGCTAATGCATGCTCTTTTATTGCTAGTTCATCACCAAGATTATTCGCAAGCCAGATATGAGGGCCACAAACAGGACATGCGTTAGGCTGAGCATGAAACCGTCTATCCGCGGGATCTTCATACTCATGTTGACATTCTGGACAGAATGGAAATTCAGACATTGAGGTAAATGGCCTATCATAAGGCATTTTTTTTATAATAGTGAAACGGGGACCACAGTGTGTGCAGTTAATAAAAGGATAGTGATAACGACGGTTTTGAGGATCAAACAATTCATCAATACACGCTTGGCAAGTCGTGGCATCAGGCACCACTTGTGTATCCATTTCACCGCCACCGCTTTTTACAATAATAAAATCTGTCGGTATTTGTTCCCATTGATAGGGTGATTCTTCTATACGTTCAATGCGTGCCAATGGGGGACATTCTGCTTGTAGTGCTTCGATAAACAGTGCGTTTTTAGGTGAAGAGGTTAAATGTACCAATACACCTAAACTATCATTACTCACTTGCCCTAATAAACCAAAGCGGTGTGCTAATTGCCAAACAAATGGACGAAAGCCAACGCCTTGAACCTTACCTTTCACACGCAATGCAATGCCGTTACTCATAGGATCACCAAATCAAAATAAATTTAAGCTTATTCTAGTTTAGTGATTATCAACAACTTTCATTTAGATCAGAAAAAGTGGAATTAGGTAGATTTATCATCACTTCAACAGCGACTCGAGGAGCGACAGCACACAGTAACTCATAACCAATAGTGCCACATGCCGTTGCAACATCGTCAACAGGCAGTTGCTCTCCCCATAACTCAACTGGGCTACCATAATTAACATCATGTAAATCCGTAATATCAACAGTTAACATATCCATCGAAATACGTCCCACCAATTGTGTTTTATGTCCATTAACAATAACCGGTGTGCCATCTGGCGCATGTCTTGGATAACCATCGGCATAACCACAGGCAACAACCCCTATTCGCATATCACGTTCAGCGGTATATCGGCTGCCATAGCCTATCTGCTCACCTTTTTTCACTTGTTGAATTGCCAAGATTTCACTATTAAATGTCATTACTGGCTGTAAATTAAAATCAGCAATATCTAACCAAACACCTGACGGCGAAACACCATATAAAATAATGCCTGGACGCACCCAATCTTGATATGTTTCAGGGTTAAATAGCGTTGCTGCCGAATTTGCTAAGCATCGGGGTAATTCATCTATCATAGCTTGATTAATTACCGCTTTTTGCGCGTCCATATTCAGCCCTGTATCTGCATTAGCAAAATGCGACATTTGGATAATAGAGCCAATATTTTTAATACTCTTTGCACGAACAATAGCTTCTTTATAAGCATCTGGTCGATAACCTAGCCGATTCATTCCACTATTCAGTTTAAGATAGATATTAACGGGGCGTTCTAATTGTGCCTTTTCTATGGCATCAAATTGCCAATCTGAGTGAATCGTTGCCGTTAGAGAATAACGATCTAATAAATAAACGTCTTCTGGCTTAAAAAAACCTTCAAGTAAAAGAATAGGGCCGACCCACCCTTGCTCTCTTAGCATTATGGCTTTGTCTAATTCAATTAATGCAAAGCCATCGGTATGACTTAATGCTGGCCAAACACAGGATAATCCATGTCCATAAGCATCTGCTTTTACAACAGACCACACCTTACTGCCTTTTACTCTCTCTTTAATAACAGACAGATTATGGCTTAATGCATCGAGGTTAATGGTTACTTTTGCTGGTCTGGACATGTTTTTTCCTCAATTAGTAAGCTGCATCAAGTTTTTGCCCAGGTAAGAGCAATTTAGTATTAAAGCCATCGATATACCGAAATACCGAAAGATCATCAGCGGCAATGGCAGGTTTATTTCCTGAAATTAAATCAGCCAATAATTGTCCGGAGCCACATGCCATTGTCCAACCTAATGTGCCATGCCCCGTATTTAAAGATAAATTACGATAAGCCGTTGGCCCGACAATAGGCGTACCATCTGGTGTCATAGGTCTTAGTCCTGTCCAGAATGTGGCTTTCTCTATATCCCCCCCACCTTGATAGAGATCTTGTACAACCATTTTTAATGTTTCACAGCGTGATTTTAAAACATTCAAATTAAAACCGACGACTTCAGCCATTCCGCCGACACGAATTCGTTCATCAAAACGCGTCACTGCAATTTTATAGGTTTCATCTAGAATAGTTGATGTTGGTGCTCTTGAAGCATCAATAATCGGCATCGTGAGTGAATAACCTTTAAGCGGATAAACAGGAATGGCAACTTTATTTCTCAAAAATTCTGTTGAGTAAGAGCCCATTGCAACAACATAGTGATCTGCAGTGAGTAATCCATCGTGACATTGAACGCCCGCTACTTTATCACCATCGAATAACAAATGTTTGATTTCTTTATTAAATAAGAATGTCACACCGGCATCTTCTGCCATTTTAGCGAGCTTTTTCGTAAAAATTTGGCAATCACCTGTTTCATCGTTCGGCAAACGCAAACCACCCGTAAGTTTATGGCTCACATGCTCTAGTGCAGGCTCTGCTAATTTAAGTTGATCCGCCGTCAATAATTCGTAAGCAACACCTTCTTGTTTTAAGACAGCAATATCATTGGCTGCATTATCAAATTGTTTTTGATCACGGAAAAGTTGAAGAGTCCCGCCTTGGCGCCCTTCATACTCAATTCCTGTATCTTGACGCAACTGACGGATGCAATCACGGCTATATTCAGCAATACGCACCATGCGACTTTTATTCATAGTGTAATGTGATGCATCACAATTACGTAACATTTGCCACATCCAACGCAATTGGAAAAGTGAACCGTCCGGTTTAATGGCTAAGGGAGCATGCTTTTGAAACATCCATTTTATCGCTTTTATCGGAATGCCTGGTGCTCCCCAAGGAGTTGCATACCCTGGAGATATTTGACCAGCATTGCCAGCACTTGTTTCTTCTGCCGCACTACTTTGTCTATCAACAACAATGACTTCATGACCTTGTTGCACAAGATACCACGCACTGGTTACACCAATAACGCCGCCACCTAAGATAATTACTTTCATGGCAAGACTCCAATAATTTACATTGATATAACATAAGAATAATATTCCATACACAAAAAGCCAATATAGAATAATCATCTAGACTAATAAAAAAGCAAATTTTAGAGTTAAGTCACATTTAGCTATTATTAAGTAAGTAATTTTTAATAAGTATTATTAAATTAACAATTAAAATCAATACGATACGTTTTTATCGATAAATTATAAAAATATTGATAAATAAATTAATTTACTTTGAAGAGAATTTAATCTGTAAAGGATGGGAATATAAAATTTATAAAAACCTAAATAAAAATCTAATTGTAGATTATAATTTTTTAATTAACTCACTTTGGTAACTCTTTTTACTAAAATTAACCTATTTAAAGCATTGCCTAAAAAATGAAACATTGTTCTTTTTAACCACATAAAAAAACCAGTATCACAACTCAATGAGGATACTGGTCTTTTCTATTCTGAAAAAACAGTAAAAATTAGCGTTTAACTTCTTCCAAATCACTTGGGAGTGGTGATTGTAAACTTTGCCAAATAATCCCACTGTCTTTACCATATTGACGAACACATTCCATTACATGTTCAACATCTTTTTGTTCACACAACGTGGCAAGTCTTTTATAGAATGCTAATGCAAGCTCTTTAGCTTGGATATTTGAAAAATAGTAACGGCCAACACGCGTATACAAACCTTTCAAACCATTTAAGATAAGACCATAAATCGGATTTCCTGAAGCGAAAGCTAAACCACGAAAAATGTTGTAATCCAACTCACTAAACTCATCAGCACTATTTTCTGTTGTTAGCTGATGATTTAAAACCTCGATACATTTTTCAGGGTTACTTCTGAATGCAGTACGGATAAAAATAGCTGAAATATTAGTTCGTACTGCTAATAAATTATCAATGAGTTGCGGTACTCGATCGTGATCGAGACGTGCCACGGTTTCAAGAATATTAAGGCCTGATGTTTCCCAGAAATTGTTTACTTTCGTTGGCTTTCCATGTTGAATCGTTAACCATCCATCACGAGCAAGGCGTTGTAATACTTCTCTTAATGTAGTTCTTGTTACACCTATTAATTCAGATAGTTCACGTTCTGCTGGTAAAATAGAACCAGGAGGAAAACGATTATTCCAGATGCTTTCAACAATATACTCTTCCGCAAAACCTGCGGGGCTTTGAGCCTTAATAACCATATTTTTATTTCTTCCGTAGCGATTTTTCTGCTAATAATGAAAAAGATAATATCAGAATGCGTAATTTTGATATAGCTCAACCATCATTAAATAGTGAGTGGCATCATAAAACCTGATGCAGTTTTATCAATTTATTATTACTAACACGCTTAATTTCACAGCAATTAACGCGTACTATGGTTAGATCGCGCATGATAGCGCTTAAAATCTCTGTTTGGAGGATGAGAAACCTAATGGATATGAGTATAAGACAAGCATTACTAAAGAACTTTATGGGAAATTCTCCCGATTGGTATAAGCTTGCTATTCTTACTTTTTTAATTATCAACCCACTGATTTTTTTCTTTGTTGACCCTTTTGTCGCCGGTTGGCTATTAGTTGTAGAATTTATTTTTACACTAGCTATGGCGTTAAAGTGTTACCCATTACAACCCGGAGGATTACTTGCCATTGAGGCCGTCATTATTGGAATGACTAGCCCAAAACAAATTGGTCATGAAATTGCCAACAACCTTGAAGTTATTTTACTTCTGGTCTTTATGGTTGCGGGTATTTATTTTATGAAACAATTATTGCTTTTTGCTTTTACCAAATTGCTTTTATCCATTCGTTCTAAACGAATATTGTCTATCGCCTTTTGCTTTGCAAGTGCATTTTTATCTGCCTTTTTAGATGCTTTAACCGTTATCGCTGTTGTGATCAGTGTTTCTCTCGGTTTTTACTCTATTTATCATAATTTTGCTTCTAACCAAGCAGGAACAGAGCTAAATAATGATGGATTTATTGATACCGCAGAGAAAAAACAAACATTAGAACAATTCCGTGCCTTTTTACGTAGCTTAATGATGCATGCTGGTGTAGGTACTGCATTAGGTGGCGTAATGACCATGGTAGGTGAACCCCAAAACCTGATTATTGCAAAACATTTAGAGTGGAATTTTGTGACCTTCTTTATTCGAATGTCACCTGTCACTATTCCTGTTTTCTTTGCAGGTCTTGCTGTGTGCTATTTAGTAGAGCGCTTTAAGCTTTTTGGTTATGGTGCTGAACTACCTGATTTAGTTCGTAAAGTTCTAACCGAGTATGATAAGAAAAACAGTAAAAAACGCACTTCTCAAGAAAAAGCACAACTGATGGTTCAAGCACTAATTGGGATCTGGTTAATTGTTGCTTTAGCATTTCATTTAGCAGAAGTCGGTATTATCGGTTTATCTGTTATCATTCTTGCAACAGCATTTTGTGGTATTACAGAAGAACATGCGCTCGGTAAAGCATTTGAAGAAGCATTACCGTTCACTGCATTATTGACAGTATTCTTTTCCATTGTCGCCGTCATTATTGACCAACAATTATTCGGTCCAATTATTCAGTTTGTTCTCCAAGCTTCAGAGTCCTCACAACTCTCACTCTTCTATCTATTTAATGGTCTATTGTCTGCCATTTCAGATAACGTGTTTGTCGGTACGGTTTATATCAGTGAAGCCTTAACGGCATTACAAGATGGACTAATTAGTCAATCACAATATGAACATATTGGTGTTGCTATTAATACAGGGACAAACTTACCTTCTGTCGCCACACCAAATGGCCAAGCTGCATTCTTATTTTTATTAACCTCCGCATTATCTCCACTTATCCGTTTATCCTATGGACGAATGGTGGTAATGGCACTGCCATATACTATCGTAATGACATTATTTGGTTTGCTGGCGGTTGAGTTCTGGCTTGTTCCTGCAACACATTGGTTTTATGAAATAGGCTTAGTGGCTATTCCATAACAATAATTCTACAGTTACACCACATAAATAGGACTTTTATCAAGTAAAAGTCCTATTTTTTTCATTAAAAAAAGGTTGAATGTAAATATTTGTGAAATAAAAGGTTTTAACTTTTTTTGCGCTTGATTTTTGGGCAAAATAGGCACTTATTTTACTATTTAAATGGACATTATTATGCTGACTGCTCTTCGTCACTGGTCACAACGCCGTTTTTCATGGCTATTGCTTGCATTAACTGCAATAGGCCTTGAAGGTGCCGCATTGTATTTTCAGTACGGAATGGAATTAATGCCTTGTGTGATGTGCGTCTATCAACGCATCGCAGTATTAGGAATATTAGTTGCCGCACTCATTGGTGCAAGCGCACCTAAAATGACACTCATGCGTATGGCAGGTAGTTTTTTATGGCTTTACTCAGCTTACCGGGGTATTGAACTGGCTTGGGAGCATACGCAACTTATTCTTAATCCATCACCTTTTGCAACATGTGATTTTTTTGTCACATTACCTTCTTGGTTTGCATTACAAAATTGGTTTCCTTCCATATTCCAAGCAACAGGTGACTGCTCTGTCAGCCAATGGCAATTCTTAACATTAGAAATGCCTCAGTGGATGCTGATTATTTTCTCTGCTTACTTTGTTGTGGGTTTATTGGTCTTAATGAGCCAAATCACAAGTTCTTTTAAATCAAAAGAATAAATAAATGGCCCTTAACGTTTTGCTAAGGGCCATTTATTGTTGAAAATAAGACTTAAGCTATAGTCTTATCCTGGGATACAAACACCGTCAATTAAAGCCTGTTCACTGCAACGCTTACCATTAGCAAACTGACACACGGGTGTCTGCCCACCATGTAACTCATAGTTTAAAGACGGTACTCCACCAGAAAAGACACACGTTGCTTTAGCCGATTCATCTAAAGGGACACTAAGGCTTGTCGTTGGCATTGCTCTGCTTTTATTCACTGTTTGTGTTGATGAGTATTGTGTCTGGGTTGAACTGTTGCATCCTGCAATAAAAGTAAAGCCAGCCACCATAAAGAGATAACACGTTGTTTTAAATTTTTTTTGCATCAAAGGCACCCTAATCTCTTCCTACTATACCTATTAATGTGAAGCACTTTTTGAGAGTAAGTTTATGACTAAAACACCAGCAATAATCAATCCCATGCCAATAATTGCCGGTAAATCAAGCTTCTGTTGATAGATAAAAACAGCCGCAACAGAAACTGACACTATCCCTAAACCACTCCATATTGCATAAGCAATACCCAATGGCATCACTTTTACCACTTGAGAAAGCGCCCAAAAAGAAAAACAATAACCGATAACGACAATAATTGATGGATATAATCGGCTAAAGCCCTCAGAAGCTTTTAGCATTGTTGTCGCAATCACTTCCGATATGATCGCCAATATTAGGTAAGTTAATCCATTCATTTTTTCGCCTTAATCTTATACAAAGTCAATTTTGTGAATTTTATCACAAGCCATATTGGGGATATTCATTTACAACAAATAAAAAAGGCACCTTTCATGTAAAATAGATGCCTTTCAAAGTGAAAATATTTATTTAGTGTTGGTGAAGCTGATTCTTTTTACGAGGCGCTCCTCCCATAGAAACGCGATAACGACTAAAAATGAAACCACACCAAATAACGGCGAGAATACTTAATATCGTGCCTGCATACCCCACATTTGGCATGCCCGCATGTAAAATAACTTGATTACCAATCAAAGCGCCTGCACCAATACCAATATTAAAAATACCGGAATAAATAGACATCGCAATATCTGTTGCATCTGGCGCTAAATCGATCACTTTAACTTGCATACCAAGACCAATGCACATAAAACCAATCCCCCAAAATATAATCAACACAATAAATGTCGTTAAATTTTGGCTACTTACCATCAATAAACTTAAGCAAGCAGTCAGTAAAATTAGAGCAAAAAATAAAAATGAAGTTGGCATCTTGGCACTGTAACGACTAAACAGCACACTACCGATAATGCCAGCGCCACCAAAAATAAGTAAAACTAACGTCGCAAAGTTTTGATCTAATTTTGCGATATCAATGACAAAAGGCTCGATATAACTATAAGCCGTAAAATGCGCCGTAACGGCAATGACCGTTAATAAGAAAATCCCCATTAATGGTCCACGTCTTAATAAGACAGGCACACTTTTTAATGATCCTGAATGCTCGCTCGGTAATAACGGCAAATAGCGCATTAGCGCAAACATAGTAATTAAAGCTAAAGCACCAATACCCATAAATGTTGCACGCCATCCTAACCATTGCCCAACAACTCGCCCAATAGGTAGACCAAGAACGGTCGCTAATGCAGTTCCTGTTGCTAATAAACCGAGTGCTTGTGCTCGTTTACCAGGAGGCGCCACTCTAATTGCCAATGAGGCAGTAATAGACCAAAAAACCGCATGAGAAAAAGCAACACCTATGCGCCCTGCTATCAGCGATTTAAAATTCCATGCAATACCTGACAAAATATGACTTAAAATAAAAAGAATAAATAAGATAATAAGTAACTTACGGCGTTCAACTTTACTTGTCATTATCATTAAGGGCAATGACATTAAGGCGACCACCCAAGCATATATTGTGATCATTAAACCTGTTTGAGCCGGGAGCATTCCAAAGCTTTCAGAAATATCACTTAACAGAGCAACAGGAACAAATTCTGTTGTATTAAAAACGAAAGCTGCAAACGACAATATTATAACCCTGATCCACGCTGTTTGGCGACTTACTTCGTTTATGTTTGGTGCTACGATATTCATAATTAGTCAATGTTTTCTTAAATAATATTGATGTATATATCATTACTTTATAATATAAGCTTCCATATGACTCGCTTTGTACACTTACCTTAAAAAGGTTTTACTTTATTGATAATAAAAAATGGCATAATACAAAAATGCATTTTGTTAAAAACAAAAAATAAACCAAATTATGACTAAACTTCATAGCTAAAGCGAATCAGCTATCAATTTTAGCATATTCATCTCATAACTTTAAATCCCTAACGCAACTTCTTTTTAACGTTAACATAATCTAAGCATAGTAAGATTACAGATATAAATAGCATATTCTCAGTCTACTTAGAATAATAAAAATAAACGATTATGAGTGAAAATCCACAGTATATTCATTGGATTATGATAAGAAATATTAATTTATTTATTAAAAACATTCTTATATTGGGATAACAAACGAATAAAAACAGGAAGGATATATCAATTACTGGCTTAAATTATCAATAACTTGAATTGCTTGCTTACAAGCAATGTTTCTTGTAGATGATGTTGATTTATCAAAAGCATTTTTAATGGTAGAAATTTGCTCAACAGCTGAGCGAGGTAAAATTAAACTTCCATTAGAAAGCCCACTTTCAACCTCATTTAACTTCTGAGCTAATTGCTGACAACTACCATTATTCTCTTTTGACCTATAGACAGCCATAAATGTATCGCGCTTTGCCTCTACAGTAGAAATAGTTTCACTCATTTTTGATGATGAACTTTCAATTACTTCACGCCCTTCATTCCAAATTTCAGCCGTCGTTTCTTTAAAGACAGACACCATTAAAATTGCAATAAAAATAGCCAGCATGATTGTCAGTGATAAAAGCCCTCCTGCAATAATAAATACCTGTTTCATCTTTAACCCCGCATATTAGTTATCTCTGTTTTTAATATATATAGTTTAAATAAATCAGGTTCAATCTGGATTACGATTCTTTTTATTTTTTACATTTTATTACGGAGGTATACAGTTCTAATTATTCTTATTTTATTTTTATAAAAATAAGCACCTAGTCGTAGGTGCTATTAATCAATATATAAAATTATCTTGATAAAAATCATTTTTTAGAGCAACACGCAATATAATTTAAATTATGGCGATTTTCTCTAAAAAAACGAAACATAGATAAAAATCGTTGCCTATTTTGTTTGTTCTTCAACCCATTTTTAATTATTTTTGCTGTTCTAAATAACCCTTCATCATGAATTAAACCTATAGGTGACATTAAGCTCATATTGCCTGATTTTATTTTTACTTCTAAAAATCCAGTAGTAATAAACAAGTCATGCCATTCTTGCTTAAACATAGGAGCTACGTTCGATTTTACTACCCCAATTAAATCGTCTTTATCTACATCATTATTTATTTTCATAATATCATGTGTTAATAACAGGCCACCCGGTTTTAAAACACGATAATACTCTTTTACTAATTTAGCTTTGGCTTTATCCGCATACATTGTCAACATGGCCTCATTTAAAACCACATCAAAACTATTGTCAGGAAAAGGGAGAGATAATGCATTGGCTTTTGTTAACTGAATTAAATGTGATAACTGTGCACTCTCAACATTATGTTGTGCATTAGCTAACGCTTTTTCATCCATATCAACAGCAATAATATGACAACCATATTTTTGTGCAATTTCGATTGACGTTGTCGCCATATTGCAAGCAATCTCTAAAACTTGGCTTGAAGAGGTAAAATGCACATTATTAATTAACCAATCAGATGCCTCAACACCACCTGGCCTTAAGCGCGTTTTCCCTAAACTGGCTAAAAAAGTATGTCCTGCTTTTGGCTGTTCTTGAGATAAAGTTTGTGTTGTTGTTTGAGTTTCCATATCGCCACCTATAAAGTTGCATCAATAATACAACTTTATAGTAAAAAACATTTGATGGGAATAGTTATCATTACTTTTTCTATTTTTATAAAGAAAATCTTAAAGTACACAACAAATAAATTTTAAATTTTGCTATAAAACTAATTAAGATAGAATGACTTAATCAAAACACTCTGCAATTATGTCATTAAAAGTAAAGAATATTAAACTTTATATAACAACATTGACCTTCCCCTAAGGGGAATCTTTAAAGTAATAACAATTTCACAATAAATCCAAGGAAACTGTTATGAAAAAAATTTTACCTGCTGCGGTTATTTTAATGAGTACTATCTCTTTTGGTGCAATGGCAAACAATACACATATGAACATGAATATGGATACATCGCATAATAGTTCACCAATGCAGAAAGAACTCAATGATTCCATGAATAAAATGCATGCTGATATGGCAAAAGGAATGAACACTGATAATGCAGATGTTGCTTTTGCTGATGGAATGATTGCCCACCATTTAGGCGCTATTGATATGGCTAAAATTGAATTGAAATACGGTACAGATCCTGAAATGCGCAAGCTAGCTCAAGCCATTATTGATGCTCAAGGGCCAGAAATTGAACAAATGCAAAAATGGTTAGAAAAAAATAAAGCTCATCAACAATAGATTGATATCGGCTGTGATTTTTTGTAGCACAGCCTATCTCATTTTTAATATTTCCTGCAAAATTTCTTATCCAAGATAAATCAATTAATTGTCTAATATTCGTCTCATACATTATAATTTTATTACTAAAGTAATATTTTCCTTTTCCCCAGTATGGAGTCTGCATGAATAATAGAGAAAACATGGCGTTATTAAACCAAAAACTTGCCATGCTAATTGCAAAATGGACTCACAATACGCATTATTTTGATACTCAAATCCCAGGATTGGCATTAACACACTGGCGTTCTCCCACACCTATTACCAGTCATACACATAAATCAGGCATATGCTTAATTGCTCAAGGTGAAAAAAGAGTAATTTTAGGAGAAGAAAGCTTTATTTATGATGCCAACCATTTTTTAATTTCTTCCATTGAACTTCCTGTTATGGCGAATATTATGAAAGCCAGCAAGGATAAGCCTTTTTTAGGGCTAGTTATGGAATTAGATCTACAAGAAATATCTCAACTGATCGTCGATAGTGGGCTAATATTTAATTTAAACTCAAATGCTCAAAAAGGAATTGCCGTCGGTGAATTATCAGAACCTTTATTAAATGCATTTATTCGATTGCTTACACTTCTTGATGAGCCTGATAGTATTAAAATTCTTGCTCCAGGCATAAAACGTGAGATTTTTTATCGCTTGCTGATCACTGAGCAAGGTGAGCGTTTAAATCAAATCGTTACAGCGGGTAGTCATAGCCATCAAATATCAAAAGCGGTTGATTGGTTAAAAAACAACTTTATAAAGCCAATTAATATCAATGAATTAGCCTCATGCACTGGAATGAGTAAATCTGCTTTCTATACTCATTTTCGGACAATGACATCAATGACACCACTTCAATTTCAGAAAAAACTTCGCCTCAATGAAGCTCGCCGATTAATGTTAACTGAAAACTTAGGTGCAATAACAACCACTTTTCGTGTTGGCTATGAAAGCCCTTCTCAATTCAGTCGTGAATATAGTCGATTATTTGGATCGCCTCCAGCAACCGATATTAAGATGCTCAAAGAATCTAACAATATTTGAATACAACCGCTTTTTATAAATCCAATCGTTTTATCTTTTTTACCTATTTATATTATTTATTATCACTTTGTTATCTTTTGGAAAATTAGGCAAGAGACTAAGAAGATCGGACATTCATATCTCAATGCAGAAGCGATAGCATCTCTATTAAACAAAAATAGACCAATATTTCTTGAAGTTAAAAGAACAAACTATACTTCAATGAGATAGCTATCAAATTAATATTGCAATAGGATATCAAAATGCAACTCGATTTTACTTACTACAACCCGACAACTATTCATTTTGGTAAGAACTCTCTTGCTAAATTAAATGATGAATTATCACATTATGGCGAAACCATCATGCTGATGTACGGTCGTAATGCAATCAAATCTAATGGCCTTTATGATGAAGTGATGGCAATACTCAAACATGCAGGAAAAAAAGTGGTTGAGTTATCAGGTGTGATGCCTAATCCAACTTATGCAAAAATGATGGAAGGTGCTCAATTAGTTCGTGAGCATAACGTCAGCTTAATTTTAGCTGTTGGTGGCGGTTCTGTTATTGATTGTGCCAAAGGGATCTCTGTTTCTGCTTATTGTGAAAATGAAGATCCTTTCCAAAAGTACTGGGTTGAATATCAAGAAATTGCAAATAAAATTATTCCTGTTGCTTCAATTCTTACTATGGTAGGCACTGGCTCCGAAATGAATGGCGGTTCTGTTATTACGCATGAAAAAACAAAATATAAAATTGGCCGTGTATTTCCTGCCAATGTATTTCCTAAGTTTTCAATCTTAAATCCAGAATATACCTTTACGGTTTCTCAATATCAGATGGTGAGTGGTGTATATGACACAATGTCTCATCTGATGGAACAATACTTTTCTGATCAAGGTGCAAATACAACCGATTATTTAATTGAAAGTTTATTAAAATCTTCTATTGATAATTTACGTATTGCGCTTAAAAAGCCGTCTGATTATGAAGCAAGAAGCAATCTGATGTGGAATGCAACTCTGGCACTAAACACACTGACGGGGCTATCAAAAACGCAAGATTGGCAAGTCCATATGATTGAACATCAATTGGGGGCTTATACCGATTGTGCTCATGGAATGGGACTTGCTGCAATTTCTCTGCCTTATTATCGTTTTATCTATAAATTCGGTATTGAAAAATTCGTACGCTTTGCCACCCAGGTATGGGGAGTATCTACAGAAGGTAAAACGCAAGACCAAATTGCACTTGAAGGTATTGATGCACTTGAAAGTTTCACAAAAGAGTGCGGAATGGTAACTTCGTTAGAAGCACTAGGTGCAACAAAAGAGATGCTCCCAAGTATTGCTCAATCCACAACAATTATTGGCAAGGGTTATAAAAAGCTAACAACTGAAGATGTTCTCGATATTTTAGAAGCGTGTTTCTAATTATCTATCAATACCCTTGTCAGCATCAGCTTAGCCACTAAAATAAATTTCATATTTAGGCATGTAATAAATACGATGATTATCTAAGAAATAGTCATCGTATTATCAATAGCTCAACATTTGAACTTATCCACCTCTTATTTTCTCTTCAAAAAGCAGATTAATTCTCTGATAAAGATGCCTCTACATATCGAATAGCCTATAATCATAAATATATAATATGATTACTGCTGAAGTTATACTTTTCAGCAATGAATTTCTCTCATTCGAATATACATAAATCTAACTATGCCTAAAATATTAATAATACAAAGAGATAACATTGGTGATTTAATACTTACAACACCATTAATTGATTCTCTTGCCCATGAATATAATACGAAAATAGATCTACTCGTAAACTCTTACAATCAAGCGATTCTAGAAGGTAACCCTTCTGTCGGAAATATCCATGTTTACAGCAAGTTACATCATAAAAAATCAGGCCAATCATCTTTAAAACTTATTCTTAGTCGCTTGAAAATTATTCTTGATATGCGTCGTCAACATTATGACGTTGCCATTATTGCTCGTGATCATTGGGCCAAAAGAGCATTGCAATGGGCAAAATTATCAGGTGCTAAGCGTATTGTCGCTATTGGCAATGACACACCTTCAGCAGTGACAGATCCAATTCCAACACCGTCTAATAGAGGTCATATCGCTGAGTTGTTCTGTCAACTAAGCCATCCTCTTGGAATAGAGAAAAAAGCAGGTCCTTTAAAGTTGTACGTCAAAGATGAAGAGATCGCTACAATTCGCCAACGTATTAAAATAACTGAAAATATTCCTATTTATGGCTTACAAATTAGTTCACGCAAGCCACAACAACGTTGGCAAGCAGAAAAATTTATCGCGTTAGCGCACCAATTAACACAACGCGAAAAATGTCATATTCTTCTCTTTTGGTCGCCAGGCAGGAGCGATAATAAACTGCACCCTGGTGATGACGAAAAAGCACAATTTATTCTCGAACAGTGCAAAAATATTCCTATCACACCAGTGCCTACACAAAACCTTAGAGAATTAATGGCCGGTATGTCTTTATGTGATCAAATGCTAACTAGTGATGGGGGAGCATTACATATTTCAGTAGGTGTTGGTGTACCAACAGTAGCTATGTTTGGTAATAGTGATGCTGATTTTTGGGGACCGTGGCATATTGCGAATGAAGTACTAAAAGCACCTGAAAATAATGTAGAGCTTCTTACGGTAGACGACGTATTTACTCGTTTTATTACACTAAGAAATAGAATTATTGCCTTAGACACAAAAAGTTAATCGGCGATCACTTAGACAAAACAATATCAAATATAAATCACCTTTATTGCCACAACTGATAAGGTGATTTTTTATTTTACACACTATCATGATTAGACGTAAGATATTTGAAATAGAAACGCGCGATAAATTCGGGGATATAGAAAGACAGGTTACTGTCACTAATTTTCAGTATGTGTAAGAAACATTTACTCACCAATTTTATTGTCGGACACCCTGGGTTCATTATGGGGACGTCTTAACCCTGTTCTGACAATTTGAACCGCAGAAACACGTAAATCTCAGAGCTTGCCATGCTTTCGTACTTAACCCCGGTGATAGTCATATCGATTGGTGTATTGTACGACCGCCTCTTTCAGTTTTCACCTAGTGTAATGAAACGATTTCGCATGGGAATATGCCCAGGTATCAGGCGGTCAGCGCGTTTGTGATGTGACAATTTTGATGATATCACCATTAATGACGAGGACGCCCATTTCAGCCACGGTATTCATTGCCGCAACCATCAGGTTACCAATGGTCAGGGGATACAGATTACTGGTATACACATCCTGCTTGGTGTACGGCTGATGCCCGGTTTTGATGGTCATCTTTTCGCGTATCATCTGAATACCAGAAGCATTAATGGCCTCACCGGCTTTTTTACCTGCCCGGTCAAACTTAAAGGTAATAAAGTCCTCCAGGTCATTATCCAGCGGGCAAAGTTGCACCATCTCACAGCGTTGCACTAGCACTACTTCACGTACCGACGGGTTATGTTCACTGGGTTTATCCCGCAACGCCTGCTGCCCCCATTAAGATGATGGACAGCAGATGTTTAACGCCGAGTTTCATTTCTGAAAAGCGTTTCAGGTGTTTCAGTGTCGTCAGTGGCAGTGAATGCGCTCATCAAATCCAGAGTGCTTATCAAGCATGCTTGGTTATCAGCACTCTGAGGTGGTAAAAATAGTAGGTAGCAATACCCAAATAGGCAACCAGTTGATATCTTAAGTGACAAAAATAGTATCACGAACCTATTCACCCTGAGTAATGTCTTTTCAATAAATAAACCGGAATACCTGAAAATAAAATTAAAGACAGACCATAAACAGCAACTATAGAATAAGATAAACCTTCCTGAGCATGCCAAATCTCAATGGCGATTGTTGACATACCCGCAGGTGATAAAATAAGAGTTGCAGTTAATTCTTTCATCATTTGCAAAAAGCACAGTGCCAGCCCGGCAATGACTCCAGGACGGACTGAGGGTAAAATAACCCGCATTAATAAAGTGGCTCTTTTTTGCCCTAAAGAATCAGAAACTTCTTCAATATGGTAAGGAAGTTGCTCCACAGCAGAGCGCAGTGTTGTCTGGGCTAATGGCAGATAAAGCATCAAATAGGCCGGAATTAACACATAATAGGTCTGATAGAAAATACCTGCATATAAGACCGTGTATCGTGCAATAGCCAAACCAACAACAATCGATGGAATTGCGTGTAAAATAAAAGGTAAGCGCTCCAGCCACCGGGAGAGAAAACTCGAATAACGAACAGAAAACCAGACTAAAGGGGACGCAACCAATACTGTTATTGCCGCAGAAATTAACGAAATAAATATCGTATCGGCAATGACGTTAAAATAGGTTTTCCAGGAAAAATACTCACTATGAATGGCCGTTCCTTCATAAATCCACTGACATAACACAATGACAGGTACAACAACACCTAAAATAAAAATTAAAGAAACAAATCCAATGACAAACCACTCTCCATAACCTAAATAAATAAGTTTTGGTGGGTGAACAACCCCCTTACCTGAACGAACCCGATTTGCCTGTCCTCGGATTTTTAATTCAAAACCAATAATGCATAAACATAAAAGCACCAAGACAAAACAGAGTACCGCAGCCGTCTGAGTATTATAATAAGCCTCAAATTCTGCAAAAATAGCGGTACTGAAAGTATCATAACCCATAATCGCAATAACACCGAATTCAATCAGTAAATGCAAAGCAATCAGAAGAACAGCACTGCCTATTGCGGGTTTTAATTGCGGTAACAGGACATGAAGAAAAGTATAAAACCGGGAACGCCCTAATGAATAACTCACTTCCTCCCACGTTGAGTCAATGCGTTTTAATGCAGCTGATATAGGTAAAAATGCTAATGGAAAAGACACGAGCGTCATTACAAGGCTTGCCCCTAAAAAGCCTGAAAAAATGCGTGTATTAAGGCTAAACCAGGTGAAGCCACTGACAATACCCGGGATACAAAGAGGTAAACTAATTAATACACTGAGTAAGTTCTTTCCTCTTACCTGACAACGTTCAAGTAAAAATGCACATAGTCCCCCTAATAACACACTTATCAATGTCACTGTAAAACACAAAAGTAACGTATTTCGTAAAAGTAAAAATGTTTCTGCACGAAAAATAAGGTGATAAGTCTGATGAATATCTAACGTTATTCCATACTGTAAAATATAGAGAATGGGTAATAACATTGGTAATGTAATAATCACAATAACAACCGCCAGAAGTAACGGCGGTTGTTTTGTTTTTCTGGTATGAAAAAACACACCAGCTCCTTTTATCTCATTGAAAAAATAATTTTTCTGATTAATTGTATTACTGGATCCCAGCCTCTTTTATTAACGCTTTTGCCTCATCACTTTCTTCCTTAGTTGTAAATGACGTTTTAGGCGGATCCAGGCTATCAAGTTTCACTAAGTAGCTCACTGGCGATACTGCCTGAGTATTGGCCGGCCACTCTGCCGAATTTTGGACATACAGTTCCTGTCCTGCCTTGCTCGTTAAGAAAGTGATAAACTGTTGTGCTTCCGATTGATGTTGTGATGAACGTAATATTCCGGCAGCAGAAAAACTTAATGCTGAATCTGCATCGCCATTACGCATGTAGTAAATTTTTGCCTTAACATTGTCTGCACCGCCTTTTTCTTTATAAAGACGGTATAAATAGTATTGGTTGATCATTGCAACATCCAAATCACCCTGATCGATTTTCTTTAACGCAGCCATATGCCCTTTGATTGATTGACCATTTTCTTTCATCGCAGCTAAAAACGCTTTTGTCGCCTCTAATCCATGTAATTTTTTATAAACGGCTATTTGATCAACAAGCGCACCTGATCCCGGGTGATAAGAAAAACGATTTTTCCACGCAGGATCATTTACCATTTTTGTCCATGTTTTAGGAATGTCGCTTTCTTTAACTTTATCCGGATTATAGGCCAAAACACGGCTACGAACGCCAATGGGAACAAAATCCTGTTTCGATGCGGAAGGGATAGTCTCAGAATTCACATTGGTTAACGCATCGGCATTAATGGGTACTAATAATTTTTCAGCACTTAATGACAGGAAAGGTCCTGTACTTTCCGCAACAAAAATATCTGCCGGGGATTTATCCTGTTCTTCCTTCAGTAAACCGGCAAGTTCGGAAGACTTACCGTATTTTAACTTAACCGGGATCCCTGTTTTTTGTGTAAATTCCGCAGCAACCTGTTCTATTCCGCCATCCTTATGTTGCCCATTATAAATTAACAAGTCAGCCTGAGCGATTTCTGAAAATAAAACACCACTGAGTGTAAGTGATGAAATAAGCAGCTGATACCTTTTTTTCATTTATTAGCCTCATGTATCGATTTGTAAACCAAAATACTTTATCATAATGAGAATGAGAATATAAATTATTTACTTTATGAGTGGGCGTACCTCTTATCTTTTTTCTGATTTAATAAATAAGCCCATAGACTTTATCGCTAAACAGAGAATGAAATATGACTGAGGAGCGGTGATTAACTATTCTAGAATATTTAAAAATCAAATAGATAAGTCATTACTATCTTTCTGATAAAACAATAACAGGGATGGAAAAAATGAATAAAAACACGGTATTGTCATTACATAACATTAACAAAAGCTTTGATGGAAAAGTAAAAGTCAGCGAAGATATTAGCTTTACTTTAAATAAAGGAGAAATCCTTTCATTACTGGGTCCTTCTGGCTGTGGAAAAACGACACTGCTACGATTAATTGCCGGATTTGAAAGACCCGACAGTGGGGAAATTACCTTATATAACAGAATACTATCATCATCAGGAACTTTCGTGCATGCCAAAGATCGCCATATTGGTTATGTTGTACAGGAAGGTATCTTATTTCCACACCTCAATGTTTATCAGAACGTAGCTTATGGTTTAGGAAATGGTAAAGGTCAACTGCCATTAGAACAAAATCGAATTAATTCTATTCTTCATTTAATGAAGATACCTGAATTGGCTCAGTCTATGCCCCATGAACTTTCTGGAGGACAACAGCAACGAGTTGCATTGGCAAGAGCATTAGCTCCATCACCTGAACTAATCCTATTTGATGAACCTTTCTCTGCAATGGATAGTGCGTTACGTGTTGAGTTACGCGCTGAAATCATAAATATTTTGAGGGAAACGGGACAATCAGCAATTATCGTGACTCATGATCGGGAAGAGGCTATACAATGTTCTGACTATATTGCAATATTACGTGAAGGCAGATTAGTGCAGATTGATACCCCACAAAACATCTATCGTTACCCAGTAGATATTTCCACCGCCTACTCTATTGGTGATGTCAATATATTAAAAGGTGAATACCATTCAGGAAAGGTAATAACCCTGTTGGGTGAAATTACGGTTACATCTGATGGTACTTATGATGGTCATCACGGTAAAATAATATTACGGCCAGAAAATATCACCTTAAATCAAATTAACTCCGTTCCTTCTCATAGAGGCGTGATGGTTGTATTAGAAAAATACCAATTTAAAGGTATGACTAGTGATGTTGTCATTAGTATTAACGGTCAATACCTTGATTTGACTATCATTAATACAACCCCATTACAAGTAGGTGAGTATTACCTATTATGTATTCATTCAAAAGGGTTATTTTACACAAAATAATACATTCATTTATTATTGTTGCTATTGGCTAGTAATATATTTATAAAAGCTTTTTATTAAATATTATTTTTTCCCAAACAACCTGATTATCGGTTATTAATTTTTATAGTTCTTCTTTTTATTTTGGCACAAATATTTAGATTCCGTGGAATAATTGGTGATAAACAGTATAGCGACCCTTTAGTGTTGATGGGAATGTGAGGTGCAACATTAAGGAGATGTAGTGATCGCGCAGTATTCACTTGCTGTTCTCTCTTCCCTCTGGGCGTAGATAAGCAACGGATAATTATTGAACATGATTGATAGTACATCACTCTGTTTTTCAAGGAAATTGCCGCCTATTGTAATAAAATGACGCTATGCCACCTCTCTTTCCGGTTCATATAAACCTCCTGTAAGTAGTCCCAATTGCGAAGTTGTTTACTTCAGCGTTCGGGATGTTGTTCATAAGATAACTGATAAAAAACAGGTTTAACACATATAAATTTTCGAAATCCAGACAGGGTTTAACCTAACTTAGCAAGCGCTACCAGACATGAATCTCACCAGAAAGGGTATAGTCCTTTTCAAAGAGTTAATGATCATACAAGACTCCAACAAATCAGGTAGGAAAGTTCGCACCAGATAGCGCTGTTATACCCTTTTCTTTGCAAGCAATAATTTCATCCTTCACGCTCTCCTCATCAAATTCTGATTTAGCGTAGAATCACGGGATCTATTAAAAGTAATGGTGACTCATAGATGAACAAGTCTGATCAGTTAGCGATTCAGGAATTTCAATTTGATACATTCCGGTATGTCTACCAGGAAGTAATCGAGTTTCAATGGGTTCGGAAAAGTTAATGTTTTCGAAAACAAGATCTGTCAAATTAGCCGCACTGAGTAATGGGGAGGGGGTGTTTGAAGGTGAACACCCGGATGAAACAGCGTCGGAAGACCAAGCTGATAACACCCTACCCACTACATCGGGTACCTTGTAATCGTGCGATAGGACATATAGGAGTTCGATTGTTGAGCGGTTGTAGAAGTATGTGGATTGGTCAATCCAGCCTTTTGATGTCCCCGTATTGATAAATACACCGTAATTACGATATTGAGGGGAGATCGAGACAGAAGTTTGTGTTAAAGATAGTGTGGTAATTGATGCAGTATGTGTACTGAGGGCGCGGGTAGGTAACATATATGCTGTTCCCCATGTGGTACGAGTATCGGCAAATACTCCTGTGCAGCCACACATAACAAAATTAGGTTTAACGGGTTGGAAAACCACGGAGGCACCATAGACAGGGACGGTGGTTAACAAGAGTGCCATTAAAAGAAAATTAAGGATCGATTGCATATTTTTAACATTCCATAAGTAGTAGAGATAGTAACATCTCACCAAACATTAGATCTAGATAGAAAGAATGACCATATGATTTAACGAAAGAGAAATCACATGGAGATCGTCGAGAGCTATGTTAGTGAGTCATCTAGATCGGCAATAAAAGACAGGACGTGTCGTCCCAGGACTTACATTATCGGGTCGGGCCTTAGGAGGGTCATCATGCCCTTACCATGTTTAGTTATTAATTTCATGGGTAATAAAGTGCAATTAAGTTCGCTTCAGTAATTGGCGAATTATCGTATAGGAGTAACAAAATTGAAAAGGAAACGACTGGTTATGACGTACCCCTTTTCTCATACCGCTTTGCTAGCTACGTACTGATACGTTGTTATTGAGAATCCAACAATCCCCATACATATTTTTCCATCGGGCCCGATATGCCTGCACACGTTCATTAATCTCTGCCTCAGGCAGTCCATCACAACATGCTTGCTCGTAAAGCCGCAGACACCGTTCTCGATGCCGTTTTATTGCTCTTTCACTGAGTCCGGTGATACCCGTTCTATCAAAATACACACCTAACCCGTCAAATCCGTGTTGTATCCGGCCTATATAGGTTTTATCCGGATGTACTTCAAAACTACCGATATCCATGTATTCATTAAGCTACTGAATACTCCGACGCAGATGCCAACGGGTTTTCGCAAGCACCATAAAATCATCCATATAGCGAGCATAATAAATCCCCTCTCGTTATCCAAAATCGCTGTCATAATGGTATAATAAACTCGCTCCTACCAAGGGGCTGAGCGAACAGCTCCTCGCTATCCCAACTTTAGGCGTCTCTATTTCACCACCATCTTCTATGCTGTAGTATAAGTATTGCCTGAACAGATCCCGCAGTATCGGTTCGCCAACATTTCGGCAAAACAGGGTATCCACCTGCGATTTGCGTTGTTTCCACAACCAACAGGCTACTTGTTGCCATAACGCCCAGAGATGTTCATCATTCCTCCGTTTTTCTACGCTTAGGCTATTTATATCTTCATATGTCATTGATAACTGATATTCACTGTCACCGATGTCTCATACTCTCCTGCTGTTACCTCAGAAAAATCATTCACTCTCCGAGTGATAAGAATAGAAAAATCGTAAACATCGCCTCCTTCTACTAGAGTATACGTGTTCGTTGAGTTTTCTCTGAGGTTTATGGCCGTATAGGGAAATATTTTATTTACCGAAATTGTATTATCTATGCTAAGGTTATTACCCCATTGCCAGTCGTAGTACAGTCCTGTTCCTACCGATTGTGGCGAACTTCCTGATACCCTTGAATAGAGTCTTCCTTCGTTATTGGGGTCAACATAACCCGTGGCAGAGGGCTCAAATGAGAGCTTTATGGTCTGGGGCATAAAAGGAGAAATTCTACAGTCAAGCACTAAAGTTATTTCCTTTGTTTTTTCCGGACTTTCTGCAGTTAAAAGACCGAAGTCAATATCGGGACTAACGTGATTAAATGTCGCCAATTGTGTTTCACAAGTTGATGCTGTCACCTTTGCGCTTAAATGATAGACTGCCGTCGCGACCGTTTCAGCAGAGCTCACTCCCGGGATGATACAGAACAACCCCAACGTCAGCCGAATAACAGGGAATATGGATAGCTTCATTGTGCCCCCTCTCTCAGTTATACCGCACTTCAATCGTCACGGTTCCTCTGACATCCATCCCACCCGTAATATCCCTAATTGATTTATCAGGCATTAATGTGGGCCATGCATTCAGTCGAATAACTTTTACGTTACCCGGGTTAACTTCAGACACATTAATCATCATTCCATTGGTGGGGGTTATGCTTGGATTTAATTGCGTTCTGTCGGTATTATCGTTATTAAATTGAATCGCAAATCCCATCGCTGAATTCGTTGTATCCGTTGTGTACATCACATGAGAAGGCTCATCATATTGAGGATTTGTGGCGGTAATGGTTAGCCTCGGCTGATAGATATCACCATCACAGTTCATATTGAAACCAAATGTCTTCATGCTTTTTGTGTAGCCCGTAACATCGCTTGTACCGAGCGCACCATCCCATGCCAATGTAAAATCGCCAAATTGCCCCACAAATGAACCTGAGCCTCCGCTGGTTTCAGGACTTAACCAACAGGTATTTGCCGTAATGGTATAATCATACGGAATAGTAATGGTTAACGCGCTGGCGTCACGACTCAATCCAACCATCAATAAAAGTGCCAGACCTGCCCCCGTGAGCAGTGACCAACAAGTTTGATGTTCACTCACATCCGTTTTAGTTCGGTTATCTTCATTTATTTTCATCGCACAATGACTCTCTATTTTCTGTTATTTCTCGAGGGTATAGTTGCGATTAGCGCCGTAATCATCGACTGCCGTCATGGTGATGGGTAGTGTCACCGTTTTACCCAACGATACTTCAGTATGCGGTGCCAATGTATTCAATGCTTCTGTTGACTGAGCAGACGTCGGTATCACCGGTGCTTTATCTGAAGCCCCCGCATACAATTTCATCACAGCAAAATAATAAGGGGTCGGGTTAACCAACACACTGTTCCCCCCCCGTTGCTCAAGACGCAACTGTTTTTCTGCATCGGGTCGACCTGCTTTTAGTGCTTCAGGACGATACAGCAGTTTAACTTGCGTGTTCATCGCCAGCGATAAGACATTATTTCCCGTTTTCGGGGCAGGTGGAATTTCCTGCACATTCAGGCGAAATAAACTTTCTTTATCTTTAGGTAAGACGCTATCATTCACATTCAGCACGCGAACAACTTGCTTTTGTTCACCGTCTACCTTAAAAAAGGTGGGAGCGGGTATCAGTGTTACGGTATCTGTCGGCAAAGAGACATTGTCAATCCAGACCTGACCACCCCACATATCAGTTGCATGATTCGTAACTTCAAATGAGCTGTTTTTACTTCCACCTTCGTAAATAAACCGGGTTCCGTTGAGGGTAAATGCCGCCATAGATTGACTGCTAATCAGAAGCCCCACTAACAGGAAGCCCAGTTTTCGATATATCATCATTATTTGTCCTTATTGTGTTCTCGATGGTGTGTTATCGGTGATGTTTTATGTGTTATCTACCGTCGTTTCAAATGAATTTGCGCATGTTCATTATTGGTAAGTGATATCGATATTTAGGGTTGCTTGCCAAAGACCCGGGGCTATCATCTCATTGCGTATATCACCAACCGGAATTACCATCTGCACCCCCAAGGGCAAACGATAATTCCCTGGAAACAGGGGCGTCATATTCACGCAAGACTGCCCGGGATACCGGTCACAATCTGTTTGGCTTTTCGCTAAAACAGGGGTAAATGATACCCATTGATGACCGTTATCACTGTCAACCAAAAATAAATCCGGTCCCGCTGTGTTTTCTGGCCGCCGAGAGCCAATGGCTTTATCATTGTCACTGCCGTAATCACCACTGCGTGTATAGGTTGGCGTCACCGACATCGACAGGGTCAGCCAGGATTCGGGTTCAGATGAACAATTCACACCAATATTGAGTGGTGTCACCGCACTTAGCCATTCACCAGAGCCTATCGTCGTGGGGCTTATCGTGGGCAGTTGTACTACACCTCCATCGGTGGTGAGAATGTTACACGTGGCGCGCGTCACTCGAGATTTCAATGTCAATATTGTACTCGCTGTTCCTGCTGCAATTGCCTGCTGGATTAACAACGTGATGGCGCCACCTAACATCAATGCCACCAACCCCATGGTTAATATCGTTACCCGCAAGAGACAAAAATCACTTTGTATGCGTTTTTTTTCCAAACGCTCATTTTGTAGGTCATGTGGACAATGTCGACTATTTTGTAAAGACTCATTATTCACAATGTACCTCCGTCAAATTTCTTGCATCCGGTTTTACGCCCGTCATATTCACTCGGCACTGTGTACCCTGTGGAGTCGTTACGGTCAAAAAATCTGGCTCAGTCAACAAGTTAGCTAAGAAAACACCGCCTTGGGTGATAAACCCCACATCTAATCCGTTTGAGGTCAACACCGTACTGCCTTGAGGAAGCGGTTTTCTATCAACCCCCGTCATTCTTAATACATACCGCTTCACCTGTGTATAACCAAACTCTCGGTACACAATCGCCTGACGCGTCGGAACAACACTGAACACCGTATCTAAAAGGTCAATATTATCTGGGACGTTATCCGGGTTAATACGGATATAATTTCGGCTGTACTCCGATAAAGGAAGTGCTGTTACCCCTCGGTAACTTGTGGGTCGAGAGCCATTAAATGTCACGCCGGGGATATCTTTAATTTTCACCACCGCCACCGTCGCATTTTGTTCACGAGTAAACATCAAGCCCGTTTCGGTCGTTCCCAACACCGCCCCAGAAGCACTCAGTGAACTCGAGGTCTGGCTCCCGCCATAACGGTAATGGGCTTGAGTCAGAGACCCCCTCAGTTGCAATGTATCCATCGCATATCCTGCAGATACAGAAATATTGCGGTTATCGCGCCCTACACTGGCATTGACGTTATAGTTCATGTTCTCAGTCGGATTGCCTGACACGGATGTGTTCATTTGCGTGCCTCTGTTACGGTAATAATTAATGCCTGTTGAGCTGAACTGCTGCTTACCTGCGATATCAAACGGAATACTGACATTCATCGAAAGACTGTAGTCATTGGGTGACCAAGGGGTGTGACTGTAACTGGCATACAACCCAACCGCTGCCGCCCCTACGCTCGTGTTGAAGGAGGTATTCACCCCACTGTCATTACTACTGCGGTTCCGGTAACTTTGTGTCCATCCAGAGAAATTGAGGTATGAGCTCCCGATACCATGACTAATCGTTGCTTCATAGCGTTCCTTGCGATTTTCATTTAGCCAAACCTGACGCGGATTGAAACTGGCAAAGTCCACATATTTTTCCCCCGTGTAGCGCCACGTTAGAAGGTGGAGATTCGTTTTTTCTCCCAGACTTTTGGCGTATTTTATCGTAGCACTGAGCCCCGTTTGCGGACCGGATGCCAATCTCCCTCCGCTGTAGCTATTCCACAACCAATCATTACGTGCATTTTGTATTTGCTCTTGTGGATCATCTGTATGCGCAGACAATCGAAGTGAATACGGCTCATGGTTATCAAACACACTGCGAGAGAAGTTAACACTGCCCTCTAATGCCCCCCATTTGCCCATATTGCGACTGAGCCCAACGCCTACCCCTTGATATTGTCGATGTAATATACCCGACAAATTTAATGTTGCCGGTTCAAAACCATAGTCTAAACTACCTGCAACAAATACCCCTTTGGTTTGGCTGTCATCACTACGCGTACCGACTGACAAGTTGTAATTAAAATCATGGGCTCTTAATAAAGTAGGGAGTGTAGTTACCGGGTAGACTCGTGTTGTTTGACTCCCATCTTCTTCCTCTACCGTCACGGTAATATCGCCATTACCAATGGGTGAAATGTCTTTCAGTGCATACTCACCGGGAGGAACTACCTGAGAGGATAGAGTATATCCACCTTGCGCTACCGTAATACGTGCATTACTATTTGCCACGCCAGAAATAATGGGCGCGTACCCGCGTGTAGACCACGGTATCATACTGTTATCCGAACGTAGCGAGACACCATAGAAACCAAAATCTGACATCAATGTACTGCGAGTGCGCGTTTTCCCGAGCTCTAAATTACCCCGTAAAGGCGCAACCACTGTGGATACCATCGCTTGTGGTGATTCAAAGCCACGTCCTGAAAACCCACTGGTGCTACCACTGAGCACCCAACGACCGACATTCGCATTGAGGTCAATGTTGCCGTAATACACCGCTTCTCTTTGTTGACCTTTACTGACGTTGGTGTTGTAACGAAGCTTTAAACCTGCGATGCCATAATCCCAATCATCACCGGCCTCTAACGTCAGTAGCGTCACTTGCGGTTCACTGATGTATAATGTTTGAGTCCCGTAATCAAAACGAACCGATGCCGCAGGATATTCACCAATGCGGTAACAGTCTCTATCACGGTTATATTGAGCTTTAAACATGTCTAAGTTTAGCAATAGGTGTGCTTGGCTCAACCAGTCTGGTGTTAAACACAGCGTTTTTGCATCTTCAGCGCTAATCGTCAACATCTGGCGCGATAATGGCTGATGATTGAAGACGACATCAACGACATACTGTCCTGATGGAAACCGAGTGCCTTCTTGCAAAATAGCGGGAGCGTGTTGTTTGTTTGTACCGTGGATAAAATTAAGGTTCAGTTCAGTGGCGTCTGCCGTCAAGGATAGAGCAAGACACCCGGGGATGAAAGACAAGCAAAGTAAACGAGTGAACGTATTGAGCTTAAACCCTATAAAGAGAAATCGCCGGCTATTACCAGAGCAGGCTGATTTAGTGGAAAACACCAATGCATGGGAAGTCCCGTTGCTGATATTGATGCTGTTAATCCTCGTCATTGATAAGTAGGAACTGTTTTTATTCCTGCCTTTTCGCATAATAATTCCCCTGAATTTACCACTCAACAGCTCCGGAATACGCCATTATCTAAGTTATTTAATGGTCCCCGAATACTGATTAAAGTTATTAATTGCGTCTTGTTGCTTATTTTAATTTTTAACCACGTTGGTTATTTCTGGCGCCACTCTCGACTTTAATCTTTCGCTATTTACTTTTATTTTCACATTGAAAATTTCATAAACTGACCAAGAAAAAATAAATAGGAATTAAAAGTATTTAACCTATTGAGTTAATAAATAAAAGTAAATAGATTCAATCAGTTACCCTGTTGTAAATATGTACTAAAAAATACAGCGCTACTATCAAAAATAATGATACCTATATCGATATAAACTTATTTATATATAAAGCCTTCGTGGAAAACCAAGAAGGCTTTCTATTTATCTCTTTTTTTCTACTTCAATTATTTTTAACTCACGGTTTTATTTTATTTAATAAATTAAAAACAGTAATTAATAGTAGGCAACGGTGTAAGTGGCCATTGAACCAACAGTACCTGCAGTAGGTGTCGCACCTGCGTCGCGCACTAACTGAGCGGTATAATCGAATGAACCGGAAAGTGTACCAGTAGAAACTGAATATTTGACCGTATTTAATCCCCCTCTGATAACATCATTCGCATGAACAGCTGATGCGCCATCAAGAGCGTTACCTGTTGCTTGAGGTTTCAACTCAATATGAACTCCGGTCGCGGTGCCAGTATTCGCAAGACCTGCCTGGATTAAGTTAGGAGAACTCCAGGTAATATCTGCGTTAGTTTGAGTACAAGATGCTGTATTAATGGGGGATAATTTAAAAGCCACTGCAACGGGAAGTGCAGTTGTGGTGTCGGGAGCAACATTCCCTAACTGGATTTCAGGGGTGACAACACCTGCTGACGAAACCGCCTGCACATCACAGGTAGACGATGTTACCGCACCGGTAAAGACGAGCGTGCTTGCCATTGATGATGCAGATAACGCCATCACTGAACAGGCTGCGACCGCCAAAGCTACTTCTTTTACTGTAAAACTCATATTTTATTATCCTTATTTATTGAATGATTAACGTACTAAAAATGAATTTAAAAATTACGCCTACCACACCTATCACGAATATAATTGCTCTATCGAACCCGCTTATTCAATTAAGGCTAGTGGTAGGAATTTCCTTACCCTAATCATACGGATCTTAATCTTGGTCACATTTACTATCAAATTGATTATTTGCGATCTTTATGTCTAATCAAAAACAAGAAAAAGTATTTAATCTCTATTTTGTTTTTAATTTAAGAATTAAACACGTTGAAAAAACATATTGATTAAAATAAAAGATCGTAAAAATGATAAAAATTATTATTTGATAAAATCTGAAACAAAAGACGTCATAACTTAAAAATAATTAAAATTAAATAATGTTTACAATAAATAGCTCACAATCTCGATAGAATAACTTATAAACTAAAAAGTAAATAAAATAATGCAATATAATCAATATATTATATTGATAATAAATTATGGAAATAAGAAATTAATTGTATAAGGAAAGTTATTTAATGGTTTTTTTTTAGTCAACATAAAAATGATATACATCAAACCATTTAAACAAAAAACCATATTGCGAATAAAATAAGAAGAAATACGAAATTTTATTTATTTCTTATTTTTATTGACTCTTTTTAATTTATTTTGCGTAATAACCAATATGGAAATCAATTTATTTATATCCAGTTCAATATTCATATAATGTTAATAAATTAAAATAATGCTTAGAAATAAGTATGTTTATTCATTTTAACTCGAATAATGAAATGAAAAAATAGGGGAAAGCCTTTCTATGATGGCTAAAATATAAGTACAAACACGTACTGTGAAGACCGATGAAAATCCGTGCTCTATGAGTAGATTTAATCATCAGCATTCCTCTTTCATAACGTAGGATTGATACCTTGTTGTGCCTTTTGCATTTTAGAGATTAAGGAATTGCCATGACCGCAGAAACACTCAAACCCAATCAACTGATTTCTTATGAACAGCTTTTAGAATTCCTCGAGCAACGAGGTGTGTTAAACCAACCGTTCACTACCAAGTCAGTTGCTTTACATTTTTGTATTTCCGTCTACAAAGCTCGCTATTGTTTGGGTGTTCTTCATCTACAGGGATTGATTAAACGCAGTAAACCCCATCAAGGTCGGAAGATTAGTTGGATATTACCCTAAAAAACCTTCAATCCGGCATAACAAATTAAACAGAAAAAGTGAGTCAAAGGTAAATGTAAATATAAACAACATTAACATAAACATTTCATCTTTATTAAAAAATCAAAAAAACAATATGTTATTAAATTCATTATTTTTAGTATTGCTTCAGGGATACACCATTATGCATAACCAACATCGGATTAACGTCAAAAATATCACCGATATTCCACTTTGCCAGCAAATGCTGACTGACTATCTTGCTTTTCATCAGGTCAATGTCACCGCACTTAACCCACTTTTTAAAGGCTCGATTTGTGTTGATACCTTTACCTCTTTACCTTTTATTCAAGCCGTTAAACTGGATATGTTTACCCATACCACGCATTTCATTCATGCGGATTGTGCCTCACATTGCCAACAACATTGCGTGCTCATTCATTCGTTGTCCAGCTTGATTGTCAATGCGAAAAAGAAAGATATCCATCTTCCTGCAGGTAGTTATATGCTCATTCCCGCTTGGGAGCCTTTCACGTTAAAGAGTCTATCTCATCATTATGGGCTGATTTTTAATCTTGATATTCATGAGACAGGATTGAAACGCCAGTCCTTGTCAGAACTGTTTTGGAAAGTCGGCAACCATTTACGTTATGGCAATATGGTCAATAATTTACTCTGTGATTATTATGCCCCCCTGAGCGATGGATGTTACAAGCAATTACTTAATGGCATAAAAACACTGCTTACCTTACAAAGTGAGCAAGTCGCCTGTCCGTGTAATTTTAACAAAACAAATATTATTCCCAATTTTGATATTTGTGCTATTGCCCACTTGATACGCCAGAATATGACTAATCCCCATTACAGTATCAACGAATTAGCCGACTACTACGGTATGTCAATACGCATATTGCAGTACAAACTGGCTCGCTATCAGCTGTCTTTCTCCGAATTACTGGCTTCTGCTCGTTGTGAATTACTGGCGATGACCATCCGGAATATGCCAGATACTGATTTGGATGTTTTAGTCAAGAGTTGTGGTTTCGCCAACCTACGTATGGCAAATCGACAATTTAAAAAGCTGCGGAATCAAACGGTAATGCAATTTCAAGCTCAAGAGCAAGGTCATTTTCATAATACGCAATTAAACCCATTGGAGAGAGCAGAATGACATCATTTCCAAAACAGCAACAAATGAAAAATGGACTATCCTATGGTAGTTCGCCTTACAGGAAGAATAGGCTCAAAAAAGATATCAATTTTATTGTCGGACGTCAGTTGAAAGCATTGCGCTTAAAAAAAACGCTAAATGGCACGCAATTGGGTAAGATGTTAGGTATCAGCCAGCAACAGGTTTCACGTTATGAAAATGGCGTCACCACACTATCTATCGATGCTATTGTCACAATATGTCTTTGTTTTAATCTCTCACTCAAGGAGTTTTTAGCACCGCTGATGATGTTAACGGAAAACAAAAACGAGTCGATTGAGACGCTCCCGCTGTCATCTCCGATTAATTTAGATCTTGTGGCGGACTCAGCGCGTTCTTTTATTTGCCCACCACAAGACGAGAGCATGGTGATGGATAAGCGAAAAAGACGATAACAAGGGCGTACAGTTTCAGAAAAAGCGATGAAAGCTCAAAAAATGAGTCAAGAAAACGTATCCGATAACCGCTTATTAATTAAGGTTAAAATAATGCTAATATCTCGTATTTAGCACATTCAATTTTATCGGTAAAAAAACATTAAAAAACACGGACTGAAGTGCAATAATAGTTGGGTATTTCAAAAACCACTGTCTGCAATTTTTATGTCCGTTTTCAGTGATTGGCTCAGCATCAGCGCCTTCTGGACTGCATTAACGCAAAAATACGGATAGACGTCTTTACCATCAAACATTTCGAAAGATACCTTCTATTCTGAAGGCAATCGGCTATTTAGCTAAGAAGCCACATCCGGCTACGGACGAGCTCTATCTGTCAATATGTTGTACAGGATTAACCCATCAATTCGTGAGGAAGTTTTCTTACACATACTGAAAATTAATTACAGTAACTTATTCGTTATAACCCGCTTAAACCCACTCCAAATCGTTATTTATCTCACGTCTCTGTTTTAAATATCTAGCGTCTGATCACTATCAAATTTATAAAACCATATTAGCTTAAGTGACTATAATATAATGTATTCAATTTAATTTTTACTTTTTTATAATCAAAAAAAAAAACGGACCTCATCGAGGTCCGCTTTTTTATATGGTGCCCAGGGCGGGACTTGAACCCGCACAGCCTTACAGCCGAGGGATTTTAAATCCCTTGTGTCTACCGATTTCACCACCTGGGCTAAATTATATTTACTTGTTACAGGCAATACTTATTAATCAAACAAGGCAACAAATAAATTTAAAACATTCACTTCTAAAATAGCTAACTTAATTCTTTGTTCTTCTTTCACTAAAGTAAGTCGTGGAAGAAAAAACGGACCTAAGTTAAGGTCCGTATTTTATATGGTGCCCAGGGCGGGACTTGAACCCGCACAGCCTTACAGCCGAGGGATTTTAAATCCCTTGTGTCTACCGATTTCACCACCTGGGCTAAATTCTGTGGTGCGTCCGTAAATTCTTTTACTTAAGATAAATACTGGTATGGACGACTTAATTACTACATGATGCCATTATTCACAATGGGCTTTTTTGCACCATACTCTTTATCTAAAAGAGATGGTGCCCAGGGCGGGACTTGAACCCGCACAGCCTTACAGCCGAGGGATTTTAAATCCCTTGTGTCTACCGATTTCACCACCTGGGCATTAATGGAGGCGCGTCCCGGAATCGAACCGAGGTACACGGATTTGCAATCCGCTGCATGACCACTCTGCCAACGCGCCTCAACTGCTCAATCTCGTAAGAGATTGGAGCGGGAAACGAGACTCGAACTCGCGACCCCAACCTTGGCAAGGTTGTGCTCTACCAACTGAGCTATTCCCGCATTACCGAACTTGCTGATTTACTTATTTATTTCCGTAAACCGTTGTGTCTTTCGATGCGTTGCATTCTACTGATTTCCTGAATCTAGTCAACACTATATTTGCATCTTTTTGACTGTTCGGTGAATTTTCAGTCATTTCGATCAAGCTTCACGCAAATCTGACCATGCTGCGCTCAAATATTGAAACATTGACCAGAAAGTCAACACGGTTGCGACATACAATAAAGCAAATCCAAACCACTCTGCTTCAATCGTTGGACGCCATAATAACACAACTAACGATCCCATTTGTGCGGTTGTCTTCACTTTTCCTATCCAAGAAACAGCAACACTGTTGCGTTTTCCTAATTCTGCCATCCACTCTCTTAATGAAGAGATAATGATTTCACGAGCGATCATGGTTGCTGCCGGTAAAGTTATCCACCACTCGTGATAATACTCTGTAATTAAAACAAGTGCTGTAGCAACCATTACTTTATCTGCCACGGGGTCAAGAAAAGCCCCAAAGCGAGTAGTTTGTTTCAATCTACGCGCTAAAAATCCGTCAAACCAATCGGTTGCAGCCGCTACCATAAAAATAATAGCACATATCAATGGGGCATCTTTGAAGGGTAAATAAAACACCAAAACAAAGAATGGGATTAAAGCGACACGAAATAGAGTTAGCCAAGTTGGAATATTTAGTTGCATAGCGTTCTACACGACCTAGAAAAGTGAGAGTTATTAATATGGTGCATCAATACACTTAGTGTTTCAACGCATTAAATATTTTTTCTGCTAATGCTGTCGAAATTGTGGGGACTTTCGCAATTTCTTCCACACTTGCATCTCGTAAAGCTTGTAGCCCTCCCATATATTTTAATAACATTTGACGACGTTTAGGCCCCACACCTTCAATAGATTCTAATGAACTGGTATTTTTCACTTTTGCTCTACGTTGACGGTGCCCTGTTATTGCATGACGATGCGATTCATCACGAATATGTTGAATCAAATGCAACGCCGGCGAATCAGAAGGTAATGCCATTCCTTCACCTTCAGGCACAAAAAACAAGGTCTCAAGTCCTGCCTTACGATCACTCCCTTTAGCAACACCAATTAATTTCGGGTGTGACTTATCCCAATCCACATCCAGAGAATTAAATACCTCTATTGCTTGTGCTAATTGCCCTTTACCACCATCAATAAAGATAATATCAGGGACTTTATTTTCTTCTAATGATTTACCATAGCGTCGAGTGAGTACTTGATTCATCGCAGCGTAATCATCACCAGGAGTAATACCACTAATATTATAACGCCTATATTCCGATTTTAATGGACCATTCATGTCAAATACTACACATGAAGCCACAGTTTGTTCCCCCATAGTGTGACTAATATCAAAACATTCCATTCGTTTTATCTCTTTCATATCAAGAAGAGACATCAATGAGGCATAACGTTGTGAAATTGTCGATTGTTCGACTTGTTTTGAAGCCAATGCAGTAGCTGCATTTGTTCTGGCTAACTTAAGATAACGCGCTCTATCACCACGAGGTTTGGTTTGAATTTGAATTTTTCGCCCCGCAATAGAAGAAATAGACTCGGAAAGGATCGCTTTGTCATCCAAATTAAAATCTAGCAAAATTTCAGTCGGTAATGTTCTAATTGCACTTCCTTGTAAATAAAATTGACCAATAAAAGTTTGAACAACTTCATCAAGTGAAGTATTTGCTGGAACTTTAGGAAAATAACTCCGGCTTCCCAACACCTTACCTTGTCGGAAAAAGAGAACATACACACAAGCAATCGCGCCATTAAAAGCAACACTAATCACATCAAGATCATCGCCAATATTGGCAACAAATTGTTTTTCAGTCACTTGCCTTACGGCTTGGATTTGATCACGAATACGTGCAGCTTCTTCAAAACGTAAATCTAAGCTTGCTTCTTCCATACGCTTCACAAGACCTTCAATCACTTGTGAATCATCACCAGAGAGGAAAAGCCGTACATAATTAACTTGTTGAGCATACTCTTCATCTGAAACATAACCTTTCACACAAGGTGCAAGACACCGCCCTATTTGATACTGCAAACAAGGCCTTGAGCGATTGCGATACACACTATCTTCACATTGACGAATAGGAAATAATTTTTGCATCAAAGCCAAAGTTTCTCTTACTGCAAAAGAGTTAGGAAAAGGCCCAAAATACTCCCCTTTTGCATGCTTTGCACCGCGATAGCTAGCAAGTCTTGGGTGTTTATCCCCACTTAAATAGATATAAGGATAAGATTTATCATCCCGCAATAACACATTATAACGAGGCTGATAACGCTGAATGTAACTATGCTCTAGTAACAATGCTTCCGTTTCTGTATGTGTAATAGTCACATCAATATTTGCAATACATTTAACTAATGCTTCGGTTTTACGGCTATTCACTTGCACACGAAAATAACTCGAAAGCCTTTTTTTCAGATCTTTGGCTTTACCGACATAAATTACAGTATCTGTAGCATCGTACATTCGATAAACACCCGGTTTATCGGTGACTCGGCTTAAGAATGCTTTAGCATCAAATTTGTCTTCCACTTTGTAAATGACTCTCTATCTCAATTAACCCATAACGTATTGCTATATGTGTTAATTCTACATCACCTGAGATTTTAAGTTTACTAAACATTCGATAACGATAGCTATTTACTGTTTTTGTATTGAGATTTAACGCCTCTGCAATTTGTGTGATTTTTTTTCCTCTAATTATCATAGACATCACTTGCAGTTCTCTTTCTGATAAATAGTGCAATGGATTCACATCTTTTTGTAATTTAGACAATGCAATTTCCATAGCCAGTTCTTGGCTTAAATAACGTTGACCAATACATACTTGACGAATGGCTTGAAGAATATTTTCACACGAAGTATCAAGGACAACAAAACCTTCAATTCCTAATTGAAGAAGCGGTATAGATAAAATGGAATCCGTGTTGGGTGAAATAACAATAATTTTAATTGATAAAAATGAACGTTTAATCCTTTTTATTGAATCAATTAATGAAACAGAAGGAGATGAGTAAATAATAATAAGATTAACAGAAACTTGACGACAATAACGAAATGCTTCTGTTTCATCAGCCATAATTTTTCGAATGTTGATTTTTTTAATCTGACAAAGAAGTGTTTTAATTCCCAAGCTAAATAATTCAACCTGACTTATTATTATTGTATTGATCAATAATTTTTCCTTTTATGTTAATATATTTAAAAGTCCCACTTCTATTTAAAACACAATTATCATATTGTATTACTCATTAACATTCCACTTTTTTACAGTCTGAATTTATTCTCATTAAGTAAATGATTTTAATCGTTCAAATATAAACAAAGGCTCATATAAAAGAGCCTTTAATATAATCAATAGATGAAAATAATATTATTTATTAAACATATTCATAATATCTTTTTCTGTAAGCATGCGTGTTTTTTCTACAAAATTGTAATAATGAGGTTTGTTATCTATATAAATTTGCATAGTAAGTTTGCTTTCTTTTGTTTCAGAAAACAATCCTGCTGATACATAATAAGTATTGCTTTCCTTCAAATGATAAAAAAGATGAGAACCGCAGTGCTTACAAAATGCCCTTTCACCCCATAATGACGAATCATAGCGTGTAATATTTTCTTCACCTTCAATATTTAAATCTGACTGACAATCAATCGAGAAACCTGGACCACCATTCCAACGTAAACACATACTACAATGACAAACACTAAGTTCAGTGATATTTTTCGCGGTTGACAATTTAACAGCACCACACAAACATTGACCTTGATGCATCGATACTCTCCTCTTCTTTAAATCATGCATAAATCTTTTAAGATTATATGCATGATTTTATTTCCCAAATAAGAATTTTTTAAATGTAGATATTTCTTACACTGTTGTATTCTTACTTTGCTTTTTGGGTGGTAATGGTGAGAAATAACCAATTAACAAAATCAGTATGGCAACACCAATAAAGGCCAATGCTCTAAGTAACCCGCTACTTAATGATGTATCAATCAAGAAGAGTTTAGCGATAACAACGGCTAATAGCCCCCCACCAATAAACCAACTTGAACGTGATTTTTTGCGAGTTGCCATCATCATTGTTACTAATGCAGTAATGGCCCAAATAATCGCTAATACGGTTTGGATCACTTTAGAATTAATAATTTCATACATTGTCCAGTCAATATCCGTGACAAAGACTAATCCCCTTAATAAAATCCCATTAGCCCACCAAAAGATCATTGCGGGAATGATATAATTGTATAATGGTAAGTTATTTTGTAACAACTGTTGATATTTAGGAGATTGTTTTATTACTGAAATATATTTATAGCCTACCCATATTCCCATAATTCCCATGAGATCCATCAGGTTAAAGAGAGGTATAAATTTAATACCGCTTTCGGTACCGTTATTCATATTTGCAAAAATTAAAGAAAGTGCAAGCAGAGCTAAAACAGGCGCAGTTATTACTAAATAAGTATTTTGATACGCTTTAATCCAATTAACTCTCATAACAAATAGAGTACTTATCGCTATATATAAGCTTGTGGAAAAAAGGATACTAGCAAAGTGTAGGCTGACATAAAGATAAGTGGTACCCATTAGCCAAACAACTTCAGTCAACAAGAATAATCCAATAAAGACAAGATGCATAATATGAATTAATGCTTTATTTAATCTTTTTGCTGGTAATAATGTATTAACCTTAAGTAAACAAAAACCACTCGCAAATATTGCCACCCATATAATGGCACTTAACCAATTATCTATTAATGATCCGGCTAAATAAATATACACTAACATAATAAGTGCTGACATCGGCCATAATAAAACAGAGCAACTTGCTAATTCAAAAAATAGTGCTTTCTTACCGGCTAAATACATTCCCCAGCAGCTAATAAGAATAAAAGCAAAAGTAATGGATTTTACACTTGGAGAGAACCAATATTCACCATACTCTTGCAAAGTGAATACACAATATCCCCAACTCACCACAGCAATAAATAGTGTCACATATCCAATAGCACGGCTATCAATATTAATAAATTTAGCTCGATACCACAGTACCGCTACAGCGAATACGACAATGACTAGTGTGATAAGCATTAGCCAATCGCCTAACAAAATAACACGTGTGTTAAACATTAAAGCAAAGGATACTGCAACTAAAAGAGTCCCTGCGATAGCTGGTTTTTTTTGTTGCTGTAAAACAGAGAATGCAAGTATCATTACGCCTTCAATTGCCCATACCATCGATGTCCATTCAGCAGAAAAAGCAAATGGTACGGCTAAAGTAGCAAATGTGGCTGACAGCATAAAAAAGGCAATAGCCAGTAATTTTCCTTCTTCGCGATAGTATTTAAGCACAAGCCAACTTAGTGCAAAATAGGCTAATCCATAAAGAGATGAAGCAATAGCAACACCATATTCCCATTCTGATGCTAATCGATGTTGGAAGATAAAACCAATCAATGGTGTGCCGAATAATAATGTGGCATCGAAAGGAATATTGAGTTTCAGTTTATTTTTTAACGTTGAAAGTTCAGTTGCAACACCAAAGATTAACCAATTGGCCATTAAGAAAAGTTGGCAAGGTAAGTAATCAGTATGCGTATAGTTTGGTATCGCCCATACAAAAGCAATACTAAAGGTAAAAGCAAAACCAATAAGATTTAATAAACGCCAAACTTGCCAATGACTGATAACCAAAATGCCAATAGAAAGAATAAGATAATAACTAAACAACGCAATATAATTGCCACTTCCTGTAGACAATAACACCGGCGCTAAATAACCACCTAATGAGGCTAATACTGCTAAGCTAATAGCTCGATGAAGAACAGCTAAAATAACACTGGCGATGCAAATAAACACCATAATGGCTAAGGCAATACCAATAGGAATAAAATCATAAATTTTAGTCGCCGCAAATATCGTGATATAAAGCCCACCTATTCCGCCACCTTGCAAAATAAGTGCATATATCAGATTTTTCTTTCTAAGCCACCAGCCGATCCCTAATAATGCCAAACAACCACTTCCTGCCATCATTAAGCGTGTTGATGCGGAGATAAGCTCATTTTCAATACTGTATTTAAGTAAATAAGAAAGGCCAAAAAAGAGTAATAACATCCCTATTTTTGCCAGCGGATTTCCAGTAACGACCCAATTCCAAATAAGCCCCAAAATTGTTTTTTGCTGAGAACGTGTATTCAAATTTAAAGCAGGCCTGTATTGTGATGCAGGTCTGACTTGAGATGTTGTTGCTCCTAAATTAGCAGATTGAGATGCAGAAAGATTAGTTCTCGCTACATTCACGGTATTTTCTAGATGTGATGTTGGCGTAATATCAGGTGGCGTATTTTCTGGCTCGTTCTGATAACGATGAGCAAAACGGCTCGTCGAAATTTTAGGTTGATAAGGTTGCGAGCCCGACTTAGCCGATGCTGAATTATTAGTATGTTGATCTTCTGTGTTAAGTGTTTTGTTTATGGAGGTAGAGGCATCAGCAACCGATAGCTGTTCTTTCGGAGAAACTTTATCAAATGACGTTTCTCTTGATGCTTGTGCTTGTTGAGGAGCAGGAGATTCTTTATTCTCAACCTTATCTTGTATTCCTTCTGTAAGTGTACTTGTCTGAGACTGATTACTTGATGAAGTTGATTTTAGCTCCCTTTTTATTTCACAGGATAAATCACCTACTTCATCTTTACTCGCATCAAGTGCTGTACGCTCATCTACAGCACCCTTTTTATTTAATAACTTAAATAATTTCGCTTGTTGTTCGGTCAGTTTTTCTTCAAGTTGCTTAATTCGATACAACAATGAGTTGGTATTTGTATAAGAATGATATTGCCAATACAAAGATACCACGACAAATATTATAATAATAAGCGTCAAAAAATCGTCCATAAACCTAATCCTTTTGTATTCAGCATCACATGGTTTTAATCTCTTAACCTTAGTTATACTTTAATTTTCACAGATTTATCTTAGTTTATTCCTAAATAATCAATTTTAAGAACTCTTGATTTAAACCTACCACACAATTTCAAAAAAAAGGTATGATCTATTAATTCCCTTAATCTTCCATTTATATTAAAAAGCACACTCATAATATGAAATTAAATGACGAATTAACTAACGCGATTGCTTCCGTCACAGAAGCTGCGGCTATTGCAGCAATGCCTTGGATCGGAAAACAAAATAAAAATGCAGCGGATGACGCCGCTGTAAGTGCCATGAGAGCTCGTTTAAATAGCTTAGATATCAATGGTGAAATCGTTATCGGTGAAGGCGAAATAGATGAAGCGCCAATGCTTTATATTGGCGAACAAGTTGGTCGTGGCAAAGGTGAAAAAATAGAGATTGCTGTTGATCCTATTGATGGCACTCGCATGGTAGCTACGGGAGAAAACAATGCTCTTGCAATTTTAGCAGCAGGCTTTGAAGGCAGTTTTTTACACGCACCCGATATGTATATGGAAAAATTAATTGTCGGTAAACAAGCGTCTGGTGTTATTGATCTTAATCACTGCCTAGAATATAACCTTGATGCAATTGCACAAACATTAAATAAACCACTTGAGCAACTTACGCTGGCTATTTTAGACAAACCTCGCCACCACGATGTTATTAACGATCTTCGCACCAAAGGGATCAATGTCATTACGTTACCGGATGGTGATGTTCTTGCTTCTTTATATGCCACAATGCCAAATAACTGTATTGATGTTATGTACGGTATTGGCGGAGCTCCAGAAGGTGTTATTAGTGCCGCGATTGCTAAGGCGCTTGGAGGAGATATGCAAGCTCGTCTGATCACTCGCGATATAGCAAAAGGAAATACTGCAGAAAATAGAGATTTTGCTGTCAGTGAAATAGCTCGCTGTCATAAAATGGGAACCGATGTAAATATCAAATTATCACTAGATACATTAGTTCGTAATCACGATGTAATGTTTGCAGCAACCGCCATTACGACCGGTGATCTTTTATCTGGTGTTAACCAACAATCCCAATATCTACAAACACACTCTTTAGTGATTAATGGTTCAACACATTCACTACGTTATATTAAAAATTACCATTTACGTTAATTTTTCAGTTTGTCTCCTACTCTTTGAGACATAAAAAAGCGGCACTCGATTAAGATGCCGCTAAAGATTTCAAGGGGTATGTTTATTGTTATTTATTTGAACTCAGATTTAAGCCAATAAATTTGCTGGATTATCAACACATAACTTTTTGATAATAGAATTATCAACACCACGTTGAGCTAATAATGAAAGGAAGACATTCGGAACAAATCCCCAGCCATTTCCCCCATTTTTTGCCCACATTTGTTTTAAAAACACATCATGGCTTAATACAATTTGGCTACCATAACCTCTTTCAATTAAGGTTGCGACAGCTTCAACAGTATCCATAACACTTGGTGCAGCGCCCTCTTTAGGGAAAGAGATATCAAGGCCAATCATATCAAACTCAAGCCAAACACCGCGATCAAGCATTTTGCATTGATAATCAATATCTTTACCCGATGGATCAGAATGTGCTAATGAAATTTTAGCAGGATTACAGCCCATTTCAGATAATAAAATATCTAAAACTTCATCACCACGACGTTGCCAGCCTGGCATATGAATATTCATAGAAGCATGAGGATTATTATTTTGGGCGATTGCGGCGGCACGTAAACTATTTTTTTCGCCGTCAGTAAAGAAAGGAGAAACCCCAATTTCACCAATCATACCTGCACGAATATCAGTGCCATCGATACCTACATTCAATTCATCATCAATAATCTTTGCCATTGCATCAATATCATCAGCCAGTCGCTCGCCTTCAAACTTCTCAATATAAAGCCCTGAAGAAGCCACAACGTTAATACCTGTTATTTCTGCAACTTGTCTTAGTTTTCTAATGTCACGTCCAATGGATGAAGAGCCAGTTGCATCAACAATCGTTCTTCCGCCTAACTCTTTGAAGTTATTTAATTCAAAAATAACATCTTCGATTGGTTTCTTATCCATATTATCGCAACAACAATATGGATCGTATTTAAGTCCCCATTGGATATCTGCACTGATTTTTTTATCAACTAATACATGTGAGAATTCATAAAAAGGTTCATCAACAACACCAGAGAGATCATTAAACAGGTGCTCATGAGGTAATGTCAGTCCCATATCTTCTTTTTTAACAGGGCCTGTTACAGTTTGAATATAACCTTTCATCATGTTACTCCTATGCTTTCGCAGGTTTTGTGGCTCTGAACTCTGGGATTGTGGTAACAATCGCCCCCACTAACGCAAATAATGTACCGATAATTGTCACCAAATAAACGGTATTGCCTAATGAAGGTAATAACAGATCAATTAAGACAGAACCCAACAACTGGCCTGCTGTAGAGGCAACGCCTAACATCAGCAAACCCAAACCGCGAACTAAAATAGCCATTAATGCGATAGACATCAGTCCTAAAGGTCCCCCTAAATACATCCACCACGTTCCTGGTAATTCTAGGGTGATGTGACCTAATGCCATACGAACAACTAAAGCAATCGTTAAAACTGTAAAGCCAACAATAAAGTTCCAAGTGATAGATACCATCATGGAACCTGTCGCTTCCGCGACTTTAGAGTTACCTGCGGGTTGCCAACCAGCTAATAGCCCTGCAAGGAAAGGTAAGATTGCTAAATAAATAAATGAAGTTGAATGCCATTGTGGAGAAACAACAAATAGAGTTGCAACTACGGCCAGCACAGCACCTAATATACGATATGATGTGAAATATTTTTTCTCATCGACACCGATACCAAAGCGGTCACACAATAAACCGGATAATAACAGTGCTGAAATTAATGCTGTTTGGAATGTCGCAATCCCTAATGCACTTGCCGAAGCCCCTTCAGAGAAAACAACCATCGCACCACAAAGACCCGCAAACCAGTTCCATAATGGAATTTTGCGCGTTTTAATTAAACTTGGAATAGAAGCAAATTGCTGACGGTACTGTTTTTTCGACATAATGATAAAAAACATCACCACTAAACCACTGGCAAAAGAGATAACCGCACTGGCGTTACCATCTTTTAAAACGTGTCCTAACTGCCCATTCACCGCAGATTGCATTGGTGATAGCATACCTGCTAACACAGTTGCTAACATCAGCAAGGGTGTTGATAAATTTTTTGTACTCATAAGATGTTCCTTTTGGATTATTGGCTATGAGTGATTTCTTTTTTTATTTTTCAAGTAATCGGTTTTTATTTGCGCAGAGTTGCAACTCTGCGCTTTTTACTTTTTATGACAGTTATTCTTAATTCAAATTAACGCGCGATTTGTTTCAGAATGTTGACCCACATATCAGCATAATGTGGCCATGCTAAAAATTCTTTACTCCCCCAGTGCGGTGAACAGTCACTCATAAAGCAACCTGTTTTCCCTTTTTCAAATTGACCAAATACCAGCAATGGATCTTCACCAATATTTAATACTGTTTCTGTATTTTCTTTAGCAGATACTTTGTTATAACCAAGGAACATCGGCCATTCGCCAAAGCCTTTTACCGATGCATGTTCTGCATTCACTGCACTTGCGAATACACCTTCAGGTGCTTCAACACGATCATCACCATCAAGCATTTCGACAGGCAGAACTTCTGCAAGTAATGTGTTTTTATAGTTTGCTTTAGCTTCAATACCCATAAATGATAAGTAACCACCAATCATTAATAAGCCACCACCATTCACCACGAATTCTTTAATTAATCCCAGAGCATTAGGAATAACTTTCATGTTATAGAATGTATCGTTTTGCAACAGGAATGTATTAGCTCCAATGTCGCTAATCACAATGACGTCGTATTTAGCTAAAGCTTCTGCTGTTTGTGGAAAAGCAACCTGAACGGTATGAGCTGGCATATAATCGACTTCAACACCTTTCTCTCTTAAGCAACTTAATAAGAACGTTGAACCTTCTTCATATTTGCTAGAAGTGAAACTGTCGTAGCCTTTAGAGTGGATCATATGAATATGCCATGACTCACCAATAAATAAGATTTTCATTTTTATTCCTCTTTCAAAAAAGATTATTTATTCAGGGGATTGGGTGACAATCTGTGAATATGTTGTTTGATTGATGCGATGCATGACATTAATATCTTCAGGCATTTCTGAAGCATTACTCGTCTCAACAGCTAATGATGAAAAAGCTGATGCATAGCGTAACGCATAAGAAAACTGCTTTCCTTTTGCCAATGAGGCGGCGAGCGCACCATTAAAAGCGTCACCTGCCCCTGCAGTATTTTTTACCACTGCCGGATAGGCCGGCGAGTAAATATACTTATATCCGTCATAAGCTAACGAACCTTTACTACCTAGCGTAATAACCACCTTATTTACGCCCTGTTGATAAATAGAAACAGCCGCATTTTTTGCAGATACTAAGTCAATAACTTCTATTCCAGATAATAAACTCGCTTCCGTTTCATTAGGTGTTAATACATCTATCATAGGAAGTAATTCATTAACTATTTTGTTATAAGGCGCTGGATTAAGAATAATAGGAATATTATTTTCATTTCCAATAGCAATAATTTCTTTTAATGCTTCAATATTCGTTTCTAACTGTAATAAGATAATATCTGCATCAATAATTTTATCTTTCTGTATTTTTACTTCATCTGCTGAGATATCCATATTAGCGCCTGAGTAAATAGAAATAATATTCTCTCCACTTTCCTCTGAAACAAAAATAGAGGCTGTACCTGTTTGATAATTTTCAGTTTGGTATATCGTTGATGTTTTTATTCTTGATGACGATATAAAATTAACTGCATAATCACTAAATTGGTCAGTACCTATTTTAGTAATAAAATGCACTTGAGCATCGGCATAGCTAGCGGCCAGTGCTTGATTACAACCTTTACCTCCTGGTGAGAAGATAAACTTATTCGATAATAAGGATTCCCCGGCTTCTGGCAATCTAGGCAAATAGCTAATCATATCAACATTAAATGAACCCAGTACGCACACCTTATTTATTGCTGTTTTGTTTGCTAAATCGTTTTTATCAATTTGATCATTACATTCTAGAAATTGTATAATTTCTTTCTTAGCCACTTTATCTAATGTCTCAAATTCTATAAAAGCGCCACCATGGCATCTTTTTATAATTCCTTTTTCGGCTAATGTATTTAAATCTGATCGAATTGTTTCTTTGGTAACATCAAGTTCTTTTGCTAAAACAGAAACTTTTACTGCACCATTACCCTTGATCAGATTTATTATTTTTTTATGACGCTCTGCTTTCATTTAATGTTACCTCTATGGCAACAACTTTAGTTTATTAGTTGTTATGGGATTGTGATTACAATCATATGTTATTTATTAAAAGCAAAAAAAAGCAGAAATACAAAAATAAAAAACAAAAATAAACAGAAATAAATAACGATAATCGTAAGATTATTTAATAAATAAATTAAAGTCTTATTTCTTTTTAAGAAAAAACAATGCGATAAATAATTTATTTTTAAATTATTTATCATAAGTAAATTTAATACTATATTTTTATTTTTGGCGATGGGTAGTAATATAAATTAAAACAGAAAAATAAAAATTACTTTTAAAGATAGGCAGTTACAAAAAATTAATTGTATCTTTATACAAAAAAGCAGTAATAATGCTTAAATTAAATACAATTTAATTGAATCGAGCAATGCATTAATTATTTTTATCATCATTATTTTCATAACGTTTTTATAATAAAGAAAATTTAATCATTATATTGACTGAAAACAGCCCCCTCTCTATAAATTGGCGTCATTTAGTTAAGTAATATAAAAGCAATGGCTAAAACACACTCAATATTCATCTTCTATTTTTGTGATCTTGATAACGTTAAATCAAATAGTGAAGTTCCTTTTTAGGAGAAATAAAACTTATTTTTTGATTTCATCTTTTTTTCTAGCGATTTTTATCAAAAAAACCCATTATACTTTGTCTATTTGATACATCATTTAGTCAAACTTTAATTTTGTTTTGTAAATCAATGAGGAATTTTATTTTTTTTCATTTACCATCAAAGAAGAGCATTTGTTTTTTACTCACTCAATTTGACATAATTATAACTGGAATAAAAATATAATTAGATTATAAAACTAAAAAAACAAACAAACACGATATTTATCGCTAGTTATTTTTGTCAGTTAATCTTTTTATCAGAAACATTTTGTCATACTTCTTTCCTCGCACTTCATCCATTTTATGCCTAAATTTATACATACCGTCAGACAAAATATAAACTCCTGACAAAAAGTACAACGTAAAATAAGGATATATCAATGAAAATAAAGTCACTTATCGCAATCTCATTATTAAGCGCTAGCTTTTCCCTTTTTGCCGCGGAGAGTTCAACATCATCGGCTAATATTCAGGCTCAAGGTGTTATCCAAACTCAAAAAGAACTTAATGATTATGAGAAAGTCATGATAGAAAAAGTCTGGGTAACGACTGATGCGATTGACGAAAAAGGCAATAAAACAACTGCCGATAATGCCCAAGTCAGTAATTATTTTGGTCTTGCTGAATATTATCCGAATGGCACATTCATTATGTTTACACCGGAAGGTAAACAAAAAATGCAAGGCGATTGGTCAATGTCAGATGATGGCAAGATACGTACCTTAGTTGCTAAAGATACTGAAGGTAAAACGCTATTTACCCGTGATGTAGAAAATATCACGATTAATAACGATGAATATACTTATCGTATTTATCCAAACGCAGAAGATCGCAACACTTATTTCGACATTGTGCATCATATTAAGAAATAAATTTAATACATTATTTACCTAGTCTTATTCTCTTCCAAACAAAAAGGGCTATTTTGTAAAACCAAAGTAGCCCTTACTTTATGGTTATAACTTACTTCTCACTCTACGGTTTGAACAAAGCTAAATATCGAAATTAACAGGTTACATTAAAATAATGATTGTGATTTACCTTCAATCCAATAAATGACTTTATGTGCTTCTTCCGGTGTTGGAACTTCCAATTTACTTAACATACGATCCATTACTTTAATAGGTACCACTTCATTCCTTGCATTATTTTGCTTTTGCCATTGAGCATAAGGCACTTCAATGTAAACCAGCGTTATTTTTGCATTATAACGATAAAACAAAGTAACCAGCTGATCGCGCATTTGCCTTGTAATATTCGTGGCATTCCAAACAAAAGGTTTATGCTCTCGCAAATAAATACGAGCTTGCTCTTTTGCTTTTTGTGCTATCCAACCATTAGCATCTCGATTATCGGGTTTAATATTATGTTGCCTGCGTAGGTCATCTAAACTCACGATAGGAATATCTGCACAAAATTGACGAATATAAGTATCTTTCCCCATACCAGGTAACCCGCACAGTATCGTGACATCACTGCCTTTTTCAGGATAAGGCTCATAATTACAATCAGTGCTATTTTCTGTATAAAAATAGTGAAAACAGGCTTCATCAGAAGGAAATGGTGCAGGTCTACGCCAACAATTTAACTCTTCACAATAAAGCATAAATAAAGTTATTTTATCAAAAAGCCCTTGTTTATCATCACAATCCCGCCCTAAAACATCGGCCTTAGCCAATAAAGCCAGTAAATAGCAATCCACTCTTAACGATGCAACAATTAAGGCTTTTTTAGGATCTGTTTTATCCATTACCCATAAAGGTAATCCATGAAAGCGAACTAAAGCTGCAATTTGCTCTCTATCGGCAAAGCTTAAAGGTACTTTTTCATAGAGAAAACGTCGCGTTGTTAATTCGCCTTTGCGTGCATGACCAGGTGAAATAATACGCCCTTCTTCTTCTCGTGTTGTAGAACGTTTTTCTACATCATGAAGCAATGCCGATATCCATAAAATTTGCTGCTCTCTTTCTGTCAGAGTTTTATATTCAGGTAATGATTTAACTGAATTGATTACTCGTTGTGTATGTATTGCCACATCACCTTCTGCATGATGAATCGAGTCTTGTATAACACCAGCCATATCACTGATTTCATCATACAGTTCACAAAGTTGTTCCCATGACATTTCAGTGTGTAATTTCTTGTGAAGCATCATTGAGACTCCTGTATTTTTTCCCAGATTAACGGCGCGCGTCGCCAGTTCTTTTTCCAATGAACATCCGTTTTTACATGATCTTTTCTGACATATTTAAAAACACGATGAGAAAAATCATTTAAAGAAAATGGCTGTGCATCTCGTGTCACAATACCTTCCATTGGAGTTGGCTTTTGCGTTAAAACATCTTGAGATTGAAAAAAACTTACCTGTTTGGCTTGTGAAACAATCATATTTTCAAACTCTGTTTTATCCTGACATTCAGGCAGTTTAATTTCTGGCACGGTAGGAAGATCAAACAGAGAAGCATAAAACTGCACTTCTTCCCAACCTAGCCATTTATCTTTATAACGAACCGCAAACACATAGAAATATTCTTCTAAGTGCGCATATTCAATAGAATGAATGGCATATAGATTTTCACCAAAAATATCTAATTCACCTAAATCATTTTTCATCAACTGCCAACGTTGACGCAATTGAGAAGTCCATGCCGATTGCGTTGGTGTGGCATGAGAGCGTGCAAAAACGCCCATTTTATTTAGGCAATTATTTTCTCCATCCAACTTTTCTGTATGGATAAGGTGTTTTATTTGGCAAATATCCTTCCACCATTGCACATTTATACGATCATCATTCGTTGTGCCCGGTGAAAAAGGATAGTGATAGGTTCTATCATATTTTTGTGATTGATTATTCATTATTTAATACTCATTAAGTAACAGAAATCCTACCAAATTTAAAGAGAAATTCGGTAAGTCAATTTTTCTGTATTTGCACTATTCCTTCAGTGCCTTAATGCGTATTACATAATAACAACCTACAATAAAGAGAGAGAAAATAAGGAGATGGTTATATTAACCTCAAGCTGAATAGAGTGCTAGATAAATAACTTTTTTATCTCTTATATTACTTTTTTGCCTAATTTTGACATCAAATATCGGAGGAAACATGTACAACGATCTCCAAGGAAAAGTAGCTGTCGTTACAGGTTCATCAAGAGGTATTGGTGCTGCTGTTGTATCTCGATTAATCGCTGAAGGAATGAATGTCGTAATTAATTATCATTCTAATGAAAAAGAGGCCCAATGCCTTGCAACTGATTTAAATAAATTAAATTCAGGTAAAGCAATTATTTTTGGGGGTGACATTAGTAACGAGGATATTGCTCATAATCTTATTTATTGCGCTATAAACCATTTTGGTAAGCTAGATCTTCTTATTAATAACGCGGGTATTGAAACACAAACACCCTCTCACGCTGTTGATTTAGCTGACTGGCGTAAAATTATCGATGTAAATTTAACAAGCTATTTTCTCACTGCCCGCTCTGCATTAAAATATTTTGTAGAAAATAACATTCAAGGCAATATCATTAATATGTCATCTGTTCATGAGATTATCCCTTGGCCAACATTTGCAAGTTATGCCGCAAGTAAAGGTGGTGTAAGAATGCTGACTCAATCTCTTGCTCTTGAATATGCAAGCCACGGCATTAGAATTAATTCGATTGGCCCAGGAGCAGTAAATACGCCTATCAATCAAGAAAAAATGCAAGACGATACTCTTCGTGAAGAATTAGAAAATATGATCCCGATGAGATATGCAGCTGAACCAGAAATGGTTGCCAACGTTGCCGCATGGTTAGCATCAGAACAATCAACCTATATTACAGGACAGACCATTTTTATTGATGGTGGAATGACCCTTTACTCTTCTTTTCAAGGCGGTAAAGGTTAAGACTAACGAGTAATAAAACACCCACTTTTTGGTTATTAAAATGACTAAGAAGTGGGGGTGTGTGATGATTTATTCTTTTTCTAAATAAATAAAAACATTTTCAGAGTTGATTAAATTTTCAGGAAGAATAAGAGAAATATCTGAAATAAATGGCATATCTAATTTTTGAGTTCCTGTTGAAATAGATACTCCCGCCTTTAGCCACGCATCAGCAACTAATTCTGTACAATAAACACCTTGCTTCGGGTAAATACTAAAATTTTCACCCACACGACTTAATGCGATTTGCACAGCATTATTTCTAGCTTCTTCGCTTCCTTTCACTTGATAAAAGCGGACAGAATTAGGTTTTGCTCGACGAATAAAAAAAGCTAGATTATCAATAGTCACGCCATCTTTTCTATCCATATGTTCACTGGGTGTTGAATGAATCACTTGAATACCATTATCCGAAATCCACACCATTCCTACATGACTAAATCCACTTCTATCGACTTGCTTAATTATTTCACTGATCGCTTCATCGCCATCTCGAAAAACTAAATCGCCATTTTTTAAATCATAAGGCAAAGCGAGCGCATAAAATGCGCTCACTAAGAATAAAACTAAAATATTAAATACACGAATGATCACTTGAAAGCTACTTTCCATTTACCATCTACATTAACCATCTCTTGTGCCTTAGTTTTTTCCACACCATCTTTTAATACGGTTTTTAATGTCACAATCGCACTATTTTTATCGTCACTATATTCAATACTGACGATTTCAACTTTACTCAAACCACCCTGCTCTTTAACTTGTTTTCCTGTTTCAGCAACAATCATTTTAAATTTGCTATTAAATTGTTCAGCTCTTGGATCCTTTTCTATCTCACCTAAATTAACTAATGAAATAGCTTTATCACCATTTCCTTCAGCAATCGCTTCAACAAATGCAACCGCTACCACACCAGGACCATCCGTTTTATCATTACAAGCTGATAGTGTTATTACTGCAAATATTAAAAATAGAGAACCCATTATTCTTTTTAACATAATTCACCATTACCCTAATACGTTATTTTCCGAACAACAGAATTAATAAAAACAGGCCCTATATTAAGATATAAAATAACTAATATATTATTTAATCACTACCTCAATAAAGAACACTACTTTAGATTTTTCTACTATAAATTATACGTGATAAAAATAAATCCGGCATATTTTTATGTTCTTATTTATCAAAAAATAAAAAATAATTTAATTTTTTCCATTCATTTTTATATTTTGCAAGAGCACGATGAAAGCCCAAATTTGATAATACTAAACATCATTATTTTTGAAAGTATTAAAAATAAAATTATTCTCTTTTTATTGTTATAATTGCTTTAATTTTGACTAAATATCGCGTAATTCATCCTAATTTATCTAACTAACAAATATTATTTATATTAATATTTTATGAAGTATCTCAATTTAATGTCATTTATAACAATATTAGAACATTAAATTATGTTAAAAAACAATTCTATTTGTTTTCACAATATATTTTCTCGTATTATTCCATCTTATTTACGTTATTTGCCTATAACACATCGCTAATAAATACAAACAAACACTAGAAAAATTGTGATCACATACGCCTTTTTACATCATTAATGCTATTTAAGACAAATAAAAACTGCTTTTTTATCAACAAATAGGTAATCTAGCTGTCTGATTTTGATGACCAAACATGAATAGTTAAAAGGATATTTTATGTTTACTTCACAGCTCATGCTGGTCGGTTATGTGTTATTGGTAAGTCCTTGTGGAAATGATTCTTGTGATGCAGTTCCTATTACAGAAACAATTTATACTAAAGATGAATGCACAACACGACTTAACTACTTAAAACAAAAAAGACCTGACCTTATTATTTTCTGTGGAGAAGTCTTAAGAGATCCTGATGTTACTGATGAGAATCCTTATCTCACACCACCAAACAGTGCAGATGATGTTTTCCAAATAAAGTAGTTAACCTACTTTAAATTTATCATTAAGATAAAATACAATTTAATTTGTTTTCTTTTTACGGTATACTCTTTGTACTTGAATATGTAAGGACACGTATTAGGAGTCACTAATGTCTATTGCGAAACGTACCAAAGACAAGCGCATTGCGTTAGGTTTAACACAATCAGAACTTGCTACCTTAGCAGGCACCACACAGCAATCTATCGAACAATTAGAAAGTGGTAAAACTAAACGCCCCCGTTTTTTACCTGAATTAGCAAAAGCATTAAATTGCGATTTAACTTGGCTTTTAGAAGGTGAAGAACAACCTGATATTGCTTCTGAAATTCCACCTGAAAATGAATGGCAACCTGTTAGTGAATGGGATAGCAATACCCCTTTAGATGCAGATGAAGTAGAAATTCCCTATTTTAAAAGTATTGAACTCGCCGCGGGTGATGGCTGTTGTACTAATGAAGATCATAACGGATATAAATTAAGATTTTCAAAAAGTACGTTACGCCGTTATGGCGCATCATCTCAAAATGTTATTTGTTTTTCTGTTTATGGCGACAGCATGTCTCCCGTTATCCCGAATGGTTCAACCGTTACTGTAGATACAGGTAATACTCGTATCGTTGACGGTGGTATTTATGCTATTGAGCAAGATGCGTTATTCAGAATAAAATTACTTTATCGCCAACCAGGAGGTAAGTTGATTATTCGTAGCTACAACAAAGACGAATTTCCTGATGAAACCGCTGAAACTGACTCTGTAAAAATTATGGGCCGAATTATTCACTGGTCAGTAATGGCATGGTAATTAATAAATAACAATGTAATCTCACCGTATTGAATTTTCAGTAATAACATGTCCTTTAGACAATAACACCGATTTATCAGCTAGTGCTCTGATTTCACGCGGTTCATGAGTCACCATGATCATCGTCATTTCCTTAGATTTCAAGGAGCCAATTAAGTCCCAAAGCTGATAACGTGTTTCCCAATCCAAACTCGAAAAAGGTTCATCCAGTAATAACAGTTTGGGTTGGCTAATAAGCGCTCTTGCCAATGCAACACGTTGTTGCTCCCCACCCGAAATTTGATGTGGATAACGGGTTGCTAAATGTGCAATTCCCATTTGTTCTAAGATTATCCGCTCTTTTTCTTTACTACGTTTTTGCTTTGCTCCATATTGCGCCAACCATAAATTTTGCGTTACAGTCATAAATGGAAATAAATAAAGTCGTTGATTTAAATATCGGCAAGAACGTAGCCACACTGGCTGTGTATTGATATTTTTATCTGCAAGATAGACATCTCCAGAGTACGAAGTATATCCCGCTATTGCATTTAAAAGTGTTGTTTTACCACTTCCTGACGTACCCGTTATTGCTAAACATGTTCCTTTTTCTATCCCCAACGAAACATCTTTTAATATACCCGACGTTAATGAACGAATTTCTAGCATGATGTCTTCCTTTCTTGTTGTAAGCGCTGCAACGCAAATAATAAAGTGATCGCAATAGCGATAAGAACAAGCGCACAACCTATCGCTAGCGTAAAATCGCCACTTGCGATATTTAAATAAATTGCCATTGGCAATGTTTCTGTTTTTAAACGAGTAGCGCCAGCCAACATTAAAGTGGCGCCAAATTCACCTATCGCACGAGAAAAAGCAATAATGCATCCACTCATTAATGCAGGCCAACAAAGAGGAATTTCAACAAGAAAAAATGTTTTTGTTGGTGTTAACCCTAAGTTTTGCGCTGTTTGAATATAGGCAGGATCAACAGATTTAAAAGCAGAAAGACTATTTCGCATAATAATAGCGCTAGCAACGTAAGTTTGAGCAATAATAATACCTAAAGGAGAAAAGAGTGAACGTGATAATTCGGGGAAAAATCCCGTTAAAGGTCCCTGATTTCCTAATAATAACAATAATCCGATACCAATAACTAAAGGCGGTGTCACCAAAGGTAAATCAAGTAAAGCATCAATAAAACGATCTCCTTTAAAGGGTATTCTTGCCATTGCCCATGCAGCTGGCACACCTAAAATAATCGCCAAACATAAAGAAGTTAATGCTGTACTAAGTGACATACCAATAGCAAAATGAAATTCAGGATCAGTAATAACTTGCCTAAACTCAACATATGAAAGTTGGCATATTAATGCAATGAGTGATCCTAAGATCAAAAATAACAATAAAAAAAGTGGAATTAATGCCCAACGAAACACGTTATTTCCTTTTTTTAAAAATAAGATTTATTTTGCTTTAATAATAAAAAAAGCCACCAGTGAGTTGGTGGCGAAAAATACAATTTATGTGAGAAAAATCTATGGTTTTGAAATTACAGGAAGAAAACCATAATCAGTAAAAGCTTTTATCCCTTCAGCGCGTGTAAAATAATCGGCCAGTAACTGAGCTTCTTTTGGGCTTGCTGATGTTTTTAAAACCGCAAGTGTTGCTACTTCTTCAGGGCTACCTTCTGGTACGGGAAGTAAAACCAACTTATCTTGGTTTTTTATTGCATCTGCATATCCAATAATAGCAGCATCTACTTCGCCATTAAGTAAATACATAAGCAATTGTTTAATTGTAGCAGTGCGTACAACCACTTTATTACGTAATTTATCGCCTTGACCTGATGCATCAATAAGTTGTTCGCCACTTTTTCCTAATGCAATAGCTTTGGCATCGCCCATACCTAGTTTTAACGAGCTCTTCGCAAGATCTTCCAGTGTTTTAATATCACCGATTTTATCTTTACGCACAGCGATAACGGGAATATGGCGAACAATAGAATATTGGTTAACAACGTATCCTTCTTTATCCAACTTTTCTACATAATTTTGTGAACCTGGAAAGAATAAATCACCCTGCTTAGTTAAATTGAAACGTGTTAATATTTGGCCTGAACCGCCATATTCAATTGTGACTTTATTTCCTGTCTCTTTTTCAAATACATTAATAACATGTTCTATCGGTTGTTTTAAACCTGCACCAGCATAAAGATGAAGTTCAGCTGCAAGTGTATTATGACAAATTAATCCTAGTGCTAACCCTAGGCCAGTCAGTAATTGCCTTTTCATAAAATGGGTAACCCTAACTATCGTTATGTAATTTTTTATATAATGAATGAGATAAAAGTCTAAGGCAAGAGGATCATATAAAAAAAGAGAAAAATGTTAACAACTTATCATTTTTACCTTTTCTTTTATCTGTGAGTTTCACAAAAAGAAACTGATAAAAATAAATACGTCAATATGTTTATTTTTATCAGAAAAAATAGATTATAAAATAGTGGTTTACACGAAAAAACCCCGTTTTCACGAGGATTTTATTATTAACTTTCTAGCTCTAATAATGCCAAAGCCGTCACTTCATCGATAACAATATCAGTCGCGTAACCTCCCTTTATCGCCCCTATTGTTGCTTGAATATTTTCTCCTCCCCCAGCGATAAAAAGCCGCTGTGGTATTTGCCTTAACTGAGCTAGGCTTATTCCCATGATCCTCAGGTCAATATCAGAAACCAAAGGATTGCCTTGAGCATCATAAAAACGTCCACAAATCACACCTACAGCACCTAATGCACGGTATTGCGCCATTTCACTTCGGGTTAAAACACTGGTTGTTACCAAAGGGTTATCATCAAGTGTATTACCTACAACAAAGAGTGCTTTATTACATTGATTCAGCGCTGAAAAATTACGTCTAATAATTGGTTCGGCTTGAAGCTCCATAGCTAAACGCGCACTTGAAACAACAGCCGGAACATGTAAATTAATACTGCATCCTGATAATTTATTTGCAATTAATGCAGCTGCTTCTGCCGTTTTAAAATCAGGTTGTGGTGCGACAGCACCTATCATTTGTAGTACGGTGACATTCTTTAATGACTTGGGTGGAAGGTAATTACCTAACTTATAAATTGTTCGTCCCCAAGCAACACCTAAAATATCATCATCACTTATTATTTGAGAAAGATACATAGCTCCTGCTTTTGCTAATCTTTCTCTGTTCATATTTAATGTATGTTGCGATTTATTTTTTTCTTCATCAGGTAAAATAAGCACATTATTAAGATCGAATTTTGCTTTTATTCTGATTGCATAATCAATCGTAGAAAATACCGATGAATCTAAACTAATATTTACGAATCCTTTTTCTCTAGCTAAGTGCAAATATTTCACGACAGTGACTCGAGAAACACCCATAATATTTGCAACTTCACTTTGACTGAGTCCGTCCTGATAGTAAAGCCATGCAGCATAGAGAACGGGATCATTATCAAATAAACTCGCGTTCTTTAGCGAATTATTATCCATTTTAAACCCCACAAATTTTTATAAATCTTTTGACTAATTAATTTATTTTATATTAGAGATATTATTAAAGATAAAAATGTCTTTATCTAAATTAAGCCTTATAACACAAATAGATACATTCTATTAATCTACTAATAATATCGGCACCCTGATATTTTTCTTTACTACAAGAACCTCATAATACGTAAAAAGCCCTTAATAATGCCGTAAACGGTTCATAACGAGAAAGTTTTTTTTGAAAATACTGTTTTATTTTGATAAAAATAAAAATATTAGCTTTAAGTTTTAAAAAGTTTTATTTTGATAAAATTAAAATCACCTAAGTCTTATTGTTGCTATAAAGAATCAAATTGATTTCACAAGGAAAAAACAATGATAATTGCATACTCAACAGCACCAAATGAAAAAATTGCTAATGAAATAGCTCACAACCTCATCAATGCAAAACTAGCTGCCTGTGTAAATTTAATACCTCAAATAAAATCCATTTATCACTGGAATAATGAAATTATTGAAGATAATGAAATACTTATGATGATAAAATCCGAAAAGAGTAAACAACAAAACTTAATTGATACTCTTGTCAAAATACATCCATATGATACTCCCGAAGTCATTATAATACCGATTGAAAGTGGTTTTAAAGGTTATCTTAATTGGATCTATAACTCCTTGAATTAATATAACGTTAAGTTTTCATCGAGTTCTCTTTTTCAAAAAAATGACAATAAATTGTGAATAAAAATATTTTACATCATCTCATTAATGAGACAAATAACCCATTGTTAATATTAAATTAAATTTCTTTTTCTGATTGTGATAGGTATTTAAAATACACTTTATAATGATAAATATTTTAATTTCAACTAACAACAATCTAGATGATTAATTAAATCCTATACGATCAAGTATGTTTTTTTTTCTAATTCTTAGTATATTTTAAATATATAGGTTAAATAGCCTTTAATGCTAAATTAATAACGTTAGCAACATCTTATTCTTTTTATTTTCTGTTATAATAAAAAAGCTTTCTCTAATTAACATACAAAAAGGAGTGAGTTATGAAAACAAACAGAGTCGCAAGACGTATTTTAGGTTTACCTTATAATTTAAGTCGTACTAAAAGGAAAGTCCGTTTTTCCATTATTGCCTCTGCAAATGCTGAAAATGTACCCGCTGAGTTAAAAAATACAGCTAAAATCTGTTTAAAACAGGACTTCAGAAAAAATGCAGAGCATAAGCGTATATATATGAAGTTAACAGATGCTTATCCAGAGTATCTTGCTACTAATTAATATGTTTATACGTTGACGCTATTTAAGAACTATTTTTGTAATCAATTTGTATACATAAAATATTAAAAATAGCATATCCCTTACATAAGGTAAGGGATATTAGTTTTCTAAATTAATTTATTTTCCTGTTATTTATAAAGCTCTTTTCTTATATTTATGAGCGTATTCTTTACAATTGAATGGTTAATTTCATCAGGTAGTGCACTTAATTGAAATGCTTTTTTTATATCTTTGATAAGCCTCTCACTACGCTCTAATAATTCATCATAACTAAATTTTCCCGCTTTAATCGCTAATAAATCATCTCTATTATCACACCAAACTTTTACTTTATTTTCTTGTGCAATACCTAATGCAACATACAATAGTCTAAATGTATGCATCATATTTTTACTATCGTAACTTCGCCCGTGATCGATGTTTTGCTGGTAACGTGCATTGTTACGCCGCTCAACCCACAGCCAATAATCATGATATTGCTTACGGTATGCGCTATAACCTTCTTTATTAAAGCTTAGATATCCTTGTACTTTAGCTTTTTTGGGGATGCTACTTAGTAAGACATCATTAGCAGTCTCTTTTTTCATTATACCTTGAAAAAGCGATATCTCGTCATAATACATCGCATATAAATCTTGGGCATGAGCTAATTTTGCTAACCCAATATACTCTTGTTTCCAGTGACGATTATCTAACCAAGAATTAACTTGTATTGTTTTTCCATCTTCAATGACATAACAAAAATCGAGAATATTTTTTAATTTTTTGTCGACTGGATTGACTATTTTTTTATTTAATCCTTGAGCTTTCTTAATTTGTCCTTGTGCATAGTGTACAAATGTTTGAACACATGTTTTAGATAAAAACCATTCAGGTTTTATTAATGACATTAAGGGATGCCGATAAATAACCATATGTTCTGGTGAATTAAGAAGTTCTAATATATTAGGATTAGATACACACAATAGTTCCACAAATCGCCCAAGCTCATAATAAACAATATCATTGGTTTCATTACTTACTTGTGGTGTATATTCCAATCCATAAAAGAGATCTTTTGGGAGATAAAACACCCCTTTGATATCTGTATCTGACGTTTCTGTCGCAAGATTATGTGAACGACTTCCAGCAATACTTTCAAATAAAAGGTAAGGTTTTATATCTTCAATGGTCAGTTTCATCTAATTTTTTCCTAAACCAATTATTTAAAATATCATTATCTGGAACTATTCTTTTTGCTAATTGAATATCCGTCTCTCGCCATAAAAAAATAACTAGGTGTTGCATCGCATCTGTTGGGACCCAAGTAAAATGTTCATCTTTATCTGATTTAAATTCTACTAATTCATGGATAGCTTTTTGTTCTTCTACGGATAGGATTTTTATCAATTTATTTAGCTCCATAGGTGGTATATCACCTGTTTTTACTGTCCAATAAGCCGACAGCAGAGAGCGTAATAGATAGAACCATTTCTTTAATTTTATAGGTTTTACATCAGCTTCATTTCTTGTTTTATTTTCTGGAGAATAGCCACTCACAACTTTAGCAATTCCTCTGTAATGATGAACAATTACTTTTGGTTGATAATAGAGTTTTGCTAACTCAAATAACTCTTTTTGAACATTAGGATATTGTTGATAAATTATTGGCGATTGGAGCCATTCTAATAATATACAGTTCGATTTTCGTAATAAGTGTAGTGCTTTGGTAATATCCCAAGCACCTACATCAAACCAACTATTTTCTATCCATTCGAAAGTTTCTTTAGGTTTATCGATAGAAAGATAAGCATTACGCGGACGTATAAAAATACCTCGGACATCGTAATCACTATCAGTTGATGCAAATCCCCAAGCTCGGCTTCCACTTTCAGCAACATAGAGTAGCTTTACCTGATACTCTTGCTCTATTTGTGGTATTTTTTTTAAAATCTCATTTTGCATGATGTCCTTATCTCCTTATTTGTGACTTTTTTCACTAATTTACATCTTAACGCTAATATTCTATGGTTATAACACAGACATAAGCCAATACAAACTTAGTCAAATTCTCATTTTCCCCATGTGTAATTAGGTGGTTTATAAATTAAAATGATAACCTCACAACAAGCACAAGATATCGTTCTTAATCATTGTCATTCAACTCCTTATGCTGAGCAATTTGTTATTTATTTTTGTGAGTTATCACCTAAACAAGATTTTTGGATAATCCGTTGTAACTCTGAAGGCTATGTTATTTATAATCAACTAGAACATTGTTATATTGGTGTAAATGCCTATTTAGTGGATACCTTTACGGGTAAAATTAATATTGTTAGTAGTGGAGAAAGTGTCGAAGATTTTCTACAAGAAATTTACGATACCCAAACTGCATGTGGTCAGTTTTATCTTCTTCGCCCTACTTTTTCCAAAGAAAATAAAATCTCATTACTTCATTTAAAACAATGGATAGGATGCGGATATATTGATGCTATAAATTTACTTACTATTAATAAAAATTGGTTTACTGGTAAGCGCCGTTATTTACAACATATACAAATATTATTAGATAAAAGGGATATTAAAACTGAGATTGTTTTAGCAGATAAAATCGACAACATAGTTGTTATTAATAACGGTACATGGTTTGAAGAAGATATTAAAAAAGAATTAAGAACAGTTATTGGTAACGGTATTTAATGATTTTTATTTTAATAAAAAATTATTAGAGCAACCATCTGAATAAAATCAGATTCATGATCTTAAAAAAGATAATTAAGTATTAATTTAAAACTTTATTAAATTTATTATTTATAAAAATAATCCTATCTCTAATGAATAGAAACATACAAAAAGCCACCAGTAACTTACTGATGGCTCTTGGTTTTTTAACCTTTATTAACTATTGCTGATAAACGTTATTTTATTCCCACTCAATTATATTCTAGAAAATTAACTCACTGATAAATATAAATTATATTTAAATTAGATATCACTAACACCGTCACCGATACCGTCATTATGAAATCTGTCTACTTTTTCATCGGTAAGAATTGAGGAGTTTTTCCTTCGCTTCCAGCTCTGAAATACAAAGGTTGAGTGTTCTGGTATTTTCATCTGCACGCTGAGCTTCACGCCCATATCGTTCAAGTGTTTCTCGTAGTTGTCGAGAAAGTTCACTGGCTTTGGCTTTCTCAACTCGGCAGGTATTGGCGTTATCGGTACTTGCAACTTCTGTTTTCGTGGTACCGGTTGAGAGCTGCACCCTATCAAAGTGATTAAGAACACGATCAAGCAAAGTATCTGTGCGTATCGTATCATGCTGTTCTTCGTCATGGTATATCTCCAACCTATTCTGCTGTTCATTGTCTGCTTGTTTACGCAGATCAATATTTGTGGCCACATCCTTTTCATCTAATTGATTACCTGCAATCTGTTTACTCATTGCTTGGTTATCAAAATAAATACCGCCAGCAACAAAGCCAGCGGTAAAGGAAACAGCCAAAGCAATTAACGCTATGACGGTTTTATTCATTAACGAACCCCATTGTGCTCTAATGAAAAATGATTACCGTCAGGGCGAGTTTTAAAACGCCCGCCCCAACTTCCACCCAATGATTCCCAATACTCACCCAGCTCTTTATAGTCGCTGGTGACTGTAAGGTATTTTCCGTTAGCATCAAATAGGTTGAAATCAACTGCTAAACGTTGAGTATGCAGACTGTTGCTAATACCCGATCCTTTCTTTGCATTAAGCTGTGCTTGTTCTGGTGTTCGATAAGCCTCACCAAATGTCAGCTTATACCCGTTCTGCTGAGCAAAGGTGATCAGCTTTGCAACCATACCTGTAAACGTATTCTGTTTATCAACTAATGACATATTCACCCCTTTATAAACTTGATAACATTACCCTTACTGACCAGCAACGTTGTGCAGATCAGGATATTGGCAAAGATGTTGTAGATATCAGCGTGATAATTAGGATCAAAGTAAGCGCGAATAGGTACGCTTGAAGAGTAAGCAAGAATGAGGAAAGCTAACCATCCACCTTTTTTACAGTGTTGTCTGCCGCCACGTTTAAAATAGAACACACGTAGAAATATGACGGTACAGATGATGGCATTAACAATAGTGAGCAATGTTTCGCATTTCATTGTTGCCCTCCTTGTTTCGGTATATCAGCCCTTCCATATGCTTTTACGCTTAACTTAACCACAAGCAAAGCGGAAACAAAAGCACCTACGGCATCGATATGTTCGATTTCGTATTGCTCAGGTTTCACACCGAAAAGACCAGTAACAGAAATAAAGATAGTTGCTGCAGGGCTAAAGAATATAAGACCACAAACGAAGCTTAGAAAAGCTAATACCGATCTACGTTTAAAGCTATATTCAGTAGCAGCTGTAGTAAAGAAGATAGCTCCCAACAGTGAACCCATAACAACTTCTGCTGGAAGCCCTGCGAAGTAACCAAGAAAAGCAGTAGTGCCGATCCCTGCTTTTGTGTAGACATCTTCTTGCATGAGTGTAGTACCAGTGATTAATGAATAATCATAATACTACATAACCAACAAGATAAACAAAAATGCAAAAAAAGAATAATGAATACCAAATATTATATAGGAATAATGTTTATACTGAACATATTTTTTTAATTATTTTAATGATAAAATGAAAAATTGTTTACTCTTTAGCACAATGTAAGAATCTTTCTTATAGTAATTAGCAATATTTGAAAACTTTGGACTTTTTATGAATATAAAAAATAGAATTTTATGGATTGATACATTAAAGGCTTTAGGAATATTTTTTATAATCCTTGGTCACATAGGTGAAGGTGCGGGGAAACTATATAGCTTTGTATACCTATTTCATGTGCCATTATTTTTCTTTTTATCAGGTATATTTCACAAAAATTCAGAGAGTATATTTTTATTTATAGCAAAAAAATTTAGAACACTAATAATTCCTTATTTTGTTTTTTCAATTGTTGCAATAGTAGTTTTTTTTCTTCGATTCCCAAACTCTAATAAAGATATATTTGATATTATAAGCCCATTACTATTTGGAATAAGAAATACTACTTTTTATGCTGAAGCTTTATGGTTTTTTCCTTGCCTTTTTTTTACATCAATCTTTTTCGAAATAACAAGTAAAATTTTCAAAAATAAATCCTCATTATTATTAGCATCTATTATTTTATTTTACTTAATATCCTTATTACCAAGTTCACCACCATCATCAAAACCACAACTTGTATTTAACATTGATAGCTCTATTTATTATATGCTATTTTACACCTTAGGTTATTTGTTTTCAGATAACATCAAAAAAATAGAACTGTTGAACATAAAAAATATACTTATTTTTAGTTTTCTTTCACTGATATCAATCTATCTTTACATAAATGGCAACTCAATATTTTATAAATTATCCTACGGAATAAAACCTATCGCTTTAACAATAACACCAATCATATCATTAATTATAATTTATAATTTCATTTTCATAAGCTTAATACTATCAAAAATAGAATTAATTAGTAACGTTGGGAAAAAAACATTAGTTATCTGTGGAACAGAAAGTATTTCAAAAGGGATAATCTTATCATTAACATCCATGTTTGGTTTTAACTTATATGTACTAACTCCTTTTGCAGCAATATGTTTTTCTCTTTTTATAATATGTGTATCTTGTGTGTTACATAGATATACTTTTAATAAGTATAAATATTTTCAATAAAATACAAAAGAGTTTACATATGAACTACTTAAATGGTTTAAATAAAAAAAGACATAATTTTGACTTTCTTAGAATAATAGCTATTTTTTCTGTTATCCTTTTACATACATCATCTTCACCATTTAAAATATGGAGTGATAACTGGACTCAGTTTAATATTATCATGAGTGCTACTAGATGGTGTGTTCCTGTATTATTTATGCTATCTGGTGCATTACTAATAGGAAAAAATGAACCTATAATTTTATTTTTTAAGAAAAGAATATTTAAAATAATCATTCCATTAATTTTTTGGTCATATATATATATATTATTTGCGAGAAACCTTTATCAATTAGATCCAGCACATGCTAATCCAAATGTTTTTTTTGAACCATGGTTACTATTAAAATACTCAGCCTATTTTCATCTTTGGTTTCTATATGCAATTATTGGTGTTTATTTAATGATTCCTTTATTAAGGATAATATCCTATAATGAGGCTGTAGTACAATATTCACTACTACTATGGTTCATTTGGTTTTCTGCAATACCTTTTCTTCAAAGTTTTGATATTATAAAAGGAAATTTATTTTTTATTTTCAAACTCGACGTTATCCCTCTGTGGTCTGGATTTGCTTTACTCGGTTATTTTTTACAAAAAAATGAATGTAAAATAAAAATATCATATGCGATTATTGTTTTTTTGATTGGATTAATATCAACAATATATCTAACTTACTTTGTTAGCTCCAATGGAATACCTAAAGAAACATATCAGGCATATTTTATGCCAAATGTATTAATGATGTCTTGTGGTATTTATATTATTCTCATGAAAATAAAAACGACTCCAACATCTATATCAAAAATATCCAAATATAGTTTCGGAATATATCTTTGCCATATGTTAATCATGCCATTGACATGGAAAATTAAATATTTTAATAATATATATTTAGCAGAAAGTAATTTCATATTGACTGTTATATCATCAATATTAACATTTACTCTATCTTTGATACTTGTTTTTATATTATCTAAAATACCATTATTAAGAAGGGTCGTGTAACGACCCCAATTAAAATTTAAGACCCCGTGATATATCTTATAATGGGAAACCCTTTTATAGCTAATACTTTTATTCCTGATGATGTTATTCTATATGATATATCACTTCCACCCACTGAAGTTACTACAGAGATTGCGTTTTCAGTCATGTGACTAATATCATCTGTATCATAAACATTACGTACTACTGGATTTGTTGCTGTTGTGTTTGTCACTTCTACTACTAGTTTGTTTAGAGATAAAATATTCGGTATCAATATTTCTCCTATTTCAGCAATAGTAGCTGATTGATACAATACTGGAGAAATCATTCTACCTAACTTGTGATAATAAAATGGTGTTGCCGTATCACCAAAGACATAACTAATTGCTGACTTTGGTGACAAAAACCCACTAGCGCAATAATAGAATCTGCAAATTGCACGATAATTTGTTATTTTTATAATTTCTAATACGCCATACTGCATACCGATAATAGATTGTAAGCTAGGGGTATCAGATGATACTGACTGAACTAATCGGCTATTTTCCACCATTGCACTTACAATTAATTGAATACCTTTAGATAATAATTGAGAATCAGAAATACCAACCTCATTAATACCATGATAAAACACTTCACTTAAACTATAACTTGTCCCGATATCCTTGCCTGAAATAGAATCATCCTCACGCAATAACAATAATCTACCAGACACATAGCATGATAATGTGAGTTTATTATTAATACAGCTTATTCCTTGCGATTCATATGATTGTGTTGTTCCAAAATTAGCTATAAAACTTGTTTTATAAAATTGTTTTGCGTCAAGTAAAACACCAGACAACGATGTTTTATAAATTGTTGCAATGTTCCTGTTTGCTAGCTTATCTCCTGAAAATGAACCACCAGTAAAAAATATAAGCTCCCCATTATGAATAGTCATACCTTGAATATAACCTTGTCTAATATACTTCCTTAGCATTTCTGAGTACCTAATAATTCCAATACCTGGCTTCAGTAACGCCAAATAACTGAATTCAGCGGTGGAAATATTCGGGTCGATATTTTGTATCTGGTAGATATACTCACCATCCCAGCAGAACGGATAATCTTTCCTGAATCCAACAGTAGTTATAGTTGTTGATATCCCTGTTGTGAAACTATAACTGATAATCTCACCATCATTGTAGCCACCCACCATAATGGTATTGTCATCAATTACAGCGATCCCCTGTAAATGTGATGAGGTAATAATTCCACTATCAATACTTGTGAAGTCTAATTTACAGATACGCTTAACATGCCCAGTGTGCTCATTGTCATAGCCGATAAACCAGTAATTATCTGTTTCAGCAAGGCCTTGGGCATAATCAAAGCCTACAATATCTTCCGAATAAGCAATGCTAAATTTTGATGGCAACGTTTTTATAGATTTATATAACGAATCGATTTCATATTGAATACTTTTATTTGAACGCATACCAATCATTGATGCACCAGTGGGCTTATCCAATTCAATCAATACATCCGAAGCAGAACCACTCTCTGGTAAAACAGTTATTGGCTGGCCATGATCATCAAACGCTAAAATTTTATTGGCACGCTGTTCAGTGTTTGGTAACGCATTAATAGGTTTATCCTTGACTCGTAGTGTCTTACTATCAATATCTTTAATACTGTTATCAACATAGTCTTTATTGGCACTATCAGTACCTAACTTTGGCGGTACCAAATTAGCAATACGATTGCCCTTGGCATCATAGTAATTCGATAGATAGGTAGGCTTACGTAAGCTTAAAGAGAAAGTACCCAATGCTTTTTGAATTAACATCGTTAAATAATCAAAGGCATCTTCATGTACCTCAGCAAAGAATTTTCCCTGATTACGTAAGTCAGTTTCTTGTACAACAGGTAAATCACGTTCTAATAATATCTTCCAGCCTTTAGCTAAAGGTTTATTTAAAACCACCTTACCGCCATGATAAGAACCTGCACCGACAATAGTGTAATCAGTACCATTCTTTAATGTTGTTTCAATGCCGTCACTGTCAGCAACCACAACAATCAAATGTTTGCTTTCAAAGATACGGAAACGAAAATCAAAATCCGTTGTTACGCCATTACCTACATACTCTTCATGGCTTAGTTCAGTAGATACCGTCATTGCTCATCTCCTCTGGTGTTAATGAAGACATGATACGTTTAACTACAAAATATATCCATATTTGCAATAATGGCTATCAAATAGAAAATTAAATTAACCATTTAGATGAACATTTTAATGCATTTACATTATTATAGTTTACGTAATTATTTTCATTAGTGAGGACTTTAGCCATGGAAAAGAAGTATAAATACCCTGCACCAGCTAACTATCCAGATGTAGTGAATACCGATGAAGGGATTGAAAAATTAATTACAAAATCAAACCTTGAAGCACTTTTAACAAAGATGGGAGAAGATGGTCATGATGTATCAGCTCCACTTGTAGAACTGATAGCAATGAGAAACTTTATAGTTCAAAAGATGAGAGGCAATAAAAATATAATACCGTTGGTGGAATGTATTTTAGCTGAATTAAAGAAATGAGAGTAATGCACCGCTTAAGCGGTGCTATTTGTTACTTCATCTGCTCCTCAACTTGATTTAATAATGGTGACAAATAAAACAAGTTTTGGAAAGGCAATAGTTTTCGTACAGATCGCACTTCTCTATCATCAAACTCACCGTTTAATACACCTGATGTGATATTTTTAATATCACCGCCAAGGTCAAATGTAGGACCTAGCAATGCACCAATCCCATTACGGCTTTGATAACGTGATGCTGGTGGCCCACCAAACATGGCACTCATACCATAAGTACCACCGCTAAGGTTTTCCAATACGTTGTTAGGCTCACCTAACCAGCCCATCATTCCTGACCAGTCTAAACCCTCTTTTACTAAATTAGCCGGTTCGGTATTAATATCTCGTCCTGCCATTTTGGCCTTGAGAACATAGACTAGGGATCCAAGTGCAACCTGAAGCAATGCACCATAATAGAATGATGCATCACCCGATTGTATGCCTGAGACCAACGCTCTATTATGAGTAGCAAAGAAGAAGGTTTTAAACTGCATAACTATCTTACCTAGTTCACTGCTCATCATTAATGGTGTATCACCAATGCCTGGTGTTATAACTGTAGTTCTTACATCTTTTAATACTGCCGCTTGGAAAGTTTCACGCACAACACGATCATCCCACAAATGGCTATGCCCTGTTAACATGCCGTCTAAGTCTTCACCATGTCGCTTAAACTGATCTGCTATACGCTTTAGCATTGATTTATCAATACCAATATGAGCCAGTTTCTTTATTTCTCGTTTACTTAACGAACCACCAGCATCTAAAGTATTTGCAGCTCTCAGTACCTTAGATTGAGTAATAACGCCAGACCACATTTTCATCGTGTCGGTGTATTGGTTCATCAGCGTAAGGTTGCCAAATTTCTGTGATGACCACTGTAAACCACGTTCTAAATAGCTACGTCTGCTATATGGATCGTTAAGGTCAGCAATCACTTTAGAACGACTGGATAATGCATATTCAAGGCCAATACCCATTTCACGCAAATCGGCCTTAGCAATGCGCATAGCACTGATATCAGTTAGCATCTTACCCAATGGTTTTAACGCACTACGTAAACCGTGTTGCATAATCGGACGAGCCATATCAGGTAACGATGATATTGTCATACCCCCCAATAAACGTAAAAAGTTAACGTGACGAGCCACACGGCCAGCTCGCACAAATAGACTTGCTGGATCTTTAGGTGCTCCATAAGTACCTAATAAACGGTCACGCATCGCGCGAATATCACGTAAATCCGCCTCTCTTCGTGCTTCTAATCGACTGCGTTCTTTAGGCGTGGTTGCATCAGCAATAAGTTGGTTGTATTCCTCTGTAATCGCTTTGATTTGATTATCCATATCAACACGGCCAAATTTAGCCGTAAGTTCAATTTCAGGCGCAACTTGGCGAATATAGTTTTCCATCACATAGTTAACATCTGATTCGAGATAGTCTTTAATTCGTTCATCAGGAATGTTTAGCGTTCTATCTTTTGTAAAACCAGCACGTTTAACTAACCCATCAGGGATCAGTTCACTGGGTACAATGCCAGACGGAGCACCAATAATTTTATTAACGATATCATCTGCTGCCGCATCTAACTCTTCACGCTCTAAAGGTGTCATGCGATTTAATGCGGATTGTCTAATTCTGTCATGGCGAGTTAATGAATTTGCTGTTCGTGTTAAACGACGATGTTCATTTCTAAACTTGCGAGGGTTATCAAGAATATCAACACTACGTTGTAACGCAGGCAATTTATTCTCAGCATCATTAATACGTTGTAACTTTCTTTGTAATGTTGCCTGTCTTCTTGTTTGTGTTTTATTTAGCTTAGTAAGGTTAGAAAGTGAATTTAGCTCAACTTCTACCGCGTTCTTTTCATTAATGATTTTTTGATATTTATTAATATCATCCATCAACAAAGATTTTTTACCTGACCAACTCTCAGCCTCTTTAATCTCAAGCCCTAAACGTTCAGCTTGTGGTGAAGCGTTACGTGCTTTATCAATACCAATTTCAGCACGATCAAGGCTACCTTTAGCTTTATTTATTGAGGTTTGATTAATCTCTTCTAACCAGTCAGCAATGATTTTCTTAAATTCAGTACGATCATTTAAAATTTTGTCGAATTTATAAATACGAGGGAAATAGCTTTGTGCTGTTGTCACCTTTACACCTTCACGTAAGATCCCTAATTCAACCATTCTATCTTTGGTTGCTTCGACAATAGGTCTAATAGAACGTGCCGCCTCTGCCACTTGTGGTATCGCATGAGTATCACCATTGCGCATAGCATCACCAACAGCTTCACTAAATTGGTAATAGCTCATATCACGGCCACCAGATTGACTATACTGTTTAAAGTGGTCTTTCGTTGATTCTACTTGCTTATAAACGAGAGTTTCATAACCTCTCACTTTTGTTTCAACAGCGGTAAATGTCGCAATGCCTTCTTCATTTTTAGCAAAGGTAAAGTTATTTTCTGTGAGTTGTTGGTTAATTTGGCGCGCTGTTTTAGAGGGGGATTGAGCAACACGGCCAACAGGGCTAACATTCATTGTGCTATTAATAAATGATGGCCCTTTTAAGGTTTCTTGTTCTAATGTGGTGTTAGGTACTTCCATAGCACCAACACTAGAATTATCAGGAATATTATTTGGAATATTTTGTTGCCCTGATTGTTGTTCTCCAATTAAATCATTTCTTACTTTTGTTACCAATTCACCACGGTTTTTTACTAATTGCGCAGCTGAACCTAAGGTTCCACCAATCATGGCATCAAGTGTAATGTTAATTGCACTTTCAGTTAATGTTCGTGTTTCTTGGGTACTATGTAATGCCATTTCAGATGCAATACCACCAGCGGTATTTGCTAGCGCAAACTTACCTGCTGTTGCACCAACACTACCGCCTTTTACTATTGCACCACCTGGTATCATCATTGCGGCAACATTAATTGGATCAATAACCCCCATAGCAATACTACTCACAACACCAGCACCGCCAGCATCTGCTAACATTTGCTTATCGTTACGCTCACGATCAATACGTTGTTTTATTGCAGCAGTTTCTTGAGGAGAGTTTGAATGAATAAAAGCATCAGCATAGTCTTCATAGCCTGAAAGCGTTAATTCATCTTCAAATGGGTTATAGCCTTCTACATCTTCAAATTGATTAAAAGGTGCAGTAGCAATCAAGCTACCCACTGAGTTATCGATACGAAACGCCGCATCACGTAATTCTTTAGTTTGCCGTCTATCATCAAGCGGATTAATAGGGTCATACCAAGACGGTGAAACATTATCACCATAGGTTGGTTCTTTTTGTTGGATAGAATTAATATCCGAAGTTATTGTCTCATCTTTTAATTCATATATTGGCATTCATTCCCCCTATTTAACCATTTTTTGTCTTGGGTCTGGATTAAACTCAGGTGTGAGGGTATGAAAAAAGATACCTTTTTCTACTTTCATCGGTGGATTATCAGGATCGATGAACTCCCACCCCTCTCTTTGTGCCCTTGCTCTTTCTATATTTTTTTCTTTTTCTCTCATAATAGCTTTATACATCGGGGATGATGATTGCTCAGGTTTAAAGCGAATAGGTAAGCCGTTATCTCCCGTGTATGGACGATAAATAGGGATATCATCACTACCGGTTTGTTTTATCATTATGCCGTAGCTGTAATCTCTTGGTGTCACTGCATCAGAGACAATAACGATTTCAGTGCCAGAAGAAGCGCCACCAAATGACTTAGACATTAATTGCTTTTTCTCTTCTTCCCATTGTCCAGCGATCCAGTTGCCAGCACCTGATTCATTAATACCGTATACGGCTTCTGGTGCATAACGCATAACTTCTTCACTGCCATTGATATTAGATACCGCCCATGTTCTTTTAATTTGAGCGTTGGTCATTCTCTTGGCTAGTTCTGCATCACCGCCTGTTTCAGCAAAGTTAGCGTCATACAGTGTTTGATAGTCACGTAAGTAAGCACCATTTTGTGTACCAGGCTTACTGACGTTTGGTGAAGAAAATGGTTTATACCAAGGGTAAAAATCATTGATATTAGATTGTGCTGCCTTATCTCTATCCTTGATATATCCTTTATCCCTGATTTGAGAAGCGATCATTTGCTTAGTGCGTTCATCTTGTTCAAATGTCGTCTTAAATGCAGTTTCTACCGCTTTCTCATCAGGCATACCCGCACGACTTAAACTATATACTTTTGAGTAATACGCCATTGTGCTTGATGGGATATCCGTAGCTGATGCCGGATTGTTATCAAATATCTGCCCATACATTTTCGCGATAGGAAGAACAACTTCAGGATCTTTAGATGTTGCCCCCATATTCAATACAGATTTAACTTGTGATGGGATAATCCCTGTTCTTGCAGTAAGTTCAGCAACGGCATTTAAGCTATTATCATCACGCAAATTAAAGCTCTGCTGAATATGTTGTTCAAAGTAATCATCTGCTGCTTGCTGATTATTCTTATCATTAGGATCAAGCGGAAAGTTATTTTGTATTGAAAGTTGTAATCGGTTAGCTGCAAACTGTTTATCTTGTTCGTTGATATTACCTTCAACGAACTTACCAAATTTCTCCCAACGTTGAATTTTGCTTTCGTAGTTTGCTTCTCCCGTTTGAGGTCTAATTTGTGATAACAAAGCTTGCTGTGCTTGTGGAGACATCTCTTTAGCTGCTGACATAAAACCAGCATAACGTTTAGCTTCTTGCATATCAGCAGACATAGCTGAACCTTTGTCATAGCCAAACGCAGAGATTAATTCATCATGAGTAGGCGCATTAGGTGCTTCAAGTCCTCTTTCCCATGCTGCGTAAGAGTCAGCGACTCGAGTACCGAATTGTTGTTGTAACTCACCTTGCTTTTGCTTACGTAGTTGTTCTGCTTGTCGTAAATATTTTGCTTGGTCAGCTTCATCTAAGGCATCGAAAGCGGCAGATCCAGTTAATAGTTTTGGTGCTTCTGATGTCGCTTGTAATTCAACAAAACCAAGTGCTGACTGTATACCTGTTGCTATCTGCTCATCAGTGTAATTAACACGGTTACGCCCATTCTCTTTATACATTATCGCTGTCGATAAATGTGTTAAGGTATCTAAATTCGTTAAATCTAATGGCTGATTAGGTGCAACACCGAGGTAATCAGATACATACTCAATGTATGCCTGAGTATCATTATTATCTTCTGGTGGCGCCCAACGATTAATAATCTGCTCAGGTGTAACGAAACCTTGTCGAGCATAAGAAAGTAGATTTTTACCTAATGCTCTAATGCCGTGCTCAGGTGTGGCAAACTTAGCAAATGCACCATCATCACCGGTTTGCCCTACCCATTTATTGCTAGATATACGAATATTACCAGGGTTGTTGTTTCTAACGCCTCTTGTATCACCGTTACTAGGTGTATACATATTCTCTTGCTGTTTATGCAGATTATCAGCGTAAGCAGTTGCATCTTCTGGGTTATCAAAAATTCCTAAGTGCTTACCTGTTTGCTCGTATAACGCAATGGCTTCATCATCAGATAACAGCTTGCCATCGTCACTTACGGTAGGTATTAGCACTTCACCATCATCAGTACCAATAGAAATCGTTCTTACTGTACTAATTGAGCCGTCTTCGTTTTTAACTGTTGGTCTATTGAGTAAGTTAATATTGCCCTGCTGGGTCATTCCTTTAACTTTACTAACAGTACCACCATAGAACGCATTATTTCTGGTAGCACCACCAAGGCTTGAAGGTTCTCCATTTCGTTCTAAGAACCCCATATAATCAGCACCGAGTTGATTTTCAATCGCTTTACGAGCAGTTGCCACTTTGAATTCTTGTTTCTTGGCGAGGATCTGCTCTTCACCCCAACCGTGTGATAATCCAAACTCTTCTATTTGCTGAAACACTTGTTTATGTGCAGAGATATAAGCCTGATTATCTCCGTACATTGATGCGGCAGACTCTGCATTTAATGTTAGCGTTGATTGAAACTGATCTTGTTCATAAGCTTTGATTTGCCCCATCTCATGACGATTAGCTTGTGATGCAAACTGAACACCCATTTCTTGCACTTGTTGCATAAAGCTTTGTCGAACAATATCGTCAGGCAGTGTTGATGATATTTCACCGGCATAATCACGAAATGACTGTTCGTACTCAGATGCTTTACCAATCGCATTCTTACCTTGCTGAGAAAGTAATCCATTTTGCGGATCGGTCATCAGTTCATTGGCTTTTTGTCGTAGCTGTAATGCGGCATCTTGCGCCAGTGCAACATTGGCTCTTTGTTTTGCTTCTGCAAATAAACCGACATATTGCTCACCAGCACGACCAAAGCCAGCGCCAAAAGCATCAGGTGATGATTGAACAGAAAACCCATTATTTGGTAACTGCTCAGGCATAACCGTTCTATTATCGTATGTAGGAACCTTTGGCATAATTAAAATCCTTTTGGTGCTTTAGCAAATGTCTTGCCGGCTTTCGCAGCACCTGAGCCACCACCACCGAACGGACTCCATGTACCACCAGCCAACTGATACGCGCCATAAGCTTGAATAGGTGCTGTTAATAACGTTGTCATTGCACCCATATTGCCTGAGCGTCTTGCCATTTTTGCATTAAGGCGATCATTCTCAGCTTGCATACGATAGCCATACGCTTCACGAGAAGCGTTATTTACCATAGTTAACGCATCGAGCTCACCCATTGCGGCAGTATCACCCAAAATATCTAAAGCACCCGCAGTACTTAAATCAATGCCACTGGCTGACATTGTTGCCGCCTGTGTGCCGGCCAATTGGCGAGTACGTCTACGCTGTTCTTGTGCCTGAGCATTTCCTTTATTAATTGCATCAAGTGCAGCATCTTCATTAATTTTGGCGTTTTGATTGGCCACTGATGCTTGAAATTTACCATCGGTATATTGTCCGTATGCTTGCAACGCAGAAGTACCAATTACTGCTGCCGCTAATGTTGTTGGTTCACACATTATTTAGCCCTCAATGTAAAACGATGGAAAGGTAACTGAAGTAAACCTGCTGGCTTTGCTTCTTCAATCTGAAACCCCAACCAATGGAGCCAAGCCTTAGCAATATGATTACGTTCATCGACATAATTCATCAGTGTTGGGTATTGCACTAACATCTGTTTTAAGATGGGTTTACAGCGTCGTAGAAAGGTTTTCTGATGTTGCTCTAATAAGTCAGTCCCCACCAACCAAGGAACACCTAAACCAGTAAGTAATGAGCCAGAAGCAACACCAAAAATAGTCACCACCTCATCATTAATAATGCCGGCATAGGCTTTAGTAGAAACAGATAAGCCATGTCGTAATACCTGTTCAGGTGTTTGCATTGACATAGCGTAGAACTCATCAACATCAGCTTGTCTTACATGTGGCAATAAACGAACGATATGTTCATGAGTGGCAGGAATAATTTGTACATGATGTTTTTTCATATCAGAAACCACCAGCATCAATACGCGGAATAACAGAGAGCACCGCTAACGGTAAAGGATCAACCTGTCTAATAAAGACACGTCCGTTTTTGCTCCAATCTGCATCTAAATTAATTTCAACAATGCCTGTGGCATCATCGACAGGATTGTCGTAAAACTCGAATTGACGTTGAGGATACTCATATAACCGTTCTTTTTCAGTACCAGCCCAAATACCCCGACTACTATTTACAATTAAGCTGGTAACCTTAATAAGCTTCTTCTTATCAAGTAATGTTTCTTGCCCATTGATATGGATATCAAGCGTTTCTAATTCGCTGGTAATAGGTAATCCGATATGTACCACGGCTGATGGTGTATCAATTTCCACTGCGCCATTGGTGACAATAGCCTGTGGTGAAACATTAGCGTCAGAAAGAATATTAACTGTCTTACCTTCAAGATGATTTAAGCCAGCAAAGCGATAGCGGGCAATACTCCATTCAGTAGTGGGCGTATTTTGTAATGCTGGTGGAATATTGCGATTAGCAGAAATAACCACTTGATTTGCAGATACATATTGAACAATCTTACAGCGAAGCTCTTTATGTTCATTATCTTCAAAATAAGGAATATTGACGGCACTACCAATATCAGAAGCACTAAAGACCGGATTGCCTGAAATCACTAATTGATAGTTTTCTTGATAGTTCCACTCACCTGATCCACCCGTGATGGTTGCTGTTTTTACATCATTTGTGTTTCTACCGTCATAACTTAAGCCTGAATCCACAAAGAAAGCATCTTCTGTACGAGTAAATAAACGGCTAGCCAAGCGCTCTACATATCGAACCTGTTTGCCGTTTACTGTACGCTGGACAATAAAATAAGCTGAGTCTTCATTGCCTTCACTGATCGAACACGTTGACTCAAATTTCCCTTCTGTCGATTGTGGCGCCCATGCAAAAACTTGTTGTTCTCTTAAATAGGTTAAAGCCAGCATTAACCCATCGTCACGAATGCACCATGCAATAGAATATGGAACCGTAGTAAATGACCAATCAACAATACGGTGGCGTTGAAATAGGTGATTTGCCAACATAGTTAAGTCAGTGCCTTGATACCCATCCACATCAAAGGAATACGATAAATCACGCACAGCACTGCCTTTCTCTTGTATATAAAGCGCAATATTCGCAACAGAGATTGGCGGTAAATCACTTGAGCCGTTAGCCCCTTGTGATGACATTGAAAAACTGGAAGGTGTAAGTACTTTGTTCTGATCGCCTGTGATTTGATATTCACCACCAGAGGTCAATGCCACCAGCGAACCGACATCAATCAAATGGCGAATTTCATTAACTTGACGACCTGCATATGTGTAGATAATGCGATCATCATCTTGGATAGGGTTGTTGCGTCCAAAGTCCTTATAGTCACCGCTACGACTGGCCCATATCGTTTGTGGGTAGGCACGAGAGCCAGCAAAGAATAAACGTTGTTGATAATAAACAACGGTGCTTGGATAACCATCAACATCATTCCACACTGCACGCGCCCATTTATGGCTTGCATTATCTTCACCAACGGCATTGGATGGAATATAAGAGATCACCTTTCCTGTGGCTGTTTTGCCATCTTCACTAACTGTTTCAATTTTTACGATACCAAAACCACTATGCAGATATTCCCACTGTATCCCTGTATCACCCCCCCAACCATCCCAGCTCATTCCTTCCGTGTGTGACGGTCTTAGTGTTCCTGTTTTACCGCCACTATTGGCACGATAGTAGTTACTGTCAGCTCGGCGTTGATCATTAAGGTTGGTTGTTTTATCTGTTTCCCATACAGGAACCGCATCAATATCACGTTGTTCTAGATAGAACTGTTTACCTATTTGCTCGGTACCAAAAATATCATGCGTAGACGTTAACGTAATTTGCCCCGTGCTTGCACTGGCATAAACTTTCATTGCCTTATCGGTATTGATATCTTCAAAGGGGCCATTCTTTGTTTCAACGGAGACTAACTTCCAATCATCATGATCGTAACGCTGTAACTCCATTGGTGGATAATCAGTATGAACAATCGTCATAACATCGGCTGATTGCGTATACTTCAAATCAAATAAATCAGCTTCTTTATAAGGTGTCGCTAATTCAAACACTTCGCCTTTATGTTCACCATCAGCATAGAGAACCTGCCCACCATCTTTAAACACGCGAATATAACGATCACCAAACTCTAACGCATAGGTTTGTACGGTGCTGAATTGGAAAGGAATAAGGCGAGACTTCTTATTTTGATACTTTGTTTCAGCAATAAATCGTGTGCCTGGTCTATTCTCAACGCCACCATATTGACGAACAATAAAGTTATGGCACTTGCGCAGTGCAGTTGAATACTTCGCAAGATCAACACGACCATATAGGCTTGGTGCAATTTCACCGCCTGAAAAACTAGGTTGAATAAGACTAAATGGCATTATGACAACCTCGCTTGTGTGAATTCATCCATATAATCAGTTGGCTCTGCTGACTCACTTAATGAATGTGCTGCCGCGCTTTTAATAACACCTTGGTAAATTTGTAGTGCTTCACCACCAATACCCGCATTTGATGCCAATGGACGAGCCAATTCAGCAGCTAAACGCCATGCAAGGGCATCTTTAAATAACGCATCAAACATATTGACGTCAGTAATACGTGCAACATACTCAAGCCATGCACTAGGATGATCAGTAAAAATTAATCGACCAGTACCATTTTCATCTGAACCAACATGAAAATGGATTGCCGTATCTGGTCTACGGTACTTTTGATGAGGTTCAACAATACCAATGGCTTTTAGACAATCATTAGGATAGCGATAGGCATACGCCCAATTAGGTGGGGGATTATTTGTATTGGCTAATGCCACCTTTTTAGTCGCAAAGTTCCAAGGAAAATCGGCAAGCACACTATCACGGCATTGCGCATAATGAAGGTTACATTGAACGGCTTCTTTGCTGGCTTCAGTCATGCTATTAATTGAACGACTATTACCAATGCGACTTAATGCAATATTGCAAATTTCAATTTCTGAGGCCATATCATTTATCTCCAATAAAAAAGGGGCTTCCGCCCCCTTTATCATCGGGGGTTAAACCCCAAGTTCTTTCCGCTTTTCATCTATTGCGGTGCGCATTTTATCTGCGCCCATATTGTGATGAGGTGCTTTACCAAATAGCTGGGTATATTGCTCACGAAGCACATCAAGGCTTGAATCAATTGCCACACCTGAACCGCTAACAGCAATATTACTTATGCCTTCACCAGTATTATCACCAGCCCCATCAGCCACACTATGAGTATTAAGTCGAGCATCAGCGCCACCAATTAACGCTAAGTTATCGCCAGCTATACCGTCGTACTCAACCTCTTCACCGATTTCAAGTAGACGCCCAGCGATAAATGATTTTTTTAAAACCTTATATCGTGACATGTCACACCTTATTGAGTTACAGCATCGTAAATAGGATGAGCATCAACAGTTAGGTTAATGCCCGCAGTGAACTTACCCGCCGTTAATGGACCTTCTGCAACAACATATTGCAGGCGCAGGTACTTCAAAACGCCTTGAGGTACTTTCGCCACAATACGTTTACCTGCATTTAAATCAGCAATTGGTATTGCCACAGATTCAAAGATAGATTTAGCATCAGAGAATTTATCGTCTGTCGCGGTTTCTAAATTAATTTGAACCGTCGCTTCACCTGCAGCTTTAGCCTGTTCAGTCACTTGTGCAAACAGCTCTAATGGCTCACCAATACCGATATCACGAAATGCGCCATGCACTGGCGTTAAGTCGATAATTTGCTTACTTACAGCAGATGCAGTAACCGCCTGATCCAGTGAAAAAAGCGTTTCTTTATCTAAAATCATTTTGACTATCTCCAAATAAATGAAAGTTAGCGGAGCCGTTAAACGACACCGCAATAACTTATTCCACCTGATCTTCAGTCGTTAAGATGGCATCAACACGGCGAACAGGAATTTCATCGAATGAAACAACTTTCTTACCGGCAACTTCTGCCATAGAAATATTGACGTTTTTGCTGTTTTTAATTTGGCGACGCATCCAGCTACGGATTTGCTGGTTACAATAAAAAACAGGACGCCCCATAAAGAGGTTAGGGATCTTCTCAATTGCTTGAATAAACAAGTCTGGTAAATCGAGTGTGTCCGCTTTTTCTGGATCTTTACCAATTTTGGATAAATCAATATTGGCGATACGGACAACATAACGCCAGTCACGAACTGAGATACCATTTTTCCATTGGAAGTGAGTACGAAAGCCTTGGTATTTACCTTTGTTCTCATCTTCTAAAGTAACTTCACCTAAATGATTTTGCTCTAAACCTGCTTTAGAACCTTTAGGGAAAATACCGTGAACCGTGTTTTCCCCCCATACGACTAACCACACAGAAGTTAAGTTACTGCCAGTACCACCAGCATCAATGATGTTGACTGCATTCTTTGCTTTCATATCGTTAAAGCGTGCAGCTAAACCCGTAAAGCGCTGAGGATGAACCGTCGCATCACCATAAATAACCGTTTCAGCCATTTGCTGGTTCATTGACTCTAAGAATGCAATTGATTCAGACAATAGAAATTCATTCTTTTGCCCGTTCAAGTTAGCAAGATCTTTATCAACCTCAGAATAGGTTTCCAGCATACCAATCGCATCAGTAACCTGTGCTGTGGTTGATTTGCTTGGCGGTACACCATAATTAAGCAAACGCCATGTTGCAGATGGTAAACCAGTACGAACAGTTGTACGGTGACCCGTTGGTAAGTTACCTTCAACGAAAACCATATCATCAAGGATTTCATTAGACTGATTCAGCAATTCGACGATCTTCGCTTGCTTGCTGTCAGGGCCTTGTCGTTTAGCCCAATCAACGAGAGTTAAAGCAGGCATGTTATTTCCTCTTTGTTATCCAAATAAAACATCAGCAGCACTTTTACTGCCGTTACTGTTGCCAGTGACAAGACCGTCCTCTGACATTGCTTTGCCAATACCGGCAAAGATACGAATAAGCTCAGGATGATTACCTAGTCCTGATTCTTCTAAATACTGTTTCAGTTCAGGTGAACCGAACTTATCCATTGCTTTTTGTGCCGCACCGATAGATTCAGCGGAACCAAGCTCTTTATCTGCTTTAACAGTTTCAGCCCATTGCTCTGTCTGTTTTTGCCAACCTTCAGCAAGTTGCTTATTAATCGCTGGCATGATTTTAGAGCCATAAACATCAACCAGTTTTTGCGCTTGTTCGTTGTTTAAATTCAGCTCACGAGCAATCGGCTCAAAGACGTCTAATGCACCCTTATCAAGTTCTTGCCCTTCTTCTGGTGCTTTAAACTCATACTTTTCAGGCGCACCTACATCTGATTTATTGGCATCATTTTTCTTATCAGCCGGCTTGCCCTGCTCTCCACCATTCTCTTTTTCAGTGCTTTTAGTAGGATCATCACTGTTTGCTGGTGGCTCATTTTTATTTGTTGCTGATGTTTCTTGAGTAGGTTCCGTTGCAGTACCGCCACCACCTTCACCTCCCTCGCCGTGTTGCTCGTTATACAAGCGACGCATGATTAGTTTCTGCCATAAGTTCATGACTGTTTCTCCCATTCTTTAAATCTGGTTAAACGCTTGGTGTAACTGCTTCATTTGCCATTTGCGCATAAAGCTCAGGGCAAACTTGGTGTAATTGCTTGAAAACTTTTAACCCATAGTTACGCTCACCCTCTCTAAAGGCAGTTGCATAGGGATCGTTAGAAAAAGAGCTACGAAATACGCCAGAGTCAGAAATCAAACGCCAAATAACAGCACGCCCAGCTTCTGTGGACATAACCTCTTTTAGCTGTTGTTCTTCTTTCTCTTGCCTATTTTTTCGTTGAATATCGTATTCGGTGCGAGCAATTCTCTCGTCTTCATACGCATCGAATGGATGTGTCATTGAGCACCTCCACCAGCCATAGCGGACAAGGCACTATCATTATCAAGATTGGTATCACTGAGCGTTTTAGCACCATCAATAGCGGACTGCGCCATTTGCATCTGAGCCATTTGTTGTTGCTGTGCTTGTCGTTGTTGACGTATGGCTTGTACTTGCTCATTGGTTGCAACGATAGTTGGAGAGACACCAATAGCAGACGCATAATTATCAATAGCATCATCAGCATTAAGCTTATCAAGGGCTTCAGGCTTAACTTTTGCCAGATTGCCAACAAAGCCAGCAAAGCGTTCGATACTGCCAACGCCAATCGCTTTCTGTGCCTGAGCCATTACAGAAATGTACTCAACCTTTAGATCCATTCCCTGCATTTCATCAGGTGCAATGGGAAGTAAGTTTTTATTTACTAAGATTGAGAAAGTGCGATTAATCAGTTTGTCGAGTAACTCAGAATCAAGGCGTTGCAGAACAGGCCCTAATTGCAATAGCTTCTCTTCACGCATTTCAACAACGGCTTCAATCGGCATAGAGCGCGTATTCACCATTTGCATCATGCGGAACAAATCAACAAAGTAAGCTGTATCAATCAGTTGACGGGTATCTTGAACATCTTCAAGTAGTGCTTTCAATGCTACGGGTTGAACATCAAAAATCGTTTGAATTTTATTAGTAGGATTTGCCTCATCAAGATAGTTAATGCCTCCGGGTATGGTATTTACCCGTTGGTTTTTTAATGAGGCTGGCACTTGTAAAGGTGGATTGGTCAGCTTATCAATCATCTGCGCTTTACGCTTTTGCATTAATTGAAGTGCTTTAGTACCACCTAACGCCAACATACCAGGACAGGATGAACCGTAAACGTCCTCGCCGTTCACTTCCCAGCGTGGTGCCATGATCGGGAATTCATCATAGCCAGATTCACGTAACACTTTCTCGTTATCACCCGCCACTTCAAGATAAACGGATTTAAAAGGCTTATGCTTCGCCTCTAACTTTCCTGTTTGTCGCTCAAGGTTTGGATATACAGCATGAACCACCTCAACCCATTGGCTGTACTGGCTTGAATTCCACATTGATTTAACAGTATCACTGACGCTATCAAGCCCAAACTCCATCACCAACTGACGAACGGTCATCGTAAATTTTCGATAGCAAACATCAACACTTAGGCTTGGGCTATTCGCAATGTAGTAACTGCCAAGAGGGAAATGAACAGTACGAATAATACGCTGGCTATCTTCAACAACTGCCATTGCAGCAGTGCCGAAAGTACCTAAATCACCATACATCAACGGTAATGACTGATAGAGATTAGAACGATTGAACACCTCGTTCATACGCTGTTCGGTGGTTTCTAGCCAAAGTTTTACAGGGCCATAATCCATTAAATCAGGATCAGGTGTCGCTAAACGAAACCAAGGACGAGCAGGACTTGTAATGCCTGACATCATTCCACTGGAAAGTACCGATGAAGCTAAAGACGCCGTAGGGTCAATGATCTTACTATTACGGCGATCTCCTCGATTAACATCAGACGCAGTAAAGCGCGTACTACGAGGACGAGTGAAATCTGACAATTCACGCCAATGCGGTTCAAATGAGCTACGCTCTGTTTCCAACTGATTAAATTGTTGCAGTAGCTGTTGTTTCAATGGCGTTGACATAGTCACCCCTTATTGACCAAGTAAGGTTTTACCGCTGGTGGATGCTGAACTTGTCGCACCCTGCGCACCTGTTAGTAACGTAGACTTACGACCTGCGGCTGCACGGCGACGACGCATTTCATCATCACGACTACCCGTTACTGCCGCATCTTGTTCTTGAGGTGCTGCCTGAACTGGTGGAGGAGTAGTAATTTTTGGAGTTGAGCCTAATCCGCACATAATTCACCCATAGATTAAATTAACCAATATTGCATATTAAATTAATAATACATGCTATTTGACAATATTAAAAATTATAACTACCATTTTGGTTATGCAATGCCACTGCATTTTTTCTCGGTATTGTTACCACGACAGCGTGCTTTAACTTAGGACTGTTTGCCCTCTACTCCAGAGGGCTTTTTTTATGCGAATGGATCGTAATCTGAATTGCTGACATTAACGCCAGAATGAGGTGAGGAATAATTTCTATCTATTTTGGTGACTGGATAGGCGAATGTCAGTGCTAGCGCATCACCTTTACCCGGTGAACGACCAAGACGTTTTTTAATTTCTGTTTTATCTTCTAGTACAATCTTGCTATCGATAACACGAACCTTGTATTCACCACATGACAAATCATCTGCGGTTTCCTGATCATCAATAGCCCCACCAATTTTTAGCCATGTCTTAACGCTGTTATACATTTCACCACGTTTGTTTAGCATTTGTGGATCTGTTGATGCACCGCCAAACTTAACTAAACGCCACACGCGCCCCCAACTTGTTCCAATGGAGTGAATGCCGGTACCATATCCAAAGTCGATATGAACAGCATCAGCCTTGTATTGATCTTCAAAGTCAGCAATACGCTTTGCCATAACAACATCGTCAGTTGTTTTAAAGCCCGTCCACAAACACTTACTGAATAAACCTTGACGTAAATAAATCACCGCGTCATCAATACCAGAATAGGCAGGGTCAACACCAATAATTACAGGCGCATGAGCAACTTCTGCCTGTGTGACAATCCGCTTCATGGCTTCATCAGTTAAACCTGTTGGGATAAACTGTAGTTCTGATGCTGACGGGAACACACCACGAACACGGACTTTAAAGAAGTCGCTATCTTCGCCGTAGTCCTCTTCCCAGTTTTTAATCTGCTCTTTGTTGCTACCTTCAACGGTACGGCTATCAATCTGCTTGGTGTTCCAACGATGTTTAAACTTACGAAAACACTCACGAAAGCGCCCTGTATTACGAGTTGGGTTACCAAATGCTATCCAAATGATTTCGGTACCTTCATCCGTTAACGCCCCTTCTGCCACTTCCCATACCAGATCGGCAATGTTAGACGCTTCATCAAATACTAAGATAATTCGCTTACCTTTGTTGTGAAGCCCTGCGAATGCCTCCGTATTGTTCTCTGACCACGGTACCGCATCAGCACGCCAAGCATTAGCGTGATTAGGATCGTTTGAGTAGATAGCTGTCTTAGTACAAGTAAACCAATTATTGGTAAGTGATAGCCGTTGCCACTTCGCTATTTCTGGCCACGTTTTAGTGCGTAACTGATTTTCAGTGTTGGCAGTGACGACTACCTTACAATCTTCGCAGGTATCCATACCCCACTTGATGATCATTGAAATAAATGCCGATTTACCGATACCATGACCAGAAGCACGAGCAAGTAATAATGGCTGGTGGCGTGTCTTTGGATTGCGTAGATGTTCACCGATTTCATTTAATGCTTCGGCTTGCCACTGACGAGGGCCATTGTATTCTTCAAGCTCTCCACCAGCTTCACCCCACGGAAATGCGTAATACGCATAACCTAATGGATCATGCGTAAATGATGCAATATCTTCAATGAGTTGTTCTTCTGGTGACTTCTGCAAAGCTTCTGACATTACTCAATGCTCCCTTGCTGAGCACGTTTACGAGCAGATGCCAACTTATCAGCCAGCGATACGTTTACATCAACCTGCACCCTATCTCTAAAAGCATTGATATCAACGTGCTTACCAATCAGTTCAAGCACCTTAATTTTATCCAGCAACTTCACTTTTTTAATGCGAGTATCACCGTCAATATCAATGATATCGAATGCAGCAACACTTTTACGCCAAATAGGTGACCATTCAGATATTGGTTTAATATCGCCTTTCTCATTGAGAATATCGGCAATATCTGCATCAAGCATATCAACTAAGCGCTTGAGTACATTATCTGCACTCATCTTGGTGCGCTTATTGCGCTGTTGCATAAGTTGTGCGATACGCTCTTGAATACGGGGATCAGCCATTAGCTGTGATGCGCGTTTGCAAGCACTGCCAGACGCATATCCAGCAGAGATTGCAGCATCAGTTTGATTATCGGGGGATTTGATATATTCCTGACAGAAACGTTCCATCTTGTCGTTGATAGGCGTTGGCTGTCGTGCAGGTTTCTTTCTTGGTCTTTTGATAGTCATAATCATCACCTCTTTGGTTATTATGGCTATTCAAAATATAACATTCAAATTTTATAAGCATTACCTAAACTTATTTGGTTGACAAAATCGCGTCAACCAAATTTCTATTTTGCTATCGTTCTGTCAACCAAGTTAAGTTGTAATTCGCGATATCCATAAGTTACCCAACATTTAGCATCACCAGATAAACAACATTGCTGAACAGGTAACTGCTCACCACAACGCTCACACTTACGCTTAGATAGTTCCTCAGCTTGTCGTTTATACTCGGCATCATCTTTACGAATAAGCATCTGCAAGTATTCAACAACATCATACGGTTCACGACCAGGCATACGCAGAAAACAATTACGCATTAACATCTCCAGCTCTTGATTATCCACCAGCAATTCAATCTTCGTTACGCCAAACTCCTTTTGGCGCTTACGTTGTAATGCCTTACGTTCAGCAGGTGATTTAGCCATTAAGTGACACTCCAATCACAGTAACAACGACACACCAGAATACAGCGAATAAAATGTACTTAGTTAACATTTACTAGCTCCTCAGGTATCTCAACTTCATTACCTATCTCAAGCATAACAACCGCTCGGCAAATAGCTTCTTGAGCAGTATTAGCAGTGGCGTAATCACCCATTAAATGTGGCGGTGATGCATAGCAATAATTAACCCCATCAACTTCCTCAAACATTAAATCAATCCAGTAGTTATTTATAAGCTCGCCACATTCACGCCAATCACTTGAATATTGCTTAACGAAAAAATCAATTCGTAGCCCACCTTTAGGTGGAAATGTATAACCGCTCTCTAAATATCCAACTGGAGCTAATACCATCCCCTCATTTTTTCCATCAATATCAGGAGGTACTGGAATTAATTCATATCCACCAACTGCTAATGCTACTGCATAGTTAAGCGCTCTACCTGTAAGTTTTGAGGTCTTAATTTTCATCATTGCAATTTCATTGCTTTGCAAATCATCCTCACCCTGTTCGTTAAGATAATTATTTATTGCACCACACTGCTTACATTCCGTATGAGATAAATTTGTTATAGGTCCAATCCAAACAACTTCTCCACCACAATCAGCACATACCATTATTTCGACCTCAATTAAAAAAACTCACAAGTTTCAATGAATTTAATCGTAACAATCGGTTCATAACTCGCTCACTACGATATGGCTTATATAACTTACGATTCCAATCGTCCGCTTGTTTTCCAGCTTTCACATATCTTCGCTTACGTCTCATCCTTTCATCAGAATAAATCCACATCAATTTTTTAATTTCTGTTCCTTTCATCACTCAACCCTCAATTAATAGCGCTATGGTATTCGACGCTCAAATTGTCTGCATGAGCGCCACATAAATTAGCCCAGAAGATTATCGTTGCCTCTGCATCTAATTCACATTCAGCTTGCATTAGCTTTTCAAATGGTTTTCCGTTCCATGTGCCAGTAATTTTGTAAACCGCTCCGTCATCCATCTGAAAAATCCTCTTGCGTGACATGTCACGGTTGTTTGATATGTTGAATGGCCTAATAGCATCAATTTCTTGGCTCATAATTTCTTCCCAAACTCATTCAACGATTAATTAACTCAGTCACGAACTTAACGAATGGTAATAAGTTCATGATTTTCTGTATTTTCAGGTAACGTTACCCCTATCTTCCCTTGTTCACCCCAAAGCTTTGACGCACTGATATTCCACACTCTGCAATCTTCATCAAATATGGCGTCCATAACGGCCTTAATCAGATTATCGACATCAGGACGTTGCTGGTGAGGTTTACCATTCATCTCAATGCGTTTCTTCTTGCTCCATGATTTAGGCATAGGAATAACAAACGTTAGGTGAGCACCGCTTTCCGGTAACGTAAAACGGTTAGCTCTCATCTCGTCACAAAAAGCGTGGTACTTAACGACAACGGGTCTTTTCTTCCATACGTCACGCTGTGTCATACGTGGCTTTGATACAGGATTGATATAATAAATTTGCTGTTTCATGCGCGTACCGCCACCAGCATTGCGTTCATACGGTTATGAATATCAGCAATCTTTCCATGCTGTAACGGTGGTAAACTCTTTCTGACGTAAGTTAGTGAGCCTTTCTGACAGATAACATGCCTATCCGTAGGTTTTGCTGACTTCTTGGTCATTAGAGAGGCTTCTTTTTTGATATCTAAATCACGTAGACGCTCCATGTAATCAGGCGCTAGCGTGTATACATAACCAATACCGACTACCGCTTTGCGCTCAACAACCGCGCATTCAACCAACTTGATCAACGCATAATTGGTCGTTGAGCGATTTTTCTTACCATCAAGCTCTGAGGCAATCTCGGTTATTTCGTTAACTGATAACGGTTTTTTCTTGTCATGTAATATTTCAACAACAAAATCCTGCATAAATTTCATGTACGATAACCCTTAAGAGATTAATCATTATGGTTAATATATCCAATTTGGTTATGTTTTCAAGTATAAAAAAACAGAGTTTTTAATTAAACTCATACCCACTTAAAACGCTCTCAAATCGTCTATACGCTGTTTTCACTACTCAGACACCCAATCGCATACCTACAACAAATAAAACTCACCAGTGTTTATTACGCTAAGAATTTTGATATCCAATAACCCCTATTTGATTTTTAGTTTACGAAATTACTTAACTAAACGCCGATAGCTTTGCCATGTGAAATTTATCGTTGTTGGATTTCCCATTCGGAGTCGATCTATTACTCGTTCATCCAACACTTTGGATAGTTGGGTATAATTTAGGTTTGTAAGCACTCCAACAGGCTTTTTGTTTGCTAGTCTTCGGTCCACTACTTGAAATATAATTAATTCCTCATTGAGGTTTCCACGTTGTACACCCACATCATCAAGCACTAGCAAATCAACATCACACAGATCATCTATCAGTTTTGACTCTGTTGTTTTAGCATCCTTTTGATAGGTTTCACGAACCTTCATCATTATGTCCGGCAGTGTAGCGATCAGAATACTTTTCCCTTTTTGGATAATGTGGTTGCCTATGGCTGACGCTAAATGATTTTTTCCAGTACCAGGATTACCACTGAAAATGAACCCACCAAATGATTTACCAAATTGCTCAGCGTATCTCTTAGCTTTGTACAACGCTCTTTGTTGGTCTTCACATGTAACGTCATAATTATCGAATGAACAATTTTGGTGTAATGGGCTAATACCTGATCTACCCATGATTTTATTTAAACGAGCTACTCGGTTTTCATTTGCGATCCTCATTGAATCAATTTCACCCTGCTCTCGTTGCCATGCCATTAATTCAGCAGAAGTAGTAAATTTAGGTTTAATATGCTCAGGCATTATTCGCTTTAGCCTTGCTAAGGTTGATGATGCAGTCATCAGAAGTCCTCCGGTATAAACTCATCGTTCTTTTGAGGTTGAATGATCCGTTGTGGTGGTGAAACGTTTGGTTTGAATAGTCCTTGCCAGCCATTTGTAATGGTTTTGCTAATTATTTCTTCAGGTGAAAAACCTAACTCATAACACTCAGTGAGTAATTTTATTTGTCCACTGAACGTTTGTTTCGATTTTATCGGGTGCTTGATTTCCTTTCGGTACTCAATCCACTTCTCCCAAACTTCAGGATTTAGCCAATCAGGTATTTTTTCTTCCAGGATATTAAAACCTCGCTTTTGTACCGACTTTTTTTTCAAGGGGGATTTAGGGGGTTTTATATCTTGTTCTTGTTCCTGCTCCTGTTCTTGGCTTCGTAGGGTCTTCAAAGCCCCTTCCAAGCCCCTTTCATTTTTTATCGATGATTCTCTTGCAGAACTTAAATTAAAAGCATCTTTATACTTATCATAAAACATTGATAGAAATTGATTTTTAGGCTGAGAGTCATACTCTCTTTGTATACCGATACACCGGTTATCTGATGGCTTCAAAGATGATGCTATTTGATATTTTGCCATCTCGATCACCCAAACAACTTCAGCATCCTCATCATAGTGGCAAAAACCTGCTTCAATGCACCTTAGAAGCCCCTTAGAAGCCCCTTCTAAACCTAGCCCTGTTTCGTGCGCCATATAGATAATAGGTAGGTAATACATTCCGATCATATTGGCGTGAGGATTGGTTAATAAGTACATAGAGACAATAAGTGCTTCATGCCCTTTTTCTCTTATTTCCTTACCTGTTTTTCCTATCCAAAATTGTGGGGAAACTTTTCCATAGTCACGCATAAAACACCATTCACTTAGCGCTGTTAATTAATTGCTTTAACACAGAGCGATAGACTGTTGAATTTTCAAAGTTGCATTTAACGCAAACACCATTACAAACATAACGTTCAGCAACATGACCGTTCTTGCATTTCTTACCTGTAAAAAATTTTCCAAGCCCTTTTGACGCAGCTTCTTTTCGACTAATAATCTCCATTTCAACCTCATTTGATTATGTGTATGTGCAAATGCTATCCGTTATTTTAAAATATATCAACCTAAAAAGACTTATTGGTTATCAATAAAAAATTAAGGACCACCGAAGTGATCCTTATCTATAAACAGCCTTTGAATTATTATCGAATAAAGAAATTGATTAATTGCTCTCTGGTTGCATCTGCACCGAACTCAATACAGACATCATATAACTTATTGAGTTTACTTAGTGATGGTTTGCGTTTTGCATAGCGTAGCTGATGTGATAGATACAATTGGCTATATCCCGTTCTTTGAGAGAATGCTTCTCTTTGCTTAATCGTTAAGCCATTCCAAAATTTTTTAAAGTCGAAAACTTCCATAATTTCACCAATTTGATTAACCAATAAATAATAGTAACCGTTTAGGTACTTTACCAAAAGGGTTATTTGTTTGTTTAATACACCATAACTTAATCAAATTTGTATAAAGAATAGACACCAAAGGACTTGGAGAAATGAAAAGCATTGCTGAAATTAGAAAAGATAACCTGATTTATATTATTGAACGCTACTACAACGGCAAACAAAAACTATTGGCTGATGCGTTAGGCGTAGCACCAAGTATGATCTCTCGTTACCTATCACCAAAAGATTTAAAAAGTCATCGTGAACTCACCGACCCAATGTCACGCAAAATTGAATATGTGACTAGAATTAGCAAATATTGGATGGATGTAGACCACTTAAAAGAAGGTCATGCGGAGTCAGAAAAAGAGGAATATATTCCGACTGAAATTGGCAAGATACTCTCAGATAACATCACAACATTTATGTTAAACGATGGAATAAAATCAAGAGTTAAGCTTTCTGTCGATTCAGGGCTTGCACAATCAACAGTTAACCGCATTATTAATTGTGAAGCCAGTGCCACCGCTGAAAGCATTGATGCCATTGCAAAAGCAATGGGTCGCCAAGCCTATGAATTACTGATCCCTAAAAATGATAAAGGCACTATTAACTATGATAGAAGAGCCTATTCAAAACTTCCCACCAGCGAACAAGCTGCTATTGAAAACTTCATTGAATTTATCATTAATAAAAACCAGCCTATCTCCCACGACTAACCCTTTCCATTAAAAAGAAGTCATATACTGGCTTCTTTTTACTCTTAATAAATCATTAAATTTCATAGTGATAAAAACAAACATAACCATATTGGTGATTTATTTGTTTTTCATGGTTGACAATGGTTAATTTATGGTTATGATTAAAAGCATAAGTTAACCAATACGGTTAATTTGCTCTTTAACAATATGGATAAAAGAGACTGATTTTTTAATGCGCTCAGACATAACCAATTTGGTGATTAGTCATGATCTTTTATATCAAAGACGGTAAGCATGTATTTACCTTATCTGGCTTAAATGAGTCACAGTCATTTGACAATTTTAAAGCCGGTATTGAGTGGGCTTATGTAAGAAAGCTCGCATTACAAACAGAACAATTAGTAGGTAAACAAAATGTCAGACACTAAGCACTTAAATATGTTGATTGCAAAAGCTCTTTTACTTAACCAAGATATTACTGATAGCGAACAAGTAGATGCGCTAACAGCTCATATCAACGGTGATATTGAAAAAGAAGAATTTAAGCAATATGACCACTTTATTAATATCACGCTACTTGCACTTTCATTGGTTCCTAATATCAGCAGTGAACTCAGTGAAGAGCAAATCGTTAACGCTATTATGTCATTTATTGATAACCCTGATATGCGTAGCGTTCGTCATAGAGTTAATCACTTTAACTCATTAATAAATCCAAAAAACACCTCAAATGAGGTAGAAAAAAAGGAAGCGCCTCAGGAAGAGGTGATTTTTCACGCTACTAAAGATAACCAAAGCGGTCAACTCAAGGAGGTAGAAGATATTTCAAAGGAAAAAAATGACCAACCTGCTTATTTTGAACCTGGTCGTTATCCCGATATTCCTAACGAGGTGTATCACAGTTCAAACGGTATCAGTAGTTCGATGCTAAAAGATGCTCGTATTAGTTTGATGTATTACGAGTTACGCCATGTAACAAAAGTTATTGAGCGTGAAAATAAGCGTTGTTTCGACTTAGGTAGCGCATTTCACACGTTAACAATGGAACCTGAAAAGTTTGATGCTGAATTCAGTGTTAAACCAATTATTCCAGAAGGTGCCTTTACAACAACGGAAACAATGAAGTCATGGATTGACGAATACAACAATAAGTTGCCTAAAAAGCTCTCACAAGATGAGTTAAAAGCAATTATTGAAGAACATAATGCCACTCTGACACCGCAACTTTCCACCAGCGGAAAAGCCGAAGATCTAGGTCAGATATACATGCAGTTGCCCGATAAATTTAAAACCATCCCCGAAGATGGAAAATTTACTGGTGCAGCAATGAAAGCCTGTATCAAAGCCTATAATGATACTTTGCCAACACCATTGAAAACCTCAGGTAATACAGACGCATTACTTGAGCAGATATACCACCACATCAACCCTGAATTATATTTAGCAGAAACAAATAAGCCTGAGCCACTTAGAAAACCCGTCAAGAAAGATGATCTCATGCAGGTCATTAAAGAAGTAAAACCTGATGCTGTATTTGAAGATGAAATCATTAGCCAATGGCTTAGTGACGATTCAAAAATTCATGTTCAAACCGTTGACTATGAAATGGCAAATAACATGCGTAACGCTGTTATGAACCACAAAGAAGCATCCAGTTTATTAAACCATCCTAACCGCGTATCAGAAGTGAGCTACTACGGCATTGATGAAGATACCGGCCTTGAAATTCGTGTTCGTCCTGATATCGAAATTCAAACAGAAAATAACCGATTAGGTTTTGACCTCAAATCAGTAGCACTTGGTCGATTTAAACAAGATGCCATTGAAGCCATGATCCGCAGAGAAATCATTAATCGAGATTATCACATCAGTGCAGCTATGTATTGTGACGTGGCAATGCTGGATCAGTTCTTCTGGATATTCGTTAACAAAGACGAGCATTACCACTGGGTTGCTATCGTTGAAGCCTCTCCTGAGTTACTTGAACTGGGTCGCGCTGAGTACAAAAAGACACTGCGTGATATCCGTGAAGCTATGGATACAGGATATTGGCCAGCGCCAATCACCACTACTCTCACTATCGGTATCACTGACTTTGAGCAGAGAAAGTTAGAAGAACTGCAAAACGAAGTCGCTTAATAAAACTGCGCTTGAACAATCAGGCGCACGCTTGGAGTAAATATTATGTCAGAAGTAGCCACTATTGATCAGAGTAACAACTTAGCAGTATTCAACCCTGATAAGTTAAGTAGCCTAATTGAGTTTTCAAAAATAATGGCTAAAGGGAAAATTACAGTACCCGAACATTTGCGCGGTAACGATTCTGATTGTTTAGCCATTACCATGCAAGCGATGCAATGGGATATGAACCCGTTTGTTGTGGCTCAAAAAACCTATACCGTTAATGGCGTTCTTGGGTATGAGGCGCAATTAGTAAACGCCTTAGTATCAAGCTCAACAGCTATTCAAGGGCGCTTTCATTATGAATATAGCGAAACTGGTTGGGAGAAACTAACCAAAAGCAAAGAAATAACAAAACAACGAAACGGTAAAGACTATTCATTTCGTGTTCGTGATTGGACTGATGCAGATGAGCATGGTTTATGGATACGTGTAGGGGCAATTCTTCGTGGTGAAAGTGAAATTACGTGGGGAGAGAAAATTTACCTATCTAGTGTCGTTACTCGCAATTCCCCTCTCTGGTCAACAAACCCAAAACAGCAGTTAGCGTATCTCGCTGTAAAATATTGGGCCCGTCTTTATTGCCCTGAAGTTATCCTAGGTGTGTATACACCAGAAGAACTTGAAGATCGTCCGATTAAAGACATCACTCCACCGAAAGAACGTGTAAGCATTAATGAAATCACCAATCAGCAACAGCCAATCAATGCTGAACCGGTAAACGAGACTCAAGGCGAGTTTATCCCTAAGTTCAATGCTGAAGCCTTTAGATTAGCTATTGATGATGTTCAAACTGTCGAAGAAGCTAAAAATATTCGTGCAGAAATTGAGAACTTAAAAAATGAAATGGGGATCAACCTATTTACTGAATTAAAAAATAAAGCAGTACAGGCATACCACCGCATTGATGCACGCAATACCCTAGAAGCTTCTATTAACTCACTTCCTGAATCTGGCTCACCCGAAGCCACAGAAGCATTTGAAAAAGTAGACAAGCTACTTAAATCAAGCAAAAGAAAACTCGGTGATGAGTTATACGAGTCTTTCTCTATCACGCTTGATGATATGCGCCCTGAATACCAGTGATCCTATTTAATGCGGAGCGGTACTGCTCCGCAAGGAGTTTAAATATGAATATTAAATTACCTACCAACCCTATTCGTATGCCTGATGTTTTAAAGCTAACAGGGCTTTCTCGTTCAACTATTCGCACCTTAGAGAAGAAAGGCGATTTTCCAAAGCGTATGTATTTGTCGGTGCGTTGCGTGGCATGGGAGGCTCATGAAGTATATGAATGGATAGATAAGAAAGCTAAATCAAGAGAGACACCCAAGTGTTACACCGAACGTAAGCGTAATGAAGCTGGGCAGTTTGTGAGTAACGTCTAACCCCTACCCGTTAACCAAAGAACTCAGTGTAAGGATGCAATGAAGAGGAATGACGATGAAACATCCATCAATTATACAAATTAGCAACGATAGTATTCAAACGCTACTAATGAAAGGGGAACATACCGCCAACGAGGTGATTAATTCAGCCATTGAGTCTGGGGAAATAGATGAGAGTGACCGCCAATTTTGGGAAAAATACAACAAGGTAGATATTTGTTATTTCAAAGCAGTTCCCAAGCCTGGTTATTCAGCGTATTACCATGAATCAAGCAAAGATGTTAAAGGTGCATTTTTAGCAACGGCTGTCATGGTTTATTGGTAAGGATGCAATGCGGAAGAATGAATATGAAAGACAGAATCAAGTTTAACGATGTAATGCTAAAGGCTGTCATAGATGGCAGAAAAACGCAGACACGCAGGCCGATTAAACCACAACCAAAAGTAACCGAAGATGGGTTACGCTATCTTAGCGCATGGCAAGATGATTACACACTATCAGAGCAAGTATGCGCAGCATGGCGGCATGGATTTGTTGATGTTGATTGCCCGTATGGTGAGATTGGCGACATTATCAACATTGCAAACAAGGACGGTAATATCAAAGGAAAAATTGAAATTACTGATATTTGGTTGCAACAGGTTCAGGAAATATCACAGCAAGACGCAATGAAAGAAGGCGCACCACAAAATCACGCTTCCATTGACGCTGTATCGCGTGAGTATGATTTCCCTGATTTTTCGCGTTCATGGTTCGCTCAAATATGGATAGATATATACGGAAAAGACAGCTGGGTAAGCAACGAATGGGGATGGGTTATTGAGTTTAAAAAGGTGGAGTGATGAAAATTGAACAATCTCAAGTTACTAAGTTAGTAATAACAGATCTTGAGCGACACGACCCTATCCATGTTTACCTTGAAGATTACGGTAATAACCGTCAAGGTCGAGTGACTATTAGTGAGTTTGGAAAGTCATGGTCATGTTACTGGGGTGGCATGGGAATGTCTCTTACTGAGTTTTTATTATGGATAACAAACCAATATTGGATTGGTTGTTTAGATTCAAGCTTAGAAAGGGAAATTGACGCTGATAATAAAGAAAATATTGCATTTGTCAGAAAGCAAATAATCGAGTTAAGAAAGAATAAGGATATTAACGAGTTTGAAGCTCGTAGCATGTTTGATGATGCTGAATATAGGGATGATATAAAACAGGATGTACTTAGTTGTGACCCATTTAATAAATATGGTGATCTTCTTGGAGATGATCCGTGGTTAGCTCCATGGCCTAAACAAGAAAACCCCGACTATTGGCGAATGGAATCACGATTAAACGCTATTCGTGAGGCATTAAAGCAAATAAATGTGAATTAAGGAGGTGTTTTGACAGTGGATTAGTCACATGGATGTGAGTATGATTTCTGCTTTAATTAAGGAGGAGTTATGAGTAAAAAATGGCTAACGTTCCTTGTTGTTGCGGTAATTGTTTTGATGGTGGTAACTTTCGCTATATTCTTTTATTGGAATATTGACGACAATAACAAATGGAGTACGTTTTTCAGTTTTATGTCTACATTTGGTATAGTTGCCACCATTACTGTTTATTCTTTACAAAAAAAACATGTAGAAAACTCAGAAAAGAAAAGGCAAAAAGAAATATCTATTAGTTATCTAAATATATTTACTGCATATGCTGACGAGCTAAAAACAATAGTAATTCAATTGGTTAAACTACGTAACTTATTAGACAAAAACAACAATTCATTTGTAGAATATATTGGTGGTCATGATATACATGCATTTATTTTAAAAGATGAAGATGGGAAAGAATTAGGTAATGCTCGAATGTTTAAATTTGATAGCTCATCCTTGTCTTCTATACACTCAAACTCCGCATCAGTTAATATAAATATTTCAGAAAATTATCTATTTCTATACAAACACAGTATTCAAATAACTACATGCATTGAAAATTTAATTTTAATATTAAAATCTCCATGTAAAAACGGGATAAATATACTCGAATATTTAAATTCTTTAAGTATAGATGAGTCTATATGTAAAATTGATTTATGTGTAAAAGATTTCAAAGATTACTGTAAAAGTTTATAGCATCACCCTGCACTAGCAGGGTTTTTTATACCTAAAATCCAGAGGATACAATGAAGCCAATACTTGATATGTGTTGTGGCTCTCGCATGTTTTATTTTGATAAACAAGATGACCGTGTTTTATTTAATGATATTAGAGCCGAAGAACATATTTTATGTGACGGGAGAATTTTAAATATAACACCAGATATTATTTCTGATTTTAAAAACCTTCCATTACCAGATAATTCATTTTATCAAGTGCTGTTTGACCCTCCTCATTTAATTAGAGTTGGCAAAAATAGCTGGATGTTTAAAAAATACGGTTCGTTAAATAAAGACTCATGGAAAGAAGATTTATCAAAAGGGTTTAGTGAAGCATTTCGTGTGTTAAAGCCAAATGGAACCTTATTGTTTAAGTGGAATGAAACTCAAATACCAGTTAAACAAATATTAGCTTTAACTAATGAAAAACCAACTACTGTTCAGCGTGTAGGGAAAAACGATAAAACACACTGGATAGCATTTTATAAAGGGAACGAATGAAAAAATACGACCTTATCTATTGTGATCCTCCTTGGGATTACAAAAATAAAGTTTCAAACGGTGCTGCTAAAAATCATTATCCAACAACTTCTCTCTTCAATTTAACCCATATCCCTATTCATTCTATCGCATCTGATAACGCAGTTCTTGCCATGTGTATACAGGTAATTTTGTACTCGAGGCTATTAAATTAGCTGAAGCTTGGGGCTTTAAAGTCCGCACAATGAAAGCTTTTACATGGATTAAGTTTAACCCTTTAGCATGGCAACGAATTGATAAGTCGATTCAAAACAGTGAGTTATTTGATTATCACGACCTGTTTGAACTATTAGATGCTGAAACAAAAATGAATGGAGGTAACTACACCAGAGCCAATAGTGAAGATGTTTTAATCGCTACTCGAGGTAATGGATTACAGCGCATTAGTGCTAGCGTTAAGCAAATCGTATTTAGTTGTTTAGGTGAGCATAGCGAAAAGCCGTGGGAAGTAAAAAACCGTCTTGAAGAGTTGTACGGTGATGTAAATCGCATTGAGCTATTCGCTCGTGACATGTCACAAGGTTGGGATGCATGGGGCAATCAATGTCCTAACAACAGTATCGAACTTATCAACTCTCATTTTATTTGTAAGGAATAAATATGCCTGATATCGCAGATGATGCTAATGACTTAACGGCTCTACAAATCAACACCGCATTAGCAAACAGAGAACCACCAGCAAAAAGCTTAACGGGATTTTGTATCTGGTGTCGTGAAGAGCCTGTAACAGAAAACAGCGTTTATTGCTCTAAAGAGTGTGGTGATGATCACGCTCAGTTCAAAAGGAAAAACGGCTAATGATTATTTTACTCACATTATTAGCGGTGTACTTATGGCTTGCTGGGTATCTGTTTTCAGAGTCTAAACACGAAAGCGACAATATAAAAAATATTGTCGCCAGACTGTTTTACTCCACAATCTGGCCTGTTGTTGGTGTGCTTTATCTATCGTCACTACTTGCTTATAAAACACTTGGCGAAGAATGACCGAGCGTTAATCTTTCTCTTTTATCCATTCATCCACCATATCAGCCCACTCTTGTAACATCTTCCTGCGCTGTTCAGCATATTCAGCTTTGTTGTAAACGGCTCTAACGCCATTTTGAACGTGTGCTAAACATTTCTCTATCCAATCTGAGTTATAACCTGCTTCGTGCAATAGCGTGCTTGCCGTGCGTCGTAAATCGTGAACAGTAACCGGTTCGAACTCAATACCTTTTTCATTGATACGTTTTACGGTGCCATCAATCACGTTATTCAATGCAGCATTAGAAAGAGGCTTTTTAATATCATATCGACCAGGCATTAAGTAATTGCTTCCCATGGCGCAAACTTTCATACCAGTTAGGATATCCATTGCCTGGTCAGAGAGATAAATAACATGCTCTTTTCTCCCCTTCATTCGCCCTTTAGGGATCACCCATTGCCTATTTTTAAAATCTATTTCATCCCATGTGGCGTGAATAAACTCAGACTTTCTGACTAATGTCAGCAAGACAAATTTAACGGCCAATTTTAAGGTTGGATAACAACTATAGTTTTCTAGTTCACGAAATAAGATACCGATTTCTTTCGGTGATATTGCCCTTTCTCGTGCCTGAAAAGTCCCTATCGAAGATGCCTTTATTGCATCTGCTGGGTTACTAATTTCATAACCTCTATCTATGGCATAAGTAAAAACAGAGCCAACTATCTCACGCACTTGTAATGCAGTCGCTTTTGCGCCCCTATCTTTTATCTTTTCACACAATGCTCTCAGCCGTGGTGTGGTGATCTCTTCTAGTTGAAGCTTACCGAATACGGGATAGATTTCTTTTTCAATAATCGCTTCTTTCATGGCCCTTGTAGAGTCGGCATATTGGGTATCATTAAGATATCTGACGGTATACTCACGAAACACCGTCTTGTTCTTTTTCGACTCCACACCGTCACGTTTTCTCGAAGCCGGTGATATACCTGCATTTAAGAGCTTTTTAGCTTCAATTAGCATTTCTCTCGCTTTAGCCAAAGAAACACCGTCAGGACCATAACTACCAAAGTATATCGTCTCTCTTCTCCCATTAAATCGATAGTCATATCGAAACGATAAAGTCCCGCCAGTATTGACTGCCACGTATAAACCATCTCTGTCAGACACTTTATAAAGTTTCTCTTGTGGCTTTAAGCTTTTTAGTTTTGTATCGGTCAGCATGCTTCCACCTTTCGGCAAAACACCGTCAAAAAATAGGTTTTATTGCGACGGTGTTTGGTTGAAATTATTTTTATTTATAAATGACACCGCCACATATACCGTCATTTTTTTCGGTTCTTGTCAACCATTACCAACCATAGAAAACAAAAAAGCCACCAGTAACTTACTGATGGCTCTTGGTTTTTTAACCTTTATCAACTATTGCTGATAAACGGTATTTTATTCCCACTCAATCGTTGCTGGTGGTTTACCACTGATATCATACACAACACGGGAAATTCCGCCTACTTCATTGATAATACGGTTAGAAACACGTCCTAAGAAGTCATACGGTAAATGTGCCCAATGTGCCGTCATAAAGTCTACCGTCTCAACTGCGCGTAATGAAACGACCCAATCATATTTACGGCCATCACCCATTACACCGACTGAACGTACAGGTAAGAACACAGTAAACGCCTGACTGACCTTGTTATATAAATCAGCTTTATGCAGTTCTTCAATAAAAATAGCATCCGCTCGACGTAATAAATCACAGTACTCTTTTTTGATCTCACCTAATACACGAACCCCTAAACCTGGGCCTGGGAATGGATGACGATAAAGCATATCGTAAGGTAAACCTAACTCTAGGCCAATTTTACGAACTTCATCTTTAAATAGCTCTTTTAATGGCTCAACTAAACCCAATTTCATGTCATCAGGTAAGCCACCCACGTTATGATGTGATTTAATCACGTGTGCTTTACCCGTTGCAGATGCCGCGGATTCAATGACATCTGGGTAAATAGTACCTTGCGCTAACCATTTAACTTGTGGCTGTTTAACCGCTTCTTCATCGAAAATCTCAATAAAAGAATGACCAATTATTTTGCGTTTTTTCTCTGGATCACTTTCACCTTTCAGTGCAGCCAAGAAGCGATCTTCAGCTTCAACATGGATAATGTTAAGGTCAAACTTACCTTTAAACATTTCCATCACTTGTTCTGCTTCATTTAGACGCAGCAAACCATTATCAACAAATACGCAAGTTAAACGCTTGCCAATTGCTCGATTTAAGAGTAACGCGGTAACAGATGAATCAACACCACCTGATAACGCTAAAATAACGTGATCATCACCAATTTGCTCTTTCAAACGAGCAACGGTGTCTTCAATGATTGCAGCCGAAGTCCATAATGCATCACAACCACAGATATCTAAAACAAAACGTTTTAAAATAGCTAAGCCTTGGTGAGTATGTGTCACTTCTGGGTGGAATTGAACACCATAGAAACGTTTTTCTTCATTGGCCATAATTGCAAACGGGCAGGTTTCAGTGCTTGCGACTGTGACGAAATCTGAAGGGATAGCAGTTACTTTGTCGCCGTGGCTCATCCATACATCTAATAATGGTTTGCCATCTTCACTTACTGAGTCTTGAATATCGCGGAATAATGCACAGGTTTCACGGATCTCAACTTGTGAATAACCAAATTCACGCTCACCAGAAACTTCGACATCGCCACCTAATTGCATCGACATCGTTTGCATGCCATAACAAATGCCTAGTACTGGAACGCCTGCATTAAATACGTATTCTGGTGCACGAGGGCTGTCATCTTCTGTCGTACTTTCAGGACCACCAGACAAAATAATACCATTAGGATTAAATTCACGAATTTGCTCTTCGGTTACATCCCATGCCCAGAGTTCACAATAAACACCGATTTCACGAATACGACGAGCAATAAGCTGCGTATACTGTGAACCGAAATCAAGGATAAGAATGCGATGATTATGGATATTTGCTGTCATTTGTGGTGAATTCCAAAACAGATAAAGTCATAAAGTTGAAAGGCTTGCCCCGTATCAGTACAACAAGCCTTTCTCGGAATAAATTACATACCTAAGCGATAATTAGGTGATTCTTTTGTAATAGTAACATCATGAACATGGCTTTCCTGAATGCCCGCACCGCTGATGCGAACAAATTCAGCTTTAGTATTTAATTCTTTAATAGTTGCACAACCTGTTAAACCCATGCACGAACGTAAACCGCCCATTTGTTGGTGAACAATAGTTTTTAATAAACCTTTATAAGCAACACGACCTTCTATACCTTCTGGGACTAATTTGTCTGCTGCATTATCAGTTTGGAAATAACGGTCTGATGAACCTTTAGACATCGCGCCTAATGAACCCATGCCACGGTATGATTTATAAGAACGACCTTGGAATAGTTCGATTTCGCCTGGAGATTCTTCTGTGCCTGCAAACATTGAACCCACCATAACACAAGCCGCACCTGCTGCTAATGCTTTCGCGATATCACCAGAGAAACGAATACCACCATCAGCAATAACAGGAATATTGCGATCTTTCAGTGCTTCAACCGCATCAGCGATAGCCGTAATTTGTGGTACACCAACACCTGTTACGATACGTGTTGTACAAATTGAACCAGGGCCGATACCTACTTTAACTGCGCTAACACCAGCATCTGCCAGTGCTAAAGCACCTTCTGCTGTTGCAACATTACCACCAATAATAGGTAAGTTAGGATATAAAGCACGAGTATCACGAATACGTTGTAATACCCCTTCGGAATGGCCATGTGATGAGTCGATAAGTAAAACGTCAACACCTGCCGCGACTAATGCGGCCACACGCTCTTCATTACCTGCTCCCGCACCAACAGCAGCACCAACGCGTAAACGCCCATGTTCGTCTTTACAAGCATTAGGTTTACGTTCTGCTTTTTTAAAATCTTTTACTGTGATCATACCTTTCAGGTGAAAGTGATTATCAACCACTAACGCTTTTTCTACGCGTTTCTCATGCATTTTTTGCATAACGATATCGCGGGCTTCACCTTCTTGAACGGTTACTAAGCGATCTTTAGGTGTCATTACTGCAGTAACAGGTTGATCTAAATCAGTCACAAAACGAACATCACGACCAGTAATAATACCGACTAATTCGTTATCATTAGTGACAACAGGGTAACCTGCAAAGCCATTGCGTTCTGTCATTGCTTGAACTTCGCGTAAAGAAGTTTCTGGTGTTACGGTGATAGGATCAGTGACCACACCACTTTCATGTTTTTTCACACGACGAACTTCTTCAGCTTGGCGTTCGATTGACATGTTTTTGTGGATAAAGCCAATTCCACCTTCTTGAGCTAATGCGATAGCTAAAGGCGCTTCAGTCACAGTATCCATTGCAGCAGAAAGCATAGGAACATTTAGACGGATAGTTTCAGTCAGTTGAGTTGATAAATCGGCAGTATTAGGAAGAACAGTGGAGTGTGCAGGAACTAACAAAACATCATCAAATGTAAGTGCTTCTTTTTTAATTCGTAACATAGCAATATCTCACCAAGGCGGCTTTTAGGAAATAGAAAATATTGCCGCGGAATTATACACACCGTAATCGGTTGCTTCTAGCTTTTTTTCAAAATTTTTATTGATCCTGCCACGAACTTAGGTAGTATCAATCAATTAAGTCTTTGTTTTAAAATTTGATCTGGCTCACATGACACTACCGATAAACAATAATATTTTTACTGTTAGCCGTCTAAATAAGACCGTTCGCCAGTTATTAGAAATGGAAATGGGTCGCATTTGGATCAGCGCTGAAATTTCCAATTTTACTCAACCCTCTTCTGGACACTGGTATTTTACGTTAAAAGATACTCATGCCCAAATTAGAGCGGCGATGTTTCGTGGTCAAAATAGCAAAGTAAATTTTCGTCCTCAACATGGTCAGCAAGTTTTAGTGCGTGCAACAATTACATTGTATGAACCACGAGGTGATTACCAATTGATTGTTGAAAGTATGCAACCTGCGGGTGACGGACTTTTACAACAACAATTTGAGCTGTTAAAACAGAAACTCAGCGCAGAAGGTTTATTTGATGCCATTCATAAAAAAACTCTGCCATCACCCGCCAAACAAATTGGTATTATCACGTCATCAACAGGTGCAGCACTACACGATATTTTAAATATTCTTCGTCGTCGTGATCCTTCTTTGCCTGTACTTATCTATCCAACCGCGGTGCAAGGTGCTGAAGCTCCTATGCAAATTGTTCATGCTATTGAACTGGCTAACCATCGTAAAGAGTGTGACGTTTTAATTGTCGGTCGTGGCGGTGGCTCATTAGAAGATCTCTGGGCATTTAATGATGAACGTGTTGCTCGTGCTATTTTTGCCAGCGAAATTCCTATTGTGAGTGCAGTTGGCCATGAGACCGACGTTACTATTGCCGATTTTATTGCCGACCTTAGGGCCCCAACGCCTTCTGCAGCTGCTGAGTTAATCAGTCGTAATAAACTTGAACTATTACGCCAATTGCAATCTCAACAACAACGCCTTGAAATGGCAATGGATTACTATTTAGCGAAAAAGCTTCGCGCAATAACACAACTCCATCATCGTTTACAACAACAGCACCCTCATTTGCGCCTTGCTCGTCAGCAAAATGTTTTAGCCTCAACACAACAGCGCTTAATTTCTAGTTTTCAGCGACTATTACAAACTAAGCAACATCAACAGGTACAATTACAAAAACGTCTTAATTACCAAGCACCTAACTCAAAAATTCAAGCATTACTTCGCCAACAACAGCTGTTGATCTACCGTATGCGAGAAAGTATTTCACAACAGCTATCTCGTCAACGTGAACAGTTTGCTATTAGCTGTTCTCGTTTAGAAAGCGTGAGCCCTCTCGCAACACTTTCTCGCGGTTACACTATTAGTGAGACAGCGTCTGGAGAAGTGCTGAAAAACACCAAACAAGTGAAAGTGGGCGATCCATTAAAAACACGTGTTGAAGATGGTTGGATCACCAGTGAAGTAGTGAAAAAACAAAAGATAAGAGCAAAACGCAAAACAACTGCTAAAAATAACGATTAAGTCAAATCAAGTGATTTAAGCTTTATATAAATATAAAAACGGCATCAAAATAATATTGGTGCCGATTTTTTATTATTTATGTTTTAAGATAATCATTACGTTATATTAAAAACGCACTTCCCCTGCAAAAAGATAACTTCTACCGCGAGCTGTTTGTGTATTAGCACTCGAATCTTGCATAATTGGTGATGAATTACTTCTATCAAGTGCATTAGAATAGTTTTTATTCATTAAGTTATGCACTGCAAATTTCAAAGAAATATTCTTATTAATTTTGTAATTACTATAAAGATCAATAACCGTTGGGATATTATCTTGTTGCACCATAGGGACTTTACCCGTATCAAAATCAACACCTTCAGGTGAAGATTTACGTGATTTTCCTGTGATTTGGATCACAGTACCTAGTTCTAATGACTGGTCATCAAAGAAGCGGACACCAGTATCAATAGAGGCATAATATTTAGGTAATTCAGAAGCAGGTGTTTGCCCAAAGTCTGTACTGGCTATCGAAGTTGGTTGAGATGTGCGCTGATCGCTATAAGAAAGGTTTGTGTAAAATACCCCTGCATCATAATTTGCTTGGAGTTCATAACCACGTAAAGTTACAGGTTCAAGGCTATTGGTGTAGAGGAAAATATTGCCATCATATTCAATTCCCGCGTAATCCTCATACGTTAAAGAACCGTCATTTTTACAACGTACACCACCTTTACAAACAAAATAAGAGTCACTAGAGATGTAATCTTTAATTTTTGTGTGATACCACAATCCTTTAAATCGTAAGCTGTCGCCTTCAATAATTAAATCTGGGCGGTAGCTATTGAAACCAATTTGAACGGTATCAGCTTTTTCACTTTTTAAAAATGGATTCATTGAAGCACCACCTTCATTAGCAAAGAAGATCTCTTGTGAAGTAGGTGCTCTCATTGTATGTGCATAGCTGATAAATGGCTGAAATTCAGGAATAATTTCAGCGGAAAGTAACATTCCAGGATCCCAATTTCTATCATGACGATTAACATTCATTTCGCCTTCTGGGAAACAGGCAGCAGTTGGATCACAAGCAGGTTTACGCCCTTTAATATGATAATCCACATAATTTAAATTAAGATCTAACGTATAAATATCGTATTCAAATTTCATTTGTGAGAAGAAACTGGTTAAATCATTTTTTCCTTGAGGTGCAAAGGAGTTATATTCAACCATATTATTTGCTTGCCACGGATCCGTTGAAGGCGCAATAACACTACGTTTGTATTCTGTTGACATTAATTTAGAACCAAGTGTTAATGCCATATCCATTTCACCATAATTAAAACGACTGGTATTTTTAACAACAAGAGAATCAGAGATATTTTTTGCATTTGCATTACGTAAACTCATTAAAGAATCGCCTTCAAATTTTTGAGACGCTTGGCTGTGACTCAAACGAACTTCACTGTCAAAAAGATCATTTAATGGTGTATAGCGATATTTTGCATAATAATCTTTAGCATCAATTTTACGTCGATTAAAATTATTATTATAAAATCGACCACTTAATTCTAATTCATGAGTATCATTTGGTTTAATATTAATTTTTGCTAATTCTGAATGGGGTTTTTGATTAAAATGTTTATTAGTCGCAAATTCTTCACTATTAAAACCGGCACCATTTTTATAAGAAGATTCTATTTTGTGCCCACTTAATGCAATCATTGCACCAGCTGTACCATTATCATTAAATAATGAACGTTGTCCTGCAAAAGCGACCATACCGTTATAACCTAACCCATTAGTACCACCAGCTGCTTTACTTCTTACTCCCCATGAATTTCCTTTAAATAAAATATCTTCGATGCCAATAGTTTTAAAATTAGCGCTACCTGCTAAGGCATTGATACTATTTTCACCATCTTGTTGACCTCGAGAAATATCAACTTGAACAATAAAGTTTGGATCAAGCATACTATTAAATTGATTATATGGCTGGCCACCATGACTAATTTGGCTAGGGGATGTGCTATATGTTGTTTGCGTAACACCATCTACCATCATATTAACACGCCCAAAACCACTAAGTCCGCGAATATTAACACTCACACCAGGTTGGCTTACATCCATTTGAGTATACGTGCCCGGCGTTGCTCGTAATGCTTGTTCAACAGATTCAAGATTATTAATTTCGCCAATAGAACTATAAGCACCCGGTTTTCCCAATGCTTTTTGTTCTGGTGTCTCTTTTTGTGCTGATGAAACTTTTAAGCTACTAAATTGAACCGCTTTATCAGTTTCTGATGCGATGGCAAGATGATTAACACCCGAAAATAAAATAAGAGTGCTAAGTATTTTCCTTGTAAATTTCATAATAAACCTATTCTTTATTTTTATTTAAATAGGCTCACGCTGCTTTATATAAAATAATTAAACTAGAAAATATTATTATTGTTATATTCGTTTTAAATAATAGCGCTGTCTCTCTTAAAGAGAGACAGGCTAATTTTATTAAACTTATTTATTATTACAATTTATTCTATTTTATATTTTGAGCTTTAAAATAGACTTCAGGTTGTTCTAACATCAGAATAAAGGCATATTCTTTTGCAGTATCGCGTAAGCGATTAAAACGTCCTGATTTACCACCATGCCCTGCACTCATATTAGTATCAAGTAATAGTAGGTTATTATCTGTTTTTAATTCACGTAATTTAGCAACCCATTTTGCAGGCTCCCAATATTGCACTTGTGAATCATGTAATCCTGTTGTGACGAGTAAATGAGGATAAGCTTTAGCAACGATATTGTCGTATGGACTATATGATTTTAGGCGGAAATAAACGTCTTTATCCGCAGGATTTCCCCATTCTTCATATTCCCCTGTTGTTAACGGAATTGAAGCATCGAGCATGGTTGTCAAAACATCAACAAATGGAACTTGAGATACCACACCACGGTATAACTCAGGTGCCATATTCACAACGGCGCCCATCAATAATCCACCCGCGCTCCCTCCCATGGCATAAACGTGTTTAGGTGCTCCATAACCTTCGGCAATTAGATATTTAGTGGCATCAATAAAGTCTGTAAAAGTATTAACTTTATGTTCCATTTTTCCTTGGTTATACCAACGCTTACCTAATTCCCCGCCTCCACGCACATGCACAAGTGCATAGACAAACCCTCTGTCTAATAAACTTAAGCGAGGTGAGCTAAATGAAGGATCAATGCTACTCCCATAAGAGCCATAACCATAAATTAAGATAGGATTTTCACCTTTCTTAAATAAGTCTTTGCGATAAACCAATGACACTGGAACTTCAACACCGTCTTGTGCTTTTACCCAGATACGTTCACTTTCATATAAATCACGTTCAAAACCTTTTACTTCTTGCTGTTTAAGCAATTGCTTTTGATGCGTTTGCATATTCCATTGGTAAGTTGAAGAAGGCGTTGTCATGGACGTATAACCAAAACGAAGCTCTTCACTATCTGCTTGAGGATTAAATCCTAACCATGCCATATAAACAGGATCGTCAAACGTGACATTGGTTGATTGACCTGTTTTCCAATCAATTTGACGCAATGACACTAAACCTTGTTTTCTTTCTTCCACAACCAACCAGCGATTAAAGAGATCAAAACCTTCTAAATCGACATCTTTTTGTGGTGCAATGACGGTTTCCCAAGGCTTATCAATTGAGGCCGTTTTATAAAGACCAAATAATTCACTTTCATGATTCGAACGAATATAGAACTCGCCATTAAAATGATCGATATCATATTCACGTCCTTCTTGACGTGCAGAAAAGATAACCATGGGTTTTTCTGGTGCATTAGCGTCAATTAAACGAGATTCTGAGGTGGTTGAACTTTCAATAGAGACCAAAATATAGTCTTCAGATTTACTTTTACCCATCCATGTATAAAAGCGATCGTCATTTTCTTCGAAGATTTTGACATCTTGCTTACGATCAGTGCCATATTGATGGCGATAGATTTGATAAGGTAGTAGCGTTTGCGGATCTTTATCAACATAAAACAGTGTGTTGCTATCATTTGCCCACACTAAGTTTGCTGAAATATTGGTTAACACATTTTCTTCCCATGTGTTATCCGATAAATCTTTATAGGCAACATTGTAGTTTCTGCGCCCTTCTTTATCTTCAGCAATGGCAATGCGTTTGTTATCTGGGCTAATGGTCAAATCACCTAATTGATAGAACTCATGCCCTTTGGCACGTTCGTTTCCATCAACAAGAACTTCCCATTCACCTTCACTATTCACTGGTTTACGCTGATAAATAGGGAAATCTTTACCTTCTTGATAAATTGTACGATAAGTATAGCCATTATAAATATAAGGCACTGACTCATCGTTTTGAGCCATACGGCTAACCATCTCATTGAAGAGTGTTTCTTCAAGAGCTTTACCTTCTTTCATCACTGATTCGGTATAAGCATTTTCAGCATTCAGATAATCAAGCACTTTAGGATCTTTGCGTGAATCATCTCGTAGCCAATAATAATTATCGGTACGTGTATCTCCATGATCTGTCATCACATGAGGTACTTTATTCGCTTTTGGTGGCATCACTAGGGAGTCCTTCTGATTTTGAGCCAATGCAGGTGTTGCTGAAATTAACAATGCCATAATCGCACTCGTTAATTTCAACGTCATCCGTTTTTTTGTTGCGATTAACATAACGTTTTATTTCCTTTTAACCTGTCGTTAGAACGTTAGTGTAGAAAACTCAATTGGCATTTCAACCATTATTTTACCTTTCGACAATAACTCTATCGGCGGTATAGGTAAGGGTTCTGCGCGTTTGAGTACTCTTTGTGCTTCTCTATCTAAAGAACGCACACCACTACTGAGAATTAACTCACTCGATATGACATAACCTTGTTCATCAACAAAAAAGCGCACTTTAGAAATACCCGTTCTACCTTTGCTTTTTGCCTCTTCAGGGTAGGCTTTATAGCGATTAAGGTGCCCTTTTGTTTTCGCTTGCCATAATGCTAATGCACTTTTTGTGCTGTCTGAATCACTGTCATAATTTGCACTAACATCATTAGATTGCTGTTTTGCAGCAGAGCGGCTACTTGAAGGTGCTGATTGACTAGACACATTTTCACTAATTGTGGGCGCTGGTTTTGCAGGGGATGTAATCGGTGCCACCTTAGCGGTTTGCTCTACATTGACCCTTTTCTTAGGTTTTTCTAGCAAGATATCTGCATTTTCATTCACAATCAGATCAGGCTGTTTTTCAGCAATATCTTGCTCTACCTTTTTTTGACTCGCTACCGCCAGTTGTTGTTCGATTCCTACAACCTGTTTTTCATCACTTAGTGCTTGTACATTTTCACTTAAGCTCATCATTACAGCTAATTCTGGCTCTTGTATAAATACCGTATTCTCTTTAATGAAATAAAAATAAGCCATAACAAAAACAGCATGCACACCGATAGCCAAAATTAAGGCTTTAGAACTACAAAGCTGAAATTTTGGCATTTGATCCATACAAGAAGAAATAAGCATATTTGTGTTATCAATAAATTAAGGTAATGCGACAGGTGTTATCCAAAGATAATCGGCATGAACTGAAGTAACATCACTTCCCTCTTCCGTCATAATCACGACTGTTACGTTTTCATTCGGTGCTAAATCAGCAACATGTAAAGGTACACCCATTACTTTTGTGGCATGAAAAGATCCCGCAATTAAAAGTGCAGGCGTCGGGGCATCTAATAAACTTTTTGCCATTGCCCGATCACGCAATTGTTGAATAACTGTCATTTTTTCTGCTTGTGTTTTATCAAGCGCACCACCATGAGAAAGCTCAATCGTTTTTTGAATAAGTTGGCGAACGGATGTATTAGTTGAATGCACACCATCAATAATAGGAGGATTTTTATACGCACTAGATATTTCACTGCGATCAATGTTAGCAGCTAATAAAGGATAATCAGCGCTTAACCCTGCTTTAACAATATTGCCATACCATTTCCAAGGCCAACCTGAATTCCATTGTAATGCCCCCATTAATCGCTCATCTCGTAGATATTCAGATCCTGTGTAACGTTTTTTTGTGTTATCAACTAATGATTGTTGGCTTGGCGTGAGCATCTCTAATAAAACGGCACCTTGAGGGCGCTTTTTAGGCAGTTCTGTCATTAACCAATATTCAATATCATGATGAAAAACATTGTCATGTTTTTCACCAATAATTACACGTGGTTGGCTTGCTAATCGTGTTAACAGTGTATCTGCCGTGATAGATTGTCCAGTCTGAGTATCAATGATGTTTGCCGACTGAATAATTGCTAAGTCTACGGTTGAGAGAGGTTGTTTTTCTAACGAATGGCATGCTGAAAGGCTTAATAAGGAGACTAGTAGCAAGATCCTTTTTGATATTGAAAAAAACATACTCATCCTATTAGTTATATGTACTTATTTTGATTAGGCGAATAGGTTAATATTATTAATAACAATTATCAATATCATTCTTATATTAATTTGCATTTAGTGCGGTTTGAATCTTTTTAAAGCATAAAAAAGCGCCTAAAAAAGGCGCCTTACGCATGTAATCATTTAATTAATAACGATTAATTTTGAGATTGAGTTTGAGCTTCAACAACCGCTAATGCCACCATATTCACAATACGGCGTACTGATGCAATTGGCGTCAAGATATGAGCAGGTTTAGCAACCCCCATTAATACAGGCCCTACCGTCACACCATCAGAACTCGTTACACGTAATAAGTTATAACTAATACGCGCAGCTTCCATCGTTGGCATAATAAGTAAATTTGCTGATCCTTTTAATGGGCTATCTGGCATAACATCACGACGAATAGACTCAACTAATGCCGCATCCGCATGCATTTCACCATCAATTTCTAATTCAGGTGCGCGTTGTTTGATAATTTCTAACGCTTTTCTGAGTTTGATTGATGATGGACTATCAAATGAACCAAAGCTTGAACGAGAAACTAGAGCTGCTTTGGGTTCAATGCCAAAGCGACGAATAGTGTCGGCTGCCATCAATGTAATATCAGCGAGTTGTTCTGCGGTTGGATCTTCATTAACGTAAGTATCTGTAATAAAAGTATTACCACTTGGCAATAACAGTGCATTCATAGCCCCTGCTGTTTCCATTCCTTCACGTAAACCAAACACATTTTTATAAACTTCAAAATGTTCCGCATAGCTTCCAACCGTACCGCAAATCAGGCCATCTGCTTCACCTCTACGTACCATAATGGCACCAATTAGTGTTGGATTACCTATCATTGCACGACGAGCTTGCTCTTGTGATACACCACGACGTTTCATAATTTGGTGATATTCTTGCCAGTACTCTTTGAAACGTGGATCGTTCTCATTATTTACCACTTCAAAGTCTTTACCCGCTTGAATATGTAATCCTAATTTTTGAATACGCATTTCAATAACACTAGGACGACCAATTAAGATAGGTGTGGCTAATCCTAGCGTGACTAACTCTTGGGTTGCATGTAGTACACGGTTTTCTTCACCTTCCGCTAATACAATACGTTTTTTCTCTTTTTTCGCTTGAGAGAAAATAGGTTTCATAAATAAGTTAGTTTTGTAAACGAACTCATTAAGGTGCTCTATATAAGCAGAAAAGTCTTCAATTGGACGTTTTGCTACGCCTGAATCCATGGCGGCTTTTGCCACAGCGGGTGCAATTTTTACGATCAATCGAGGATCGAATGGTTTTGGTATAATGTATTCAGGGCCAAAAGAGAGCTCTTGATCACCATACGCTGAAGCAACTTCTTCGTTTTGTTCTGCGAGTGCAAGCTCTGCGATAGCATGTACACAGGCAAGTTTCATCTCTTCATTAATTGTGGTTGCACCGACATCTAATGCGCCACGGAAAATGAAAGGAAAACACAATACGTTATTAACCTGATTTGGGTAGTCAGAACGTCCTGTGCAGATAATCGCATCAGAACGTGCAGCCTTCGCTAAGGGAGGTAAAATTTCAGGCTCTGGGTTTGCAAGCGCAAGAATAAGTGGATCTCGCGCCATCTTTTTAACCATTTCTTGCGTTAATACACCTGGCCCTGAACAACCTAAGAAAATATCAGCGTTATTAATCACATCATCTAATGTACGAGTACCGTTATCTTCAATTGCATAAGCCGCTTTGGTTTCCGCCATATTGGCTTCACGACCTCGGTAGATAACGCCTTTGGAGTCACATACAGTAATATTTTCGCGTGTTAGCCCTAAAGCCACCAATAAATTCATACAAGCGATAGAAGCCGCACCTGCCCCTGATACCACTAATTTTACTTTGCTAATATCTTTTCGAATAATGCGTAAACCATTGAGAATAGCCGCGGTCGAAATAATTGCTGTGCCATGTTGGTCATCATGGAAAACAGGGATATTCATTCTCTCGCGCAATTTTTGCTCAATATAGAAACACTCTGGCGCTTTAATATCTTCAAGGTTAATACCACCAAATGTTGGCTCTAATGACGCAATAATATCAACAAGTTTATCAGGATCCGTTTCATTAACTTCAATGTCAAAAACATCAACACCAGAAAACTTCTTAAACAAAACACCTTTACCTTCCATTACCGGCTTACCCGCTAAGGCTCCGATATTTCCAAGCCCAAGCACTGCTGTACCATTTGAAATGACCCCAACAAGGTTACCCTTAGCGGTATAGCGATAAGCAGCAAGAGGATCGGCCGCAATTTCTAAACAAGGAACGGCGACACCTGGTGAATAAGCTAATGCCAGATCGCGTTGAGTAATTAACGGTTTTGTGGGAGTAACCGTGATTTTACCTGGTACGGGAAATTCATGAAAATCTAGAGCGCTTTGTTTTAATTTGTCTTCCATCTTCATATCCTTTGTATCAATAGGGTAAGGGCTTCGTTAGTATAATGGTAATGGCGCGTTAAATCATGACGGCTCCGACACTTTTTTCAATTTAGTAAACGAGATTTATTATAAACCCCTAATACCTAATTATAGGTATATTATTCATCCTCTTTAATTTCCTCTCTGCAATAAACTCGAACAGAAAAAAGACAATATTTGTTTATTATTTACCAGATATTAAATTAACATTTAAAATAATTAATTTTTTTATATTGTTAAAAAAAACAATAACTATTTTCGCTTGTTTATTATTTTTAAAATAGATTCATTTCCGTACAACTCGTTGTAACTATAATGATTTTATAGAATGAGATTTTTTGTTAGTCGTTTTGGTTATTTTCTTTTTTACCCGTAACAATAATTGGTGTAATATTGCCAACCGTCAATTTTATTTTCTTATTGTTTTAATAAGATGTCTGATTCTAATTTTTATTCCTCATTTGGAATTTACTTTTTTATTTTCTACTTTTGGAAAGATTACGCACATTATTATTTTTTTTTAGGGAGAGGGGTTATGCCTAGCTACTCAATTATGATAGTGGATGATCACCCTATCATGAGATATGGATTACGGCTATTGTTAGAAAAAGACAAGGATTTTGTCGTAGTAAGCGAAAGTGGCAATGCTCAAGAGGCTGTAACCGCTGCAAAACAATTAAATCCAGATTTAATTATGATGGATTTAAATCTGCAAGGGCGTTCAGGTATTGATATTATTCGGACACTTCGTCGTTCGGGTTTAACATCTTACGTTCTCGTTTTATCCGTTTCTGATTCACGTAATGATGTTTATGCTGCGTTGGATGCAGGCGCAAACGGTTATCTTTTAAAAGAATGTGAGTTAGATATGCTTTTACTTAGCTTGCGTAAAGCAGCAGTCGGGCATCCTGTTTATAGCGAACGAGTTTGGCAATATATCCAACTTAGACAAAACTATTCTGATCCACTTTCAGCACTGACTAAAAGAGAACTTGACGTCCTTCACGAAGTGTCAATTGGCATGAAAAATAAGCAAATTGCTGAAAACTTATTTATCTCTGAAGAAACGGTAAAAGTTCACATTCGTAATATTTTGAAGAAGTTGCAAGTCACTTCCCGTTTAGCAGCAAGTCTTATTCTTATTAAGCACCAGTACTAAACGTTTTACCCCGACACTAGGTCGGGGTAAGCAGAATTATTATTGAATATTTGCTTAATTCTGTATCAGGTCATTCACTATTCAATAGGTACTGGATAACTTAATACCTTAAAGTGGTTATCTGGCAGTTTTTCAATATTTAACTGATAAAGCTCTCTATTAATTCCGTTAATGACAATATCAAGTTCGCTAAAAGCGGCTTGTATTTCTTCATTTGTTGCCCATGAAGGAATGCCTTTTACACCATAATAGAAATAAATTTTACTTTTTCCTGATCCTATCGGCTGGATCTCTTTTATTTGACTAATAAACAGATGACCATAACAGAAATCTTGATAAGGTTGCCACGCTCTGCGCCCTTTTTCGCTTAGATTGAACACCCATTCATCTCCATTTGCTGTTTGTTCAATCAATCCAGCTTCAACTAATGCATGCATTCTTTCTAGCACCCAAGGTGCATCATCTTCATTGCTATACACAGGCCATTTCCCTTCGCCCAAACACAATAAATAATCACTGTTAAAAAAAGCCTCTAAGGCTATTTTATACTCATCAACTTTTTGACTGTCATTTTCTTCATCTGCCCAGCTAAAAGAAGAAAGTAAAAGTAATATAAGACTCAGTGAAATACTTTTCATATTCTCTTTTACCAACGGAAATCTTTATTCGTATTTGTATTACTCTACGCTACACAATTCGTTACACTAACGTGACAGTTTAATATCCGATATATTTTATAATGTAAATAGGATTTTTCACTACAACAAAAGCTGTTATTTTGGAATTGTATAACACTCATTCTCATCAATACTAATATTACGTATTGTCATATAAGGAAAATATCATGTCCACGACAAACCTGACATATACCATGTACGGCATAAAAAATTGCGATACAATCAAAAAAGCACGTAAATGGCTAGATGATAATCATGTTCCCTACACGTTTCATGATTACCGCAAAGAGGGTTTGACGGAAGCATTATTACGCACCTTTACAGAAAATTTAGATTGGCAGACACTTGTGAATAAAAGAGGAACAACTTGGCGCCAATTATCTGATGAAGAAAAAAATGCAATCACGGATGTGACCTCCGCTATCTCACTGATGTTAGATAAACCCGCTATCATTAAACGCCCTATTCTTGTCTCTTCAGATAACCGCTTTATTGTTGGTTTTAATACCCATGACTATTTGACCTTTACAGGAGCCTAATATTTATGTCCTGTCCTGTTATTGAACTTGCACAACAATTAATTTCACGTCCTTCGATAAGTCCTGACGATCAAGGTTGTCAACAATTGATTATTGATAGGTTGGCTCCTCTTGGTTTTACTATTGAAAGAATGCCTTTTGGTGAAACTGAAAATTTATGGGCTTGTCGTGGTGGTGAGGGAGAAACATTGGCCTTTGCGGGGCATACTGATGTGGTTCCTACAGGTGATATTGCATTATGGGAACACCCTCCGTTTGAACCGTCCATACGTGATGGCATGCTTTATGGTCGTGGCGCCGCAGATATGAAAGGCTCTCTTGCCGCAATGGTTGTCGCTGCAGAGCGCTTTGTACGTTCTTATCCTGATCATCGTGGACGGCTGGCTTTTTTAATTACCTCTGATGAAGAAGCCAAAGCAGCAGATGGTACTGTTAAAGTCGTACAATCTTTAATGTCACGAGGTGAACGTCTTGATTATTGCCTTGTAGGTGAACCCTCAAGCCAACATCAACTAGGTGATATGGTAAAAAATGGTCGCCGAGGCTCAATAACAGCAAATTTAACCATTCAAGGCGTGCAGGGGCATGTCGCTTACCCTCACCTTGCCGAAAACCCTATTCATACGGCATCCCTTTTTATTCAAGAATTAGTCAATACGGTTTGGGATGAAGGCAACGAATTCTTTCCTGCAACAACCATGCAAATTGCCAATATTCATGCAGGTACTGGCAGTAACAATGTTATTCCTGGTGAGTTGTTTATCCAATTTAATTTCCGCTTTAGTACCGCGATTACTGATGACGAAATTCGCCAACGTACAGAAGCTTTATTGCAAAAACACCAACTTCGTTACCATTTAGAGTGGTCTTTATCCGGCCAACCTTTTATTACTGGCCAAGGTAAATTGCTTGAAGCAGTTCGTTATTCTGTTAAACATTACACCAATTTAGATCCAGAACTCTCCACCAGCGGAGGCACTTCTGATGGGCGATTTATTGCTCAAATGGGTGCGCAAGTTGTTGAGTTAGGTCCTGTAAATGCAACTATTCACAAAGTGAATGAGTGCGTTAATGCGGCAGATCTACAGCAACTTAGTCGAATTTATCAGCGAGTGATGGAGCAACTTATTTTATGATAACACCTCTAATGTTAACGGGTCGTTCTACCGACCATTTAGTTACTTTGTCAGGACAGCATCGCTTACAATTTAATGCCACTAAAGCGTTTTTAGCATTACAACAACAAGCGACAAAAACAGGTTTTAAACTAATGCCCGCCAGCTCTTTTCGGGATTTTAATCGTCAACTGGCAATATGGAATGGAAAATTTGAAGGGACACGTCCTGTCTTAGATGCTCAAAGTCAGCCAATTGATATCCACTCATTATCAGAAGGTGAGCGTTGTATTGCCATTTTAAAGTGGTCAGCACTGCCGGGCGCAAGTCGTCATCACTGGGGAACAGAAATTGATATTTACGATCCTTTTCGCTTACCTGAAGGGCAATCATTACAGTTAGAACCCTGGGAATATGAAGCAAATGGTTATTTTGCAGAACTCAATGCGTGGTTAACAGAAAATATGTCAGCGTATGATTTTTATCGCCCTTTTACTCATAAAGATAGCAATATTGCTTACGAACCTTGGCATATCAGTTATTGGCCTCTATCTCATGAAGCCTCACTTGCTTATACACCTGAAATACTTAAATCAGTGTTAGAGGAAGAAGATATTTATGGTAAACAATGGTTATTAGCAAATCTTGACGAGATATTTTCACGTTATATTGTTTTGCCTGAGTAAAATTATTTCTCACATGGGACTTCTTGTTGATCATTTACAGGAAGTCTCCACATAAAGATCAATAAACAGGCTAAGATTATGAGTAGTAAAATTCTAACCCATAACATCGACACTAACCACAGTGAAATCGCAAAGGTCAGTAAGATCACTAATATTGCTTTTGGTTTGGCTCCTTTAGGCATCGCGCGATGGGTTTGCCAATAACGTAAGTAAGGACCAAACCAAGAGCGATAAAGCAACCAATAATGAAAACGTATTGACGAGCGTGAAAAACACCATGCTGCAAGTAATAAAAAAGGTGTCGTGGGTAATACAGGCAAAATAACACCCAGTGTGGCTAATCCAACGCATAACCAACCTGCTATAATCAATAATATCCGTTTCATACTGTACTTTTCCAACTCTTGTTGTATTAGGTTATTTTATAGCGTTAAATAAAAAAGATCCTCATTCTCAATAACGATTTTAAAACAGAAGGTTTATTTATGCACTGGTTTGCTGACTATTGGTGGGTTATTTTAATTCTTTTGGTGGGAATTATTATTAACGCAATTAAAGATATGAACAAAATCGATCCTAAACAATTTCTTAAAAATAAACGGAAATTACCTCCACACCGTGATTTTAATGATAAATGGGATGATGAAGATGATTGGCCTAAACAAAATCAAAACAAGAAGGATGAGAATAAGTAGCTAACCACTGTTGATAATGCGATGTTAATTGAGGATCTTTTTCAGCCATTAATTTCGCACATTGATCTCTTAGCTGCTTAGTTAAAACTTTTTTTCCTGATAAAGAGAATTCAGCCACACACTGCTCAACTGTTTTATTTTCTACAAAAAAAGCTACTAATAACGGATAGTGTTGCTCATAGCCTACCAAAAAGTTGGCAACACTCTCATAAACAGTGACTACCGGACGATGCGCAAATGCAAAACCGGCCATCATTAACCAACTATCTTGTTGTGTAGCTATATCATGGGATAGCGATGGCATCGATAAACAGATGCCAGTTTGCTCTTTTATGTGCTGATATTGTAAGGAAAAACTTTTTAAAGACGATTGTAATAACTGCTCACCCTTTTCTGTTATCGGATAAATCGCCATAGCACTATAACACCCACTACTTGCTTCTTTATGTATACCTAATCGTACAATTTGAAAACCACATTGTAACCAAAATTGTGCTAACATTTTGGTATAACCAAAGCTGACTGAAAGATAATCAATATTCTGTTTTTGACTCTCATTAACAATATGCTCAATTAAGTTTGCCCCTATTTTTTGGCGCCGATATTGAGGTAAAACGGCAATTCGGCTAATTCGCAATGAGGTTAAACACATTGCATCTGGCGTTAAACCATAAGTCACTAATGATTGAGCCACTAAGTTACCTCTTGGTCTACGAGAACCCCGCCATACATCGAGAGCCAGTTCAAAAGACAATCCACCTTCTTCAATACACCATACCGCACCCACATTTTTTTGATTGATTAACGCTGACCAATAATGTTGTCTTTGCCCATCAAGCAAACGCCGTAAATCCAGCGGTGTTGTTCGGTAATGTGCGCCAGTCAGTAATTGATAAAAACTGCGTAATTGCGAAAATTTATTATGCCAATTGCCCTGATGCTGGTGGATTGTCACTTCACCTTTTTGTTGACGATTAAAGTCACAGTCAACTTCATCAAGCAATAATAATTGATTAAGCCAATTTTCTAGTGGGCAATCTTTAGCCCAACGAATTGGTGTTTGTAATTGATAAGTATGTAAATTAGGAATGCTAACTCCTAATTTAAGCATAAAACCGCGTCCTGTACCTTCATATCCCTGGACTGTCGTTGTCATTAATACACTAGGAAAATAACGGCACAATGTTTCTAATTGGGCAATAGGTAGCGAAGCAGCTTCATCAATAATCAGCCAATCGCTTTGGATCTCATTGTTTATGCACAGTGCTAATAAAGTATCAGGAGAATAAAATGAAACCGTTTTATTTGTATGTGAAGATAGAACATCCGTACTATTTTTAGCCGGTGCACAAACTATCACACTGCCATGATATTGTTCAATAAACATACCTGCAAGAGCAGATTTTCCACGCCCTCTTGGTGCAATAATACTCCAAACACCCGATGGCGATGCCAATAAATTAGCGAGGATAGTTTGTTGTTCCTTGGTCGGTTCGCCTTGTGGAAGTGACCAAGATCCGTCCATTTCAATAAGAGTGGGTAACTCAAGAGGCGTTGATTGTTGCCATATAACCACTTGATTATTACTAAAAGTAATATTTTTCAGCCAAGTCATAAAATTAGGTGTTGAAAGTACGTCTTGTGCATCATTCCAACGCTGGCTATCGTTATCAATATAGTTATCCCAACGCTCAACATTGGGCAAACACAAAATAAGCAAACTACCCGCTTTTAATGTTCCGGTTAGCATGGCTAAAGCATCTGCATTAAATCCCTCATTAGCATCAAAAACAGCATGTAAAAACTCTCGCCCTAACAAACGAATAGCGTGCTCTGGTAAAATAGCATTAGGCTTATTGGATGAAATCGTTATCCAATCACCTTGGCATAATTGGGTAATTTGCTGGATCTGTTTTGTTTGCCATGTAGGATCGCCCGCTAATAGCAATAATTGACGTCGCCCTAATTGCGCTAATTTTTGCTGATATTGATGTAAACGGGAAAATGGCACAGCTAGGATTTACCAATTAATAACGAAAGAATACCCGCGGCAATTAATGGTCCAACCGGCACACCTCGAAAAAGGGCAACACCAATGACCGTCCCCACTAATAAACCAGCCACTGTTGAAGGCTGATTATTCATTAAAGAAACACCACGAGCCCCCAACCAAGAAACAGCGACGCCAATAGCAATCGCTAATAGTGATTTCCAATTTAAAAATGAATTAAGAACTTCTTGCCCTGAAATACGCCCTGTTGCAATGGGTGTCATTACACCGATGGTAAGAATTAAGATCCCAATGGTCATGCCATATTTTTCGACAACAGGAAAATATTGATTTAATGGTGTGATTTTAATCACTAACAGAGCCAGCATAGCTAACGTCACAGTCATATTATGACTAATAATACCAAGCCCTGCGAGAACCAGTAAAATTAATAATGAGGGATCAACATTGCTCATGTTTGTTCCTAACCCTTTCTCTTTATAATGTTAATTGTCTTTTATTTACCAAAGAATGGTATTAGTTCAAAGACGAAGAAGCAAATGTATCGCAAGATTTAATATTGCCACTGTTATACCCACGCATAAACCAGGTTTTACGCTGTTCTGCCGTACCATGGGTAAAACTGTCAGGTACCGCATAACCTTGCTGTTGTTGCTGTAATTTATCATCACCAATCGCTTGCGCTGTTTTGATTGCTGTTAATAAATCACTTTCATCAATACGGCCTTCACCTGCAATAAAGTGTCCCCACATTCCCGCGAAACAGTCCGCCTGTAGCTCTAACTTTACAGATAAACGATTAGCTTCTGCTTTTGAACGGGCCATCTGTTGCTTTTCACGAATTTGGGTCGTTATACCTAATAAATGCTGAACGTGATGACCAACTTCATGAGAAATAACATAACCTTGGGCAAATTCGCCCCCACCCCCTAAGCTATTTTTCATCTCATTATAAAAAGAGAGATCAAGATAAATTTTTCGATCAGCTGGGCAATAAAATGGCCCCATAATTTTTGTGCCAGTCCCACATTGTGTGGTCGTACTATTGGTATATAGCACGAGTTTAGGATCACTATATTGCTTTCCTGCCTGTGCAAAAATCGTTTGCCAGAAATCTTCTGTACTGGCTAAAACAACACTACTAAAATCAGCAGCATCATTATAAAGTGCGGTTTGTTGCTCATTACGTTGTGGCGCTTGATTGGTTTCACCCGTTAATGAATTAAAATCAAACCCCATAAAGCTGGCAATAACTAAAACAATAATTATCACAAAACCATATTTAGTACGGAGCAAAAGTGTAATTAATCCTAATGGGAGATTGCCACCACCAGATGCAGAGGAAGGTTGTCCCCTTCGGTCTTCAACATTATTACTTCTTCGGCGATCATTCCAACGCATAGCTTATCCCCACTGTTTTAATAGGCTAATTTTATTATGAGCAAATTTATCACTTGATTTGAGATAATAACAAAAAATTGCTATCTCTATTCCCTATTTTTTAAGGACAAGATGATAGAGACTATCAGTGTAAAAAAACGCGCGAGTAATAACGGCAAACAAATCAGCACACCAAGAATTAAAGCTGTCTTTTTAACGATTTCATAATAGAATTCTTCCCCCTACTATCGCGTATTTTCCTCTAATAAATAGATAATTTAATGACTCGAACTCAGCGCTTGCTTACTTTATTGCAGATTTTAAAAGAAAACCGCTACCCAATAACAGCGGAAGCACTGGCTGATAAATTACATATTAGTGTGAGGTCTATTTATCGTGATATTGAATCTTTACGCAATCAGGGCGCTGAAATTACAGCAGAAGCGGGCATTGGCTATCAATTAAAATCAGGTTTATTACTACCACCATTAACCTTTGATATTAACGAACTTGAGGCGCTTATTTTAGGCCTACGTTGGGTAGAAAATAATACAGATCAAGAATTGAGTCACTCTGCATTACGGGCAATTAATAAGATAAATGCCGTGATAACAGCACAACATCAACGTTTACTTGAGAAAAATACGTTATTCGTTCCCATTCACCGAATTATAGAAATTAATCATGCTATCGCTAAAGATTTGCGTTTAAGTTTACGTGAAGAAAAAAAAGCGCAAATTGATTATCAAGACGCCAAAAAGCAATTAAGTCGCCGGATTATTTGGCCGATTGCGGTTGGCTACTTCCAAGACTCACAAGTGATTGCAGCATGGTGTGAACTGCGCAAAAACTACCGCCACTTTCGGCTCGATAGAATTATTTCTTATGAAATATTAAATGATACCTTGCCTTATCCTAAAAACTATTTACTCGATAGATGGAAAAAAGAGATCCTCAAAAACACTCCTGACAATAACTGACACTCAACTTTCGTAATATCCACCTTGCTGTCCCAATTTAAATAAACATTACGTTACTTAATACAGTAAGGAAACATTATGAGTAAACTTATTCTTTATACTAATACAATGTCTCGTGGCAACACCGTTGAGCTTTTCCTAAAAATATTAAATGTGCCTTATCAGCGCGTTGAATTAGAGTATGGCGAATCAATGCGTACCCCTGAATATCTCGCTATCAATCCAATGGCAAAAGTTCCCGCATTAGTTGATGGGGAAAACGTCGTTACAGAGACAGCTGCGATTTGTGCTTATTTGGCAGATAAATTTATTGAAAAAGGATTTGCGCCTACACTTAATTCACCTGAGCGTGCTACTTATTATCGTTGGTTCTTTTTTACCGCCGGTCCTATTGAATCCGCATTTACAGTAAAAGAACTTGGTATAGTGTTGAATGAAGAAAAACAAAAATCCTCGGGTTTTGGTTCATTTGAACGAGTATTTCAGTGTTTAGAAACAGGATTAGCCAATGCCAATCCTTATATTTGTGGCAAAAATCTGACTGCTGTCGATGTATATGTGGGCTATTTCCTAATCTTCTTATGCAAATATGCCCTCATCAAACCCACTTCACTAATTAATCAATATATTGATAATCTTGCACTTAATAATGAAATTAAGCAATTATTAGAAAGCTTAGGATTGCGATAAGGTTTTTTATTACTAAATATCATTTTATCAATCTATTTGCTTAGCAATGTTCATTTAATACACTCCATGTAAAAAAAAGGTCAGTTTTTAAGCTGACCTTTTTTATTATATTGTTTTTTACTTCACGTAATCGTTTGCGTATTTAGTCTAAAGAAACACCAATTCGGCGTGCAACTTCTTCGTATGCTTCAATTAACCCGCCTAAACTTTGACGGAAACGATCTTTATCCATTTTATCTAAGGTATTTTTATCCCATAGACGGCTACCATCAGGAGAGAATTCATCACCTAATACGACTTTACCGTGAAATAGACCAAATTCGAGTTTAAAATCGACTAAAATAAGTCCTGCTTTATCAAACAATTCGCTAAGGACATCGTTTGCTTTATAGCTAAGGCGTTTCATTTCTGCGAGGTTTTCTTTAGACACCCAATTAAAGGTTTCACAATAAGATTCATTCACCATAGGATCATGACGTGCATCATCTTTTAAGAATAAATCAAAGATAGGTGGGGTTAAAAGCATACCTTCTTCAACGCCTAAACGTTTAACTAATGAGCCAGCCGCACGATTGCGGATAACACATTCAACAGGCACCATATCGAGTTTTTTGACTAGCACTTCATTATCAGAAAGCAAACGTTCCATCTGCGTTGGGATACCCGCTTCTTCCAGTTTATTCATAATGAAATGGTTAAATTTATTATTTACCATACCTTTACGATCAAACTGTTCAATACGTTGGCCATCTAACGCTGATGTATCATTTCTGAATTCAAGGATAAGAAAATCAGAAGATTCAGTGGCATAGACTGTTTTGGCCTTTCCACGATACAACTCAGCTTTTTTCTGCATCTGACACACTCCAAAGATGTGATAGGTTTAACAAGAAATTTGCTCCCTATACTCTACTCTAGATTCGATAAAAAAGCTTTTAAAACGTGAGAGCTATCACTAAAAAAATCGCAAAGAGAACGTACTGATAACAGCGCTGTTTATGGAAAATCAAAGCCCATTATTAGAAATTGCAATTTTAATAATTACTTTTAATATTAAAAATAAAAAAGATTAACCATTAAAACTTATAAATAAAAATTTCATAATAAGAACAGAATATAAATGTTCCCCAAAGTCAAAATAAGAATATTTTTAGTTTATATCACTGCATTATCTCTATTTTAAAATTGCATTCTTTTTAATTAGTACTTAATTCCTTTGTCATTACACTTATCTCGAGTAATGACAAATAAAAACCAAACTAATTTCTTTTTTATTGGAAATTAATTTGGCCTCATTTATTATTAATAAATTCTAATAAGTTATCTTTATTAAATTATCACTATATTTTTCAAAGCATGAGTTCTCACACAATAACATAACGTTTTAATTAAATAATAAAGCAATAGATTTCATAAGCAAACCAACCTAATAAAGCACCAGCAGGCAAATCAATTAAATAGTGTTGTTTAGTAAACATGCAAGATAAAGCGATAAATAATGGGAATAAGAAAACCCATGGTCCTAACGTTGCATAAGCAAGACAAGCAGTCAGTGTTGCCACTGAAACGTGCATACTCGGGAAACAATTTGATGAATCATCAAAGTGTTGAACAAACTTAAGAAATTTTTCTGATGCTGTTTTCCCTGGATTAATCGCTCGCCAATGTGCTGGCGTCGCAACCGGGAATACAACAAAGAAAAACATTTGCATAACTAACAACACAATATAACTAAAAACAATCATAATAAACTGTCTTGAGTCTTGAATAATCCAGTTAAGATATAGAATTGCTGGATAATATAAAAAACTATAAATCCATGACCACCAAGGCCAGAAAGGAATTTTTTCATCAACAGGTGAATTAATTACTTTCACTTCTCTCAATGTATATCGTTGAGTAAAAAAATAAAACTGATAAACACCAACAATAAGTATCCCACTTAATATCAAGTGAATAATCATATCACCCGCACTCATAAATACTCCTTCATATAGTCAGAGAATGCTTTGTTATTTTTATTAAGAATAAGAATTGACGCAATATTGCATAGTTTTAAAAGTATTGCATTAAGATTAATATTATTAATAACACTAAATTAAACATTGTCATTAAAAGAGTATTCCATTGACGAAAAATACAATGGAAGTATTCTATTTGAGTCTCTAAAAATAAAAGTAGTATTCTTCTATCAATGAAAAACATAAAAAAGCCACACAATCATATTGTGTGGCTTCTCTTTATTCTATAAAGCGGGATGTTATTTCACAGGTTTACTGAAAGCAGCCTTCAGTGCCGCAACCATTTGATCGTTCTGTGATTGTGTTAATGGTTTACCTTTATCACTGATAAATTGTAAACTACTACGGTTATTTAAATCACCCACTTGTAATTTATAATCCGCTTCTTCTACCGTTGGTCTATCCACCCCTAACGAACTCCAGCTCGCGCTACTCATTCCTTTATAGGTTACTTCAATTAAACCTTTAGAACGTGTACGATCACCCATTTTCATTCCCACACTTTCTAAGGCAATTGGCAATCTATCCCAAACAACATCAAATGGTGCACGTACAATGATCACTGGAAGTCCTGCATTATCACTGCCACTTTGGACATCAATAATACCTTGAAGATTACTTGTAGCCGTATTTTCGGTTAAATTACGCATACGGTTTAAACCATCAACCAGCTCATTAAGCATTAAAATATTATAACGTTTTACTTCAGCCGGATCAGTAACGTCTGTTTCGCCTTGGCGTAAACCTTCATTTGTTATGGTTAATGAAATTACATTACCCGATTGAGTTATCGCTAAGCGCTGACGCGTTTGGAAAGGCACGTTTTCATCTGCACGTAGCCACGTTATCCAATCAGTGTGAATTTCTTTTTGCCCAGCATCACTTTTTGCAATAGCAACGCCTTTATCTTTTAAAATAGCCGTTACTTGCTCATACAGTGTTGTATTTTCAGGTGCGTTAGGCAATAACAGCCTGCTGTTATCTGCGTTATTTTCACTACGTGAACCGCTTAATAAATTCAGTGCTTGAGTAGGTGGACGAATATCAAGCGCTAAACCTACTGGCTCCGTTTTTTTAGGGGTTGGAATATCATATTCCCCATTTTGCAAAGGCAACACCATACCCGCCGGAATCGCTAAATTCTTTAGCTCTGCCGTCTCTAAATAAGACTCATCACCACTAACCTGACGTTTATAGCGCTGATCACTTGAACAGGCTGCCAGTAAAACCACCAGCGACAGACCCGCGACCTTCATAATCTTTGATTTATGCAATAGTGTTGCCATTAAAATTCCCTAAGTTTTACAGTATTCCCGCTGTTAACAGCGCTTTCTCGACAATTTGCTGACCTGATGATGTCAACGGAGTCATAGGTAAGCGCAATGTGGCGTCTTCAATCAATCCAATACGTTGACACGCCCATTTAGCTGGGATTGGATTAGGTTCAACAAATAACTGATGATGTAAGTCCATCAGACGTCGATTAAGTTCACGTGCTTTTGCAAACTCACCTGCATTTGCTAATCGACATAATTCTACCATCTCTGACGCTGCAACGTTAGCAGTAACCGAAATAACACCGTGACCACCAAGTTGCATAAAGTCTAATGATGATGCGTCATCTCCACTTAATAAGATGAAACTATCATCATTAACCAACTCTTGGATTTGACTAACCCGACTTAAGTTCCCTGTCGCCTCTTTAATTGCCACAATATTATCCAACTTAGCTAAACGTGCAACTGTTACTGGCAATAAATCGCACCCAGTACGGCCCGGTACATTATACAGGATTTGTGGTAGCGCAGTACTTTCAGAAATCGCTTTAAAGTGCTGATATAACCCTTCTTGTGAAGGTTTATTATAATATGGCGTCACACTTAAACAACCTGCAATACCTTTGTTTTCAAATTGTTGTGTAAACCAGACTGCTTCAGATGTTGCATTAGCACCGGTACCTGCAATCACAGGAATACGTCCATCCGCCATATCTAATGTCATTAAAACAACATCAACATGTTCGTCGTGACTTAATGTTGCAGATTCTCCTGTTGTACCGACAGAAACAATAGCGGCACTGCCTGCATTAACATGATAGTCAACTAATTTACGTAAACTAACCCGGTCAACATTGCCTTTTGTGTCCATTGGTGTAACCAATGCCACCATACTGCCTGTAAAATTAAATTCGTTATTCACCATAATCATTGCTCCGAGATAGACGTATACTCAATGGTACTCATTCATTGCTCTATTGAAAACTACTTAACTCTAGGTTTCTAATGAAATTTGCTAATATTCTTTGATATGAATTAAAGAGAGATAATAATTGAAGATAGTGAGCAAGGGATCTTGGCAGAAATCAAATTTTGTGTTTACCTGTTAAGAATAAACTGAAAGTCAAAAGGAACCTCATTTTGCCCATACCTGATAAACATTTTCTCGTCATTACTGCATTAGGTGCTGACCGCCCAGGTATTGTTGATACCATTACACAATTAGTCAGCCAATGCGGATGTAATATCGAGGACAGCCGACTTGCGATGTTTGGTCAAGAGTTTACGTTTATCATGCTACTCTCAGGAGGCTGGAACGCTATCGCCCAGTTAGAAGCGTTGTTGCCAATTAAAAGTGCGGAACTAGATTTATTGACCGTCATGAAAAGAACTCAAAATGGTGCGCCTGTTACCTATCCTTCAACTATTGCAGCGAAAGTTGATATTGAAGATGCACCCGGTATTGTAGAACGCTTTACTAATTTATTTAGCCAGCATAATTTTAATCTCGCTGAATTAATTTCTAAAACGCACCCGTCAGAAGATGGTACCCCCGCCCGTTTAGAGATACAAATTACGGCGCACAACCCATTAGATGATCACGGTCTTGTTATTCATGAGAAATTCAATCAATTATGTACAGAGCTAAATGCTCAAGGCACAATAAGTATCGTAAATAGTCTGATGATGAAACAGTAAAAAATGGAGAATGACCAAATGAACCCATTAAAAGCCGGTGAAAAGGCGCCTCAATTCAGTCTGCCCGACCAAGATGGAGAAACAATTAATTTATCTGATTTCGCTGGTCAACGTGTGCTCGTTTATTTTTACCCTAAAGCAATGACACCAGGCTGTACGGCTCAAGCTTGTGGCTTACGTGATGAAATGGACGCATTAAAAAAGGCACAAGTCGAAGTATTGGGTATTAGCACAGATAAATCAGAAAAACTTTCCCGCTTCGCTGAAAAAGAGATGTTAAACTTCACATTACTTTCAGATGAGGATCATAAAGTTGCCGAAGAGTTTGGTATTTGGGGAGAAAAGCAATTTATGGGGAAAACTTACGATGGTATTCATCGTACAACCTTCTTAATTGACAAAAATGGTGTTATTGAGCACGTTTTTGATAGCTTTAAAACCACTAATCACCATCAAATTGTTCTCGAATATCTCGCCCAGCATCCGTAAATAGCGATTGCGTATTAATAAGATAACAGACAGTTTTCACTGTCTGTTTTTTGTTAGTGCAATACCCTATTTAGCTTTTCTTTATATGTTGCTCATTTGCAATTTCATCAGGTAATGCATGTAATACTGCTTTTATCAAGGTTGCTAATGGGATCGCAAAGAAAACGCCCCAAAATCCCCACATACCACCAAATATAATCACGGATAAGATAATAACTAAAGGATGCATATTTACCGCTTCAGAGAACAAAATCGGTACTAATAAGTTGCTATCTAATCCTTGAACAACAAGATAAGCAATAAATAACGCCCAAAAATCAGAACCTAATCCCCACTGAGAAAGCGCAATCACAATAACTGGAATGGTTGCTAAAACAGCACCAACATAAGGCACTAAAACAGAAACGCCGACAATAACAGCAAGCAATACGGAGTAACGTAGATCAAAGAAAGCAAAAACAAAATAAGTAAAGACACCAACAATGACCATTTCTGTCACTTTACCGCGAATATAGTTAGTAATTTGCTGATTAACTTCAATCCAAACTTGTGCTGCCAGTATTCTGTTTTTTGGTAAAACACGACGTACAGCATTAAGCATCTGTTGCTTATCTTTAAGCAAAAAGAACGTCATTAAAGGGACAAGAATAAGATAAATAGAAAGAGTGATAACACCAATTAATGAAGCTAAAGATACTTTCAAGACAGATTCAGCGACGGTTGAGAACTTACTCCGCAAATTTTCTGCCATCATATCAACAATCCCCGCATCCATTAATGCAGGGAAACGATCAGGCAATTCATGTGCAAATGCATTGAATTTATTGATCATATTTGGGATATCTGAAATCAGTGTCATCCCTTGTTGCCAAACCGTTGGCGCTAAAATCAAAATAACAATGGCACTAATACCGATGAAGAGTGTCAGAATTATCGATACGGCCCAAATTCGAGCACATCCCAATTTCTCAAGTAAATGAGTTGGCCACTCTAAAAGGTAGGCAAGTACGATTGCCACTAATAAAGGAGCAAGTATGCCACTAAAAAAATACAGAATTGAAAAGCCTGCAATTAAGATAACCACAAGAGCGATAACTTGTGGATCAGCAAATCGGCGTTTGTACCATTGAACAAGCAAGTCCAGCATGAAAATGAAGATCCTTTATAATAATCAGAATAATAGAGCTATATGTATTCATTTACATAAGCAATAATCTTTTGACAGATTTTACGTTAGGTTTTGCTATCATACATCATTAATTATTAATTTTTTGTTAGGATAGCCATCAGGATACAGTTGTATGAAACTCAGACTTAAAAAACCATTAGTCGCGCTTCTTGTTTCTGCGTTGCTATCAACATCAGTCGTACCAGCACATGCTGCAATTGATATTGAAGACTCCTTACCTGATATGGGAACCACAGCAGGTTCAACGCTGAGTATTAATCAAGAAATCGCTATGGGTGATTACTATACTCGCCAACTGCGAAATAGTGCACCATTAGTTTTTGACCCATTACTTTCTAACTACATTAATAATTTAGGGCAAAAACTCGTTTCTAATGCCAATTCAGTAAAAACCCCCTTTCACTTCTATTTGGTTAACAATCCCAATATTAACGCGTTTGCTTATTTTGGGGGAAATATCGTTTTGCATTCTGCACTCTTTCGTTATAGCCGAAATGAAAGCGAATTAGCCTCTGTTATGGCCCACGAAATCACGCATGTTACACAACGTCATTTAGCACGAATGCTTGAAGATCAAAAAAAGACATCACCACTTGCACTTGCAGGGGTGTTAGGTTCTATCTTGATTTTTATGGCAAACCCCAATGCTGGGCTAGCGACCTTTACGGGAAGCATGGCGGGGATGCAGCAGAATATGATCACGTTTACACAAATGAATGAGCAAGAAGCTGATCGTATTGGGATACAAATACTCTACAGAGCTGGATTTGATCCCAAGGGAATGCCTGATTTTATGCAAATTCTTGCCGACCAGGTCCGCTATAGCTCTAAACCGCCTGAAATGTTATTAACGCACCCTTTACCAGATAGCCGATTATCTGATGCGAGAAGCCGAGCTAGTCAATATCCTGCACGCCAACTTCCTCAGTCAGCTGATTTTCTGTTTGCCAAAATGCGTGTACTCGCCATGTTAAATAAAAATCCCGCCTCAGATAACGCATTTCAAACTACGCTTGATCAATTTAAGCAAGGCACTGCTATTGAAAAATCAGCAGCTAATTATGCGCAAATATTAATTTACTCTCGTGATCGTAAATTTGATGAAGCACGAAAACTGCTAACTCCAATGTTAGAAAAAGAGCCTAATAATATTTGGCTTATTGACGCGATAACCGATATCGATTTAGAGCAAAATCGGGCGAGAGATGCTGTCGCAAGATTACAATTAGCATTAAAACAAAAACCAAATAACAATGTCATTATTGCTAACTTAGCCAATTCCTACATGCATAATAAGCAATATAACGAAGCGAATCGACTGCTTTACCGTTATACATTTGATAACCCAAGTGATCCCATTGGTTGGCAATTAATGGCAGAAAACGCTGCTAAACAAGGTGATAGAGCTCATGAATTAGCAGCTTATGCGGAAGATTTAGCACTCAGAGGTGACTTTGAAACAGCGATCCGTTATCTAGGTGATGCAAGTAGACAAGTTAAACTAGGCAGTAATGATCAAGCACGCTTTGACGCGCGTATTGACCAGTTAAGAAAAATACAACAAAGAGACAGTCAATTTAAATAAGGGACAACATGACCAAGAAAGTGACGATTTATCATAATCCACGCTGTTCAAAAAGCCGTGAAACCTTACATTTACTAGAAGAAATGCAAATAACCCCTGAGGTTATTCTCTACTTAGATACAGCACCTTCAGTCGCAGAACTTAAAATACTTCTTAAGGCATTAGGTTTTGATGATGCAAGAAAATTAATGCGCACAAAAGAAGATAGCTATAAAACGCTCGAACTTGCTGACGAAACATCACAAGATGCATTAATCCAAGCAATGCATGACAACCCTAAGCTTATTGAGCGTCCTATTGTGGTTGTAGGGAATAAGGCCCGTTTAGGCCGCCCACCAGAGCAAGTGAAAGAGTTATTTAGCTAAGAGTAGAAAATTAAAGCCTATACTTAGCGATGTGTGAGATAGGCTTTATTCTTTTTGTTTTATCATTAATACCGCAACCGTTTACTCTCTTTTCCCTATTTAGACGTAAATCACCAAATGTTATTAAATTGTAATCACCTAAATTAATAAAGTGTTCTTTATTTCTTCAACAGGAAAAAAGTAATCTCTTTTTGCTTTCAAAAAAATTCATCTCATTTTCATATTTTTTATGGCTAATAAATCATCATTTTTTGAAATGTCTATCAAGATCACACAATACCGCTATAGATCACCTTAAAAAGAAAAAATAATCATTTGTTTCATTTATATTGTGACTCAAGTCTCTTTACACGAATACGTTCCTACATATCATGGGCATCAGAAAATATGATAGCAGAGTTGATAAACGCTAAATTCTCGCCAAAATATTTTTTCATTATCATCCAAGAAAAAATTTAACAAAAAAAATACATTTTAAATAATACTGCAATACAGCAATAAACTTTCAATTTGTTATTTACTCTATCTCTTCTTTGGTTGTTAATTTTTAAATTGATGACAATTAATCGATATGAAATGAAGTTATAGATGTATGTGAAATAAACAACGTTATAGCCAACATTACGGGCAATTAAAACCAACCAATCATCATTATGATGTCGGGTGATTGCTAGGCTAATAGGAAAACAGATGAATATCGTACTTAGATTAAAACTTGTCTCATTCCTCCAATTCTTTATATGGGGATCTTGGCTGGTCACATTCGCCTCGTACCTCTTTGGAGAACTGCATTTTAAAGGTAGTGATGTTGGGCTTATTTTCAGTGCTCTTGGACTCGCCTCACTTATCGCACCTGTCATCATGGGATTTATTGCAGATAAAATAAATAACCGCAAATTAGTGTTTATTACCCTGCATATTTTTTCTGCATTAGCATTAGTGTTGATGTCGCAAATGACAACAGTCACCACACTATTTTTTGCTACCCTGTTGCATTTATTGTTCTTTATGCCAAGTATTTCAATGGCAAACAGCATCATCTTTGAACTATTAGAGCAAAAACATTTAGAGCCTAATAACTACTTCCCCAAAATTCGTGTTTACGGCACCGTCGGTTTTATCGCTGCTATGTGGGTTATTAGTTTCTTAGGTCTAGGAAATAGTTATCACCAACTCTTTGTTGCAGCACTCGCCTCTCTTGTTTTAGCTGTATTTGCAATGTTCTTACCTGCAACTAAATCAGCTGATGAAAATGAAATTAAAATGGAAGAAGCCGCATTTAGTCTTTCAAATATCTTACAGGTGTTTAAAAAGAAAAATGTCGTTGTTTTCTTATTCTTCGCAACTCTATTAGGCTCAGTACTGCAAATTACCAATACATTTGGTGTACCTTTCCTACAAGATATTGCACAATCTCCAAATGCGGATGATTCATTCTTTGCACGTTATCCTTCTGTATTCTTATCTATTTCACAAATTTCAGAAGTCGTGTTTATTCTATTCCTGCCTTTGTTACTAAAACGTGTAAGAATCGAAACTATTGTTTTATTTAGTATGATTGCTTGGATTTTACGTTTCGGTTTCTTTGCTTATGGCGACTACACATCATTAGGCCAAATCGTCTTATTATTATCAATGATTGTGTACGGCTGTGCGTTCGACTTCTTTAATATTTCAGGTTCATTATTCTTAGAAAAAGAGATCCCATTACAATATCGTTCAACAGCACAAGGCATGTTTATGACCTTGGTGAATGGTTTTGGTACTTATTTGGGCGCAATGTTAAGTGGCTGGGTCATTGACTTATATACCACCAATGGTGCTGTTGACTGGAAATCATTCTGGTTAATTTTCACAGGCTACACTGTTGCAATTACTGTACTGTATCTGATTTTCTTACTGATACCTCAAAAGAAAGCCAAAGTAGTAGAAGCTCACTAATTATTTAACCCTCCTCCTTTATTGTTTGTATTTCTCGCCGCTTGCCTTTTACAAAGACAAGCGGTTTTTTTTATTGTATCTAATACAAAACATCGCCATAACAACATGATTTTTTAGTAGGTTTTAATTTAGACGATAGAGGCGAGCTTGCGTTATTTACCTTGCCTAACACGATGAGAAATAGCATTAACAAAGGTAAAGCTAAAGTTTAAGAATATCTTTCACGAAGGGAATAGTGAGCTTACGTTGAGCAACAATAGATGCGTGGTCAAGCTCATCGAGCATTTCGAAGAGTGTCCGCATTTTTCTATCCAGGCGTTTTAATACAAAGCGCCCCACATCTTCAGGTAATTCAAACCCACGAAGCTTTGCTCTCAATTGCAATGCTTGAATTTTTTCTTCATCGCTTAATGGCTGTAAACGATAAATTTGCCCCCAATCCAGTCGAGAAGCAAGATCAGGAAGTTGTAATTCGATTTGTCGAGGTGGTCTATCCCCGGTAATTAATAAACAAGTTCGACCATGCTCTAAAACGCGGTTATAAAGATTAAATAAAGCGAGTTCCCACTCTTCATCTCCCGCGATACATTGAACATTATCGATACAAACTAACGATAAATGCTCCATACCTTCAAGGACATCGGGAACAAAATAGGCTCGTTTATCAAGTGGCACATACCCAACAGCATCACCTTTTAATGAAAGTTCAGCACAAGCAGCATGTAATAGATGGCTCTTCCCACCTCCGTCGCGGGACCAGAAATAGATATAACTGCCATGAGATTGATGAATGGCGGTTTGGATTGCCGCGACTAACGACGCGTTTTCTCCTGCATAAAAGCTATCGAATGTCTCATCGTCGGGCAGAGATAGTGGTAATGATAGCTGTGACGGCGTATTCAGAAGCACCTCACCTGAATAGTTTAATAAACGCGGAGATTCTAACACAAATTCTCACAAGGTCAGAACCAATATTAAAAAAGCACATTATACTGATGAAGATAACAGCAAAATTATCCTGATAAGCCTATTTTGTATACTTCTCATACTTCCTGTTGTCACCTAGCCGTAGCTAAAATTATTTAGCGCAAAATCCGAAACGAATTCTTTGTTTAATTAATCATCTTTATTATTTGAATTTTAATTTCGCAACATCATTACCTGACGGCTGTTGATAAATATCGAGCTTAAAATATTTAGCTGATGCGTTTATATACTCAAAAATTTCAGATTGTGTTTCTTCATATTCAACCCAAGTCGTTGCTCGGGTAAAACAGTATAACTCTACAGGTAATCCCATTGGAGTTGGTGGCATTGTTCTGATCACCAAATACATATCAGGTCGAACATCGCCACGCATTTTTATCCAATTTAGCATGTACTTTCTAAATAGCTGTAAATTGGTCACCCCTTTTGTTTCTAACCATACATTAATATCACCAATTTCTTCTTCTTTGCCTTCAAGCATCGCTTCTATGCTCTTACGAAGAGGTACAGTATTTTTTAATTCAAGAACCAACTCTTCCGTCGCAAATGAAATAGAAGATTGGTCAATATAAAAGCTACGTTTAATCCGACGTCCTCCTGATGAAAACATCGGTTGCCAGTTAGTATATTTTTCTGTCAAAAAATCCTTTGTCGGAATACGTGAAATCGTGTTATCCCAATTACGTATGGTGATGGTGTGTAATGCGATATCAATCACCTCGCCACTGATATTGCTACTTGGCAATTCTATCCAATCATAAAGCTTTAATACTTTGCCGTTGGAAATAAGAATATTGGCAACAAATGAAATAAGAGTATGTTGAAAAACAAACATTAATACCGCAGCAATAGCACCAAAGCTTGAGATAATAATAAGTGGTGATTGCTCAGTAAAGAGAGCAATAATCAGGATAAAAGAAATTATCCAAACGACAATTTTGGCAATTTCAATATAACCTTTGATAGAATTATTCCGATGCCATGCTTTTTTTGCATGCCTAATATTAAAGATATCAAGGGCATTATTAAGCAATGAGGCAATATTGATAATAATAAAAGCTCGAGCAACCGTCTCAAAGATCACATTCATCTCATGTGAAAAAGATGGTAATAACTGATTAATATAGAGAACTAATGTTACCGCAACGATAGAGGCACTCTTTTTAGCGATATCTTCAATAGTTTCTTCATCTGAAAGTTCAGTAAATAAAAAAAGCAATCGCTTTGCTATTCTGCGGAAAATCATCTTGGCGAAAAACCAGACTACCAGTAGCACAATAACTAAAAATACTGTGGTAAAAATCTGCTTTGATGTAATGAAATCATAAATTTCAATCAGCTTTTCCATAAATTGCGTTATACCTTTTTTGAGACGCATCCCACCTTAAAACAAACATCATTCAAATAGCAGATAAGATGTCTATTTCGCACAAGAATTAGCCCCCATTGTCTCATTTATTTTATTTAAATAAACATCATGATTGAATTAATGATGCTTTTCTAAGTTTTAAACACTTAAAATATCAAAAATCTTAGTTTTTCATATTAACATAAAAGTAAAGTGCAATAAAAAAGGCGGAAATTATCCACCTTTTTCATTAACTTCAGCATATCGCTTATTTTTTATTTGCTGTACCACTTACCGATTCAATGGTGTTATCCACTAATTCTGTTTCAGGGCGAACAATGCTGACTAGTTTAAAGACTAAACTTAAAACAATACCCACGATGGTTGCTAATGCCATACCTTTTAATTCAGCAGCACCAATTTGAATGGAAGCACCGCTCACACCGACAATCAGAATAATAGCCGTTAATATCAAGTTTTGTGGTTTATTGTAATCAACTTTCGAATCTAACAAGACACGAATACCTGAAGCTCCAATAACACCATAAAGTAATAAAGATACTCCCCCCATAACTGGAACAGGTACGGCTGCAATAGCTGCGGCTAGTTTGCCGACACAAGATAATAAAATGGCGAGAATTGCCGCACCACCAATCACCCATGAACTGTAAACTTTAGTGATAGCCATCACACCAATATTTTCACCATAAGTCGTATTTGGTGTTGAACCAAAGAAACCCGAAATAATGGTAGAGAAACCGTTTGCGAACATAGAGCGATGTAAGCCTGGATTTTTCATTAAATCACGTTGTACTATATTTGCTGTAACAACAAGGTGTCCAACGTGTTCCGCAATAACCACTAATGCTGCGGGTAAGATAATAAAAATAGCACTCCATTCAAAACGCGGAGAATAGAACGTAGGTAGTGCAAACCAGTTAGCTTCTTTAATTGGGGTAACATCAACAACGCCCAAGAAAAAAGAGAGCGCATAACCTGCTAACACCCCGATAAGAATAGGAATAATAGCAAGGAATCCTCTAAACATCACAGAACCTAAGATAGTCACACCTAAAGTAACCATAGAAATAAGCAATGTTTGGCTATCAACTGGCGCATCTGCACTGGGTAATAAGCCCGCCATTCCGGCTGCCGTTCCTGCTAACTCTAGTCCGATGACGGCAACGATTGCGCCCATTGCCGCAGGAGGGAACATCACATTAATCCAGCCTCGTCCTGCTATTTTTACAATACCTGCCACAAGACAAAATAACACGCCACAGACGATGAATCCCCCAAGAGCTAATTCATACCCTAATGGTAAAAGTAAAAGTACTGGTGAGATAAACGCAAAACTTGAACCCAAATAAGCAGGAATGCGTCCTTTACAAATAAAGAGATAGAGCAGGGTTCCGATCCCGTTAAATAATAATATTGTTGCCGGATTAACTTTAAATAAAATTGGCACAAGTACGGTAGCGCCAAACATTGCAAACAGATGTTGAAGACTCAACGGGATTGTTTGTAATAATGGTGGGCGCTCTTCTACCCCGATTGCACGACGAGTCATGCTTACGACCTCTCTTTAATATGAATGTGAAATTGGTTTATATTTTCTAACTATAGAACAAGATAAAGCGAAGAAGTGGTCCAAAAAAAAGCCGACTATCAAAGTCGGCTTAATTATTATTTTGTACCAAATATCTTATCACCCGCATCGCCAAGACCTGGAACGATGTACCCATGCTCATTAAGATGGCTATCAATTGATGCAGTATATAGCTCTACATCAGGATGAGCTTCTTCTAATGCTTTAATACCTTCAGGGGCAGCAACCAGTACTAATACTTTAATTGAAGTACAGCCCGCATTTTTTAATAGATCAATTGTGGCAATCATAGAGCCGCCTGTTGCTAACATAGGGTCAACAACAAGAGCCATACGCTCTTCAATATTGGATGCTAATTTCTGGAAGTAAGGGACGGGTTTTAAGGTTTCTTCATCGCGGTAAACGCCAACTACACTGATTCGGGCACTAGGAATATTTTCTAATACTCCATCCATCATCCCGATACCTGCACGGAGGATAGGAACTACTGTGATTTTTTTTCCTTTAATCTGTTCTATCTCTACCGGACCACACCAACCTTCAATTGTTACCGTCTCTGTTGCTAAATCGGCGGTAGCTTCATACGTCAGTAGACTGGAAACTTCTGAAGCCAGTTCACGAAAGCGCTTAGTGCTTATATCATGATCTCGCATCAGCCCCAATTTATGTTGAATGAGTGGGTGTTTTACCTCAACGATCTTCATAATTTCTCCTAATGTACGACGCAGCCTGACAAAAAAATCGCGAGATTATACCGCTTTTTTGCCAACATTCCATCGTTTTTCTATTGATTTTGATCAAACGCACAGCTTTTAACCGCACCAACATGAATAATTGTGACCTAGAAAGAAGATCCTCGCAAACGTTTGCTTTGCCTGTTAGAATAACGCTCGCACACATTTTTTTCTTAACAGCAACTTGCCGTGAGGGCTCTACGTGACTAACAAATCCTCTCTCAGCTATAAAGATGCCGGTGTCGATATTGATGCAGGTAATGCTTTAGTCGATCGTATCAAAGGTGTAGTAAAAGAAACTCGCCGTCCTGAAGTGATGGGCGGTTTAGGTGGTTTTGGTGCATTATGTGCCATTCCATCTAAATACCGCGAACCTATTTTAGTTTCAGGCACCGATGGTGTGGGTACAAAACTCCGCCTTGCGATGGATTTAAATCGCCATGATGACATCGGTATTGATTTAGTCGCAATGTGTGTCAACGATTTAATTGTTCAAGGTGCCGAACCCCTTTTCTTCCTTGACTACTATGCCACAGGAAAATTAGATGTCGATACCGCAGCTCGTGTTGTAACGGGTATTGCTGAAGGCTGTAAGCAATCAGGCTGTGCATTAGTGGGCGGTGAAACAGCAGAAATGCCGGGGATGTATCACGGTAATGATTATGATATCGCTGGCTTTTGTGTCGGCGTAGTTGAAAAATCAGAGATTATTGATGGTAGCAAAGTTAAAACTGGTGATGCATTAATAGCTCTAGCATCCAGTGGCCCTCATTCCAATGGTTATTCATTAGTCAGAAAAATTCTTGAAGTCAGTAATACACAAGCGGACAGTACTCCACTTGGTGACAAATCACTCGCTGATCACCTATTAGCACCTACACGTATTTACGTGAAATCACTGCTGTCATTAATTGAAAATGTTGATATTCATGCAGTTGCACATATTACTGGTGGGGGATTCTGGGAAAATATTCCTCGGGTACTACCAGAAAATACGCAAGCACGTATCGAAAGTAAAAGCTGGGAATGGCCTATTGTCTTCAAATGGTTACAAGAAGCAGGACAAGTCAGCACGCATGAGATGTATCGCACCTTTAACTGCGGTGTCGGACTGTTAATTGCTGTCAACCCAAATGATGTTGAAAAAACATTAACTCACCTTGCTGAATGTGGTGAAAATGCATGGCTTATCGGTGAAATTGCGCCACAAGCGACAGGTGAAGCACAAGTTATTATTAACTAATGAAAACATGTGAATGAAAAATATCGTTGTCCTTATTTCAGGAAACGGCAGCAACCTACAGGCGATTATTGACGCCTGTAGGGCAAATAAAATCACAGGTAATGTGGTTGCTGTCTTAAGCAATAAAGCGAATGCTTATGGCCTTGAACGTGCAAAACAGGCTGATATTCCGGCTTATTTTGTTGATCCAACCCAATTTAATGATAGCGCTGATTACGATAAAGCGTTAATTGAAAAAATTGATGTTTATCAACCTGATATCGTGGTTTTAGCGGGTTTTATGCGTATTTTATCACCTGCTTTTGTCGCTCATTATCAGCATAAATTATTAAATATTCATCCTTCTTTGCTCCCCAAATACCCAGGATTGCATACTCATCGCCAGGTTTTAGCGAATAAAGATCCTTTTCATGGCGTTACCGTCCATTTTGTCACTGAAGAACTTGATGGTGGCCCAATGATTATTCAAGCGCGTATTCCGGTTTTTCCCGATGACACTGAACAATCATTACAAGCTAGAATACAAATAGAAGAGTATCGTATCTACCCATTAGCGATCCGTTGGTTAGCTGAAGACCGATTGACAATGAAGAACAATCAAGCTTATCTTGATGATATTGCACTGTTCGACAATCTTGATTAACTATTTCGTTTAAGCTAAAAAGTCACATTGTGCTACACTGTAGCCCGCGTGACTTTTTTTGTGTCACCCTTTTCTCTTTTTATTCAATGCATTCACCGAGGTGCTTATGTCCGGTGGTAAGAAAGTTCCACCTATAAAATTACGTCCTCTCGAACGAGAAGATCTCTCTTTTGTCCATAAACTTGATAACAACGCCAGCGTGATGCGCTATTGGTTTGAAGAACCTTATGAGGCTTTTATTGAGTTAAGTGACTTATATGAAAAACATATTCACGACCAAAGTGAACGCCGTTTTATTGCTGAAAGTGAAGGCACTAAAGTAGGGCTTGTCGAGTTGGTTGAAATTGATTATGTTCACCGTCGTGCCGAATTTCAAATTATCATAGCACCTGCACATCAAGGTCATGGCTATGCAGCACGAGCGGCAAAATTAGCCATGGATTATGCTTTTTCTGTTCTTAATTTATACAAACTCTATTTAATCGTTGATAAAGAAAATGCTAAAGCGATTCATATTTATGAAAAGCTTGGTTTTAAAAAAGAAGGTGATTTAATAGATGAATTTTTTGTTAACGGTGCTTATCGTTCTGCAATTAGAATGTGTACATTCCAAGCACCTTATTTTGAGCAAAAAGCCAAAGAAGCGAAGCCCGAAAACTTTGTCAAACCGGGTGCGACTATTAAGCAACATGTCTGATTTATTCAGATATTAAGATTTAACTTTAACCCTAGTTGGAGTTCAGATGTCCCAGGAACGACTCTATATTGATAAAGAAATCAGTTGGCTTGCGTTCAACGAACGTGTATTACAAGAAGCTGCTGATAAACGAAACCCGTTAATTGAAAGAGTCAGGTTTCTGGGGATCTACTCAAATAATCTTGATGAATTTTATAAAGTCCGTTTTGCGGATGTCAAACGTCGTATTTTAATTAATGAGGAGCGAGGCTCTCGCTCTGCCTCAAGCCATGCTCGTCATCTTATCAAAAAAATTCAATCAAAAGTGGCTAAGGCTGACCAAGAGTTCGATGCTTTATATAACGATTTATTGCTCGAAATGGCACGAAATCAAATTTTCTTAATTAATGAGCGTCAAATCTCGCCTAATCAACAAATCTGGTTACGCCAATATTTTCGTCAAAATTTAAGAAAACACATTACGCCCATTTTAATTAATCCTGAAACTAATTTGGTTGAGTTTCTTAAAGATGACTATACCTATTTAGCCGTTGAAATTGCACAAGGGCAAACGATTCATTATGCTTTATTAGAAATTCCATCTGATAAAGTTCCTCGCTTTGTGATCCTACCTACTGATCAAGGACGCAGTAAGAAAAAATCCATGATTTTATTGGATAATATTTTACGTTACTGCCTTGATGAAGTTTTTAAAGGCTTTTTTGATTATGACTCATTAAATGCTTATTCGATGAAAATGACGCGAGATGCAGAATACGATCTTGCGACAGAAATGGAATCTAGTTTACTGGAAATGATGTCATCAACCTTAAAGCAACGCCTTACCGCAGAGCCTGTGCGTTTTGTTTATCAACGTGATATGCCAGATGAAATGGTGGCGTTACTGCGCAGTAAATTAGGTTTATCAAATAACGACTCCGTTATCGCAGGCGGGCGTTATCATAACTTTAAAGACTTTATTAACTTTCCAAATGAAGGCAGTAAATTTCTCTTAAATAAACCTATTCCGCGTTTACGTCATATTTGGTTTGATAATTTTCGTAATGGTTTTGATGCCATTAGGGAACGAGACGTCTTACTTTATTATCCTTATCATACCTTTGAACATGTGCTGGAGTTGTTGCGCCAAGCCTCTTTTGACCCAAGCGTTATTTCAATCAAAATCAATATTTACCGTGTTGCAAAAGACTCTCGGATTATCGATTCCATGATCCACGCCGCACACAACGGTAAACGCGTCACTGTGGTTGTCGAGTTACAAGCTCGTTTTGATGAGGCCGCCAATATTCATTGGGCAAAACGCTTAACAGAGGCTGGTGTTCACGTTATTTTCTCTGCACCGGGTTTAAAAATTCACGCAAAATTATTTATCATTTCTCGATTAGAAAATGGCGAAATTATTCGTTATGCCCACATTGGTACTGGGAATTTTAACGAAAAAACAGCGCGTCTTTATACTGACTATTCGCTATTAACAGCAAATACTGAAATAACCAATGAAGTACGTCGCGTCTTTAGTTTTATTGAAAACCCTTACCGCCCTGTTACTTTTGAGCATTTGATGGTTTCACCTCAAAATTCACGAACTCTTTTAAACCAATTCATTACTAATGAAATTCACAGTGCTCAAGCCGGGCATCCTGCTGGCATTACTTTAAAAGTGAATAATTTAGTCGATGAAGAGTTGGTTAATCGCCTTTATGACGCATCAGAAGCTGGTGTGAAAGTCCGACTTTTAGTGCGAGGCATGTGCTCTTTAGTGCCTAACCAGCCAGGATTTAGTGAAAATATTCAAGTCACCAGTATTGTTGATCGCTTTTTAGAACACGATCGCGTTTATGTTTTCACCAATAAAGGTGATGAGAAAATTTTCTTATCTTCTGCCGATTGGATGACGCGAAATCTTGATTATCGTATTGAAGTTGCGGTGGCTTTACTTGATCCTCAACTGAAACAACGCGTTCTTGATATATTAGATATTCAATTTAATGACACCGTTAAAGCGCGTTTTATCGATAAAGATTTAACAAATAGCTATGTTCCTCGTGGAAATAAACGTAAAATTCGTTCCCAGCTTGCTGTCTATGAGTACATTAAATTGTTAGAACAACCCGGATCACGAGCGTAATTTTATGCCTTTATCACAAGATGACTCTTCACCTCGTCCTTTAGAAATTGCGGCTATAGACCTCGGCTCTAATAGTTTTCATATGATAATTGCACGTGTTGTTAATGGCGCATTGCAAGTATTAAGTCGCTTAAAACAGCGCGTTTATCTCGCTGATGGTCTTGACGATGACAATGAGTTAAGCGAAGAAGCTATGTTACGTGGACTTTCTGCCCTTTCTCTTTTTGCTGAAAGGTTACAGGGCTTTCCTGCAGAAAATGTGACCGTTGTCGGTACGCATACATTGCGTGTTGCTACTAATGCAAAAGTCTTTCTTCAACGGGCAAAAGAAGTCATCCCTTACCCTATAGAAATTATTTCAGGACATGAAGAAGCCCGACTTATCTTTATGGGCGTTGAACATACGCAATCTGAAAAAGGCCGAAAGCTTGTTATTGATATTGGTGGTGGCTCAACGGAATTAGTTATTGGTGAAAATTTTGAGCCTATATTAATTGAAAGCCAACGTATGGGTTGTGTCAGTTTTAGTCGCCAATTTTTTCCTGAACAAAAAATCAGCGAGTCTGCTTTTCGTAAAGCACGAGAAAAAGCTGCGCGTAAAATGGAAAAAATAGCATGGCAATACAAAATGACCGGCTGGGATGTTGCTTTAGGGGCATCAGGTACGATTAAAGCTGCTCATGAGATCTTAGTTGAGTTTGGCGAAAAAGACGGTGTTATCACACCTGAACGCCTACTTATGTTAACAAAGCAAGTGTTACGTTTTAAAAGATTTAAAGATATTTCGTTACCGGGATTATCTGATGAGCGTAAGCATGTTTTCGTACCCGGTTTGGCGATTTTATGCGGTATTTTTGATTCTTTGGGATTAAAAGCGCTACACCTCTCCGATGGAGCACTACGTGAAGGTGTATTGTATGAAATGGAAGGTAGATTTCGCCATCAAGATATTCGCCAACGTACAGCCAAGAGCCTTGCCGAACACTATAATATTGATAGAGAGCAAGCAAAGCGGGTGCTTGAAACGATGCAATCCCTTTACGAGCAATGGGCGCAACAAAACCCAAAACTCGTTCGCCCTGATCTAGAAGCCATCTTGGTTTGGGCGGTTATGTTACACGAAGTCGGATTAAGCATTAATTTAAGTGGGTTGCACCGCCATTCAGCCTATATTCTTTCAAATACAGATTTACCGGGTTTTAATCAAGAACAACAACTCTTATTAACAACCTTAGTTCGCTATCACCGTAAAGGGATTAAATTGGATGAGCTACCTAAATTTAATCTTTATAAAAAGAAACAGTATTTCCCACTCGTACAAATACTGAGATTAGCAACTTTACTTAATAATCAGCGACAATCGACAACAAAACCAGCATCTTTGCGTTTAGTTACTGATGAAAATCATTGGACTCTTTATTTTCCTAAAAAATATCTTTCCGATAACACATTGATGGAATTGGATTTAGAAAAAGAACAAGAGCATTGGCAGTCAGTTCCTGGCTGGAAACTGGATATAAAAGAGGAATCTGCTTAACAATATGATATTATACAGAAAAAGACGCTACCCAATGCGTCTTTTGTTGCATCTATCTTACAACCACTATCACATAACAACATGGGTTTGATTTGTGACCACAATATGAACATCATCGACGCAATATTGTTCAAGATTCATATTTTTTATACGGAGAAAACCGATAATCATCCTAAAATGGAATAATTATTGTTAATGGTTATCTCCCTCGTAAGAATTAAAAAGGAATAACATGTCTCAACCAGCTATCAACAATGATACTGCGGCTGCCATCAACCCGTATTCACAAAAAGTGGCACTCCTGCGTCAGCAAATTTTGAGTATCTTTCTTGAAGATGATCATTTTGTTGAAACCGTTTTAGGGGAAGCAAGTGAAAATGATAGGCTGAGCCACCATGAACTTCATGAAAAAATCACCACTGTTCGAGAATTACTACAAGATCTACACGCGGCAGATATTGCAGATATTCTTGAAGCCCTTCCCTATGACGAACGTCTCGCATTGTGGCATTTGGTTGATAATAATGAACGTGGTGCTGTTTTAGTCGAAGCGTCTGTCGCCGTTTGGGACAGCTTAATTAAAGATATGACCGACCGTGAATTATTACGATCGGTTGCCACATTACATGTGGATGAGCAAGCGTACATTGCAGAGCACTTACCCCGCGATACAATGCGTCGCCTTCTTACCTATTTAGAACCAAGCCTGCGTAATAGGATAAGAGAAGTCCTGCAATATCCCAAAGACAGCGTGGGTCAAATGATGGACTTTGAGTTCGTCACTGTGCGAGGCAATGTAACGCTAAAAACTGTACAACGCTATTTACGCCAACGAGGCTCTATTCCTGAAGCAACGGATAAAATTTTCGTTATTGATAATAAAAATCATCTGTTAGGCGAACTTCCATTAACCACTGTTTTAACGCAATCTCCTGACAAACTTGTCTCAGATGTAATGAAAACAGATACCGTGAGCTTTATGCCCGAAGAAAAAGGCGAAGATGCTGCGGGCGCGTTCGAACGTTATGACTTAATTTCAGCTGCTGTTGTTGATAGTAATGGTCTTTTAATGGGTCGATTAACTGTTGAAGATATCGTTGATAACATGCACGAAGAGAGTGATACCAATATTCGTCGTATGGGGGGGTTGAGCCCAGAAGAGGACGTTTTCGCTCCAGTCGGACAAGCCGTTAAAACACGTTGGACTTGGCTTGCTATCAACTTATGTACCGCTTTCGTTGCCTCCCGTGTTATCGGTGTCTTTGAAGATACTATCTCGCAATTAGTTGCGCTTGCCACACTAATGCCAATTGTTGCAGGTATTGGGGGTAACACGGGTAATCAAACTATTACAATGATTGTACGTGCCTTAGCACTGCACCAAATTCAAACCGGAAGCTTCTCATTCTTAATTTTAAGAGAGCTTGGCGTCGCCTTAATTAACGGCGTTGTTTGGGGGGGGATAATGGGGATTGTCACCTTCTTCCTTTATGGTGACCTTGCTATGGGTGCCGTAATGACAATGGCGATGGTGCTTAATCTCTTAATGGCCGCTATGATGGGTGTGTTAATCCCAATGATCATGATTAAATTAGGTAAAGATCCAGCAATTGGTTCAAGTGTCATGATAACGGCTATTACCGATACTGGTGGCTTTTTTATCTTCTTAGGTTTAGCTACTATTTTCCTAGTTTAAAATAAAGCTTATTACACTAACGCCACTGTGAATAAAATACAGTGGCGTTTTTTTGTGTAAATAACAATAAATCATTAACCCGTTGTTGAGAGGTAATAGTAAACAAGCAACAATACAATCATCAGTGATGTGATAAATGTCTTTTTAACTGAAGTATGCAATACATAGTTATCACTGTGTTTTGTGTTATCCAGCATTGTTTTTAATGCTAATCCCCCTCCTAATGCGACGATAGAAAGAGATGCAAACAGAACAATTGCAGCTAAGAGAACAGCACTCATAGAAATAGAGACCATAAATCCTCCGACATATCAATTGACCTATCGATGTAATTATAGCCAAAAATTGCTTTTCTGATGCCTGATTTTGTTTTTATTCTTAATTAGCAATTTAAGTATCAAAAAACACATTGTGCATAAAAACACAAAAATATGATTAGCATTATAAATTTTGCTGGCATTTAATTTCAATATTTATAAATCTATTGAAATTTAATGTTAATGGGGTTAGGTTTAACATATAGTGGAATATGCTAGTAATCTATTTCTTATCAGATCATATCTTTCATTATTAATAAGAATAACTTTCTTAATTATCTAATAATAACTTTTTTTACAAAAAATAATAAATTAAAATTAAGCTAATTTTATTATTTAATCGTTTATTTAAAACATAATGAATATATTCAATATCACCTCCATTTTATTTAAAAATATTAAAATTCTCTCCATTAAGAATAATGTGCAATATTTTTATATTATATATAGTAAAAGACAAATATCAAAATAAAACACCATTAAATTTAAAAATAAAAACAATTAAATCCAATAATGTTTAATTTTAAAGTCTATTTGATTGTTTTATTTTGACCTATTTACATCATTAAGAGCTTCCTGTTATAACTTAAACTATCATCACAACATTATTCTTTCTCACGTAAATAACCTATAAATAACCACTTATTGTTATTTATTTCTACCTTATTTTATTTGCTGATCCTAAAAGAATGTATTTGTGACTTTATTCGCTATTAATTTTATTACGATGATTATTATAGGTTGTTATTATGACATCACAATCACACTCCACTCAGCCGTTGAGTCAACCTACGGCAAGACCATTAAATCGCAACGATTATAAAACGTTGGGTTTATCCTCACTAGGAGGAACTTTGGAGTTCTATGATTTCGTGATCTTCGTGTTCTTTACGAAAACATTGAGCCACTTGTTCTTTCCTGGTGACAACGCCTTTATCGCACAAATGCAAACATTAGGTATTTTTGCCGCAGGTTATCTCGCTCGCCCTTTAGGTGGCATTATTATGGCGCACTACGGTGATATTATTGGCCGTAAGCGTATGTTTACTTTAAGTATCTTTTTAATGGCTGTTCCAACATTAATTATTGGTTTATTACCAACATATGCCAGCATTGGTGTTGCTGCCCCCTTATTGTTGTTATTGATGCGTATCATGCAAGGTGCGGCTATCGGTGGCGAAATGCCTGGAGCTTGGGTCTTTATTGCAGAACATACACCAAAACAACGTTATGGTTTAGGTGTCGGGACATTAACATCAGGTATTACTGGCGGCATTTTATTAGGATCAATTGTTGCGATTATTGTTCAGCGTAGTTATAGCGCTCAAGAAGTTAATGACTTTGCATGGCGTATTCCCTTTATCTTAGGGGGAATATTCGGCTTAATCTCTGTTTACTTACGTCGCTTTTTGCAAGAAACCCCTATCTTTAAAGAGATGGCGGCGAAAAAAGCTTTAGCACAAGAAATGCCTGTCGTTTCTGTTATTAAAAACCACAAACAGGCATGTTTAATTACAGCCATATTAACTTGGTCTTTATCAACAGCTATTGTTGTCACCATATTGATGACACCTAGCGTGATTGTTGAAGGGATTTACAAAATTGATAGAACTACCTCATTAGAAGCAAACTGTGTGGCAACATTAACCTTAACTTTAGGTTGTATCTTCTGGGGTTGGATTGGCGACAAATTAGGAACACGAATTTCAATGATATTATCATGGGGTGGTTTGATTGTTACTGCATTCCACTTCTATGGCAGTTTAGATACAGCTATGTCAGGTTTTCAGTTAGCATTTAATTATGGCTTAATGGGCTTTTTTGTGGGAGCGATTGCAACAACACCAATTGTAAGTACAAGAGCATTTCCACCATCGATTCGTTTTTCGGGATTGTCTTTTGCTTACAATATGGCTTATGCCGTATTCGGTGGATTAACCCCAATGCTAACAGGAGCATGGTTAGAAAAGACGGCTATGGCAGGTGCCTATTATGTCGCTGGTGTCTCATTCTTAGCTATTGCCGTTGCGTTCTTACCTTTAGCTTATAAAGGATGGACAGCTGTAAAGCCAACAACCCAAGAAAAGGACGTTGCGTTGCAAATTGATAAAGTGGTTGGTTAAGTCTTTATCAATGTATAAATATGTTCTATAAGTATCCTTTTATACAAAACCGCCCTTATTCGGGCGGTATTTTTTATGGTTGCCAATTTTTCTGAATGGGATCACCATAAACATAATAAAGGATGCCTTGTGGCATCCTTTATTTTCTTAAGCTTTCATTTCTGAATGTTACAAATTACTGTGTCATTTTGCTCAACATTGGTGCAGTTAAAAGCATTAAAATGGCAATAACACCCGTTACTATACCGATTTGTAAGAAGACACTGCTGTAGATTTCTAATGATGCGTGTGCACTTTGTACATCTTCTGGCACCGCCATTAAACTTGCAACTTTACCAGCAATAATGGCAGCTGCTGCTGACGTTAAGAACCAAGCCCCCATTATAAAGCCCATTAAACGCTGTGGGACAAGTTGAGCAACCATTGCAAGGCCCAGCCCTGAAATCATTAGCTCACCAATACTTTGGAAGCCATAACTTGCGACTAACCACCATGATGACACAATACCTGCTTCATTTGCCATGCTTGCACCCAGTGGTAACACTAGGAATGCGGTTGCACTTAAGAACATCCCTACGGTGAACTTATATGGCATTGGCAGTTTATCACCCATAAAGTTATACACAGCCGCTAATAGTGGGCTTGCTAACATGATCCAGAATGGGTTAAGTGATTGGAATTGCTCTGGTTCAACGCTGAAACCTAAAATCGAATGTTCTACGTTATGGATTGCGAAGAAGTTTAAAGACGTTGGCATTTGATCGTAAAGAACAAAGAAGACCACAGCTTCAACCATCAGTAAAAATGCAACAATCATCTTACGACGTGCAGCACCTTTCATCATAAAGGTTTCACGCGCAAAAATCAGGATGATACCTAATGAGATAATCGCTAAAGACCAACTCGCCACTTCATTATTGTGTAATAACCAAGTAGATAATGCGGTTAGTGCAACAATACCCACCAGCGTTAATAATAATTTTAAATAATTAAGCGGTTCAAAATCAGGTCTAGAACCTTTATCTTTGATCCAACCACGGCAAACCATAAAGTTTGCTAAGGTGATCATCATGCCAACAACGCTTAATGCAAACGCTACATCCCAACCATAATTAGCAGCGAGCCATGGTGTTGCCAACATAGATAAAAACGAACCCACGTTGATAGACATATAGTACATCGTAAATGCACCGTCTAATTGCGGATCGTCTTTCTCATAACAGGTTGCTAATAACGATGATGGGTTAGCTTTAAATAAACCATTACCTACAGCAATGGTTGCTAGCCCCCAATAAATCACATCTTTATCGTGATCTGAGAAAGCCACCATTGCATAGCCAATTGCCAAAACAATAGCACCAAGGATAATAACCCTTTTTGTACCAAGGATTTTATCACCCAGCCATCCACCGATAGCAACAAAACCATAAACTAATGCGGTAAATGCGGCAAAAACGGTGATTGCTTCAGCCTCACCCATGCCCAGCATTTTAACCAGATAAACGGCCATGATCCCTTGCAGACCGTAATAGCCAAAACGTTCCCATAATTCGATTGAGAAGATGAGATAAAATGCGCGAGGCTGTTTAAATGCATTCAGGCTCGGTTTTTGTCCATCGTCAGGTGTGTTTGCAGTTGACACTAAAAACCTCTAATTATTTTATTACGCCTTTATATTTAGGCTAATTTTTACAAAAAATGATTATTTTAAGACAGAGTTAAAGCTCGGTGAATTTCATACTGGATTGTTATTCTTTGAGAAGAGTTCAAACACAGAGAAAAACAAGGTTGGCATTCTATCACTGGAAAGCATAATTATCTAAGAATTATAACTAACTATTGCGTTTTATCATAGTTAAGGGCATTTGTACAAAATAGTTATGCGGTTAAAAAAACATCAAGCAAAATAACCTACTGATTATCAATAAATTATTTTCCACTTAATAATTCCTATATAAACAATTAAACCACGCTGTTGTTTGTGTGTTTTTCAATAAATAATCGCTTATTAAATAACAATGATAAAATAATGCCAGTGCCTTTTTATTTTAACTGCTTAAAATAGAGCCAACAAAACACATTCCTTGACTTAATTTCCATATTTCCTCCATTTTTAACTGTGAAGAAACAGGTAGAATGTCACCATTCCAGATTTTCATTTCAGTATTTCTGATTAGCTAGTTGCCAGTAGGATCACAAAAGTAATGAATAAAAATAAAAATGCTAAAAAAAGAGTTTCTCTTATTATCGCTTTAATCGCCGTCATCGCAGGCAGTTACGCTTATTGGCAATTTAATACAGCAAAAACAATGTCGCCTGAAAATAAAGGGGCTCAAGCAACACATTCGCAAAGTCGAGGTACAGCTGGATCTCGCCGTCCTCCTATGCCTCCCGTTCAAGTTGCAACATCAACACAAGAAGATGTGCCTCAATTTTTATCGGCTTTAGGCACAGTGAAAGCAACCAATAGCGTAATAGTGACGAGTCGTGTTGAAGGTCAATTAATGGCTTTACATTTCACAGAAGGACAACACGTTCAACAAGGTGATTTATTAGCAGAAATTGACGCTCGCCCATTTGAAGTGCAATTAGCCCAAGCCAAAGGACAACTCGCAAAAGATCAAGCCACGTTGGCCAATGCGCGACTTGATTTAACGCGTTATCAGAAACTGGCAAAAACTCATTTAGTTTCACAACAAGAGTTGGATAATCAACAAGCCTTAGTGAAACAATCAGAAGCAAGTATTCGTATTGATGAAGCTGCGATCAGTAATGCACAACTGCAATTAACTTACAGCAAAATTACGGCACCTATTTCAGGCCGAGTGGGATTAAAACAAGTTGATGTGGGTAACTATATTTCAGGTGGTTCATCAACACCGATTGTGGTCATCAATCAAATGGATCCCGTTGATGTGCTTTTTACATTGCCAGAACAAGATTTAGCAAAGGTCATTCAAGCACGTAAAAATAATGCTGACTTGCCTGTCACCGCATTAGATAGAAATAACCAATTTGAATTAGCGCAAGGAAAGTTATTTAGTGTTGATAACCAAATTGATGCTACAACTGGCACCATTAAGTTAAAAGCGCGTTTTCCGCAACAAGAGGCGACATTATTTCCTAATCAATTCGTCAATGTCCGTCTTTATGTTACCACGTTAGAAAAAGCGGTTGTTATTCCGAATGCTGCTCTGCAAATGGGTAATGAAGGTCACTTTGTTTGGGTTGTGGATAACGAAAATAAAGTTAGTAAATTACGCGTAGAAGTCGCCCTACAAAATGCAGAAAAAGTTGTGATAGCGTCTGGTTTATCGGCAGATCAGCGTGTTGTAACAGATGGTGTGGATAGATTAACACAAGGTGCGAAAGTCGAAATCGTGACACCTACAGCACCTCAAAATAAAGAAAATGACCGTGTAATTGCGGAGAAAGCGTAATGACCGAAAAAAAACACGGTACAGGCGGTGGCCCATCTCGCTTATTTATTCTGCGCCCTGTTGCAACAACCCTTTTTATGGTCGCCATACTCTTAGCTGGGATTGTCGGCTATCGAATGCTACCTGTCTCTGCGTTACCTGAAGTTGATTATCCAACTATTCAGGTTGTTACTCTCTATCCTGGCGCAAGCCCTGATGTAATGACATCAGCGGTCACTGCACCACTTGAACGCCAATTTGGGCAGATGTCTGGGTTAAAACAGATGTCGTCACAAAGCTCGGGCGGTGCATCGGTGATCACACTGATGTTCCAATTAACCTTGCCCTTAGATGTTGCAGAACAAGAGGTACAAGCTGCGATAAATGCGGCGACTAATCTACTACCCTCTGATTTACCTTACCCGCCGATTTACAGCAAAGTAAACCCAGCCGATCCACCAATTTTAACTTTAGCGGTGACTAGCTCAACATTACCGATGACACAGTTGCAAGATATGGTTGAAACCCGTGTTTCGCAAAAAATCTCTCAAGTTAATGGGGTGGGCTTAGTGGCTTTAGCGGGAGGACAACGCCCTGCGGTTAGAGTCAAACTTAATGCTCAAGCAGCCGCATCTTACGGTTTAGATAGCGAGAAAATTCGTGTAGCAATCAATAACGCGAACGTTAACTCAGCGAAAGGAAGCCTTGATGGCCCTACTCGCTCGGTAACATTATCGGCTAATGACCAAATGAAATCATTAGAAGATTATCGCCAACTCATCGTTGCCTATAAAAATGATGCGCCTATTCGCTTATCTGATATCGCAACTATCGAGCAAGCGCCTGAAAATAATCAGTTAGGTGCATGGGCAAATAATGAGCAGGCGATTATTATAAATGTTCAACGTCAACCTGGCGTTAACGTTATTGATACCACTGATAATATTCGTAATTTATTACCAGATTTAGTCTCTAATTTACCTAAATCAGTGAATGTTGAGATCTTAACTGATAGAACCACAACGATCCGCGCGTCAGTTAAAGATGTGCAATTTGAGCTTGGCTTAGCTATCGCCCTTGTGGTGATGGTGATTTACCTCTTTTTACGTAATGGTGTCGCAACCTTAATTCCAAGCATTGCCGTACCACTTTCATTAGTCGGTACATTTGCAGTGATGTATTTCTGCGGTTTTTCTGTCAATAATCTCACCTTAATGGCATTAACGATTGCGACAGGCTTTGTTGTCGATGACGCCATTGTTGTGATTGAAAATATCTCCCGCTACCTTGAGCGTGGTGATAAACCATTAACTGCTGCGCTAAAAGGGGCTGGTGAGATTGGTTTTACCATTATTTCGCTAACCTTCTCTCTGATTGCCGTACTGATCCCGCTGTTATTTATGGGGGATATTGTTGGCCGGCTATTTAGAGAGTTTGCAATCACCCTTGCGGTTGCCATCTTAATCTCTGCAGTGGTTTCGCTGACATTAACACCAATGATGTGCGCGCGATTACTAAAACCCGAAAATGAAATCAAACACAATCGTTTTGAAATGGCATGTGAACGTTTTTTTGAAAAAATGATTGCTGTTTATGCCGTTTGGCTAAAACGTGTTTTAAACCATCAATGGATAACACTGGGTGTTGCACTCAGCACTTTGGTGTTGACCATCTTACTGTATCTGTTTATTCCTAAAGGCTTTTTCCCGTTGCAAGATAATGGATTATTGCAAGGTACGATTGAAAGCTCACAATCTATTTCTTATCAAGCTATGGTCGAGAAACAGCAACACGTGGTTGATAAACTAATCGAAGATCCCGCGATTGATAACATTGCCAGTTTTGTCGGTATTGATGGCAGTAACGCAACACTAAACACGGGCCGATTACAAATCACATTAAAACCCCTTGATCAACGCGACTCGCGTGTCGATACAATAATCCCTCGTCTACAAGCACGCATCGCCTCTATTTCGGGAGTAACACTCTATCTGCAACCAACTCAAGATTTAACGATTGACACGCAAGTGTCTCGTACTCAGTATCAATTTACACTACAAGCAACATCGTTAGATGAATTGGCTTATTGGGTGCCTAAACTTTCTCAAGCACTAAAAGATAGCCCTGAATTAACGGATATCAGCAGTGATTGGCAAGATAACGGAATGATGGCGTATATCAAGGTAGATAGAGATTCAGCAAGTCGTTTAGGCATTTCAATGAGTGAAATTGATAACGCTCTTTACAATGCTTTTGGTCAGCGCTTAATTTCAACTATCTACACACAAGCCAATCAGTATCGCGTGGTATTAGAACAAGATATTCGCAGTGGTAATGGTTTACAGGCACTTTCAGCGGTACATTTAACCGGTAAAGATGGTGCGATGGTACCATTACTTTCTATCGCTTCTGTAGAACAACGTCTGGCGCCACTTTCGATTAATCATCAAGAACAATTTCCTTCAGCAACATTTTCATTTAATGTCGCTGAACAATCGTCGCTTGAAGAAGCAGTGAAAGCGGTAAAATTGGCTGAAGAGCAGATTTCCATGCCAAAAGATATTACTACACAGTTCCAAGGTGCGACGTTGGCATTTGAAAGTGCGCTTTCTAGCACGTTATGGCTGATTATCGCAGCGATTGTGGCCATGTATATTGTGTTAGGTGTGTTATATGAAAGCTTTATTCACCCCATTACCATTTTATCTACACTGCCAACCGCAGGTGTTGGCGCACTACTTGCATTAATGGCCGCGGGCAACGAGCTTGATATTATTGCCATTATTGGGATCATTTTACTTATCGGGATCGTAAAGAAAAATGCGATCATGATGATAGATTTTGCTCTTGCTGCTGAGCGAGAACAAGGTTTAACACCTTACGAAGCTATTTATCAGGCATGTTTATTACGTTTTCGTCCCATCTTAATGACCACAATGGCCGCCCTTTTAGGGGCTTTACCTTTAATGTTAAGTACGGGTGTGGGTGCAGAATTACGCCAGCCATTAGGGGTTTGTATGGTTGGTGGCTTAATTATGAGCCAAATCTTAACTCTGTTTACTACGCCAGTAATTTATCTACTGTTTGATAAATTATCACTCTATGTAAACCGCAATAAACAGATTGAGAATAACGGCGGGGCTGTATCATGAAGTTCTTTGCCCTCTTTATTCAACGACCTGTAGCAACTACATTGCTCAGTTTGGCGATTTCTCTATGTGGTGCATTAGGGTTTATGTTGCTCCCTGTTGCTCCTTTGCCCCAGGTTGATTATCCCGTTATTAATATTTATGCCTCATTACCCGGAGCATCACCAGAAACCATGGCATCATCAGTGGCAACACCGCTTGAACGCTCTTTAGGGCGAATTGCGGGTATTGATGAGATGACCTCTAGTAGCTCGCTTGGCAGTACCAGCATTACGTTGGTATTCGATTTAAATAAAGATATCAATACAGCAGCGCGAGATGTACAAGCGGCACTAAATGCTTCACAAAGCTTATTACCTTCAGGAATGCCAAGTCGTCCACGTTATTATAAATCGAATCCTTCTGATGCACCGATTATGATCTTAACGTTGACCTCTGATACCCAAAACACAGGGGAGCTTTACGATCTCGCCTCAACAAGGCTGGCACAAAAAATCTCACAAATTGAAGGTGTGAGTGAAGTTTCGGTTGGTGGAGGATCATTACCTGCGATACGTGTTGCTCTCAATCCTGATGCGTTATTTAACCAAAATGTTAGCCTTGATGATGTTAGAAAAGCAATTAACCAAGCGAATGTGCGACGGCCTCAAGGCTTTGTCAATAATGATGAAAATCGTTGGCAAATTCAAACCAATGACGAGCTAAGCAAAGCGGCTGAATATCGCCCAATCATCGTACATTATAATCAAGAGGCTGTTGTGCGTTTAGGCGATGTGGCGCAAGTCACTGATTCGGTACAAAACTCACGCGCAGCAGGGATGAGTGGCGGTGAACCGGCTATTTTGCTGGTTATTCGCCGTGAAGCAGGCGCTAATATTATTGAAACGGTTAACCGCATTCGTGATGAACTCCCTGAATTACGCGAACTTATTCCCGCCAGTGTCGATTTAAAAGTTGCCCAAGATAGAACTCCCACTATCCGTGCTTCATTGGCGGAAGTTGAACGCGCATTAGCTATTGCGGTAGCACTCGTCATTTTAGTGGTGTTCTTATTTTTACGCTCAGGTCGTGCCACGCTTATTCCTGCGGTTGCAGTACCGGTTTCATTAATTGGTACTTTTTCAGCCATGTATCTTTGTGGCTTTAGTTTAAATAATCTTTCATTGATGGCATTAACCGTTGCTACCGGTTTTGTGGTTGATGATGCCATTGTGGTACTCGAAAATATCTCTCGTCATATTGAAAATGGTTTAAAACCTAAAGATGCAGCCTTAAAAGGGGTTGGCGAAGTCGGTTTTACTGTCCTTTCGATGAGTATTTCTCTTGTTGCCGTTTTTATTCCATTACTGTTAATGGATGGTCTTGTTGGACGATTATTTAAAGAATTTGCCATTACATTAACCACAGCAATTGCTATCTCTTTATTTGTTTCTTTAACGCTTACTCCAATGATGTGCGCGCATTTACTTAAAGGAATGAAACCTAAAGCGCAATCGCATTTACGGGGTTTTGGTAAATTACTTTTCCGTGCTCAGCAAGGTTACAGTGTCACATTACAAACCGCACTGCGCCATCGACGCTGGGTTATGACTATTTTCCTTGCGACTTTAGGCTTGAACGCTTACCTGTATATCAGCGCACCTAAAACATTTTTCCCCGACCAAGACACAGGCCGATTAATGGGATTTGTGCGTGCTGACCAAAGTATTTCATTTCAATCAATGAAAGAAAAGATGACCCGTTTTATGCAAGAAATAGATGCAGATAAAGATGTGGATAGCGTAACGGGTTTTACTGGAGGTGGTCGGATTAACAGCGGATTTATGTTTATTTCCCTCAATCCACTGTCAGAACGTACCGATAGTGCCAACCAAGTGATCAATCGCCTACGTGCAAAACTTGCTGATGAGCCCGGCGCTAATCTCTTTTTAATGCCAGTACAAGATGTCAGAGCGGGAGGACGCCAAGCCAATGCCAGTTATCAATTTACCTTACTCGCTGATGATTTAAGTGAGTTGCGCAAATGGGAGCCCATTGTGCGTAAAGCGTTGGGTGAACTGCCTCAGCTTGTAGATGTTAACTCAGATAAAGAGGACAAAGGTGCTGAAATGGCACTGACTTACGATCGTGATACCATGGCGCAACTGGGTATTAATGTCAGTGATGCGAATAACCTGCTTAATAATGCTTTTGGCCAACGTCAGATCTCCACCATTTATGCCCCATTGAATCAATATAAGGTGGTTATGGAAGTGTCTGAACAATATACACAAGACGTTTCTGCATTAGATAAAATGTATGTGGTTAATAACCAAGGTGAGCGCATTCCATTATCAGCTTTTGCAAATTGGTATCCCGCGAATGCACCATTAAGTGTTAATCATCAAGGTTTATCCGCAGCCTCGACGATTGCATTTAATATCCCTGAAGGCTACACATTAGCTGATGCTATTGATTCTATTGAACGTACTATGACTGAGCTAGGTGTACCCAATACAGTAAGAGGCACCTTTGCAGGAACTGCACAGATCTTTCAAGAAACGATAAAATCTCAGCTTATCCTTATCTTAGCAGCTATTGTGACGGTGTACTTGGTGTTAGGCGTGTTGTATGAAAGCTATATTCATCCACTCACTATTTTATCTACTCTCCCCTCTGCCGGTGTAGGCGCATTATTAGCGTTACAGCTTTTTGATACTCCCTTTAGTCTGATTGCGCTTATCGGCATTATGTTGCTGATTGGTATTGTGAAGAAAAACGCCATTATTATGGTGGATTTTGCGATCACCGCACAACGTGAAGGCAAATTGTCGGCCAAAGAGGCTATTATTCAAGCCAGTCTATTACGTTTTCGTCCCATTATTATGACAACCCTCGCTGCATTATTTGGTGCATTGCCATTAATGCTAGGAAGTGGAGATGGCGCAGAATTAAGACAGCCTTTGGGAATTACAATCGTAGGCGGGTTATTAATGAGCCAACTCTTAACACTTTATACGACCCCAGTTATTTATCTATTTTTTGATGGGCTGCGTGAACGTTGGCAACAACGACGTATCAGCAAGAAAGAGGCTAAAGCATGAAACTGAGAAGTAAGTTGTTCTTGGTCGTTTTCGCCACCTGTATGGTTGTCGTTCTTGCAATGCATATTGGTATTCGAGGTAGCTTTCAACAAGGATTTATTGGCTATATCAAGAAAAACAGTGAACAGCGTGCGACTCTTTTAGCAGAAGCTTTGACAGATCAATATGCTTTGACTGGTGATTGGCGTTTTCTCAATAGAGATGATCGTTCTCTTTATCAAATATTACGCAGTATTGACCAAATAAGCCAAAGTAGTGAGGGACCCCCACCAAGAGGCTGGCGAACACAATTTTGGATTGTTGATAAAGACATGAAGCGTTTATTTGGTCATGACAATCAATTTCCCGCAGAAACATTTAAAAAGCCCATTACCTCTCATGATGAAATTGTGGGTTGGGTAATAGTGAGTGCGGCTGATAAAATAAGTAGTGAAGCAGATATTAGTTTTGATAAACAGCAACTACGCACCAGTTGGATTATTGCTGGCCTAACAGCTCTTTTTGCTTTATTGATCACTCTTATTCTTTCTCGCAATATGATACGCCCTGTTAAGCGACTTGTTGAGGCGACACATAAATTAGCCGCCGGTGATTTTGCTGTTCGCGTAACACCCAGTAGCAAAGATGAAATCAGCCAACTCGCCACAGACTTTAACCAACTTGCCAGCACGCTAGAGAAAAATGAGCAAATTCGTCGTGATTATATGGCCGATATCTCACATGAATTACGCACCCCTCTCGCCATTTTAAAAGGTGAGCTTGAAGCCTTACAAGATGGAGTAAGAAAGCCCACAGCAGAGACATTAAACTCCCTTTTATTTGAAGTCACAAACCTAACAAAGCTTGTGAATGATCTCCACCAGCTTTCATTATCAGATAGAGGCTCTTTAACTTATCGTAAAGATTTTATTGATATCAATGAGGTGATTTTATTAGCCGTCGCGTCTTATCGCCACACATATCAAACTAAAGATATTACCTTATACACTGAATTAGATGATGTATCTCCATTAATTGTACAAGCCGATCCTGACCGACTTATTCAGCTTTTTCATAATCTATTAGAAAACAGTGTGCGTTATACCTATTCTGGCGGACAGTTGCATATCAAGACAAAAAAAGAGAACAACTGCGTATTAATAATCTTAGAAGACAGCGCGCCTGGATTAGATGGCTCACAATATCAAGCCGTTTTCCAACGTTTCTATCGCGCAGAAAGTTCACGAAATCGTGCCAGTGGAGGTTCTGGATTAGGCCTTGCGATTTGCGAAAATATCGTTGAAGCTCATAATGGCAAAATAAGTGCGATGCCTTCATCTTTAGGTGGCATGAAAATTCTTATAGAATTACCCGCATATTCTGATGATCTCTAAGCCTATAACTATTGAGCCAATAAATGACAGCATCTGAATCACCCTATTCAATCCTGATTGTTGAAGACGAGCCTAAACTTGCCCAATTACTTATTGATTACCTTCAAGCTTCGGGTTATCAAACTCACTGGCTAGCAGATGGTGCTGAGGTTAACTTGTGTGTAAAACAACAACATTACGACCTTGTATTATTAGATCTTATGCTTCCTGGAAAAGATGGCATTACTGTCTGCAAAGAATTACGTCAGTTTTCTGATATTCCTATTATTATGGTCACAGCCAAAACTGAAGAAGTGGATAGATTACTAGGACTTGAAATTGGTGCTGATGATTATATTTGTAAACCTTACAGCCCGAGAGAAGTGGTTGCCAGAGTCAAAACCTTATTGCGCCGTTATTATCGACCACAAGATATTGTTCAAAGTGATAAGTTAGTTATGATTGATGAACAAGCTTATCAAATCCAATATAACAATAAAATTCTCGATTTAACCACAGCGGAATTTCGTCTGCTCAAAGCGTTAGCCACACAGCCTGGAAAAGTATTAACTCGTGATCAGCTAATGGATCACCTTTATGATGATTACCGCATTGTGACGGACAGAACCATTGATAGTCATATTAAAAACTTACGACGTAAACTTGAGCAACTTAACGATCAAATAGAATTTATTCGCTCAATTTATGGTCAAGGGTATCGTTGGGAGACCCAAGCTTATCGTTTTCGATGATATTTTTTCAGTAATACATTGAACCTCGCTACACTTAAGCGCTAGAATCCTCCCCTTTATGATATACCCCTACCCAATGTGTGGGGGGACTGACTTGAAATCAGAACCAGGAAATTAACCATGTTTACACCCGAATTGCTCTCTCCTGCTGGCTCATTAAAAAATATGCGCTATGCATTTGCTTATGGCGCAGACGCCGTTTATGCAGGTCAGCCACGTTATAGCTTACGTGTGCGTAATAATGAGTTTAACCACGAAAACCTTGCCAAAGGTATTCAAGAAGCCCATGAATTAGGTAAACGCTTCTATGTCGTGGTTAATATCGCACCCCATAATGCTAAATTAAAAACCTTTATCCGTGACTTAAAACCCGTCATTGATATGGGCCCTGATGCGCTGATTATGTCTGATCCGGGTTTGATCATGATGGTGCGTGAAGCCTTTCCTGAAATGGATATTCACCTTTCAGTACAAGCCAATGCCGTTAACTGGGCAACCGTAAAATTCTGGCGTCAAATGGGATTAACGCGAGTGATCCTGTCTCGTGAGCTCTCTATTGATGAAATTGCTGAAATTCGTAAGCAAGTTCCTGATATGGAATTAGAAGTTTTCGTTCACGGTGCATTATGTATGGCTTACTCAGGCCGTTGCCTGCTATCTGGCTATATCAATAAGCGTGATCCGAACCAAGGTACTTGCACTAACGCTTGCCGTTGGGAATATAAAGTCGAAGAAGGCAAAGAAGACGATGTGGGCAATATCGTTGAAAAATACACGCCAATCCCAGTTAAAAATGTTGAACCTACTTTAGGTGTTGGCGCGCCAACAGATAAAGTCTACTTAATCGAAGAAGCGAAACGTCCTGGTGAATATATGACTGCGTTCGAAGATGAGCACGGTACTTATATCATGAACTCTAAAGACTTACGTGCAATTGAACACGTTGAGCAATTAACACAAATGGGTGTGCACTCTCTGAAAATTGAAGGTCGTACTAAATCCTTCTATTACTGTGCCCGCACAGCGCAAATGTATCGTCGTGCAATTGATGATGCCGTTGCAGGCAAACCATTTGATCCAACGTTGCTAACAACATTAGAAGGCTTAGCACACCGCGGTTATACAGAAGGTTTCTTACGTCGTCATACCCATGATGCGTACCAAACTTATGAATATGGTTATTCTGTCTCTGACACCCAACAATTTGTCGGTGAATTTACAGGTAAACGTGTAAACGGCTTAGCCGAAGTTGATGTTAAAAATAAATTTGTTTTAGGTGATAGCCTAGAATTAATGACACCAACCGGAAATATTCAGTTCACGTTAGGATCGCTGTTTAACAAAAAACAACAGCCAACAGATGTTGCACCAGGTAATGGTCACATGGTTTATTTGCCTGTTCCGGAAGATGTTGATTTAGATTTCGCACTGCTTATTCGCAACCTACAAGGTACAACAACACGTCAACCGCATAAGATTGATGCTGTAGAAGTGAAGTAAAGCGTCATAATCTGATTTAAAGTGGTCAATTTCAAATACAGATCACATCAATAATGATTTGTTTACCGTATCATCAGTTCCGAAAAATAAAGAACTAGAATGAATACAGTAAGACTAGGAACCACCTCCTTGGCAAATCCAATCTCCCTTGGATTTGCCTTTTCTTTTTTCACTTTCTTCTTTTTTCCTCATCGGCTTTGTCGTAAAACACTTTCCTTTTTCGTTATCCTTTGTAAAAAAAATAGTAATTTTCTCGATATCCATTACCTTTAAAAGAGTGATTCAATTAAAGGAACTCATCGATGAGTAAAATTAGTTTGCTAATTATTAATGGAAAAAATGCTAACAACGGTGCATTGAGAAAAGCCGTTTACCAATTACGTAACGAAGGTTTTAACCTCCAAGTAAGAGTCACATGGGAATCCAGTGATATACGGCGTTTTGTACAAGAAGCTATAAATATGAATGCAGAAACTGTCATTGCAGCAGGAGGTGATGGCACAATAAATAGCGTTGCATCTGAACTCATTCATCTTTCTCCTTCGTCTCTACCTACGCTTGGTATTATTCCATTAGGTACAGCAAACGATTTTGCTACCAGCGCACAAATTCCCCGTGATATGGAAAATGCGCTTAACCTAGCCGTTAAAGGTCGCTCAGTACCTATTGATATTATCAATGTGAATAAGACCCACTATTTTATTAATATGGCGTCTGGTGGCTTTGGTACAAAAATCACAACCGAAACACCCGAAGCGTTAAAATCAGCATTAGGTGGTGCGGCTTATTTTATTAATGGGCTTTTGCGTATTGATACTTTAAAAGCTGACTATTGCACCATTGAAGCTGAAAACTTTCATTGGAAAGGTGAGTCTCTTATTTTAGGTATCGGCAATGGTCGTCAAGCTGGTGGAGGCCAACAGTTATGCCCTGAAGCCTTAATTAACGACAATAAACTCAATATCACCATTGTAGAAGCTCACGAACTGCTCCCTTCTATTTTAAGTAGCCTGTTTGATCGTAAAAAGAATGACAAGATAATCGAGCTTGAAAGTCACTGGGTAAACATTAGCGCTTCTCATGAAATGGTATTTAATTTAGATGGAGAACCCCTTTTAGGGAATAAATTTGAATTTATTGTGTTACCTGAAGCGATCCACTGCCGGTTACCGCCTCAATGTGACTTGTTATCTTAATGTAGATAAATGACAATCACTCTCATCTCATCATGAACTGGAGTATGTAATGACTGATATAGTAAGTTTGTTAGGTGCTGATGCAAAATCATTATTAGACCATCGTTGCCAAACCATCCCGAGCGAAAATCTCTATCTGCCAGGTTCTGACTTTGTTGATCGTGTCATGATTGATAATAATCGCCCTAATAGCGTGTTACGTTCAATGCAAACCCTGTTTAATCACGGACGTTTAGCGGGAACGGGTTATCTGTCTATTCTACCTGTTGACCAAGGTGTTGAGCACTCTGCGGCAGCCTCTTTCGCAGCAAACCCTCTCTATTTTGATCCAAAAAATATTGTTGAATTAGCAATTGAAGCAGGTTGTAACTGTGTTGCCTCTACTTATGGTGTTCTTGCTTCTGTTTCTCGTCGCTATGCACACAAAATCCCTTTTCTTGTGAAATTAAACCACAACGAAACCCTAAGCTACCCAGCGCAATATGACCAAACACTGTATGCTAGCGTAGAGCAAGCCTTTGAAATGGGTGCTGTTGCAGTGGGTGCAACTATTTACTTTGGTTCACAAGAAAGCCGTCGACAAATTGAAGAAATTTCAATGGCCTTTGAACGTGCTCATGAATTGGGTATGGTCACTGTACTATGGGCTTATTTACGCAACCCAGCATTCAAAAAAGATGGCGTAGATTACCATGCAAGTGCAGATTTAACGGGTCAGGCAAATCATTTAGCGGCAACTATTGGTGCTGATATCGTTAAACAAAAAATGGCTGAAAATAACGGTGGCTTTAAAGCGATTGGTTTTGGTCATACTGATGAGCGTGTTTACACGAAACTCACTACTGAAAACCCAATTGATTTAGTTCGCTACCAATTAGCAAACTGCTATATGGGCCGTGCAGGATTAATTAACTCTGGTGGCGCTTCTGGTAATAATGACCTTGAAGATGCCGTTCGCACCGCCGTTATTAATAAACGTGCTGGCGGTATGGGGCTGATCTTAGGCCGTAAAGCGTTCAAAAAATCAATGAAAGACGGGGTTGCCCTGATTAATGCAGTACAAGATGTTTATTTGAATAAATCTGTCACTATTGCTTAATTAATAAGTTCAACGATGAAAGCCCCTTATTATTTAGGGGCTTTATTGTTACCACCAGCGATGAAAATGGTGTACAGGACCAAAACCTTGCCCAACCTCTAAACTATCCGCATGTTCTAGCGCTTGTTGTAAATAGGCTTTTGCTTGTTCAACACAAATTTGCCAATTAGCGACTTGAGGACGAATAGCGGCTAAAGCGGCTGAAAGCGTGCATCCTGTACCGTGGGTATTTTTCGTATTAACGCGTTTTGAGGTAAATCGCCACTCGCCATCTTGAGTAAATAACCAATCAGGACTTTCATCTTCAGTTAAATGTCCTCCTTTCATTAACACGGCTTTGCATCCTTGCTTTAGCAATGCATAACCTTGTTGCTTCATCGTTGTTTCATCTTGAGCGACTTCACAACCTAGCAGTGTAGCTGCTTCAGGTAAATTAGGTGTGATCAAATCAACCAACGGTAAAAGCTGACTGACCATTTTATTAACCGCATCAGGCTGTAATAGAGGATCACCGCTTTTTGCAATCATAACCGTATCAAGCACAACAAAAGGAATGGCATATTGCTGAATTTTGTCGCAAACCACATCAATAATTGAGGCATTAAAGAGCATACCTATTTTGGCGCTATCAATTCGAACATCAGACAAAACAGCATCTAATTGAGCTGCAACAAAATCAGGGGATAAATCATAGACACTACGGACACCACAGGTATTTTGAGCAACAAGTGCTGTCATTACTGTTGTACCATAAACACCCAGTGCGGAAAATGTTTTCAGATCAGCCTGAATACCTGCGCCACCACTAGGGTCAGTACCTGCGATAGACAATGCATTGAATCTCACTGATTAACTCCTCCTTTCACCAGTTACAGAAAAGTCGGACTCTGTTAATCAGCAGAGTTACCTTGACTTCCCTACGCTGGCATTATCCAGATCAGGTTATACGGGTTCATCTCAGCCATAAGGCGCCCCGAGCCAAAGCCTATAAATTCAGGCGATAAGGAGTATCGCATGCTCAAGATAAAGATGCTAGTTTGATAGCTAATCTCGATTTATTAACTCCCTACTTTTGAGGCTTGTTATTCAGTAAGATAAATCAGCTCAAGTAAAAGTTTGGCATTCCCGTATACCTAAACATCGTGATGAGATCAGAGAATTACCTCGTACTTTTTTCTGTAATCTTTTTAAAGTTCATAATATCGTCGTTACTGATGAAGAACAAATCTCTGATGGTAAAGGTTTTTGGGTTGATATGATTTTATGGGCTTTTAGCAAAGGCCATTATATTTATGCTTCAGATGGAACTGAGGAAGATAGACCACTATACTTAATTGGCAGTATTGAAGATTTCTATAATAACTGGGATGCTTTCTGCTGGGGCAAAGATCGCGATACTCATACCCATATCGGCTACTTATCATAAGCCAAGAAAAATTATCTCAATAATAAGTAATCTATTTCCTGAAAACATGTGAGTAAACATTATTCACACGTTTTTGCCTTAGGATAATCTGCACAAAAAATCGACACACCACTAAATAAAACTCACTTAACTTAAACAATTTATAAACCAACACGGAATTTTTCTTTTTTTTATTTAACTCTTTTTATTCATTACTTTATTATCCCGTCGAAAATAAATACTTTTTTTATAAGTTAATGTTATTAATATCAATTTTTACTAATATTTCAATAAATTTATAAAAATAGATATTTGGTCAATTTTTTATATTGAAAATGACTCATCTTAAATAATATCTCTTTATCCTTATTTATCAGCTATTTATTTTCAATCTAATAAAAACTTAATTTTAAATTAAAAACAATACGTTACCATTAAAAGATAACAATATTGAATGCTCCAAATAAATGCATTCATAAATATAACAAATTTATTTATTTATTTTATAACCGATTCTTATCCCTTAAGATTTTAGTTAAGAAGTCAAGTTTCAGATACCTCTTATCTTAAATACTTGTCGATTAAATAACACTATTAGTAACGTTTATTTGTCATCATCAGAATCATAGCAATGCCGTACTCGGAGTTATATTATGTTTTCAACCTATTTTCACCCTAGCGTATTAGCAACTACGTTGTTTTCGCTTGCGTTAACAACTACTGCTTTCGCTTCTGAAAATAATTCAACCCCACATCAGATTATTACGACAGAAAACCACCAAACAACCAATAATATGTCTCAATCTAATAGCGAAGAGAGTTACTGGGGGAAATTCAAACGTAATATCAATCAGACTTGGGACAACGACCAATATAACTACTATTTGCCTGTGTGGACTTGGCATAACCGTTTTACTTACGATAAAGAAAAAACGGATCGCTATAACGAAACGCCTTGGGGTTTTGGTATGGGGAAATATCGTTATGACAATGATGGTGATTGGCACTCTCTTTATGCGATGGCATTTATGGACTCAAATAACCGAGTACAACCTATTATAGGTTATGGTTTTGAGAAAATGTGGTATCCCGGTGATAAAGACGGTTTCCGTATGGGGGCAGGATTTACACTAAGTATTACAGCACGCCATGAATATGACTATATTCCGATGCCACTGCCATTACCGCTAGTCTCTGTGGGTTATGGTCATCTTTCACTACAAGCAACATATGTACCTGGTACGTACAACAATGGTAACGTATTATTTGCTTGGTTACGTTGGCAATAATTTTCTTACTTTTTTCCTATCAGAAGAAATACAAACAATATAAATAAAACACAAAAAAACGCATCTAATGATGCGTTTTTTATTATCAAATAAGCCAATAATATTTAAATATCCTGGCTTGCTTGAGCATTCTCTGGTGCTTTCTTCATACGGGAAATCTTAAATCCAACCCACAAGAACGCAATCCAGAACGGCATTAAAATAACTGAAATATTCACTTGTGGCATAAATAAGATAATCACCAAAATCATGCATAAGAAAGCAAGGCAAATATAGTTACCATATGGATACCAAAGCGCTTTAAAGGAAGGCTCTACACCCTCTTTAATTTTTGTTGCTCTGAATTTTAAATTAGCTAAACAGATCATGATCCAATTAAGGACTAATGTTGTCACCACTAACGCCATTAATAGTTCTAATGCTTGATCGGGTAATAAGTAGTTAACTAAAACACCTAATGAAGTTGCAACTGCTGATAATAGTAATGACATCACAGGCACACCACGCTTATTCACACTAGCAAGTGAATGTGGTGCATTACCTTGTTTTGCCAAACCATAAAGCATACGGCTATTAGAATAAACGCCACTGTTATAAACAGATAATGCTGCTGTTAATACCACAGCATTTAAAATATTAGCGATTAAGAAATTATCCAAATTATGGAAAATCAGTACGAATGGGCTTTCACCTTTCACAACTTGAGTCCAAGGATAAAGTGAAAGTAGTACCAACAATGAACCGATATAAAAAATTAAGATACGATAAACAACTTGGTTAGTCGCTTTCGGGATGCTCACTTTCGGATTTTCAGCTTCGGCTGCAGTGATCCCCACCAACTCAAGCCCACCAAAAGAGAACATAACAATCGCTAAAGCCGACATAAAACCAGTAAAACCATGGGGGAAGAAACCTAACTCCCATAAATTGCTGACCGATGCTTGTGGGCCACCATTACCGCTGGCCAGTAAATAGCTACCAAATAAAATCATACCGACTATCGCCAACACTTTAATAATGGCAAACCAGAATTCTGTTTCACCATACATTTTGACGTTAATCAGGTTAATTAAGTTAATTGCGACAAAGAAGATAGCCACAGAAACCCAAACAGGGATATCGGGTAACCAATAGTTAATGTATTTTCCTGCGGCAGTTAACTCTGCCATACCGACAAGAATAAACATCACCCAATAATTCCAACCAGATAGGAATCCAGCAAAAGGGCTCCAATATTTATTAGCAAAGTGACTAAACGAGCCCGCAACTGGCTCTTCGGCAACCATTTCGCCCAGTTGGCGCATGATCATAAACGCAATAAAACCACCAATAGCATATCCTAATATTACTGATGGGCCCGTCATATTAATGGTTTGCGCTATACCAAGAAACAGACCAGCGCCGACAGCACCACCCAGCGCAATGAGCTGGATATGTCGATTTTTTAGACCGCGCTTAAGTTCTGTCTGTTGCGACTTTCTCGCCATACATCCTCTTCTCTTATTATTTTATCAACTTAACATGTAAACTAATATTTACGATTTTGTTTATTTCAAGCCCCCATTAAAACACTAATCTGACTTGAATAACAAATACATTTTATGCTAGGCGAAAAATAATAAGAAAAGTGATTTTCTAGCTATGTTTGGAGGGGAATAATGTGGTAAACCGACAAAGACCTTGCTGAAAATCTTCTCCGCGATCGCAAAAGTTATCTAAAGCCATAAGATAGAGACCAAAGCTGATGGCTAATGCAATAATTAAACTAATAATTATTTTCTTTGCGTTCAATTTAAAATCCTTTAAATACATTTTGTTAGTATGATGAATAACATTATAAGCATTCGCTTAAATACGATAACAACACGGGGAGTTGTTGTTATAAAATTCGCAATCAATTATCTCTATGAGTAAATTTAGCATACCTTTCATAATGAAAGGTAAACGCTTCCTCGACAGACTCTCGATAATTTGTACTTTTTTTCTTTAAACAGTCGGCAAAATGAACACTTTTTATTTTAATTACACATTTTGCCAACGAGAAGAGATAGCTATCCATTAATATGGATTTCTCTGTCTGCCACTTTTTGTATAAGATTAGGGAGTTAATTTTGATTTTTACCTTAACTTCATTGATAAAATGGAACTGTAATGCCACAAGATAATCATCTCGCATTAGTTTGCGCGCTAAGTAAATGGATTGAGGAGCATTTAGGCCGTGTTATCCATCTTGAGGAGTTGGCGGCTTATTCTGGGTATTCTCTTTGGCACATGCAGAAAATCTTTAAAGAAGTCACAGGCACCTCTTTAGGAAAGTATATTCGTCAACGTAGACTTGCTGGCGCTATCCATTTATTACGTACAAGTGAACGTTCTATCTTTGATATCGCCCTCGATTTTGGCTTTGGTTCACAATCTCACTTTACTTATATGTTCCGTAAAGAGTATGGCATTACGCCTTTCGACTTTCGGCAAAATCAAGAGATCGTATTAGAAACCAAACAACCTTTACATTTACAATCACCTTGTTGTGATTAACCCTTCTATTTGTGTGGCATTATGCAGATAGCCTTAAATGTCACATAAATAATACTCAAGCTATGTGATGATAGACCGCTTCGTCCTTCCTTTATCATGATTGCTTTTATTTTATATGGGGATGCTAATGAGTATTAAGCTTATCGCTATTGATTTAGATGGAACCTTACTCAACAAACAACACGAAATCACACCCGAAGTACAAGATGCTGTTCAACGAGCCAAAGAAGCGGGTGTTAAGATTGTACTGGCTTCAGGGCGCTCTTTTAATGGCATCTCCCCTTATTTAAAAATACTCGGTCTTGATACTTCGGATTGTTACTGTATTAGTAATAATGGTAGCCAAATTCATCAAGCAGATAATGGTGAAGTCATTATTCAGGATTTACTCAATTTTGAAGACTACCTCTATTTTGAAAATCTCGCTCGTGAGATAGGCGTTCATTTTCACGTCATTAGTGACAATAAAATTTATACCACTAATCGCCATATTAGCCATTTCACCTGCCAAGAAGCGTTCTTATCTTGGACACCGCTTTATTATCGCCCTCTTAATGAAATGCAATCTGATATGTATTTTAGTAAATTTATGATTGTCGATGCCCCTGCCGTTTTAGATAACGCCATCCAATATTTGCCCACTAACATTTACGAACAATACAGTATATTACGTAGTGCCCCTTATTTTATTGAAGTGCTAAATACCCATGTCAATAAAGGAAGTGCGGTCCAAAAAGTAGCTGAACATTTAAAAATTACGCCAGAAAAAATTATGTGTATCGGTGATCAAGGTAACGATTTAGCCATGCTGAAATATGCAGCTTTAGGGGTTGCCATGGGCAATGCACCTGACGAAGTGAAAAAAGTCGCCAAATTCGTCACACTTTCTAATGAAGAGCACGGTGTTGCAGTCGCTATTAATAAATTTATTTAAACACGATCTTTTTTGTGTTTTATCGCGAATGTCTACAAAATTATATAGTAATTGTGATCCTTAGTAGAGGATCACACTGCTTTTTGACCAAAAATATAGCCTTTTATTATTCTATAATTGCTGTTAAATAAGCGTTAAATCTGCCTTTCTTCTTACATATCCTTCAGAATTTGTTACTATCAATTCACTTTTCGTTATTCAAACTGCGTTTTTACAACATATTCAGCTATTAAATAGGCTAAAAGTAGAATAACACATATAAATCATTAATATATTTTCTTCACAGACAGGTAGTTTTAGTTATGCTTTCTACAAAAGACATGCTCGTTCTTGGAATGATGGTTTTTGCACTCTTCCTCGGCGCTGGTAATATTATTTTCCCCCCTATGGCGGGTTTTCAATCGGGAAACCTCTGGTTTAGTACATCCTTAGGTTTTCTTGTTACGGGTGTCTTACTCCCTTTCCTTACTTTGGTTATTGTAGCAATTCGTGGACGTGGTGAGCGCCTTTCTGTTGATTTACCTTCATGGGTTGCCGTCATTTTCTGGGTAGCACTGTACCTTATCGTAGGCTCTACTTTTGCGATGCCTCGTGTCACCAATACCGCTTATGAAATGGGTTTCTTACCTTTAGGGCTTATTGAAAAAAATACGGCAACACATCTTACTTTTGCACTTGTGTTCAATATCACAAGTATGTTCTTCATGCTAAAACAAGGTACGATGATAAGTGCTATTGGTAAGTTTATGACTCCAGCACTGTTAATCTTACTGGTTGTTGTAGGCATTGCCGTTGTCGCAAAACCTATTTCACCTATCGGTGAACCAACAGGCCTTTATGCTGTTAATGGTTTCTTCTCTGGCTTTATAGACGGTTACCAAACCATGGACGTCCTTTCTGCTATGGCATTTGGTGGTATTGTTGCACGAGCGCTGTATACCAAAGGGATAACTGAACCTCGCCAAATCGGTTTTATTACCGTAAAGGCCGGATTGATATCAGTTTTACTGTTAGCTGCACTTTATCTATGCCTTTTCTATTTAGGCGCCACTAGCCATTCTGTTTCTGTTTTTGCAGATCCTGCACTCAATGCAACTAATGGTGGTCAGATATTCTCTCGCTATGTTGATGCCTTATTTGGCCCTATTGGTACTTGGCTAATGGGTGGAATTGTTTTATTAGCGAGTATGACTACACTCGTTGGTGTAACAAGTGCGGCGGCTGATTATTTTGCGACATTCCACCATCGCTTAGGCTATCGCTTTTGGGTTGTTGTCTTTACATTAATGACAACAATTGTATCAACGTTCGGCCTTGATACTTTATTACGTGTGACCATTCCTGCGTTATTAATGATTTATCCAACATCAGTCACATTGGTATTGCTACAATTTATTCGTAATAAATTAAAATCACCGCGCTTTACCTATCGTTTTACTATTGCCATCATCGTATTAATGAGTCTTTTCGACACATTGAAACAATTAAAGTGGTTAAATGCTGACTTACTACAATTATTTAGCTATATCCCGCTTTCTGATTATGGGCTAGGTTGGGTATTACCTGGTGTGATAGCTTTCGCGATCTCATTAATAGTGAGTTTAAATTTGAAAGAAGAGCCACGCTCTGTAGAAAATACTGCGCAATAATCAGCGTGTAACACATCATTCGTCACACAGATTAAAAAAGCGTCTTCTCAATTTTATATTGGAGGCGTTTTTTTATTATTTATATTTTCTCCCCATAACAGGAGGTGTTAAGTTCGGTATTTCTCAATTAACGCTTTTAAAATCGCCTCTGATTGTGCATCAGGAATACCATCTGCTCTTGTAGCCCTAAAGTGCATTTGAAAAGCTTTCACTACTTTTAACGCCTTTTCATCTAATACACCATTTGTTGGCGTCTGATAACCATATTGTTGTAATAATTTTTGAAAACTTGCTATATCAACGGGTTCAAAGGGATCTCGACCAGTCAAATACAATTGTACTAGCTGTTTATCAGGCCAGGCTCCTATTCCTTGACTTGCCAACCTTTCCCAAGGGAATAAAGGACCAGGATCGACTTTTCTTAGAGGCGCAATATCACTGTGGCCTAAAACATTTTGAGGTTTGATGCCATAACGTGTAATTATATCTTTCATCACTACTGAGATCGTCACTATTTGATCTGCGGTATAAGAATACCAATACCTAAACTTACCCTTGTCACGGTAACCAAGATTAACGATTTCAATACCAATAGAGCAATTATTTAAGCTAGTTGCTTCTCCCCATTGACTAACTCCTGCATGCCAAGCGATTTGTTTTTCATCCACTAAAGAGATAACAACAGGTTTTCCATTAATAGACGAAGGGTGTGTAGGGATCAAATAATGGCTACTGACTCGACCATCAGTAAGTACCTTAAGTGAGCGTTCATCATCTAGTGCGGTATAATGCATCACAAGATATTTTACACACTCATTAGCGTCCTGTTTATTAGGAATAATTTTAGCTATGTAATCGCCCCTATCAATAAACTCTGATTGTTTGGCACAACCGGTTAAGATGCTTATTGCAATAAATAATCCTATATAACATCGACTAAATCGCATTTCTGATCCTTGATTAACTATTCCCAAAGTTAAATTGTAATAAAAAAACCCATATTAAAGAATATGGGTTTTGAGTTTTGTCGTTTTTTTGTTATTTATTTCAATTATTGCTTACTTTTTCACATCGAACTAAAGGCTCATCTGGAATGATATTATTTTCCCAGATACCGTCTTCAATATCAGCTTGTAATTCTGGATATTGGCGTATATCAAAAGTTGGCAATAAACCGGCTTGTCGTTGTTGGTTATAATCTTTGACTAATTTTAATGCGACACCAGAAAGTAAGATAATGGCAATTAAATTCGTCATTGCCATTAATCCCATAGAGAGATCAGCCATTTTCCAAACAAGGGGCATATCTGCTAAAGCCCCGAACATCACCATCGCTAATACTGCGAAACGTAAAAGGAATAACCCCGTTGTATGATTACGTCCCAGAAAAATCATATTACTTTCAGCGTAAGCATAATTGGCAATAATCGACGTAAAGGCAAAGAAGAAAATAGCAATAGCAATAAAGGTACTTCCCCAACCGCCAACGCTTGATGACAGTGCTAATTGTGTCAATTGAATACCGTTAATACCATCAGGATAACTATCAAGTACTCCTGATGACAAAATGATCACCGCTGTTGCGCTACAGATAACCAATGTATCCATAAATACACCAAGCATTTGAATATATCCTTGAGATGCAGGATGTGGCGGATAAGGTGTGGCAGACGCAGCAGCATTAGGCGCAGATCCCATCCCTGCTTCGTTAGAAAATAAGCCTCGTTGAATACCTTGAGTCATTGCTTGGCTAATGCCATAACCGACTGCGCCGGCTGCTGCTTCTTGTAAACCAAAAGCACTTTTAAAGATTAAGAGGAAAACCTCAGGTAAGCGGTCAATATGATCAGCAACAACCCAGAATGCCAATAATAAATAAGCTGTTGCCATAATAGGAACAACTAATTCTGCAACACGAGCAACCCAACGTAGACCACCAAAAATAATAAACCCACTGGTTGCCACTAAAAAGATACCGACATAAAATGGATCAAAATTAAAGGCTGATGCTGTCGCTTGCGCGATCGAATTAGCTTGAACTGCATTAAAAACTAAACCAAAAGCGATGATTAAGAAAATAGCGAAGAGAACGCCCATCCAGCGCATTTTCAATCCCTTCGTCATATAATAAGCGGGGCCTCCGCGGTAATTACCCTCATCATCTTTTGTTTTATAAAGTTGTGCTAATGTACTTTCAATTAAAGATGTTGCCATACCGATTAGAGCAACAACCCACATCCAAAAAATAGCGCCAGGTCCACCTGCAGTTAATGCAATGGCGACACCGGTCAAATTTCCTGTCCCCACGCGCGCAGCTAAACTTGTGCATAATGCCTGAAAGGAAGAGATCCCTGATTTATCTGACTTATGGCTATTTTTTAAAATAGAGAACATATGGCTAAAATGTCGGATTTGTATAAATCCAGTACGAATAGTAAAATAAATACCGACTCCTAAGAGTAAGTAGATAAGGGCATATCCCCATAAAATGTTATTTGCAACGTTTATTAGCCCAGTCAAATTAATCCCCCTGTATGATAACGTATATAACCTATCCTTACATCGCTATTGAAATAAAACGAATAAACACCGTGTAATAGAATCAATTAATGATTCGAGTATATCTTAATGTAATATCAAAAATTACTGAGTGAAAAGCGAATTAAATGTAACACAAGATTGTGCACCATGTATATTTTTTGTTTATTTTTTTACATTTTAGTATTTTAATTTAATTATTTCATTAACCAAAACAAACAGTAGCTTAAAATAAAAAAACCATATATATCATTGAGATAAATAACTTTCTCTTTATTTCCATTAACTCAAAACAGAAAAATAAACACTTTAGTAATGAAGTTAATCAGTCATTTTAGAAAAAAAACAAATAGCTTAAAAAAACATCAGACAATAACTTTCTTTATTTATCTAAAATAAGATCAAAGACGAAAAATCAAAATGATTTGGTAAAGTAATATTTTGAAATATTGATTAATCAATATTATTATTAACATTTAAGAAATAAGCTTTTATGTAACAATTAACAATAAACATTTTATATCGCTTAATCGATAAAATACTTTAATATTAATAAGATATTGAAATAAGAAAAAAAGTATACTTTATAATTTTCTTATAGTTTTATCCAAATATTTAGATTCTAATATATCTTTTCATTTCTCATTTTTACGAATTCTATTGATGGATTTTCTTTCTCTTTTTTATTCACTAACTATTCATTAATAGCACTCTTTTTTTTGAACAGGAAATAAAATTTAATAAATCTTTATTTTTTATTAATAAAAAAATGAAGAATCACGTAAATTTACTTATTAACCATTTGGTTAATTTTATTTATACTACATTTTTCCCTGGTGTTGTATTATTTTTCGCCCTGTTTCCCCAACAGGGCATTTTTTTATCTTAATATTTCAGTATCTTACTGCAACCCATTGTCAAGCAATACAAAATAAATCCGAGGTAATAAGCTCTTAATAAATTAAAAATATTTATCTATTTTTAATGCAAAATTCATTGTTTTTTTCATTGATCTAAATCAAGATAAACATTATATTTATTTACTCTTTATGAGAATATTTGTTTTTTATGCTATTTCAAAAATCAATTTAGTAATTTAAATAAATGCGATTTTTATCATTTGCATTATATTTATTAACTATAAAGTAGTATACCCATTAGTAAATGATATTATTTATTGCTATATTTAATGTTATTGATTAAAAATCCACCTAAATAAAACACACCTTTTTTATCATTATATAATGACTAATATCTTTATTTACTTGCATTAATAAGCATGCTCTTTTACCTTATCCCTATTGTTATAGGAGAGGAATGATGGGTTATAATCTTTCAGAATTAACACAGGAAGAAAAAGACAAAATAAATGTAAGTTTGGCGGCTTCTGGCGTTGCCTTTAAAGAGCGATATAATATGCCTGTTGTTGCTGATACCGTCTTAAGAGAACAGCCTCAAGCTTTCCATGCTTTTTTTCAAGAAAGGCTGGTGTTTTATCGTACAAGAAGCCAACACTATTCTCGTTTGCCTTATGAACCTCAAATGAAAAAATAATTAAACGTTGTTTATTATTTTTAATCGCAAAAAAAAGAGATAAACCTCCGTTTATCTCTTTTTACAATCTATCAATAACGAAAAAGTATCACTTGTTTATTATTTAGGTGAAACATAAGTGATGGTGTTGTCGTCACAATTAACTTGAACATTGTAACGAAGATCGGTTCTCGCCCCTCTGACATTTAATACCATCTGATAATTATTATCCATCTTGATAACTTCATTAGCATTAATACTTGCCACAGGCTTTGGACCTAACGCCTTTTTATCCTCTTGCCAACGAGGGAGGCGATTTTGTAGATAATCATTTTTCACTCTAGTAACAAGTTGATTATTATCTAAATTAACACAACTCGAAAAGGGTGCAGAGCGCACAATATCTTTATTAACATTATCGACACTTTCTGCAAATGCTCCAAAAGAAACGGCAAGTAAAAGAGCTGCACCAAGTATCCCTGTTTGACCTGCTAACTTGCTTAATTTCATATAACCTCCCGAAAATATCCCTTAAAACAGGATGTATTTCCATTAAGCATAGCATAGGGTTAACAACATATTTGTGACATTTGTTAAAAAAATGTTTTATTCATTCTCGTCGTCAAATATGATAGAAACCGATTCACGAGTTATGTGTTTCTCTCTTAATTCTTGAGCAACCCATTGAATAGCCTCTCCACTGCTCATTCCCTCAGCCATAAGAGATTGAATTTTTTCTACTGCTTTTTGTTGTTCTTCATGTGTTAATGTAGGCATTCCTAGAAACATAATGTTACTCTTATCTTTATCAACTTCTATTTTGTATTTACATGAACGTAATCTATTTGATTACAATTCATTGTGCGAATGATACTACATACTTTGTTTACATGGTCATAAGATAGATATGCAATTACAACAACGTGAACTCACTTATACCCCAGACCTAGCATTACGGATATTCTCTCCCATTGCTTCATTGCCTTGGTCTAGTTTACTTCATTCTGGCTTTGCCGAACATCCTCATAACCGTTTTGATATTATTGTCTCTGATCCTCTTGTCACTTTAGAAACACGCAAACAAACCACAACAATCAAAGAAAAAAATGGCACAGTCAAACGTTCTAAAAAAGATCCTTTTACACTGCTACAACGTGCATTAGAACAGTTTAATTTTCATCCAGAACATAATGACTCATTACCGTTTTTAGGCGGTGCTTTGGGTATTTGGAGCTATGACTTAGGTCGTCGCATTGAAAAATTACCTGAAAACGCTAAAAATGAACTCAATTTTGCAGATATGGCGATTGGAATTTATAACTGGGCATTAATTGTTGACCACCAATTAAAAAAAGCCACTTTAATCAGCTATGACAATATTGATGACCGCTTACAGTGGCTAGAAAATCAAGCCCCCGAATCGGTCGATACTCATTTTTCCTTAACCACAAACTGGCAATCAAATATTAGCAATGATGAGTACAACGAAAAAATTGCTAAAATTCATCAATACTTACTTTCTGGTGACTGCTATCAAGTTAATTTAGCCCAACGTTTTTGCGCAAATTATACTGGTAGTGAATGGAGTGCATTCTTAACATTGAATAAAGCAAATAAAGCACCGTTTTCGTCTTTTATGTGTTTACCTAATAATTTTGTGTTAAGTGTGTCACCTGAGCGTTTTATTCATTTAGCGGATAATAAAATAGAAACATGTCCTATAAAAGGAACACTACCTCGCAAAACAACGCCAGAAGAAGATGATGAACAAGCTCTACTTCTCCAAAACTCACGTAAAGATCGCGCTGAAAATTTAATGATTGTTGATCTTATGCGTAATGATATTGGAAAAGTTGCGGTTACAGGTTCCGTTAAAGTACCAGAATTATTTGTAGTTGAGCGTTTTCCTGCGGTACACCATTTAGTCAGTACCGTTACAGCACAACTTCCCTCGCATTTAATGCCAACAGATTTATTAAAAGCAGCGTTTCCCGGCGGTTCTATCACTGGCGCGCCTAAGATCAGAGCTATGGAAATTATTGAAGAATTAGAACCACATCGACGTCATGGATATTGTGGTGCTATCGGCTATATTAGCTTTTGTGGCACAATGGACACCAATATCAGTATTCGTACATTATTGACGGAAAAAAATAAGATTTACTGCTGGGCTGGTGGTGGTATTGTTGCTGATAGCGTTGCTGAAAAAGAGTACCAAGAAACATTCGATAAACTTGGGAAAATATTAACTGTTTTAAGTGAGCCTACTATCGATGACCCCCATTGATACCTTTATCAATCGTTTTCAACTCACATTACCTGATGATAAGGTAAATCAGTCGCCCCATACTCAAAAAACGGCAGCAGTCTTGTTGCCGATTATCAATAAACCTAATCCAACCTTATTATTAACAGAACGAGCGTCAACGTTGCGCTCTCATGCAGGGCAAGTTGCGTTACCCGGAGGTAAACGAGATCCTGAAGATATCAATCTTATTGCAACTGCATTAAGAGAAGCACATGAAGAAATCGCTATCCCTCCCAGTGCGGTATCCGTTATTGGCCAATTAGCGCCTTTACAAAGTTCTAGTGGATATCTCGTCACCCCTATTGTGGGGGTTATTCCTGCCGGCTTACCTCTACGCCATAACCCTGCTGAAGTCGCATCTATCTTTGAAATGCCACTAAGTCACGCACTTAACGCCCAACATTATCAACCCCTCGATTTTCACCGTTCTGGTAAAAATCACCGTATCTATTTTTATCCCTATAATGGGCATCTAGTCTGGGGATTAACCGCAGCCATTTTGCATAAACTCGCCTTACATATCACTTAATACAATATTTTATATTCAGCTTGTGCTTTTTATCATCACCTTCACAACTGTACTTAGCTATTTTAAAAAAATGTTGTAAACTACATCATTAACGGGACGATATAATCGTAAAAACGATCCCTTTACTATAAATAACTATATTTTATTCTTTTTAACCCTCTCTCTTATTATTAAGGAGTCTGACGTGATTAGCGTTTTCGACATGTTTAAAGTGGGCATCGGACCTTCTAGCTCTCATACCGTAGGGCCAATGAAAGCGGGTAAAGAATTTGTCGATGATTTAGTCAACCAGGAATTGATTGCGTCTGTCACTCGCGTAGCTGTTGATGTTTACGGCTCCTTGTCTTTGACAGGCAAAGGTCACCATACTGATATCGCCATTATTATGGGATTAGCAGGTAATGCACCCGCGACTGTCGATATTGACAGTATTCCCGGCTTTATTCGTAACGTTGAAGAAACCGGTAAACTATCATTAGCAAATGGCTTAAAAGTTGTCGACTTCCCAGCAGAAAGTATGCATTTCAGTAATGACAACCTCTCATTACATGAAAATGGTATGACTCTTCATGCCTTTTCTGGCGACGAAGAAGTGTATAGAAAAACTTACTACTCTATTGGTGGTGGTTTTATCGTTGATGAAGAAAATTTTGGTAAATCAACACTTAATAGTAAACCAGTTTCATACCCTTATGCTAGTGCAGAAGAGTTATTAAAGCACTGCAAAGAAACAGGTTTATCCATTTCTAGCTTAATGATGAAAAACGAGCTAGATCTGCACACACAAGCAGAAATTAATGCTTATTTCGCAGATGTTTATAAAACAATGCAAGAATGTATTGAGCATGGTTTAAATACAGAAGGTGTATTGCCAGGGCCATTACGTGTACCTCGCCGTGCAGCAGCGTTAAATCGTTTATTAACATCAAGCAACAGCCTGTCAAACGATCCCATGAAAGTCGTTGATCTTATCAACATGTTTGCACTGGCCGTGAATGAAGAAAATGCCGCAGGCGGGCGCGTTGTAACAGCACCAACTAACGGCGCATGTGGTATTGTGCCAGCAGTATTAGCTTACTACGATCGTTGTATCGAACCAGTTACACAAGAAACTTACTTACGTTATTTCTTAGCATCAGGAGCAATTGGTATTCTTTACAAAATGAATGCCTCTATTTCAGGTGCAGAAGTGGGATGTCAAGGTGAAGTCGGTGTTGCGTGTTCAATGGCTGCCGCAGGACTCGCTGAATTATTAGGTGGAAGCCCAGAGCAAGTCTGTATTGCCGCTGAAATCGGTATGGAGCATAACCTTGGCTTAACTTGTGATCCTGTTGCAGGCCAAGTTCAAGTTCCTTGCATTGAACGCAATGCTATTGCTTCTGTTAAAGCCGTTAATGCCGCACGTATGGCTATCCGTCGTACCAGTGAACCTCGTGTTTCTCTCGATAAAGTCATTGAAACTATGTATGAAACAGGTAAAGACATGAATGCTAAATACCGTGAAACATCACGCGGTGGTCTGGCAATCAAAGTACAATGTGACTAATTAACCTTTTTCGACAAAAAGCCATTCATTTTGAATGGCTTTTTTATGGTTATTAATTTTATTCTTATTTATCTTTTAACCTATAAATAAAGAAAAACAAAAAAAATAATATTTAAAACCAAATAACCTCTATTTTTACACTCTAAATTTTTATTTTCATATTTTTATTAAATATAAAATATACGTATTAAATATAGGTGTATTAAATATAGATTCATTTAATGTCCATTTAATATTTAGAGAAATTAAAGCTTATTATTTTTAGGTGTATTATCTTAATTTAAAAATTAATTTTTTATCATAAATATAATTTAAACCCATTGTTTATTATAGGGTTAATAATTTATCACATTGATATTTATCCTTTTTTTAACAATAACAAAACAATTTTAATATATTTAAAATCGTCACCTTTAATAATGATAATTATTATCAATATCATCTTTAAAATATAATAAATAATATGTTGCCTTTCAGAAATAATATGTTATCTTCTGCACCAAGTCATTGGGGAGTAGCCTGTCTTAAAATAAGAATTATTATTCTAAGAAATCTGTATCAACATACTCGCTTATTTTCATCTAGCGTGGTGCAGATGCCGTAATACGGTTGGCAAGACCATAGACACATAATTGTACTTCTTTGGTTGGGGGTCAATTGTGTGTATATGGAAATACCCCAACCGAGGCTTTATTATGAGTTTCTATGCTACTATCATCCTCGCCCTAGCCCTTTCTATGGACGCATTTGCTGTTGCAGTCTGTAAAGGTGCCACATTACATAAACCTCGTTTTCGTGAAGCACTCCGCACTGGATTTATATTTGGTATTATTGAAGCCAGCACCCCCGTTATTGGTTGGGCGTTAGGTTTATATACTAGCCAATATATTATTCAATGGGATCATTGGGTCGCTTTTGGACTACTATTTGTACTCGGTAGCCGTATGATTTATCAAAGCGTAAAACGTGGTGATGAGTGCCCTTGTGAAGAAAATGCACCACAACGCCACGGCTCACTGTCTTTAATTGCAACAGGTATTGCAACAAGCCTTGATGCAATGGCAATTGGTGTTGGTTTAGCGTTCCTTCAAGTCAATATCGTTCATACTGCAATGACGATTGGTATGATGACCATGATTATGGCTACATTGGGTATGCTAATCGGTCGCTATGTTGGCCCAGTGCTTGGAAAAAAAGCAGAAATTATTGGTGGGATCGTATTAATTGCTATTGGCTTTAATATTGTATTCGAACATCTTGAATTATTTATGTACGCTAAATAAGTGTCAGTCTAATCGAGCCCAATAAAAAGCTTAGGTTTGAAATATTACGCCTAAGCTTTTTACTTACATCATAAAATATTTGTTATTTTTCGTTATTAAGCATGACGTTGGTAAACACGAATTAAAAAATCTGTTTCACATTCAACCTGTGCACTGTCAGCCAATTGTTTTTTTACTTCTTCACTTGCTCGCCATGCAAAAGGCGTCATCTGCAATAAATCACTTGCTTGCTTGCCGTTTAAATTCATCATATAAGCAACTTGATGTTCTGATACTTTATTAAATCCCTCAAAATGTTCTTCTTTTAATGGATGAAGATGTACGTCTGAATATATCAATGCTTTTAATTGATAGAGATGACGAGGCGCGGGTGTAACTGTAATAATATAACCATTATGTGCAATCACTCTTGCTAATTCATCACTATTACAAGGCGCATAAATACGAATAACTGCATTTAAAGAAGCATCACAAAAAGGCAAACGCTGACTTGATGCTACACAAAAATGAATTGATGAATAACGTTTAGCAGCAGATTTAATCGCAACTTTAGAAACATCTAAACCATAAACTTGAGGATTATGTAATTTTAAATTTTGATAAAACTGGTTAGTGTAATAACCTTCACCACAACCAATATCCAACACAACGCTATTCTTTTCAGGCAATAATGTTTGTACTAAATCAGCCACTTTATCTCTCATTGGCTGGTAAAAGCCTGCATCTAAAAATTCACGGCGAGCATTTATCATTTCAGCGCTATCACCCGGCTCTTTCGAGCGTTTAAATTGCACTGGTAGCAAATTCACATACCCTTCTTTCGCACAATCAAATTGATGATTGTTTTCACATACCCAACTGTGTGCCCGAAGAGAAAGTGCCTGATAACATAATGGACATTGATAAGACATAGTAATATTTTTGTATAACCCCGGATAAAATTGAGAAAGATAATAACATACCTCTCTCAATCATGCGGAAAACCTTATTTTTATTTTTTGCCTTACGTCTCGCTTTCTATGCTAAGTCGCTCAGCAAGCATAATTATCAAATGATCAACTTCGTTTTAGTTTTTCAGTATTAGCAATAAATAGCGCAATAACTAACAGTAAAATTGCACCTGATTGAATTAACGTATCAACTGAGTTTTTATGCTCAACAATAATTAGACGTACAATTGCGGTTATACCGATATAAATAAAATATCTAAGTGGAAAATGCCCACCAGATAAAAAATATTTAACAATAAGTGCAATAAACTCAAAATAAAGAAAGTAGATTAAAATACCTTCGAGTAGTTGATAAGAGGACTCTTCGGCACCTAAATTAAATAATAATGAAGCAATTACATACGTTTCTTTTATAAGAAAACTGACTAATACAATCGCTAAAATAAGTAACCCAATATTAAGCACCCACTGTAATATGGTAGCAATACATTTCAGTAAGTCTTCGCTTGATTTTCTCATATAAACTATAACCTAATGGGATCATTCCATGATGTGTAAAAATGATAAAAATGCCTATTAGGCAATTCGAATAAATTTTAAAGGATTTATGCATTCACTACATCATTTTTTTATCTTTTAGAGCCTAAAAACCCCAAATAATGATGCAATAATCGCAATATTTGCTTTTAAATTTCAACTTATAAGCTTGTTTACTTATACTTAATTTAAGCGCTAATTTATTGAAAAGGCAAACTATGGCTAACAAATACCTTGTTGCAATTGATTTATTAGAAGATAACAGAATTCAACGTATGATCGCAGATATTCAATTTCTTGGTTCAAAACCAGAAAATTATTTCCATTTTATTACAGTGATGCCTAATTTACGCTCTTTAGAAGCTTATGGGCTTAATTGTGACAGCCCTTCTGTCGTTGAAAAAAAACAACAAGCTTTAATTTTATTAACTGAGAAATTAGAGCGATGTGTAAAACAACAATTTAACCTACCCAAAGAGCAATATCAATGCCATGCCGTTATTGGCACACCCAACTATAATATTCTAGAGCTAGCTGAAAATATTGATGCTGACACTATCATTATAGGTTCAAGCTCACGCAATCAACGTAATATATTGTTAGGCTCTACTGCGGATTATATTGTCAATAACACCTCACGTTCAGTGATGGTTATTCGTAAGTAAAGTCACTTGCGCGCTTCTCTTTTGGCAATAATACTAAATCAATTATTGCCAAAGCTATTAGCGTATTCTTATTACAAATAGCACTAAAAGTACTTTTATTTTTTTGTTTCAATGCATTAATTTGTTAAAATATGGTTCAAAAAACAAAATTTTCATACCTGTTTTAATTTCCATATTTACATTAATTCTACTCAAAAGATAAAGATTGTCCTGCATTAAAATCTTTCGCATTAAGATATCTTCGCCCTAATACGCCAGTACAATGACATCCATACACATCAATATTTTTGTCTATTGCTTTTTTAGCGCGTTGTAATGCAAAAGGCGTTGCACAACGCAGATGTAGCCCTCCTACAATCGCTTGAATTTGGCTATTCCCTGTTATTTTTTTTGCGTGCTCAATAATGGATTCAATACCAGAATGACTACAACCGGTTATAAGCACTAAACCTTTCTTTCCTTGCCAAACCAGAAAACTATCATCAAGCACGTAATCATTTTCCTCACCTGATTCATGAATAATAACGCCATAGCGTTTATTCACTTGTCGTTGAGTTACCTGCCCTGAATAGATAAATTTTTCGTCAATTGTTAACGGAGTTTGCGTTAATTCAAAAGAAAACTGAGCTTCAAGTTTTGCTCGATCAAATAAAGGTGCTAAACGTTTAAATTTAATATTTTTATTACCTAAAAAAAGCGCTGAATAGCGGACTGAAAATAGGTAAGGATGAGCGACAATTCGTGGTTTATGAGTAAAAAAATCGACTGGTAAGTGTGTTAAGCCACCGAAGTGATCATAATGCCCATGAGAAACAACAATTGTTTTTAGTGTAGTTAAGTCAATCCCCATTTTTTTTGCGTTTGAGATAAACGTTAGATCTTTTCCTGTATCAAAGAGAATATTAGTTTGATACTCATCATCTTCCAACAAGAATGACAGACCTGGGTAATGACTAAGTTCAGGATTAATTGATTTGTTTTCTAGTAATGCAGTGATTTTTAACATAGGGATTTTTTAATTATTATCAGGAGATCATTTATAGTCATTAAGAAAATTTTTCCAAATATAAAACATGCTGATTAACATGGTTAATTTATATCTCTAGTTACATAATCGCTGTTATGTGTTAGCTAAACATAACAGCGATAACACTAGACCTACAAATATTCTTATTTAACGCTTATAGGTACATTAGACTTATCTTACTACCATAACAGAACGCTTTGCATAACGTGTAATATCTGCAGCAGTTGAACCTAAATAATAAGAATCATCTTCAGGATTATGCGAACCAATCACGATTAAATCTGCGTTTACTTCATCGGCAACCTGCAATATGACATCTCGTGGTGTGCCTATGCAAATATGTGTTTGCATTCTATCTTCAGGTAAATCAAACCGTTCAATAATTTTTTTTAGCTCTTTCTTAGCTGACGTTTTTAAGCATCCTTGATCTAATTGATCACCGCTCATAACTAGTCGATAATAAGAAGATTGTGGAAGCTTCGGGAGTACATACAAAAAGTGAACATAAGGATCTTCATTTTTTGCAATGTCTTCCACTAACGGAATTGCTTTGTTCATCAGGTTATCTTCATCAATATCAATGGGAACCAAAATATTCTTATACATACCGCCTCCTTTTATTTTAATTGTAGGATAGTGTATTTTTAAAAAATTGCTGGATGCAGTTAACATAATTTAAAAATATTTTATCAGGTACAAATAATGTCTATCCTTTCACTTAATAAATAATAAACCGTTAACTTATTAAATTAAGAAATAAGGCTATGAATAAGTCATTAAAATATAAATTTTATGTTTTTATTTAAAATTATTCCATTTTATAAATAATAAAATCCACAAAAAAAAGCCTTATTAAATAAATAAGGCTTTTCTCTTTTATTATGCAATTAACATGTTATTTTTGAACATTCTTTTTCTGTTTGTTCTTTTTAACATATTGATAGCCTATTGCTAGAGCAATAAACCACAATGGTGTCACACTTAATGCCTGGCGAGTATCATGCTCAAAGGCTAAGAGCACGGTCATAAAGACAAAGAAAGCAAGACATAGCCATGACATAATAATACCCAATGGCATTTTATAAATAGATTTCTCATGCAGTTGTGGGCGTTTTTTACGATACGCTAAATAAGAGCATAAAATCATACTCCAGATAAACATAAATAATAACGCCGACACTGTCGTGACCAAGGTAAATACATGCATTACATCAGGGATAAAGTAAATTAATACAATTCCACATGATAAACATAAGCTGGTGAATAACAGTCCATTGGCAGGTACAGCCCGTTTAGATAATTGACTAAACTGCTTTGGTGCTTCGCCTTCTTTTGATAAACCGAATAACATACGGCTTGTGGAAAATATACCACTATTAGCAGAAGATGCTGCAGCCGTTAATACGACAAAGTTCACCAAACTTGCCGCGGCTGGTATTCCTATCATAACAAACAGTTCAACAAATGGGCTTTTATCAGCCAAAATTGAGCGCCATGGTGTCACCGACATAATAATTGCTAAGGCCAATACGTAAAAAGTAATAATACGAATAGGAATAGCATTAATCGCTTTAGGCAACGATTTTTCTGGATTACGCGTTTCAGCGGCAGCGGTTCCTACCAACTCTATTCCGACAAAAGCAAAAATAGCAATTTGGAAACCCGCAAAAAAACCACTTAACCCTTTGGGGAACATCCCCCCATCATTCCAGATATTCTGTAACGCGGCTGTGTGCCCTGCTGGCGATTCAAACCCAATACTGATAAGAACAATCCCCACAACAATCAAAGAAACAATTGCTGTTATTTTTATCATGGAGAACCAAAATTCCATTTCCCCAAATAATTTTACTGTCGCTAAGTTCAAAATAAGCAGTGTCAGCACACAAATAAAAGATGTTCCCCATTCAGGAAAATTCGGTGCCCAATAGCTAATATAAGACGTTATGGCAACAATATCGGCAATCCCTGTAATGACCCAACAAAACCAATAAGTCCAACCAACAAAAAAACCAGCCCAAGGCCCTAATAAATCACCAGCAAAATCACTAAATGACTTATATTCTAAATTTGATAATAATAACTCTCCCATCGCTCTCATGACAAAGAACAAGACAAAGCCGATTATCATATAGACAAAAATAATTGATGGCCCTGCTAATGAAATGGTTTTCCCTGATCCCATAAATAGACCAGTACCAATAGCTCCACCAATAGCAATTAATTGAATATGACGATTTGTTAGCCCGCGTTGTAGAGTGGCATTTTTCACTCTAGCGGGAGGAGAAATTTCTGTTTGCTCTTCCATACCATACCTGAAATGTGTTCATATTTTTGATGTTGTTTTGCCACTATTTTATTTTTTGACGTGGCAATGTGTTTGCGAAATTATTGTGACACAAATCTCAGTATAAGTAATGAAAAGATCACTTTTAGTAAAATGAATGATGCTTTGATAACCAGATAAGATCCTTTCTTTAATTTACTTGGCGATATTTTATCCATTTGAAAAAAAATTAAAATAAGAGCTTGACCATCGCTTTTTAGAGGAGAATAATCTGCGCATCGGGTTGTTAGCTCAGTCGGTAGAGCAGTTGACTCTTAATCAATTGGTCGGGAGTTCGAGCCTCCCACAACCCACCAAATTTAAGCTGATAAATCAGACATTTACGCCACTTAGCAATAAGTGGTTTTTTTGTTTTTATAGCTGAGTGTCGCAAAAGTGTCGCACGAGTTTTTTTATCTCTCCCTTCCGAAAGCCGAAAGTTATCGATTTTATTTAAAAATAATTAGTCGTAATAAATTTAATAATTAATAAAAAACATACAGAATAAAAAACTATTAAAAATAATAAAGCTAGATAATCCATTCACATCCACTCTATGTTAACCAAGCATCTCAAAAATAAATTTTCTTAATCATTTCAGTTTCAAAAATATATAACTCACTGAAAAATAAATATTCTCTAAAATGCTCTCACGTAAAATGTGGATCATTAACCCCACGTAAAGTATAAAATTTCTTTTACTATCAATGCGTTATTTTTTATCGCGATCCTTTTTCTATCTCTCAAACTGAAATAACCTGAAATCTTTTACAATCATTTCAGTTTGACGCCGATGCAAAGAACCCCATCCCCGCGCGCCCTCGCGATATGTTTTGTAAAAAATTCAAACTGAAATATTTTTTTGATCCAAATTGTGCAGGCGGGTGCGGAGTAGTGCGCTTTACGTGGTGAATGATTTTATTTCATGGGGATTATGCGCACGCAGTCGCACGCTATCAATGCGATCCATTTTGAGTTAATGCAGATGTATTATGAGAATTGAACGCCGTAGCGTGGCGTAGAAGTGGATATATTGAAGGGCGTAAAAAAGCCCGCAATCGCGGGCAAGGATGGTAACAATTTTATCACCCAATGACAGGTGAATACTTCTGCTTAAGTCCTGTTGATTTAGTGCCTGTATTACTAATGGCTGAGGCATTTAATGGACTGCCCGTGTTGTTATGGGTATGGTTTGCCGTGAGTGTAGCTAACTCATTCACCACATCTAAGGTATCTAACATGCACTGCATCACATTCAATTGTTCATTACCCAAATAAACAACGGGTGCCATGATTTTTTGCATCGCGCCTGCAATACTAGAACGCACTGCCCCGATTTTTTCCTCCAGTTTCTGACCAACATCAATCGTCATATTTTGCCCCACAGCAATAACTCTATTGGCTTGTGTTGCTTGGCTAAAGTCACCTTCAGCAATTTGCATAATGGCACCCGCCATTAAAGTGCAGGTGCCAATGACTGTCGTTTTATCGGTAGCTTGTACTGTGGTTTCTCTGGCAATCACCGTGCGATTTTCCGTATCAGTTTTCACCTCACGATGCATCGACTCTTCAATGATTTTCTGGTCAGTTTGACGATGCCATGTGCCGTCCTGCGTAACCCGTTGTGATACCTCTTGGCGTTGCTGTTGCAGTTGTTCGCCTGGCTTAATATCGGGCAAGGTGTTGCCATGACTTAACACTTGGCGAATAAAGGGCTTATCTGCACGGCCATTTTCAAATGCAATTTCAACCATTGAACCCACAGGCGGATATTGAAACATCCCCGACTCATTGCCTGCCATCGGCAACGGTAACGGCACCGCGTGATAAACGGGTGCCACATCATTGCCGTCGGCATCAACCATTTGCACATCAACCGCATATTTTGGTCTGAATGGATCAGAAATATCCCCCGCGGTGGTGTTTTCGGTGGGTGCTTCAACACGGGCAAATTTCGGCAAGTGCAATCCTGCCGAAAGCTCGGGGTAGGCATTATCAATTTGTTGTTGTGCTATGGTGCGGTTTTCGGCTCGTCCTGTAATCGCATCGGGGCTAATCCATGTTAGCGTCATATTGTCGTTATCCAGCGCCACACGCTCTAAGCGTTTATCATTCACTTTCACACCAGGGCGTAAACTTTGCACCATTGGGATGGTCATTTGATTACCGGCACGTTGTTCAGAAGAAAATTGATTGTCTATTTCAACCTCTTTATCTTTCCAAAATGAATCCGCCCAACTGCCGACAAATACATCACCGTCAGGCGTTTGATACCATACGTAATCGGAAATATTAAAGACTTTTCCCAGGCTATTTAATAATTGATAGCCCGTGCCGTTATGGGTGTAGTGTGGGATTGGGGTATTCACATATTCAGCATCTGGTAACACAAAATGTAATCCGCTGTGCTCTTTTAGATAGTCGGTGATCTGTTTTAAGGTGGGATGCTGAAAAGAGCATGGCCACATTCTGTCGAATACGCCAACCAATTCACGCACAAACAATTTTTGAAAACCATTTTGAGACGGTTGCGAACGTTCCACGTAGCCCGTGAAATACCGTAATAGTAAATCCGTGTAGCCAATATCAAGACGCACCAATTTACCTGTGTAATCAGTATCGGTTTTAGCGGTAATAAATCCACGGCCACATTGGGATAATTCCAGCACCATTTTCACGTCAACAAGGTGCGTTTCATCACCCGATAAATAAAGTCGATTAATCGGTTTCATCTTTTAATCCCCCAAAGCATCATTAACGGGCTTCAACACATTTTTCTCAAACCAGCTCAATTCCTGCTCTTGTTCTGGCGTTCCTTCGCCGTTGGCTTTCGGTTTATCACTCATGTTTTGTGTTTTGGCCTTAACTTGACCTGCCGAACGACTCTCGCGTTTTTCAGGCACCGATAAATGTTCACGTAAGGTAAAGGTGATTTGCCAGGCTTGCTTGCCGTCCATTTTTGACGCATCAATGCCGTTGGTAAATGTGCCAAGACGAAAATTAATCGCGCTGGCCATGCGATTAGCGACACGATAGCGTTTTAACAGCCCATTTTCTTTGGCTTCCGCTAACGCAAATAAACGGGTTAGCGTTTTTTCTTCGGTGAAAGGAATCGTGCCCGTGATGCGTAGCTCTTTGGGTTTAATGCCTTGCTCACTGTTGACGGTGCTTGAGGACTGCCCCGACTGGTCTTTATCTTGGTACATCATAGAGGGTGTAACCGTGAGGTTTTTTAATAAAATCGCTTCACCATCCAGCGCCAACGTAATGATTTGACTGACTTTCGGTGTGTTATTTTCGTTGAGAGGTATCTGTGTCATGCATCATTCCTTTGATTGCATCAATATCGCCCGCAAACAATGTGGCCAAGGTATAAACCGCATCTTGTTCAGGAATTTCTTTTTTCATTTTATCCGCTAATTCTGCGCCGTTACCTTTTCCCTGGAATACCCAAACCGTGGTTGATTTTCCCAGCAAGCCCGCCAATGAATCTGCCATGCCTTGCAAAATATTTTTTCGACTTTCAGCAAATCCTTTTACGCTAGAAAGTAACCCCGCAACACTAGCCCCGCTTGAGGCTTCACTTTTTGCCTTTTCAATTAATCTCGCATTAACCACTGCACGGCTATTATTTGTTGATAACGTTTGAGGTTCAGGAATACCCGCCAAGGTCTTAGCGGGTATCTGCATTTTGGTGATATTCAGGCTTTCGGCTGTTTTGGCCATACGTTCAACTTGGCTAAAAACAGGTAAAGGCAATACGCCCGAAAAGGCTTGAATTGCAGTGATAAACTCGTCATGAGTACGGGCGCAAATCATCGTCACCACAATATCAACCTCGCCCGCCCCCTGAATTTTATTCGCAATATAATGAATCGCATTGGTGGGGCTTAAATAACTGCCTGTGGCAGTGTTTTGCCCGACACCATAAATAAAGGGATGAACGGGCAATAACGAACAGCTAATACCCGTTAAATCTCCCGAAAGTGCAAAACGCTTACGTTGCCATTTCATTATTTATTCCTCAATTAATATGCAACCCATACTTCAATAATCCCCCACCCTGTATCAACTTTTAATACTTTATTTCCAGTTACTGTGAATCGAGTAAATTCATTATTAAACCCAATGTAAACAGGTGTATTTAAAAACGGTGGAATTAAATTACCGCCTATAAACCCTTTATCCACTCCTGAAAGTTTCGCATAAGCTATTTTCCCTCGAATATCTTCTTTTAATGTTATATTGATATTATGTCCCTTTATTTCCGCACCTTCCCACACCTTAATAAATCGCATATTTTCACCTGCTCTCAAATAGCGAATATCGCCTTGCGCTGGCGTTAATGCCCCCACGTCTCCCGCATTTAATGTGATATCCGTATTCAGCTGTTTACCATTGACTTTACGAGTATTGGGTACACGACTATTCGCATTGGTATTAGCATTATTGGCTGTGGTTTGAGCGGTATTGGCTTTACTCACGCCATCATTGGCTGTCTTTTGGGCATTATCAGCCTTAGTGACGGCATTGTTTGCCGTATTTTGGGCATTGGTGGCCATAGTTTTGGCTTCATTGACTTGTGCGGGCGTGGATGCGCCAACATCTCCCGCACTTAGCGTAATATCAGCACTTAATGGCTTACCATTCACTTTACGAGTATTGGGTACACGACCATTGGCATTGGTATTGGCATTATTGGCTGTGGTTTGGGCGGTATTGGCTTTACTCACGCCGTCATTGGCTGTCTTTTGGGCATTGTCGGCTTTAGTCTCGGCTCTATTTGCCGTTCCTTGGGCATTATCGGCTTTAGTCTCCGCTCTATTTGCCGTATTTTGTGCATTGGTGGCCATAGTTTTGGCTTCATTCACTTGTGCGGGCGTAGCTGCCCCCACATTTCCCGCCGTTAACGTAATATCTTGTGTTCCATCAAAAGGCACCCCCGAAATTTTGCGCGGTGTCGCCAGTTTTTGTGAGGCAACGGCCGTTCCTGTTGACGGTAATCGGGTATTGGCATTGTCATTCGCCGACTTTGCTGAAGTCATGGCGCTATTATGCAAATCAGTCACTAATTTTTGTGTCGGAGCTAATGCCTGGCTAGTGCCCGTTTTATCCGTTAGTTGGGTAAATCCTTTTGCCGTCAACGTCGCATCGGGATGATTACGGGATTTTTCGTGCGCTTTTAACGCATCATCTAATTGTTGAAAATCCAGTGTTCCTTTAGGGCGTAAATCGGTAATTTGCCCATCTGCTGAAATCGACGCAATCGCAAACACAAAATGCGGAAAACCTGCATTATCGATAGTGTTTTTTAAATCAGGTTTGACGGTCAGTTGAATCTGAGTTTGCCAACGACTGGTAATGTTTCCTTGGTAACTGACATCAGCATAAACCTTGGTACTTTCCGCTGGCACGGTGATATTCTGGTTTGAGGTTAATTCCGCCCGTAATCCACCAATGTAACCAATACCTTTTGTGACAAAATACTGATTGCCCGTTTTACCTACTAAAAAAGCATCGCCAAAAAATGAGGCTTCACCGTAACTGTCGGTATTAATCAGGCGTTGCATTTCATCTATGCCAGAAAGTCTTGCGGTAAAATCAATCTGCCACATTTCGGCGGGCGTGGTAATGGCGGTTTCTTTACTTGCCCCTAAATACTCCAACAAGAAAGAGCGGGTTAACACGTTACCCTGTTGCCCCGCTTGGGTTTTAATTTTGCGTTGGGTAGGTGCGTGCACAATCATCGCCACCGTACCCGATTTTTTATTTAATAAACCAATCCAATTAAAATCAAAATCTCCAATTTCAGCACCAATGGTCACCGAATAGGCCACCGCATTTTGATTGACGACGCCCGTTTTATTTACCGTTTGACGATGCACAATGTATTTTGCATCGGGCAAGCCTTCATTGCGGTCAATCGGCGTTTCAATCTCTAAATTCGGGATATGTGCAAAGACAAATTCGTCTAACACAATCAAGTTTCCATCAATCGACTCTTGGGCTTTCCAGCGCTCAAATGCCGTTGTAATAATAGATTGTGACATTTGTTACTCTCCTTGTAACAGTGACGCGCTAAAGGTCTGATATTCGCAATCAGCCCAACCAAAACGCATCACTAATTGATTATTGGTGATCACTTCAAAACGATAACGGCGACAAGTGCGCCCATACTGGCGAATAATGCCCATCAATAAATCGGGGTTGCCTGCGATTTGTCCGTCACTGACTCGTAAAATAATGACATCCCAATCAATATCAGGCTGACGCTCTAACAGCTCGACATAGCCCACACCGAGGCGCTCAAAAATGGCAATAAAGCCACTAACCGCCCCTGCATCACGGGCATTAATAAAGGCGAACTTTACGCGCTTGCGAAATAAATCAAGGGGTTCACCTTTAAAACGGTGAATATCGCGCTGATACGCGAGCACCGATAACAATTCTTCTGAACAGGTTTCCGCATCCAATTGTTTGAGTGGCCATAACATCCAGTCATAAACACCTGACCAGAATTTACGCACCGCATTTAACAGTTTTGCGGGTTCGCCTTTGTTCATCCATGACGGCAAATTTAAGCCTTTTAATCGTTCCTTGAAATCAGGCATCTTGTAGCTCCACGGTCAGCGATTTTAAACGGGGCACACTCAATTCACTGATAATGTCCGTTTGATTAAATTGCAGGGAATCGACCAGGGTAAAATGGCGGTGAATTTCACGCCCTAAATTGGAAAATGAAAAACGCGAGTATGGCCATGTTTTTTTCACGTCATAACTGGTGTTTTCACGAAACGCACAGCGCACCAGATTTTCAATATCTTGTTTGAGTTTGGTCTGCTCATTGGCGGTTAAGTTGGTGATATTTTCCACATACACCGTCAATGTAATGGCGTGTTGCGTTTCAGGCATGGGCATACATTGCATATCATCACCGTGCCCGTGATGCCCTTGTGTATTGACGTAATCATTTACTTTGTCGATAAACGGCTGGCTGATCACGCCACTGTCTAACAATAAATAGGCATTGGCGGTGCCTGCGCCTCGAGGCGCATCATGCAAAAAGAAAATACGGTCAATGCTCAAACCCACCACGCTGGCAATCATCCCTTGATATACCGCATCAGTATGATAGTTCCCCACTAAATTATATTGGTTACGGCAACGGTCACGTAAATCATTGTCACTCTCTTTATCCGCACCAGGCACTAACAACCAATTTTCTTCATTTTGCGCCTGTTCAATACCTGGCACGGCAACGGGTAAAATACGGAAATAGCCTGGCGCGAGATTAAAGGCTCCGCCTGCTTCGCTCGCATCAACCGCAATCAAAGCTGACTCTTTTTCAATTGTGACCGTTTCCGTAGTCACCACACTGTAAATCTGCCCGTTAATGCGCTCTGTCTGCACGATGGTGCCCTTTGGCACCGTGACACTGTTTTGTCCTGCAACGCGATAAAAGCGCACTTGCCCTTTGGCTTTGGTGGCAGGTTTGCGTTGCAGATTAACGCCCCAGGCAAACATTTCTAGCCACGTCCCCGATGCAGTAGCCAGATACATATTGGTGAACACCAAATTAATCAGGGCATCTTTTAGCCACTGAACGGGCGTTGTCACGATGGTATTAATCAAACGCCAAAACGGTGACATATTGGAAGTATTGGTGATTAAGCCTTCTTCTTTCACAATGTCGTTAAATTGCTGATTAATTTCATCGGTAGTAATGGGCATGCCGTTTTCTTTTAATGCTGACTCGTAGTCAATTTGTGGACGTTGTTTATTCGCCATAATTCACCCCGACACTAATACGGCCAAAATCATAAGTGTCTGCGGTCACCCATAATTTTTTTACGTTTTCTTCATCAACGATAATGGTGCCTGGAATCAGTCGCACATCATCTTCAACCAGTAACACAATTTGCATCCGAATATCGGCGCGTAAGGTGGGGCTACGTTCGGCGACTAATTGTGTCGCTAAACCACTTTCAATAATCGCATGCGCAATGTCTTGTGTGATACTTTGGCGGTTATCACACAATATTGGCTCAAAGCCTGCATTGAGCGTAAAGTCACGCTCGGTTATCAGTAAATCAATGTATTTCGCCTGTTCCATGGCCTATATCCTTAATTAAGCGCGCTCCACTCTTCCAAATCCGCGGGTGACATCACATTGCCATTGTTGATCGTGATATTTCCGTATTGTCTGCGATTATCAACATTGGTTTGATTGTTATTAATTTCTTTATTTAAACCGCCTTTATTAATGCCTTTTAAATCCCCACCCGTTAATAATGACGGCTGATAATCAAAACGGCGGTTAGGTTGATTTTGATTAATGGCATTAAAATCAGGTTGAACCGGCACACTGGACAACGCCGAATTGACGACGGCGGTTTCAGTTTCTTTTAAATCAATGCTCACGCCAGGGAGATAATTTAATTTGCTGGCCACCGCATTAAACACGCTGTTAAAACTGTCACTTAACCATGTCCAAAGCCCATCAAATACGCTCTTAATGGAATCTGAAATACCATTAAATGTGTCACTGATAGAGAAGTTTTCAAACCAACCGCACAAGGCATCCCAACCGCCTGCGACCCCATTCCATAAATCGGCAAACAGTTGTGATACCGTGTTATAAATTGCAATAAAGGCTTGCACAGGTGACAATGAGAAAAACCATTGGCACACCGCATCCCAACCTTTAGCAATCCCTGCATACATCAAATTTGTCATGCGAGTAATGGATGCCCAAAAACTGGCAAATACGCTGACGGGATTGATGCGCTCTAAAAATTGAACGGTAGCATCCCAGCCCTTAATAATATTGGTTTTTACGCCATCCCATTCCTTCACTATCCATTTCGCACTATTCGTAAATGCGGTGGCAACCATCATCACCGCTTTAATGGTCATTCTTAATGGGAATGTCAGTAACGCAATGGCTTTCGCCACACTCTTACCAAAGGCTTGACCTGCAATCGTGGTTTTATTCAGTGTCTTTTCTGAAAACTCAATCGGTGTGAGTAAATCCGTAAACCAATTGAAAACCGTTTTTACCGCTTCCCACACAACGCCCAACGCTTTGCCGAGTTCGCCAAACATGGAACCGACGGGCGACATAGAGTCAAAGGCCTCTAAAAATCCTTGCACGAACCCTTTAAAAAATGCCTTGATGGGTTGCCAAAATTTCACGACAGCAATCGCGACCAGGGCAAACAAGCCGATTAATAATAAAACTGGCCATGTGATAGAGGTAAATCCCAGCGCGGTGGCAAAAGAGGCAATTTTTGTGGTATTTAAAAACCCCGTCAGTTTGGCGAGAGAACTACTAAAAAAGCCTGTGGCTTTCGTCACTAAATCGTATTTACCTTTCATCAGTGAGAGCAACACCCCGCCCGACTTCCACAATGGTAAAATACCCACCCATAACAACCGACCGATACCCAACACAATATTCGCCATCGCACCCATTGCGGTGAATGCAATAAACCCCGTCACTACATAACCAATCGCGCGCGCAATATTCGGAAATAACGTTAACCAACGCACGAGCATTTGCCCCATATCAGCAATTTTATTAATCAAGGGCACAATCACAGGCAACAGTGTCATGCCGACCGCAATGCGGATAGACTCCCAAATCGACAATAACCGCTCCCACGGATTAGCTAATAGACTGGCCATTTCTGTGGCGCGTTTCATCCCGTCATCACCGCCTAATGCCGTGATGTTTTTGCGTAACACCTCGACGTTATTAAACAACGATTTCACGACAATCGCCGAATCGCCAAAGGCATCCTCAATCTCTTTTTGAGCCTTTAAATTACCTGCAATGGATTTGCCGTATTTCCCTTGCAATTTCTCCAGCATTTCAGGCATCGTCAGCATTTGTCCTGACGCATTAACAAACGATAGACCGAGTTTTTTCGCTCCGTCCGTTGCCCCTGACAAAAACGACTCATACGCGCCACTGGATTCTGTGCCTAATGAACGTTGTAGTTCTCCTAATACCGCTAACTGTTCATCAATACCAACCCCAAATTGTGTACCCGCAGAGCGTGCGCCTTCCATCAAATCAGTGATTTCAGCCATTGAGGTGCCGAACGTTTGCGACATAATAACGGCCTTGCCTGCCAGCTCTTCCGCGAACGTCACTTTGCCCACGCTATCGGCATAGCCTTGAAATTGGGAAAACATTTTCCCCATATAGGCATTGGATTCTTCGGCAGTGGTTTTTAGTGCTGATGCCGTAATGTTGCTGATTTTGGTCAGTTGCGGGAGTTCATTATCTGAAATACCACTAATGGCCTTTCGGATAGAAAGAGAAGATTCAACGAATTGCACGGCGGATTTACCGTATTGTGCGCTAAAAGTCAGCGCATCATTGGTAATTTTTTTCATCGCGCCATCGTCTATACCTGTGACTTTCGCCATATCAAGGGCGTCTTGAATGGCTAATGCGGGATCTAAAACGTTTTTTAACGCAAAAACAGAGCCAGCCAAGCCAGCTCCACCGACCGCGATATTTTTAAATGCTTCTTGTGAGGTTTCAGCAAATTGAGTCACGCCTGCTTGCACTGCCTTCAAGGGCTGAGTGACTTTATCAATCATGCTGAGTGTAAAATCTAATGTACTCATCATTCACCCTTGAAAGCTAATGCAATGCCATTTGCGACCGCGATGCGGTGATTTTCTGTGAAGTGGTTATCTAGCCAAATTGCGCGGGCGAAACTGTCGAGATCATCCTGCTCATGAGGGAGATAGTGCCTTCGTAACGTCATGTATTGTTCGAGGGCACTACGTTCAACAGCATCGACTCGCGCCGTTAGTTTTTTAGTTCAATATCCAGTTTAGGTGCATACTCTGAATTCACTTTTTCCAGTAATTGCATCGCCGAACCAGGGATATTTAAAACCTCTGTTAAGGCTTCTTTACTTTCAGGGGTAATAATTCGGCGTAAATAGGTGACAGTGGGTGCGACTTTATCCGTTGCTGAAATTTCATTTAACCAGCCGTTATACGCCGTCATATTCGGCTCAAAAACCAGTTCTTTACCCATCACGACTAAGGTAATTGTGTTTTTCTTGGTACTCATTTTTCCATCCTTTGACGAATTTCGTCCGTTAATTGGTTGTGCCGAACGGCACATTTTCCGTAAATTTCATGGTATTTTAATAATGCAGTGGCTAAATCTGCCCCTGTATTACCGTTTAGTTTCGGTAAAGTTGTCGTGCATTTTGTCAGTAGATTTTCCTGATAAGGCACGTTCTGCATTGTCGATTGCTTCGTTGTACATCCTGACAAAATCATCACTAACACAAAGATGAGTGAACACAGGCTTAATAATTTCGGTGCGTATTTCAGGCGGTTGCGCATTGGCGAGTGCCTCCAATTTATTTTCTAACGTCCTTGCTGATTGACTCGCTAAATCGTGTTGAGCCTTTAAACTGGCGTTATTGACTTCATTAGCTGTTTTTAATGCGACCAGTTCTAGACTGTCTTGATACCAACCTTTAACCAGCCAGCCCGCCGAAAAAGTCAAAATAAACGCGAAAAAAATCACCGTTGCTTGTTTCATTATTTCACGCCGTTGTGCTCTAACGAGTAGTGATTACCGTCATTGAAACGACCGCCCCACGTACCGCCAATGGATTCCCAATATTCGCCAAGGGGCTGATGGTCAGTTGTCTTTGTGAGATAAACACCCTCTTTAAACAGGTTAAAATCCACGGCCAATCGCTGAGTGTGTAAGCTGTTTTTAATACCAGTGCCTGATTTAGCGTTTAACTTTGCTTGTTCTGGTGTGCGATACGCTTCTGAAAAGGTCAGTTCATAACCGTTGTCGTAAGCAAAGATAATCAAGTCCGCAATCATGCGCGTAAACTTGCGTTGTTTTTCACCCAGTGTCATTTTTTTAACTTCCCTGTCAGTAAGTCACTACCTCGTTTTTTCAGCCATAATTCCACTAATTGAAAGCCTGCGATGCCTAATGCCGAACCTAGCCCCGTAATGGCCAGTGGCGAAAGACCAGGTATCCAAATCAACAATCCCCCTGCCATTAATGACACTGCCGAACCTAGAATGACTCGACCAATAAAGAGGCGTAACGTAATGGGTTCACTGCCTGACATCATTTTGCCAATCGCAATTAAAGCGCCCAAGATAATCAAAGAAATCAGTGTTTTGTTATGTTCTTCCATGAACAAAAATCCTTTCAATTACAATTTATCTGTCAATTCAGACTCTAAATAAGGAATGCCATTAATGCGCACAAAATCCGGTGAGGTAACGATAAATTTAATTTTATGCGTCATCACCGCCCCGCCTTTTGGGTCAACGTCTAAAATATCGGTGACGTTTAATTTACAGCCGAAAGACTCAACCTTAAGTTCTTCCGTCCCTGCTTTTGCGTACCACATCAAATCGACTAAGGGGATAGCACGCCAAGAACCTGCGCTACGGGCTTTGGCTGTAATCACATTTAAATACTTGGTGGATAATTCCAGCTCACCCTCTGCCGATACATCCCCGTTCACATAACCGTCAGGCACGCCATTAGTTTGAGCGACACCTGTATTATCTGTAATCGATAAACTGACTTTTTCAACATGAACTAAATCACCGTCGATATTAAAATCAATCGACTGCCCAGAAATCCGTTTCCCGCTCATTATTCATTCTCCAAGGACGTGTCTAACAGAATGCCAATGGTGATCCCTTTCGGGCATTCATAAGTTCGCACCGTGATATACACTTCAACGTTATTTTTGTTTTTCCATGTAATAACCACATCACCTTCTTTGGGTGGTTTTACTTCACCAGGGAAACTTACCCCGTTAATTTGCGTACTGCGTGACATTTCACGTAATACTTTGGCAAAGTAGGCTTGATGGGCTTCAATGCTGGACGGTGTGCTGTTTAAACTGCGGTCAGCAATTTTAGCAATCGCACGAATACGCACCGTTCGCGCGACTTTATCAACGACACGTAAATTCTCAATAGATTGATAATCACCGCCTTCAACATCTAAAGTACGACCATCAGACCAATAAATGCCGTCATAGTCTGGATACCACATCGGCACACTAAAACGCTGTTTTTCCAACGCTTGCAGTGTCGCCAAATCAAGGCTTTTCCCCGTGCCGTCTAATGGAAGATACGCACTACCTAAATCGGTTAATGCGCCCGTTTTAACGCGAGCTGGGCTATCGGCAATCGTCACCGCACGGTTACATAATCGACCCGCTAATGCCCCCGCTTCATTGCCCCAAAGCATTGGCACCAATTGAATGGAGGATTCCGCTTCCCCTTTTGATAAAGCAGACAAGCGTTCAACATAGCCCGACCACGCTTCATCGTCTTGCGTTGCACCGACACCTAAAATGGCAAATAACCAGCGCCCGTGTTTTGCGATTAAATCAGAGCGTAGGGATTTAGCCGATTGAATAACGGCTTTTGTTGCATCACCAATTAATACATACCCTTCGCAACTGGCAACTGCTTGTGCATCCATCACCGCGTCAACAAATGCCAATTCTTCCGCATCCTCTGCTAATACATGCACGTAACCCGACCAGTTTTGTCCTGCATTACGCATCGCCGATAACACATTACTTTTTAACGGGCTATCTGGCGTTCCTAACGCCTCATCGAAATCGGTTTGCGTATTGACCGCAATAGTTTTACCGACATTGGTTTTTCCTTTACCAATAAACAGCAAAATGCGCTCAATTTCCTTTGTTTCGCCTTGCAGTTGGTTATGTTGATTAACCTGAACAGTTGGCCACATAGTAAATTCCTTTTTTATGCACCGTAGCCGATGCCTTGAAGTTGTCTCTCTAACGCTTTGATAAAGTCTTCATCACTGATACCTAAAAACTCACGACTGGGGATATCTACCTCCCAACTGGTTTTTTTAGGTTTATTTTGTAAAAGACGGATTAATAATCCCGCCTGAAAAAAACGCATCTTTTCTGTAATCTCTTTTAAAGGAGGCTTTACCCAACGCTTTCCTTTTTTGATTTTATAGCCCAATGCCCGTAGTTTTTTGGCTTGTTTCGGTGTTGCGGTAGGCTCTGGCTTCTTCTCACTCGTTGCTTTTCGGATATTATTATCGTTGGCATTTTTACGACTAATTTTTGCTGTCATACCATATTGCTGGCTATATCCCACGACACCAGCACCCACAGGTTTACTGCCATTGCGATAATTTCCGCCCCCGAGATAAATACGGACTACGCCTTTTTCGGGAATTTCACGAATTTTTAATAGTTTAGGCATTTTACGGAGCATCTTTTTTTTGTAGTTACCGTGTCGCCCTTGCCATGCCTCACCATCAGGTGTCTGCTGATTTTTTACCGCGCGTTTTGAAGCAACAATCACACCGTATTTCGCAATTCGCCAAAGTAACCGCTGGCGCTTTTTCGGTGGCAATTCCAATTCTTTGAGCTGTGCCCGTAATTTTTTTAGTTGCTCTGCATTTAATTGCCCTTGAATGCTCATTTCACACCACGGGGGATCACATCAATATTTTCAGCAAATAACACTTCTGGGTTGGCTAATGACCAACGTTTACCGTCAAATGGCACGAGGCCTTTTTCATCTTCTTTTAACACAATGGCGTCGCTTAATTTAAGGGTGACAACAACCATTGCTATATCCTCGTCCACATCAACATCAATCGTCGGTGGTTCATCATCAAAATCGGGTTCAGTTAAATCTGTTTTTAACTCTTGATACCAGGCCTCAATCAAAATAGGGATATAACGTGTATCTATTTCACGATATGGCCAACGTCCCCAAGCAATTACCGCATCATATTCTTGCGTTAAAATTTGATATTGTTCTTTATCCGACTCATCTTTACCCAAATCTCTGTGAGCACGTTTAAAAACAAGTTCATCCATTTCGCTACTAAATTCTGTCGCGAATAAGGATTCAGGCAAATTTGCACGTAAGAACGCAGTCAATTTTTGTAGTCGGGTCATATCATTTTCACCGTAATGCGAGGCAACTGTTTCATATTGCGAATAACAAAAGTTGATTCCGCTAATAACCGTGACCGTAATTCGTCGCTTTCTTGCTGTGGGTTGGGCGTTCGACTGACAATCGACAAATATTCACCCAATAAATCCGCTTTTGCCCTGGCATACACCGCTTTTTTATACTGCGCACAAAGGGCATTAACGCCTTTTATTTTTGCGCCTGGGGCGTCTTTTGCCTGATTAACACCTTTTGATAGCCAATAACTTTTCACATCTTTTAATTCACAATTAATTTCCGTGACCGTGGTTAATAATGCATCAGCAATAAAATCGGCATCGATATTGGCGGGAATAGCGCGACTTTTTTGAAAATCACCTAAATTTAAATCAGGCCAAAATTCATCATTTGTCAGTGTTTCGTTTTGATAAGTAACGCTATTACCGTTTAACATTCACTTGTACTCGTTTTATTCAAGGTATCGAGTGCATCTAAAGAAAAATACTTTATTAATTGACTCAAAAAATAAACAAAGATGAAGGCTATCGCGGTAATAATCCAACCCGATAAAATCAGACAGATAATTCCAACAATGTCACTGGCGAGGAATAACCAGAAAAATCTATTTTTAGGTGTGTTTGTCACCTCAAAGAAAAGCTTACTTAATTCACTTTTATTTTTTTCAGGTAAATTTTTGATAAATGAAACCGCATACCAAGCAATAAAAACAAAACTACTACAAAACAAAGCCAATAACACAGTAATCCAAGCCATTGACACACCAATATTTAAAAGACTTTCGTTCTGCGTTAAAACACCCGTTAACAACGGGATTGAAAATAACAGAACGATAACCCAACGTAATATCTTCCCTTTCATCCTTTTATCCTTAAAAAAACGGGCGAACAGGTTTCCCCGACCAATAACAATCAAATTGTTTTGTCTCCACCCTGCCCGTTTTGGCTTGCGGTAGTCTTTACACTTGCTCCAATGCCCGTAATCGTGAGGCAATGCGCAAACGATGCGTTTTAACCCCGCTTTTCGGGTTTAATTGATGTGCTCTAGCAAGATAGGCATCGGCTTGATTCAACGTATCAACACAATCAATTGCGCTGGCTCTTGCATCGCCTACATCGCCTTTTAATAACTCTAACGCGTGGAATTTAAACCACTTCGCTTGTATTTTTTCGTGAACTCGCCAAATTTCCGTGACATTCTTAAATGTCCTTGAAAAATAAGGCTCAATAGGGTTTCCTGCCTCCGCTTCTAACTGTGCCCATTCAAGGATGGTGTCAGCCACAAAAGCAGGGAAACCACTTTTAAAATTGTCGGGGGTGCGCTGTCCTTGCGCAATGGCGATATCCGCCCAGTCCAGTCCTTTATCAAACTCCCCCACATCAAATAGCCAAATGACGCAATACACAAAAATCGGGTTTTGATACACTTCGCCTTCATCTAAATAGCGTTGTGCCGTCGGTAGATACATGGGCAATAATTCATCACGTTTCATAGCCACACGTTCATACGTTTGATTGAGTGCTCGCAGTCGTTTGACATCCCGCTCAATGGCACGCGCTTGAAGATGCATACTTTCACCGTCAGCAATGGCAACTGCCTGTCGCTGTTCAAGTTTTTGTTGCATTTCAATTTTTTGCTTGTGTCTTTGAGCGGGTGATAGCATGACGCTTAACCTTCTACTTTTTCAGTCGGCTCGGTGACTTTACCGATAGTCACAGCAGATTCGTCGATAGCTGCATAAAGCTCTGGTTGCTCAATGGCATAACCTTCATTACGCAGATACTTATTTTCGTATTGTTTACGGTCTTCAACAAACTCCGCTTTACGCTGACGGGTATTACGTTGCGTATAGATATGAAGATTTGTTGGGATGGTGACTACCATACGTTTACCAGGCATAAATGGTGGAACCATAGCAGGACGGCCAGCAATCGTAGAACCGAGCATTTGTGCAGCAATCTTTTCTGTTGGCTTATCAGCACCTTGATATAAGCGGTATTGTTCTGCAGAAACTAAATCAGCACCAACCATGATCACTAAACGTGGATCATTTCTAAATTGTGGCGGAATACAGGTGTTAATTAAATCTGACGCCATGGCATCTAATGAACGGTAATCACCGCTATCATCTAATGTAATTGCATCAGTCAGAACTTGAGAACCCTTATTCCACTCTTTGGCGATTTGATGCCAGCCTTTGTTAACATCTTCACCATTTGGATTTTTAACTGGGTCAGTATTTTCTGCAACAGATTGACCATTCCAACCAATACGAAGCATATCTAATGCAAAAGATTCTTGAACAAAGGCTTGCATACGATTAATAAATTCTGCTTCACCGCCTGAATTTGCCCAAACTGACAATAAATCCCACGGTAAAATCGCACCCGAATCTGTTTCGACTAATTTATAGTCATTACCATCAACACCAACTTTACGACCAAAGCGACCATCTTTAGAACGTCCCGTAAAGAGACCAGGATTACCTACGGAAATAACTTGCCCTGTTAATTGGTCAACATCAGCAACAGTAATCATTCTTAGAAATTCAGATGTTTCTAATAATGCGTCACGTAATTGTGTTTCTTTAGGTTCAGTTAAATAAAAATATTTACTAACATTAGGCACACCGCATGATGCAGAAAATGCGGCTCTATACGCATTCCAATACTCACTAGCACGTTGATTATTTAATGACATCACAATCCCCTTACACTAGGTTAGCAAAGCGTTTTTCTTTACTACCGCGTGGATTTTTACCAGGGATGCGTGTTGCCACATCATCCAACTTACTGAATTTACCTAAAATGGAAGATAAGTTATCTTTCAATTGTTTAAATTCAGGTGTATCAACAGCATCTTTGATGACTTCCACATCCTCTTCAACATCATCCACTTTTTCTGTTGTTGAAGTCAGTTGTGTTTCAATTGCTGTGACACGAATTTCAAGCGCAGATAATGCTTCCGCAAGTGCTTGCATTGCATCAGAGGCACCTGTTTCTTCTGGTGTATCATCAACACTTGGTTCATCAATATTGAAAAAACTACGCCAGCCTTTTCCTTTAGCCATTTTTTCTTCCTTAAACTGTTTAACTTCATCAAAAACCAACGGTTTTAATGCACCATAGCGAAACTTCTTACCTTTTTTATTAAACTGCAATCGGTCAGTACCAACGCTGGCAGGCGAACAAGTCACGCCAAGCCCTTCAAGATAAGTTTTCCCTGTTCCGCGAAAATTACCCGTTGGGGTAAACTCTGCGGAGGTAAAAAGCAATTGGCCGTCACGATTCGCTTGTAATAAATGCTGATTAGGACGTAGCCGAGCATAAAGTTTTAACGTTCCTTCTTCGTCACGTTCGGCTTTTAACTCTAATACTTCGCCCATCGAACCAAACCAGCGCTCATGCTCTGGCCAAATACACGCGGTATAGAGTTGGCGGTCATAAAGTTCAGCAGAATCTAAAATCCAACTGTCCTCAATAATTCGCCCATCAACCGTATCTCCCGCTGTTGCGATACAAAGCCAATTTGTCATTAATTGTGACATTACATAGCATCCCCCATCCGTGGGTATTTTCATCACTTCCGTTTGAGTCAATAGTATTGCGAAATTCCATCAGGTGGGCGAATGGTTAAATTTGGATATGGCGCATAACCAAATTTGTGGCAACGCCAGATAGGCTGTGACTCGGCATAATGTTTTACATTATGGCGAACTCACGATATTCAGATGAATTAATAGGAGTAGCGAAATCGCTGTACTTGCGACGCTATACTCCTGCAGAAATTGCAACCGAACTTAATTTGCCGAATCGGCGAATCGTTTACTATTGGGCTGAAAAAGGGAATTGGCAGGATTTACTCAGTCATGAATCGGTTTTAGATGCGATTAATCGACGCATTATTTTGCTCAGTGAGCGAAACAATAAAACTGTTTTTGAACAAGAGGAGTTAGACCGTTTAATTAACCATCATATCAAATTGATGGCACAACAAAATAAACACGCAGAGAAGCTGGCGCAGGCAAAAGCACAAAATAATCAATCTGGTTACTCAAATGATAATGAGTCTGACGATGGTGAACCAAGGAAGAAAAAACGCTATCGTAAAAATGATATTTCTGAATTAACAGAAGAACAATTTCAGCAATTCGCTGACAAAATGCTTTTTGGCTATCAAAAACATTTACGCAATAACATTAAAAAATCCATTCGTAATATTTTAAAGTCACGCCAAATTGGGGCGACTTGGTATTTTGCGTTTGAAGCGCTGGAAAATGCGGTACTCACGGGCGACCCACAAATCTTTTTATCCGCATCAAAACCGCAAGCCGAGGTTTTTCGCTCCTATATTGTCAATATTGCAGAGCAATTTTTCGGGGTGACATTAACAGGCAACCCGATTCGTTTAAGCAATGGCGCAGAACTTCGCTTTTTATCCACCAATAAAAACACCGCGCAAAGCTATTCAGGTCATCTTTATTGTGACGAATATTTTTGGGTACCGAACTTTAAACATTTAAATGAAGTTGCCTCTGCAATGGCAACTCACGACAAATGGCGCACAACCTATTTTTCTACGCCTAGCTCAAAAACCCATCCCGCATATCCGTTTTGGACGGGTGACGAATGGCGCGGTACAGAAAAAGCCCGTAAAAATATCAAATTCCCTACATTTAAAGAAATGCAGGACGGTGGACGCGATTGTCCTGATGGTCAATGGCGTTACGTCATTACGCTGGAAGATGCGATTAAGGGAGGTTTTAACCTGGCATCCATTGAAAAACTTCGCAATCGTTATAACAAAGATACGTTCAATATGTTGTATATGTGTGTCTTTGTCGATAGTGGCGCATCCGTCTTTAAATATAACGATTTAGAAAAATGTTGGGTTGATGTAGGGCTATGGGAAGATCACTTTCCTGATGAACCACGCCCATTTGGTAATCGTGAAGTCTGGGGCGGTTATGACCCTGCCCGTTCAGGAGATACCTCCGCATTTGCTATTTTAGCACCGCCTTCTGTATCTGGTGAGCGGTTTCGTGTTCTGGCTATTTATTACTGGCAAGGTATGGCGTGGAAACATCAAGCTAAAAAAATCCAAGAACTTTATGGGCGTTATCGCTTCACACATATCGGTATTGATACGACAGGTATAGGTCATGGCGTCTATGAGATGGTGCAAGATTTTGCGCCACGCGAAACGATGGAAATTCGTTACAGCCTTAGCATGAAAACCCAACTCGTTTTAAAAATGGTGGATTTAGTCGATGAAGAACGTATCGAATGGGATAGAGAGCAAAAAGAAATCACCGCCAGTTTTTTGGCTATTCGTCGAGACACAACCAGCAAGGGCGGTGCCATGACCTTTGTGGCTGACCGCAGTATGGAAACTGGTCATGCCGATAGTTTTTGGGCAATTGCTCATGGCGCAATCAATGAACCGTTGAATACTGATAATCAACGTAAATCAAAATGGATATTTCAAAAGGCATCATAATGGCTAAGAAAAAATCACGGAAGAACCTCTCTATTTCGGCATCCAGTACCCCTAAAAAAAACATGAGCATTATTACACTGGGTAAACCAGAGCCGATATTAACAACGCATACAGACTATCAAAATATCTGGTATGACAATGAACATGATCATTATTCACTCCCGATTGATAGAACCGCGCTTGCTCAATTAGTTAATTTGAATGCCCAACATGGCGGGGTAATTTATGCGCGTCAAAATATGATTTTATCCGATTTTTTAGGCGGTGGATTGAGTCATGAACAGCTAAAAGCGTCCGTAATGAGTTACCTTATTTTTGGTGATACGGCCATTCTAAAAGTGCGAGATTATTGGGGGAATGTCATTCAACTTTTTGTTTTACCGTCACTTTATCTTCGTTGTCGAAAAGACGGTGATTTTGTCATTTTGATAGAAGGTGAACCGTTAGTGTATCCACCTGAAGATATCATTTTTATCAAACAATATGACCCTCAACAGCAAGTTTACGGTATTCCCGATTATATCGGTGGTATACATGCGGCACTCTTAAATAGTGAAGCCACCATTTTTCGTCGTAGGTATTACCACAACGGGGCACATACGGGAGGTGTTTTTTATTGTAATGACCCGTCTCTCACTGATGAAGTGGAAGCCCAAATCATTAAAAATCTAGAAAATAGCAAAGGCATCGGTAATTTTTCTACGATGTTTGTGCATATTCCCAAAGGCGATCCCGAAGGGATTAAATTTATGCCTATTGGGGATATTTCGGCTAAAGATGAATTTAATAATGTCAAAAATATCAGTGCTCAAGATATTTTAACCGCGCACCGCTTCCCCGCAGGTTTAGCGGGGATTATTCCTGGTAACGTTGGCGGTTTAGGTGACCCAATCAAAGCCCGTGAAGCCTATCGACAAGATGAAGTTATCCCCGTGCAACGCATGTTTGAGAATGCCGTCAATAGTGACCCTGAAATACCGTCACATTTGCATATCAAGTTTAAGAAAGATAACGACAGTTTGGGTGCAGAATGAGGCAAAAAAAGGTAAAATTACGTAAGTTCGATTATTTTGGAGTTCGTAATATGAAAGTGATGAAAGTCCTCTGCCCCGCGTGCGGTGAAAAGGCAATCATAAGAACAACAAATAGAAAACATCGCCAATTTGCTGACCTTTATTGTCAATGCACAGACTTAGAATGCGGAATGACTTTCGTTTTAAACGTCACTTTTAGTCACACACTAAGTCCTAGCGCCAAAGACGTGAATAAAATGATTGATAAACTGCTACCAGATAATAAACAAATGGCGCTTGATTTACTCAAAGCGCCCATTGCTTAAATTATTGAGCCACATTTTGTGGCTTATTTTTTTCCAATAAGTCCACTCTGGCATTGTCGGCTAACTCAAATATTAATGATAAAACAATATCTTTTTCCTGTGATGTGAAAGAATCAAAACTGCCTACTTTTGCGATAAGAGCTATTCTTTCAAGTGCTTCCATGCTTTTTATATTATCTGTCATTATCATACCCTTAAAGAACACTGTATGAATAAACAGTATAATCTGTTTGTGTGTTTTGTGAACCCTTAAGAAGGAAAATTATGTGATACAAATCAATATTCCAAGAAATGAAACATCTATCCAATAAAAAGAAATTTCAATTTAATATGATAAAAGTAGTCAGTTGACAAAATACATTATTTGCACTCAAAGCAAGATTGACAAAAATTCATTTTTGCACCTTCATTTAGTTAATATTATTTTCACCTCCCATCGTCAGAGAGTTTATAGACCTTAATTTATTCACTTTATTAAAAATACGCGCTTTCCGTTCATGGAATTGACGATATTTCAGTTGTGTTGTGCCCGTTCTAATCAAAGAACCATCATCAAAACTTCTAAACGTCCTATCATCAATGACTATTCCCGACCCATTTCTCATTTTTTTGGCATCTTCTAAGGTGATTTCATGCCCGATTGACCTGAAATTATCTAAAATTTCCGTTACCACCTTTTCTTCATCGTTAATCGTTCGGGTTTCCCCCGTACAGTTATTGACAGAACTCCTAGGTGACGCGTTCGCGTCACTAAAAGCAGACTCCGCATGCGCGTCGTCTAACTTCTTCACAATCTTCCACTGTTTCAAACGGGTTAAAATCGGTGTGTCTATGCCGACTAACGTAGAAAAAACCCCTTTTACACGGATCACTTCTTCACCGTATTCGTTTGTATCCTCCGATTCCTGATACCAAAGACGAGCGATAAGGTTTTCACGTTTAACAAACGGACCACCTTGAGCATTGATATAACCCGCCCAATTTCCACCGTCTGCACAATCGTGAACAAGTGCGAATTCCACATCTAAACCCATCGCCCTATCGTGGTCAGCCATTCGTCGTAATTCACGGTAAACGGTCACAGGCGCACCACCGATAAATTGAAATTGACGAATATTCCAACGCCCAGCCCATGCAGCAGCTGCCATTGAGGCTTCCTTCATTGGTCTACCGCTTTCATCATCGACTTCACCATCGAGAGCGTAACCATCGACATTTTTTGAAATGTATTTCGCCACATAACCCGTAGCTGACCCTTTTTCGGGGTCTATTTCTTCAACGTAAAAACGCGCTTTACGCGCTTTGTCAGTGATTAATTCGTGATTATCTTCTGCTACGGTATAGGCTTTAATAATTGAGCGGATTTCTTCAAGTTGAGACGGCAACATAAATAACAGCATGTGCCAATGAGGTGTACCATCATGATGCGGTTCAGCAACGCGCATCCCAAAGACACGCAAATCTTTACGGTGTAATTTTGCTCTTATTTTACTCCATAGCTTACAAAGGTATTTTTGTGTGTCAGCAGGACTGCAACCATTCCATTTACGGTTACGGTGACCGTGTATCGTTGTTGCATGATATTTAGACGGGGCGGTTAATGTGTAGAATTCACCGACATAACCTAATTTATTACAGATATCTTCAAAACCACGAATACGCACCATCATTTCAGTGCGTTTAATTGCAGGGTTGGCCACACTGCCATAATATTTATCAATCAAACTAACGCGATTACCTTCTTCATCTTCCAGCTCCATAGATTTTAAAAATTCACGCGTCCGATTCTTTTGCTCTTTCCATTCGTTGATGGTTGTTTTACTCGCATAGACACTGGCTTTCTTGCTGACCAAGTTGATTGCAATACTTAAATGCTCGCGCCATTGAGACGCATATTTACGTAAACGGTTAAGCCACCATTTATCTGACATCATGCGAGAAATAGCCGAATCAGCATCTTTCTGATTAAAATAACGAGTAGTTAATTTTGTCCATCTAGGCACCTCTTGTTTAAAACCTGTGGTAATTTTTGAAGCATGTAAAAAAAGTTTGTAGGTTAATTTCAATTCACTATCAGTGATATTTTCTTTCCCTACTAATATGAGTTGTTCATTCATTAAGTTAGCGATATCCCATGCAAGATTCTCAATATCTTTTTTTGACATATCAGGCAGGCGATTAAAGCGGTTGAAGAAATTACAGTTTTCTACCGTCATTGCAGGCAAAGCATAACGGTCAGTGATCATCTTTATTCTTGGGTAGGTTCTTTCAACAAAGGTTTTTGCGAGATAAGCATTAGCACGTTTGCGACCTTGCTCTTTATCTAAATCGCTATATCGCTTGTTAATAACGATTTGTACTAATTTAGGTTGTTTAGATAATAAGGCTTCCGCATCATGAAACGCCTTATGCTCACGTTCCTTTTGATGGATTTGCTCGTAGGTTTCAAATGGGCGATAAATTGCTTTCCCTTTACCTTCGTTCCACAAATATAGTTTTTCATTTTTATCAGAACGAGGGAATTCCCCCACAGCACACACTACGGGGGATGGATATTTGAAAGGATACTTAGGAAATTTATAGCGATGTTTTAATATCAATCCATCGCTATTTTTATCTATCGCAATAGTCATATCAAACCAGTTCTTGTGCTTGACGTTCTAGCTCTGATGCTTCACTTTCCAACAGTTCAGCAACGTCGGCATAATCCATTTTGTTTTGAATTATAAGACTAGACAGCTTACGAATACGGGATGCGTATTTATCCGCGCAGGCTTGCTTTTGCTCATTACGCGCTAACGCTAATGTGGAATCTAAAATAATAGCATGTTCGTTATTGGCAATTTGTGCAGGCATAAAAATAGGTGTTGGTATTGATGTATTCATAGTTAATTTCCTTTATTTAGGTTGCAAAAATCCCTGACCGATTAAGGTCATTTATTTTTATTTTGGGTTTAATTAATTATTGCGGTAATGCTAATTGTTTAGGTAATAATGCCGTAACGGCTTTGATATGATTAATGGCTTTAATAATGTCGAATATTTCCGATGCTTTAAAATCTTCAAATTTTAAATCATGTCTTTCTTTTGGAATACCTGCCATATATAAAATGACACCTAAGAATTTTTTATTTTCTTTATAACAATTATCAAATGGATCTCTCATATCAAAAAAGAAACGTTTTAATTCTTCATTTTGTAAACCAAAGTGACGAGAACGTAATTTAGCAGTATGGTTTAATCCATCGACACGTTGAGCAACTGGAATATGAAAAGCACGTTGTTCATTTTCAATTTGATTCTGATACATAACAACCTCACTTAAAACGGTATATCTTCAAATTCTGTTGATTCTGCATAAGCATCAACTAGCTCATTTCTAAAACTAGTCAATTGCTCAGCAATATCATCCACACTCAACACACCATTATTTAATTTATTTTTCACCAACTCAAAAATTCTATTTTTAAAATGAATTTTTTCCGATTGTTTATTTCTCATGAAATTTAAAATTTCATTAATTTTTTGGTTTTCACTATAATCGGCACCTATTTTCACTTCGGTATTATTATTATCAGTTAATTTTTTTAAGCGCTCTATTTGATGCTCTTTCGCACCTGGTAAAATCTCATCAAACATATTTTCTTTAGACATAAATACCTCTAACTTAAAGCTGAAATTAATAAATAACCTATAAATAAAATGAAACTAACAATATAAATAGAATTGTTATTTTCATTTTTAAATGAATCACTGGATAATTTATATTTGTGTTGTTGAAGCTGTAATGAATTTAATTTCATTTTAAAACCTCACATCATTGATGGGCTAAGATTGGTTACTGCATCCACTGCACAGACAAACGCTGGATTAGTATGTAATCTTGCTGATAGTGTTATTCCTGCCAACGTTAAACAACGAATTGCCGTATTAACAGAGCGTTTAAATTCAGCGACACGCGCATTATTTAAATTACCGCCTGAAACTGTATTTGTTGCTAATTTTCCAACTTCACCAACTGCCGTTAATAAATAGGCTGGCACATTAGAATCACTCGCTTCATTAACTGGCACTGATGGCTGACATTGCATCTGTTCTAACACACCATCAAGAATCGATGCGTCTTCGGTTGCATCAGTCAGCTTCATTAAATCAATGCACGTTAACTGGTGCGGTTGTTCAGGGTTTAACTTGTTACGCAACATTTGGGCGTTCATGCCGATGCTTTCAGCTATTTGTACAAGATCACCTTTATGGGTATTTGCGAAAGCACGGCATGCATTATCAAAGTACGCTTGTTTGGAAACCTGATAATCAAACATGGTGTTTATTCTCAAAATGCGAAAGACTGACTACGCTTCTAGTGAAACTTCATACCCACTTAAAGCCATAACAGTCAAAGCAACCATATTGACTTCAACCAAACCTTTTTTTTGATCACCTTTAGGTTTAATGGGTAACTTTCCATACTCAATTAAACGGCGAGCAGTGATCTTAGTTGTACCTGTACGACGACAGTATTCATCTAAAGGTAAGTAAGGCTCAGGTATAGCAATTGTAATTTTAGGTCTCATAAGGCAAACTCCTGAGTGACATTAATGATCAATATCGTCAAATATTGATAAATATTTTCTTTTTGAAAACTAAAGAGAACAATAATGCTCATTTTGCAAATAGTCAAGGGCATTTGTTTTCATTTTGGGAATTAACTCTTATGGGAACGTTTAAATTTCAGCCAGAAGATGACAACACAGCTGTTTTAGATCGCATAATCGAAGCTTATGGGTTTTCGTCAAAAGCAATGTTAGCTATTCATTTTGAGATGGCAGCAAGTAGTTTATCAGGGCGTTATAGAAGACCTGGCTTTCCTGCGGATATGGTTGTGAGATGTTTAGCAGAAACAGGCGTTTCTCTTGAATGGCTAGTTACAGGTAAAGGTTCTAAATTCGAAGGGCAATCTTCTGATATCTTAAGATTAGATAATTATAAAATTATTGATGGTGAACTTATTCATGCTGATAGTTTGCTGATTGATAAAGTAATTTTCTTTGGTAACACCCCACTACCATCCAATCCAATTAGTGTATTCATCAATAAATGCTATTACGTTATAGATAAAAAATTCGATGATATTTTTGATGGTAATTGGTTTATAAAAATTGATGGCAAATATAGCGTGCGAAAATTGACAAGAATGCCAATGAAAAAAGTTCGCATATCTAATCAAGATACCTCATTTGACTGTGAACTGTCTGACATAGAAATTATTGGTCGTGTTGTTGCAGAAATAAAGGTTAGTTGACTATGGCATCTATACTCTATTTTGTTTATTTCAGTGCTAGAGAAATTCTATCAGTACAAGCTATTACTAATATTTCTCAAAATGAAGATTACTTACAAGGGATTAGTGTTCTCTATGATGATAAAGGTTCACTAAAAACATTTAGAAAAGATAGAGTCGTTGAATATTTAGACTCTCTTGAAGAAGCTAAAGAATTTCTACTTGGCTGTTCTCTAAGTGATTTTACAGTAAGAAAACCTAAGCCAGAAACATTTGATATTCATTTCACAGGTTTTAAAAAGGCTGATAAGGAAGAATTAGAACGCATCGCAACTGAAGCAAATATGGAAGTTAGAAAGTCTGTCACAAAGAATTTGAATCTTCTCTGTTATGGCTATAACGCAAGTCAGATGAAAATGGATAAAGCCCGTTCTATGGGGATTATCATTCTTAATGAATCCCAATTTCGAAGTTTCTTAGAAACAGGTGACTTTACTGATAGCAAATAAGATTAATATATAAAATGACTGTTAGAAAATTACCATCTGGCGAATGGATTGCTGACTTTTATCCAGAAAATAGAGAAAACGGCAAAAAAGGTAAACGGGTACGTAAAAAATTTGCCACTAAAGGTGAAGCCCTCAACTATGAACGTTATGAGATGGATAAAGTTGAGGGAAAACCATGGATAGAAGAGAAAAAAGAAGATAAGCGTCGCATGACCGAGCTAGTTAATGCTTGGTATAGTTCGCATGGTGTGATGTTAAAAGACGGCAAAAATAGACTCGATGTTATGCTATGGGCTTGTGAAAAATTAGGCAACCCACTCGCTACCGAGTTTACAGCCCAATTGTTTTCTAGATATCGAGAACAACGTTTATCTGGAAAATTATTCAGAACAGAAAGGGTAAAAAAAGTTTCACCTCGCACAGTAAATCTTGAGCTATCTTATTTTCGTGCTGTATTTAATGAGTTAGAAAGATTAGGCGAATGGCAAACAGAAAACCCTATTAAACATGTCCGCCCTTTCCGCACTGACGAATCCGAAATGGCATTTCTTTCACAGCAACAAATAGAATCGCTATTAAAGTCTTGTCGCCAGAGTATGGCTAAAGATTTGGAATTAATTGTGAAAATTGCACTATCAACAGGTGCAAGATGGTCTGAGGCAGAAAGTTTAACAGGGCGACAAATTACACCTTACAAAATTACGTTTACTAAAACAAAAGGCAAACGCAATAGAACAGTGCCTATAAGTAAAGCTTTGTACGATGAAATCCCTAAAAAGCGTGGTGCTTTATTTACCCCTTGTTATTCTGCTTTCAGAATGGCAATGAAAAGAACAGGTATAGAATTACCTCACCGCCAATCATCACACGTATTAAGACATACATTTGCATCACATTTTATGATGAACGGTGGCAATATTCTTGTGTTACAAAGAATTCTCGGTCATACAGATATAAAAATGACTATGAGATATTCTCATTTCTCTCCAGAGCATTTAGAAGATGCGGTTAAATTTAATCCTTTGAATATATATGATAAAAAAGCTATTTAACTATGTTAAAAATTTATTTAAACGAGAAAAAAATATGAATAATCACCTTGAAAATTATCTAAATTATTATAAAGCATTAGATAATCCTGGATATGCGGTTCTAATAACAGGAGGCTGGGGTAGTGGAAAAACCTATCAAATAAAAAAATATTTTGAAAGAGAGGGGGATTTTTGTTACGTCAGTCTATTTGGTATAACATCCATACAAGAGATATATTCTTCTGTCTTTGTGAAAATGTTTCCTGGAAAAGCTGGTTTTAAAAATTTTTTAAGTAAAGTAGATAATTTAGATACTAAAATATCTACTTTAACATTTGGATTAGGTTCTTTTTTCAGTAGTATAGGTACAACATTAATCAAAGAAAAAGTTGATGATAAAAAAATAATCATATTTGATGATCTTGAAAGGGCTATCAAGACGGATGTTCTGACTATTGATAATATACTTGGAGCTATCAATAGCTATATTGAACATCAGAAATGCAAAGTTATCGTTATAGCACATGATGAAAAAATACTAACGGAGCTCAGAGGGAAAAGAGAGAAAGTATTTGGTCAAACTATAGTAGTAACCCCCGATTTAGACAACGCAGTAACTGCATTTTTGTATCAAAAAAAAATATACGAATATTTTCCAAAAATAAAAGAATTATTAATAAATTTATACTTGCAATCAAATTACTCATCTCTTAGAATTTTAAAATATATAGTAAATGATTGCGAAAGATTATTTCTAAACATAAATAAAATTAATTTAAACCAACAGCAATTAGAATATTTATTTAAATATTTTATCATTTCAAGCATTGAACTAAAATCAGAAAATTTATCATTTGACGATTATATTAATTACCATAAAATCCAAATAAATAATCATATAAATAATAAAAACACAGAAGAACACATCTTAATTAAAATATTAAATAAATATGAAATTATTAATTTAGAAAATGAATTAATCACTCGACAAACAATTGTAAATATAATTAAAAATGGTATCTTTAATAAAGATGAAATAAATGAATACATAAAAAATTCAAATTATATAAAAGATGCACCTCAATCTCCATCTTGGTATAAACTAAGTTTTTTTGATTATATAAATAAAGAAAATATAGATGAAGCATTAGAAGAATTACATATTGACTTTAATGAAAGAAAATTCAAATCATTAGGTGATATATATCAAATGATTAATTACTTATTATTGGAAGAAAAGATTTCAAATTCAGCACCAAATTATGAGAAGATAATAGAAAAGTGTAAGGAGTATATTAATGACCTATTTTCACAAGGTACTCTTGAAAAATTAAATCCAAATAAATATTCAGATCAAAAAGATAACTCAGGTTATAAAGGTAAATCTTATTGGATTGAGAACGATTATAGAGAAGAATCATATAAACTACGTGACTATCTCTATCAAAAATCACATGAACTATTTAATGATGATGCTCTTGCATACGAGCCTCTTCAAAAAATGAAAACTAATTTAGAATTACTAGTATCTGACTGTACTTATATAGATAATAATTATGGTGAATTTTGTGACACTCCACTATTTCATAATACCCCACCTGAAAATTTTGTTTCTACTTGGCTAACTTTACCTAGTAAACAACAACAAACTGTAGCGTCAATGTTTAAACGACGTTATTCTCATGGAAAATTAAGCTCGACTCTAACGTTAGAAAAAGAGTGGATCAACAATGTACTTTCGGAATTAGAGAAATCTGCAAATTCAATGGAACATTTTCATAGATATAGAGTTGAACGCTTAAAAATGCAAATACCGACATCTTAATAAAAGTGTCTCAAAAGTGTCGCACAAGAAAAGGAATATTGAACATTATTTATCTTTATTGCTATTTAACTTATTGTTTTTATTTCTAAATTATTGTTTTATATATTGCATTCAAACGACTCTTAATCAATTGGTCGGGAGTTCGAGCCTCCCACAACCCACCAATTTTAAGCTGATAAATCAGACATTTACGCCACTTAGCAATAAGTGGCTTTTTTGTATCTGAAAGAAAGTGGCGACAAAATGGCTATTTTTTTAGTTTTACTTTTTGTATTAGAATTACAATGATATCTAATTACAACTTTGCTTATAATTCGCACAGTTGTTTACAAAACACAGAATAAGAATATAAAATATTCATCTAACCTGTCATTCATTAATAGTCATTAACGCTATCGATTAGATACGAAGTGTGCTCTTAAATAAATTAATACCTATTTTACTTTTATTAAAAGCAATTAATAAATTATCATCTTTCTTTTTTACCGAAATCTCATAATTACCTGTTGGTAAAAAAATAACCTCACCAGAACGATATTCAGGAGCATCTGGCTCTAAATCACCGCCCGTTGTGTCTTCTCCTGCCCCTATAAATAAGCGCCCTGAAGGACAACTTATATTTATCTTCACATCCGCTTCTTCAATGTTGTCGCATAAATTGATTGTGTAGAAACCATCACAACCTAGACCAATAAAGGCAATATTGCCTTTATTCATTTCACCTATCTCATCATCCAATATACTCCACCAATCTGCAGTATCTGATTTTCGATGCTGGATCGCTTGTAAATCAAAAATAGCTAGCGTTGCCGTATCTGTCGTAAAAGAAAACACGTTTGACATCTTAATGCTCCAAAAAGTCGCTCTGATCGTACCAAAATATTTTTTTCCTTTTATATCAGTTAATCATATAGGATTTTATCTATACTATTTAGTAAACCAATTACCTATACTGAGCCTATATTTATACACTACTTATACTCTAAATAATTCAAGATACAGCCAGGCGACAACTTAAATGCATACAAATAAGCACTAAGATGTAGCCAGATGACAAGTGAATGAGTCACTAAGGGCATATATAATATGCAACTAGTGTGAATGAACGTAGCAATAACGCTACAGCAACTTGAAGTATGACGAGTAACGCTGTGGCTTGAAGTATAATGAGTATATACATGGACGGTCTTATGAAATCACAATTACTCCTAACCCTTTCACTATATGCATTCTCCTCATTTTCAGCTATCGCAACTTCAACTCAATGTACGGATGCTGAAAAACAACAAAATATTGCTAATACGCAAATTATGTTACTCACTTCCTTTAATGGTCCGGTAAAGTCAGTCATGATGACAAGCACGTTACCCAATGATGGTCGTTTTAAAGCATTTAAGGGCGAAATTCAGCTTGATGAATGTGGAAACTTGCTGAAAGATAGCACATCAATGCAAGAATACATTGAAGGCAACGTAGAAACTAATTTAATAAGAACAACTCCTGATAATCCTTTCGTTATTCGGTATCAATTCCAACTAAAAAATGCCTATGGTTCGCATTCTATATATATGCAGGAAACCTATAGTAAAGATCAGCAAAATCGACTCAATAAAAAGATCACTCAATACTACGCTAATGATGGCGAATTAATAGATACACTCACTAGCCAATTCGACTATAAAGAAGGGCGTATTGTTAAAGAGATTGCACACTCTTCAACCTCTTCCGACGAGTTTTTTACAACAGAATATACTTATGATCCACAAGGAAGACTACGTTTAGTAAAAGAAGATGAAAAAATAAACGTTGAGTACCATTATGACGATCAAGGGAAAGTTATTAAACAAGCAAACTATATAAAAGGAATGAATGGTGAAGATAAAGCTTTTATCTCTACCTGCCTTGAATGGGATGATTTTGATAACTGTACGAAAGAGCAACTCGAAAGCACTATAAAATTTGATGATGAAATGATTAATTACAGTAAAGCTGTGCTTCATAACGAATTTACTTACTACGAATAATATAAAGATACTTTATTATTCCCATAATAAACTATTAATATAAAAATCAGACTATCAAAAATAGACTGGTTTTTATATTTACTACTATATTAATTATCTACAATTAAACTAAGTGATACTTTCATTAAAAAACAATTTGTGTAAAACTACTTAAATCAATAAATGATAAATAGACTCTGAAGAGTTATTTTTAATAAATTTTTAAGATGGTTCATTACATGAAATTTCCATTATTTTTTATTTTCTCTTTATGTACGTTTTTTATTACACTCCCCGTTTCTGCGATGTCAATATCTTGTGATAAATCAAAAAAACAAGTGAATGCATCTAACAATATGTTCATAACGATTAATTTCAATTATGGACCGATAAAAACAATCACCACCACCAGCGAATTACCTGAAAAAGGCCGGTTTAAAGCCTTTAAAGGTGAAACTCAATTTGATGAATGTGGAATGCTTACCAAATATGACTTTTCTACACAAGAATATATTCATGAGCATATTGAGACAAATCTTTTAAGAATGTCAACACCTTACAATATCAAATATAAATACCAGTTAAAAAATCGTCATAGAACACACACGCTCTATTTAGTTGAATATTATGATAAAAATAATCTAAATCAATTGGTAGATAAAACATCTTATTTTTATGATGATGACGGCTCACTCATGGGTACTGATTTTGCTAAACTGAGTTATAAAGGTGATAAAATTTCAGCAGAAACTATTATTGAATCTACAGCAGCAAACCAAGGAAATTCAATTCATTATCTTTATGATGAGCAAGGACGTCTTTTAAAAGCAATTGATAATGATGAAGTAACCTTAGAATTCCATTATGGTAAAGATGGTAAGATTTTGCGCCAAATGCAAATATTCACCAGTTTATATGATGATATAAGAGAATATGACAATACTTGTCGAGCGTGGGATAAATATAATAATTGCTTAATCTGGAATATGGTAAGTGAAGTAAGAAAAGATGGCATGATAATCGATACTAGTACCGCAACTGTCTATAACAAATTTGAATATTATGAATAAACTTTCGAATTTCGCAGATAAAAAAGCTTTATTTAAATCTATTATGTTGTCAAAAAATAAGGTTTTTATGTAAGAAAAAAGTACTTATTTATATCAATACTCTTTTTTTGATAAAACATTGTATTAGCTATACGATGCATTATTATATTTGACTTCAACTCACCCAAAATATTGTTTATTATTCTAATTACAAAGAATGCTATATAAGTCATAAAAATAAAAAATTAATGATAAATCAATAAATTAATTACAAACTCACTCGTTATTTTTAATGGTTATTAGCGATAACTTTTTAAAATAATTTAGATAACAGTAAATTACTGAAAAACGAATTAATGTAATAATGCAACTCTTTATGCAAAAAAAGTCACTTATCAATCATCACATTTAGATTGGTTTTAAATATATTTATCCTATATTTTTCAGCACATGATAAATACTCTCCTATGATACTTTCATTAAAAAATGATTTATGTAAAACTACCTAGGTCAATTAGTGATGATATGCTCTGTAGCGCGATTTTCTTTAATAAAAATTTGAAATGGCTCATTACATGAAATTACCATTAATTTTTACTTTTTCTCTCTGCACTCTTTTTATTACACCTTCTACTTTTGCGATACAAACGTCTTGTAATGAATCACAAAAGCAGATAAATACCACTAATAGCACATTCATTACAATCAATTTTATTTATGGACCAATAAAGTCAATTAGTATTACCAGCAAGTTACCTGAGAATGGTCGATTAAAAGCCTTTAAAGGTGAAACTCAATTTGATGAGTGTGGTTTTATCACCAAATATAGCTTCTCTACACAAGAATATATCCATGAAAATATAGAGACAAATCTATTAAGAATGCCAACATCTGATAATATAAAACAGATATATCAATTAAAAAATCGGCATCGAACTCATACTCTCTACCTCAGTGAATTTTATAATAAAAATAAGCAAAATCAATTAACAGGAAAAACATCTTTTTTTTACGATAATGATGGTTCATTAATGGGTACTGATATCAGCCAATTTTCATACCAAGATAATAAAATTACATTATCAACAATTATTGACTCTAACTCTAACAACAAAGGAAATGTCATTCATTATTATTACGATAAGCAAGGTCGCTTATTAAAAACAACAAATAAAAACAATGATGTTATGTCAGAGTTTCGTTATGGCGAAGATGGTAAAATTTTACAGCATGTACAAATATATACGAGCTTATATGATGATATAAGAGAGTATGATAAAACATGTAAAGAATGGGATGAATATAATAATTGTGTGATATGGGACATGGTTAGTACAATTAAACAACGCGGTAAGTTAATCGATACCAGTACAGCTACGGTATATTATAAATTAGAATATTATGAATAAGTTAAATTTTTATTAATTTACTTTTAAATATGTCCTGTTATCAAAAAATAAAGGTCACTTTATTGTCTTCAGTGACCTCCAATCTAACTTATACTGAATTTTATATTAAGTCTCTGAGTTATTACGTATTACGATATTGAGTTTCTGCTTCATCAAAACGTTGTTGATTCGCCTTACTTGGCACTTCTCCCATTAAGCTGATAACAACAATCGCGATAGACGCAAAAACAAAACCGGGAATAATTTCATATAATCCAAACCATTTATATTGCATCCACACTAATACGGTTAAAGCACCAATCAGCATCCCAGCAAAAGCACCATTACGCGTCATACGCTTCCACATCACAGAGATAAGAATAACTGGGCCAAAAGCGGCACCAAATCCTGCCCATGCATTACTAACTAAATCAAGAACTTTATTATTAGGATCACGTGCTAAGAAAATTGCAATAATTGCAACGAGCAACACCATACCACGCCCTACCCAAACCAGCTCTTTTTGACTTGCACTTTTACGAATGAAAGGCTTGTATAAATCTTCTGTTAACGCACTAGCACACACTAATAACTGACAGCTTAATGTACTCATTACGGCGGCTAAAATTGCTGACAGTAAAATACCGGCAATCCATGGATTAAAGAGCAGTGAAGCTAGCTCCATAAAAATGCGTTCATTTTTCGCTGTTACACCACCTGCTTGTGCAGGATTCATTTCAAAGTAAGCAATACCAAAGAATCCAACAGCAACCGTTCCTCCTAAGCAAAGGATCATCCATGTCATCCCTATACGACGTGCTTTACGAATAGTTTGATTAGAATCAGCGGCCATAAAACGAGCAAGAATATGGGGTTGCCCAAAATAACCTAATCCCCACGCTAATAAAGAGATAATAGCGATAAAATCAAGTCCTTTGAACATATCAAGGTAAGAAGGATCTTTGGCTTTAATAATTGCAATAGAGGTATCAATGCCACCAACAGAGAAAATAACAATAATAGGCGTTAAGATCAGGGCAAAAATCATTAATGTGGCCTGAACAGTATCAGTCCAACTTACCGCCAGAAAACCACCTAAAAAAGTATAAGCAATGGTTGCAAGCGCACCATAAATCATTGCTTCATGATAAGGAATATGGAAGGTTGACTCAAACAGCATTCCACCAGCAACCACACCTGACGCACAATAGATGGTAAAAAAAGTAAGGATCACTAATGCTGAGACAATACGCAACATTTTGCTTTTATCATCAAAACGCGATGTCAGATAATCTGGTAATGTTAATGCATTATTATTTTTTTCAGTTTGTAAACGTAAACGACCTGCAACTAAACGCCAGTTTAGCCATGCACCTAAACATAAGCCGATAGCTATCCAACTTTCAGAAATACCCGCAAAAAAAACCACACCGGGTAGCCCCATTAATAGCCACCCACTCATATCAGAGGCACCCGCTGAAAGAGCAGTAACAAAACTCCCTAACCGTCGTCCCCCTAAAATATAGTCATCAAAATTTTTGGTTGAACGATAGGCTAGATAACCAATAAAAAGCATACCCAGAATATAAATAGTAAATGTAATTAGCATTGGCGAAGTTAAGGCCATAATTGCAGTTCTCCATAAATCTGTTTCCGATCATCGATATGCTTTTGACTTGTACAGGAACGTTGCACTTCGTTGCGCATTAATGATCTTTTCAGTTTTTAATTAAAATAATTTCTTACAGCAACAGATAAGTCATTCACATCAATCCTAGAATAGGTTAACCGCATTTAACAAGAAATTAACGTTTTAATGTTTAAATTTTGTTTATGACTTCACACTATTTGTCTTAATTCGAGGTTGCATTATAAATGCAAATATCAATAAAATAAATATAATTTATTGATTTATAATTAAATATTAAAAATAAAACAAATTACACTATTTTAATCACTCATAAAACCTGACTACTTTCACATTATTTATAAATAAATTGTTAACAATGTTGCACAAAGTTGCAACATGAATGATATTAATAAAAATAACGGGTAACTGTACTTGTGAATTAGAAATAGAATATGAGGAGCACTGCATGAGTAGCACAACAATGGGTGTTAGACTTGATGAAGAAACCCGCAATAGATTAAAAGAGGCTGCACAGAAATTAGATAGAACATCGCATTGGTTAATTAAGCAAGCCATCTTCAACTATCTTGAACAAATTGAAAATAATCAGGTGAATATTGGCAATACCACATTTGATGAACAAGATATTAACGAAGACACTGAAACACCAACGAATCATTATCAGCCTTTCTTAGAGTTTGCTGAACATATTCACCCGCAATCTGTTTTACGCTCCGCCATTACATCTGCATATCGTATGCCTGAAATACAGGCTGTTCCTATGTTATTGCAACAAGCGACATTACCTGAAAATGAAGCTCAAGCAACACATAAATTAGCCTATTCCATTGCTGAAAAACTTCGTAAACAAAAAAACGGCATTGGGCGATCAGGGCTCGTACAAGGTCTATTACAAGAGTTTTCACTTTCCTCACAAGAAGGTGTAGCTTTGATGTGTTTAGCGGAAGCATTACTGCGTATTCCAGATAAAGCCACGCGTGATGCTCTTATTCGTGACAAAATTAGTCATGGAAATTGGCGCTCACACTTAGGACAAAGCCAATCGATGTTTGTGAATGCTGCAACGTGGGGCTTATTATTCACAGGTAAATTAGTTTCGACTCATAATGAAGAAAAACTCTCTAACTCTTTGAATCGCATCTTGACCAAAAGTGGTGAGCCATTAGTGCGTAAAGGCGTTGATATGGCCATGCGTTTAATGGGGGAGCAATTCGTTACAGGTGAGACTATTTCTCAAGCACTCGCAAATGCACGCAAACTTGAAGAAAAAGGCTTTAGCTACTCTTATGACATGTTAGGAGAAGCAGCATTAACAGAAAAAGACGCACAAGATTATTTAGTTTCTTATCAGCAAGCTATCCACGCCATTGGTAAAGCGTCTAATGGTAGAGGTATTTATGAAGGCCCAGGAATATCTATCAAGCTTTCGGCATTACACCCTCGCTACAGTCGTGCACAATATGAACGTGTTATGTCAGAGCTTTACCCTCGCCTGCTCTCATTAACATTACAAGCAAAACAATATGATATCGGTATTAATATTGATGCAGAAGAAGCAGATAGACTTGAGATTTCACTCGATCTACTTGAAAAACTCTGTTTTGAACCTGAATTAGCGGGTTGGAATGGAATTGGCTTCGTTATTCAAGCTTACCAAAAACGTTGTCCATTAGTCATTGATTATGTCATTGATTTAGCACGTCGGAGTCGTCGCCGTTTGATGGTTCGTTTAGTTAAAGGCGCCTATTGGGATAGCGAAGTGAAACGCGCTCAAATTGATGGCCTTGAAGATTATCCTGTTTATACTCGCAAAGTGTATACCGATGTTTCTTATCTTGCTTGTGCAAAGAAACTACTTGCATCTCCACACTTTATTTATCCTCAATTTGCAACACATAACGCACACACCCTTTCTGCAATTTACCATTTGGCAGGACAAAACTATTACCCAGGACAATATGAATTCCAATGTTTACACGGTATGGGAGAACCGCTTTATGCGCAAGTTGTGGGTAAAATTGTTGATGGAAAATTAGGTCGCCCTTGTCGTATTTATGCCCCTGTAGGAACGCATGAAACATTACTTGCCTATTTAGTGCGTCGCTTGCTTGAAAATGGGGCTAACACCTCATTTGTAAACCGAATCGCAGATAACACAATTTCCCTCGATGAATTAGTTGCTGATCCCGTAAAAGAAGTGAATAGAATGGCGCAAACAGAAGGCCAAATTGGGCTTTCGCATCCTAAAATTCCACTCCCTCATCAACTTTATGGTGATGAACGTAAAAATTCACCCGGTATTGATATGTCAAATGAGCACCGTTTGGCATCACTCTCTAGTGCATTATTAACCTCAGCCTCTGAAAATAGACATTGTGAACCGTTGTTAGGTGATACCTATAACTCTTCAGAAACTACTCAAGAAACTCAATCTATTTTAAACCCTGCAAATCATGCTGATACAGTGGGTACTGTACGAGAAGCTACAGAAGCTGAAGTAGATTTTGCTTTAACCATTGCTCAGGAAAAGGGTGAAATCTGGTTTGCAACCCCCCCAGCGCAAAGAGCATTATTCTTGATCCGAACTGCGGAATTAATGGAACAACAAATGGGACCTCTCATGGGCGTTTTAGTTCGTGAGGCGGGGAAAACTTACAGTAACGCCATTGCTGAAGTCCGTGAAGCCATTGATTTTCTCTATTACTACGCAGCACAAGTTACGCATGATTTTGATAACAATACACATCGACCTTTAGGGCCTGTGGTTTGTATCAGCCCTTGGAACTTCCCATTAGCCATATTTAGTGGGCAGATTGCAGCTGCTTTAGCTGCGGGTAATACTGTACTGGCTAAACCGGCAGAGCAAACACCGCTAATTGCCTCAAAAGCAGTAGAACTCTTCCATCAAGCAGGTATTCCTCGCTTTGCATTACAACTTTTACCCGGTCAAGGAGAAACCATTGGTGCACGTTTAGTGGCTGATGAGCGTGTACGTGGCGTAATGTTTACAGGTTCAACGGATGTTGCTCATATTTTACAAAAAACCTTAGCAGGTCGGTTAGACAGCGAAGGCCGTCCAGTGCCTTTAATTGCAGAAACGGGTGGTTTAAATGCAATGATTGTTGACTCCTCCGCATTAACCGAGCAGGTTGTTACGGATGTTATGGCTTCAGCTTATGATAGTGCCGGTCAACGTTGTTCTGCATTGCGTCTTTTATGTATTCAAGAAGAAGTGGCTGACCACACTATCGAGATGCTTAAAGGTGCAATGGCGCAAGCGATGATAGGTGATCCGAGTTTATTATCGACTGATATTGGTCCAGTTATTGATAAAGATGCAAAAACTGGCATTGAAAAGCATATTAAAACAATGCGCGCTGAAGGCCACGAGATTTATCAAGCTTCACACAATAGTCTGCCAAAACAACTTGAAAATAACAGTACCTTTGTTCAACCTACTTTAATTGAGTTAGATAAAGTCAGTTCACTAAAAAAAGAAATTTTTGGTCCTGTATTACACGTTGTGCGCTACGCAAGCCAAGATTTACCTGCATTACTTGAAGAAATTAATGCAACAGGCTATGGCTTAACAATGGGTGTCCATACACGTATTGATGAAACTATTGCTTATGTGGCCTCAAATGCCAAAGTAGGTAATTTATATGTTAATCGTAATATGGTCGGTGCAGTCGTTGGCGTTCAACCTTTTGGTGGTGAAGGATTATCTGGTACAGGCCCGAAAGCAGGTGGCCCGGTTTATCTGTATCGCCTATTATCAAAACGCCCCGAAAATGCGGCAACACAAACACTCGCGCGCCAAGATGAAAAATACCCTATTGATACATCCATGCGTAACTTACAAACTTATAATAAGTATATGGAATGGCTTGAAAACAAAACGGAAAAAGTGCATTACGATGCCTTAAAGAAATACGCACTTGCATCACAAACGGGGACCTTACGAGTATTACCCGGTCCTACGGGTGAACGTAATACTTACCAACTAGTTCCTTGCGGCAATGTACTGTGTATTTCAGATAATGAACAAGATGTATTAACCCAAATTGCAGGTGTGCTTGCTTCGGGTTGTCATGCTATTGTCGCCAATAGCTCATTCTCACAGAAAACATACCGTGAATTACCTGATATTGTCAGAAAAACAATTACGCTTACTGAAAACTGGACAGATGATCGATTGAAAATTAAAGCAGTAATTTATCATGGTGATAGTGATCAGTTACGTGAAACTTGTCAGAAAATTGCACAACGTAAAGGCGCAATCATCTCTGTTCAAGGATTTTCACGAGGTGATACGAGCTTATTGTTAGAACGTTTACTACATGAAAGAGCATTAAGCATTAATACTGCGGCCGCAGGTGGTAATGCGAGTTTAATGACTATTAGTTAATTAACACTCCTCTTTTTCTCTTGTTATTTTGAGGCCACCTTTAAATATCATTTTCTTAAAGGTGGTTTTTTCTTTTGTTAAATTATTATTTCTAAAGAAATAACTAAGATGATAGTAGTTTCAATGCTGTGATTGTTCTCACTCTTTTAATCTTTATCTATCGCCGACAATCTATTTAGTAAATATACTGATTACCAAGTCAACCAAAGCCTAGAAGTTGATTGAATTATATCTTTATGTATACCTTAAAAGTTACGCCCTCCGGGGCGTTTTTTTTACTTATTGTTGTCATACCATCAACACAATATTGTATTTAATACATCGATAAAAAATAGAAAAAACAAAGATGAAGCAAGAAAAAACAGAAAGGATGTTGAATTAAGTCAAAAGAAAAAAGGAGTAGGCTAAGCTACTCCTTTTAAGGTCTCTCTTGAACGCAATTAGTGACTACTACTGATCGATGATGGCTCTTGACACCAGTCGAGATATTGCTCGTACTTACGTAGTGCAATATTGTAGTTACTAAATGCAGAGGGAGTGAGCTTTTTACTCAGGTCTGACTGAATTTTCTCCGTCGTAAACTCTTGACGAGGAAAATTAGTTGAAGTCAGTAATTCATCGAGCCGACGTAAACGAACCACATACTCACGAACAGTACTGTGGCTCATCTCCGTTTGTTCAAACAAATACTGCTTAAAAGACATAATGTCAAAGTAGTCAGTTTCACTATTACAGTAAATCTCACTACAAAAACGGCATAGCGCAGAGAACTTCTCTTGTAACGTTTCCCACGTTTCATCATCAATTAAATCCGTCATTTCAGAAATGGCTTCTTTATTGATAACTTGGCGATTGAATACGAGAGAGATCCGATCAAGCGCCTTGTGGCAATGTAAACAATGAGTCTGGCTGTGTTTATAGTCTTTAATGTAACGGCTTAGCGGCCGTTTCTTTTGTGTTGAAACAGACATAAGAGATAAAGCCCTGTGTTGTAGTCTTAATAAACAAAAACAAAAATAAGCAAAACTTCTATTTCTCTGGGTTTAAGCGTGCTCGCAACCTTTTTATGGCCTGGCTGTGTAGCTGGCTCACGCGGGATTCCCCGACATTAAGCACTGCGCCTATTTCTTTCAAATTAAGTTCTTCCTGATAATACAGGGTAAGAACCATTTTTTCCCTTTCGGGAAGCAATTCTATCGCGTCTATGACTCTTTGGCGAATATCACTTTCTAATAACATCTGTAGCGGATTGTCATCATGATCTTCGTCTTGAGACGGCTCACAGCTTTCACCGTAAATTTCATGCCATTCGTCATAAGAGAACAATTGGCTGTTATTCGTATCCAATAGGATCTGCCGGTATTCTGCTAACTCAATCTGCAAATGATCAGCAACTTCCTGTTCTAATGGTGGTCGTCCTAGATCCTGCTCAAGTTGATGAATAGAATGAGTCACTTCTCTTGCATTGCGACGCACACTGCGTGGCGCCCAATCTCGACTGCGTAGCTCATCTAACATAGAGCCACGGATACGTTGAACAGCATAAGTGGTAAAGGCAGCGCCTTGCATTGAGTCATAACGCTCAACGGCGTTTAATAACCCAATTCCACCCGCTTGCAAAAGATCATCCAATTCAACACTCGCAGGTAACTTGACCTGTAATCGTAATGCTTCATGGCGAACCAACGGGACATATCGCTCCCAGAGGCTATTTTTGTCCATCACGCCTTCGGCGGTATACAAATCACTCACAACAAAAGACACCTTTGGATAAAAGACCGGAAACCATTATCTGGCGAAATAAATTTAGCAATCGGCTGAACAGTGAAGCAAAAGCGCCTCTTTTTCACCTATGCCAAATTTTTAGCAATAATCGGGTTTTCATTGATAAATTAATTTGTCATTGCATTACGAGAACTACTTTACCTTAAAACATCCACTGCTAATCCTTGGAAAAACCGTTAATTAAATTGATAATTTATCTCATTAAAAGAAATTGATGCATTGAATGTGCATTCTGTTCATAAAAAAATAACATATAAATCATAGTATTTTATTTTGTGGGATTTTAGCGTCTAATTCATGAGTTGGAATACTCATAAATGATTAATTAAAAAAACGATTGTTTTGATGATAAAACACCCACTACAGAATAATGTAATGGGTGTCATTTGAGGATTATTTAAGATTGAAATTAACGAAGCAGTGATAATACGTTTTGAGGCATTTGGTTTGCTTGCGCTAATACAGAAGTGCCTGCTTGTTGCAGTATTTGACCTTTACTCATATTAGACACTTCTGTCGCATAATCGGCATCTTCTATACGGCTACGTGATGCGGTCAGATTATTAACAGTGTTGCCTAAATTAGCAATGGTAGAATCTAAACGGTTTTGCACAGCACCCATGGCACTGCGTAAGCTATCAACTTGAGATAATGCTTTATCTAGTGTTGATAATGGTTGTTCATTAACTATATCTAAACCTGCTACCGCTGTTGTAGTAACATCCACTGTTGCTTTATCGCCTGTGGCACCTGAGGTTACCATTGCATTGAAGTAACCTTCAACGCCTTTTGTATCTACAGTTTGTACGATAAGTTTTGATTTATCGTCTTTACCATCGGCACCTTTTACATAATAAATATTATAGCTTTTAATTGTACCTTGTGTAACTTTGTCATCTAGCGCTTGAGTATTAAGCTGTTGCATTTCTTTAGGTAGTGTTGTACCCCCTGTTGGAGTCACTTCCACGTTGGTTGCTTTAGAACCAATTTTGCTTTTTACTGATAAATCCAATTTATCAATACCTAATGTAGTCGCATCCATTTTTTTCAGAGCAACACTGATTTGTTCTTTATCATGCGCACCCACTTGTAAATTTAATGTACTGTCTTCGCTTAACACTTTTACGCCATTAAATTGTGTTTGTTCTGAGATACGATTAATTTCTGCGGTACGTTGATTCACTTCTTCCTGAATAGATTTAATGTCGGATGATGTGAAAATATTGATTAACGCTATTTAGCCTACAAAGCCACTATCCATGCCAGCCAGCAAATTTTTGCTTTGCAGAATTTAATCATTTTTACCATCATTTCACATATATTGTGTCACAATCTCGACACAGTATGTCACACCTCCTCATTTTTAATTCCACACCCTGCTATACTCTCCAAAAAACTAACCGGATCCATTATGAACCTCGCAAACCTAACTCAAGAAGAAAAAGACAAAATCAATGTCGATTTAGCCGCTTCAGGTGTCGCATATAAAGAACGACTCAATATACCAGTTGTTGCGTACGAAGTTGAACGACAACAACCAGCACATTTGATAGCGTTTCACGTGCGATGCAAGAGGCCCAAGTTTTATATAAATTGCTATTGCGACACATTGACCATGAAGTGCGTATATTTTTATGTAATTAACGAAAAAATCAAACAGATGCAGATGTTAAAATCTTTTTTATTTGTTACACTAGTAAGAATTTTACCTTAAAATGCATCATTACAACTATACGAGATATATATGTTATTTAACTCATTCGCATATATTGTTTTTTTTCTTCCAATAATAGCTCTCCTGTATAATGTAATAAAAAAAATAAATATTTCATCATCTAAGGTGTTAATGATACTTTCTTCATTGTATTTTTATACCTACTTGACAGATAAATATGTGGTGCTTTTAATCGCATCATGCGCTATTACATATTCTTTTTCAGTTTGTATTTCAAAAAATATAAATAGAAAATTATCGTTACTCATTGGTATCGTAATTAATGTATTTATACTTGCATACTTTAAATATATCTCATTTTTCATAAGTGCATTTGAATTACATAGCTATCAATATCTAAGTTCATGGGGATTGCCTCTAGCAATTAGCTTTTTTACATTCCAGCAAATATCTTTCTTAGTTGATAAGTATAACGGTAAAATACAGCATGAGAGTATTTTAGATTATCTATTTTATATTACCTTTTTCCCTAAATTAATATCTGGCCCAATCACTAGGTTTAATGATTTATATCCACAAACTAATGAAAAAAGGGTTGTTAAGTCATTTGAGTTTTTAGCCGGCCTTTCAATTATATCGATTGGTCTATTTAAAAAAGTGGTTTTGTCATCATTCTTTGCTGGTTATGCGGATTCTGGCTATGCCTCAACTCATTCCCTGACATTCTTTGATGCCTGGGGTACTAGTCTTGCTTACACAATGCAAATATATTTCGATTTTTCTGGATACTCAGATGTAGCAATCGGTTCAGCTCTGTTGCTTGGTTTAAGGCTTCCTATAAACTTTAACTCTCCGTATAAGGCTCTAAATATACGAGATTTTTGGGACAGATGGCACATATCACTATCCACATGGCTAAGAGATTATATATACATCCCTCTAGGTGGAGGGCGTGTTGGAGAGGTAAGAGCATATCTTAATGTTATGGCTACTTTTATTGTCAGCGGTATATGGCATGGAGTTGGAGTAAACTTTCTCATGTGGGGAATTATGCATGGTGTTGCAACATGTATAAGCAGAGCATGGACTAAAGCAGGGTTTGTTATGAACAAATATCTTGCATGGTTCATTACATTTAATTTCATTAATTTATCGTGGATTCCGTTTAGAGCAAATGATTTTGATCAGGTTAAACATGTCGTTACAGCTATGCTTGGTATGAATGGTATTAATTACTCAGCTGAGTTTATTAAAAATATTGTTTATTTTACTGGGTTATCTTGGCTACAACCGCTAGAACTTAGCGCATCAAAATCAATCGTAATCTCAGCAAGCATTATTCCAATGCTTGCCATATCGCTATTTATTGTATTTAAACTAAAGAACAGCAATGAGCTATCTAAATACTCGAACCATAGAGACACTAGTTATGATACAAGTTATGCAGTTGTTGTTTTATCCGCCATTGCATTATTTATATCAATAATATCTATGTTTGGTGGAACAACTGCGTCTAACTTTATATATGCGTCATTTTGAGGTTATCATGAACTTAAAAAAAATACTTGTATTCATCATGACACTCATTGCATTGATATCGTGCTATATTTTTATATACGAAAATCAATTTAATCGTAATGTTAAGGCTGAGTGGTGGATAAAAAATGTATATCAAAAAAAGATAAACATAGCAGATAACAATTCAAGCAAAAAAAGAATAATTATAATTAGTGGTTCAAACTCTCTTTTTGGGATAAACAGTGAAACTATCACTAGAATAACTGGTATAAAAACGATCAATCTAGCCATTCACGCAGGGTTGGATCTTTCTTTTTATAGAATGATGCTTGAAGAGGTATTAAAAGAAGGAGATATTGTTATTATGCCAATTGAGTATGACTATTACTCAAAGGAAAGTAAATATACAGACTGGTTTATTGATAATGTGCTGTCTTGGGGTGACATGTATTTCAAGTGGTTACCGCTTCAAGAAAAAATAGACTTCATGGCTCACACTGATTATAGAAGGGTTTTTAATGCTGTTCTTTCTGGCCGGCAATTAAATAAAACTGATCCAATTAATAAGGTAAATAATTTTGCTGGAGATGAAACTGGTGATGTCAGGGGGTATACGTATCTTGCATTAAATAAAGATGGTGATATTAACAGAAACCCATATCAAAATGATTACGTTAAAAATTTATCTGAACAAAGCGATGCGTTTTATAACATACTTTCTTATTCTAAAGATAAAAAATATATCACTAACCTCACACTTAATGAGCTTAACGAGATACGAATATTAGTTGCTTCTAGAGGTAGTTCTTTATATATCACATGGCCTGCTGCGATGGGCTCTAAATTCTTTAATAAAAGTGATGAAAAATCAATAGAATTTTCTAAAACTATAAATAATAAATTAGTTGAAAATGGCTTCATGGTAATATGTGACCCATTCTATGGAATAATGAACACATCTCGTTTTACAGATACACCATATCACCCAGATGTCATTGGAGCTAATTACAGAAGTAAACTCCTTGGAGAGTGCATAAAAAACAACATTAACTTGTAATAATATAAGGCCCATAAAGGGCCTTTATTTACTCTGCCGTTATATATCTAATAATTGGACTTCCTGATGTCCCGACAACCCTTATTCCTGTTGATGTAAATACAAACTGCAAAATAGAATTACCATTAGATATCGCTAATGATACATTATTATCAATAAGAAAATTAATATTACCATGATTATAAGTAGTTATAGCACAAGGGTTTGATGGAGATGAGTTGGTGCATGCTATTGATATACTAGTATATGTGTGATTATCAAAATTAACAACATCCCCAACGTTAGCTATTAAAGCTCCAGTATATAATAATTCCGATTTTGTTCTAGTGCTTAAATTCCGTAATAATATCGATGTAACACCACTATATACACTAAAATTAGTAACATAAGGAATCCCATCAGAATTGGATTGACTAACCTCTCCTGAAATCCTGTTTGCATTAGCCCTATAGATTCTAATATTACCACTAGAAATACCCAACTGAGATGTAATCGCTCCCCAGCTTGTTCGATCTAAAGCGCACTCTAAAATAGAATTATCTAACATCCTATTTGCTAATGTCCCAATCGCATCGCCAGATGATAGCAAATCAGCATTAGATACATTAAGATCTGAGAATGAACTATAGGTCAGCGCCCTTATATACGAACTTCCACCAATCCCTTGTCTTACAGAAACACCACTTAACTTATCTGAAGATTCTAGGATGTTTGCAAAACCATTTATATAGCATAATACTTTTATCCTTCCATTTAATGCTGAAAGACCTTGCGCCTCATATTTATAACCCGAACTCCCATCCTCTTTAAATCGGGACGCAAATGATAGTGCAGAATATTGTGCACCTGATAATATTTGTCCGTTTAAACTTGCCGCATATATGCTTGTAACTGCTTTATTTGATGTTTCAGTACCAAGATATGCCCCGCCAGTATAAAAATACAAAATACCTTGATGATAATCAATGGCCTGTATAAAACCCTCTCTAACTGGTTCCCTAGGCATAGGAATTATAGCAATCAATGTCATATTACTTATACTGTAAACTCTTATTTGCTCAAACCTACCATCTTGATTCGGTTGCTGATTGAATCTATCTATTTGATATAGCTTATCATGCCCATCGTAACAAAATCCGTATGTTGTGGACATTTTTACATCATCAATAAAACTCATAGCAGAGCTTGATCCAGTCGTAAAATTATACTTTGTCAGAGAATCTGAGTATGAATATGCACCGGTTGATACTGGGGTAACGTATATAACTTCATTGTCATTAAGAACAGCTATATTATGAAGATCACCGTATTGAATATCCCCAGAATCAGTTGATTCCCCAGTTGCCTTGTCTATCCTCTTGATATGACTCTTTTGCGGAGATGTAGATCTGTCAGTATAAATAATAAACCAATAATTATCTGATTCAGCTAAACCCTGAGGATAATCTTCACCATCTATAGGTTCTGAATAAGCCTTTTTAAAATATGTTGGCATTTCAAATATATATTTATTATTTAACGCATCAAGTTCATCCTGAACTGTACTACCATACTTTGTTCCAACAGTGTCAGCCCCATCAGTTGACTCAAGTAGTCTCCTGAGCGAGGCATCACCAATACTTAACCAAGCATTAACTCCAATACCACCAGAACTATCAGGAGTTGAATCAATAGGAACTACTTTTGGCAAATCGCCATCCCAACGGTAATACTCCCCTGTTACCTCATCGCGTAAAACTTGATTTGGCAGTGTTATTTCAGCCCCTTTCTGGAACGAGTCTAAGGTGATATATCCAAATTGAGATATTGCTTGTTGAGCAATCCAGCGCAACCCTTCGATTGTAAAATGCTCTTGCCCAAATCTATCAATATATTTGTTTTTCATTGACGTAACGAACTCGTCAATTTTACCTGAGTTAAATTTCAGGTCTCGCGGTGCTTCACTTGGAACTGGGTTTTGTGTTGGAATTGTAGACATAATTTTTCCCAATAAAAAAGCCAGCACTTAGGCTGGCTATGATTGAAATGAATTTAATTAAACGTTGTAATCTTTCTTTGCAGAAAAATACTCACTTGCTGTAATGCTGAAAGTTCCATCTGCATTAGGTTTTTTGTCGCTTACAATCCACCTCATTGAGTCCATTTCAATGATATTGGATATAACGTAACGTGACGGGGATTGAATATTCATGCCGTCATAGATGTTTAACTGGATGTTAGGTATATCAGCGATAAATCCGTAAGTTGTATCGCTTCTTGGCGTGGCTTTAAATCTTTCTGTCGTATTACCTAAATGATCAGTGATACAAACGAACATTTCACCATCAAAGACAACTTTTTCATTTGTTGAAAATTGATTTCCGATCCTCTCAACTATATAACCCGCCTGTTGATTCTTATCGTATGTGTCAGCAACAATAATTAAGTCACCCGGATAAACATAATCACCATCTGCGAGAGTTTGCACACTGATGCTCATACGCTGATGTATTAACCTATCCATTTCCAATAACGCCCTATCTGTCGCTTGATATTCATTGCGACAACCATGAATGGTTATTTTGTTAGGGTTTTTAGCGGGTTTGTTAACTATCTTGTTATCTTCAATACGATATTTAAGGTAGGTCTTTTTGTTGGTTTTAGGGTTTACATATTCAATTTCAACACCATCATTACCGCTCGGCATTGTCATATCATAAGAAAGAGAAAATCCATTTCCTGTCGTGTTAGCTCTATTGAAGGTGCCAGATGGATATTTCTTTTCCTCCTCACGAGTAAATGTAAGAACGCCGTTATCCCAAAATGAAATAACACGAGCAACATTGCATATTGTTTCTATACGCTGACCCAGAGATACATCTTCATCATCAAACGTGTAATCAAAATACCCTAATCGCTTATCTGGAAGTGATTCATAGATTGAATACAAACCATATAAATCTATGGTGCTTTCTGGTTGCCCTGCAGTAACTAACCAAGTGTGAGCGACAGCATCAGCAAATGATCGTGATGGTCTTAATGTATAATCAACGCTACGGCTATTCATGTCGTAGCTAATAACATGACGTGTAGCCAGTGCGTTGTATTTGCGTTCTCTTGCTCCTGTTGGTGCTTCTGTTGCCCTCACTGTTACTTTAACAAGCGTATCTTCTTCATGTACTTCGTTAATCCTCTCCCTAACAATAAAGACTTCCTCTAGCTTAAGGATGCTGTGATCATTACTGTTTTCTAATCGAGTTAATTGAAGTGCATACCTTCCATATCCAGCCAACGGCTTGAATTTTTCCGTCAGATAATATGTCTTTGTCTTTGGTGCAGATGGGAACCCTCTATTGAATGACTCTCTTGTTCCAGCTACTTCATTGTTATTCTCATCAACCTTCCAAAATTCAATTCTTGCATTAGCATAATCGCCATCACCAAGCTGAGCATTTAAATGTACCCATAACTCACCACCATCAAGCGGAGAAAAGAAAGGCCCTACTGTCAGGAATTGGTTGTCATAAAGAACAAACTTTGATGTGTTAACAATTGCATTAGGAGGAAGAGTCGTTAAATCACCGCCAGTTAAATTGGTAAAAAAGAATTCGTAGTAATATTTTGGTGAGATAATAGCGCCATCATCACTTTCTTTCGCATCGGATAAATAGGCATCAACTTTGATATCCTTTGTAACAGCCCCCTGCGGAGTATCATAAGTTACATTAACAACAAGGCTTACTGATCTAGGCTTTATGATATCCATAAAATATCGAAACTCATCTTGTTTCTCTATCTTTATGGCTGCCTCTCCACCTTTAATTTCACCAGAAATAACATTATTAGCAGTAGCCTCATATTGTGGAATTTCATCACTTTCATTCGGCCCAGGTATTTCTTGTCCGTCAACATCAGGGAACTCAAAACCCTCGAATATCTGTGGGATTACTTCACCCGGTTGGAATATCTGATAACTAGCACCATCAAGGGCGATTAATTCAGACTCTGAATATTTCACGTTCTCAATCGTGTAGTAACCGATGCCAAAGTTCATCCATTCAGTAACCATTTTTTTATTGTCGATGTATTCAAACATTGATTGCTGAATGAGATCTGGGAAGGCTCTCACTTGTCCGTGAATTTCAGGTCTAGCCTGATATGTTCTCGCTATATTAGTTTGACCTGTTAATCGATTATTAGGGCTTTCCTTTGCATTCACATCAGCGGCGCTAAATGATGGTGCCTTGGGAGCTAAGAATGAAAATATCTTGGAAACAAACTTAAATACTGGATTAAGAATATCGCCAATAACCCCTTTCGGTTGGTCAAATATTTGAATGTGATGAAATTCACTAATAATAAAGTCAAGGCTATCATCGTCGTTAAGCTTTACGCCGTTAACATAGATATCAACGTCATGATGAAAGTTTTGCCCATTTAACCAGTCAAAAAAAAGAGAGCCGGCTTTTATCTCGACTCTCTCTTTCGGCACTCCAGCGACACGCTGAATTTCAATTATTGGCATATTTCATAAACTCCAACTTAGTGAATTTTCTCTCGAGCACAATCAACCTATCCATTCTCACAGAGCCGTTTTCACCTCGACTATGTAATGCGTTACCATCGATAATCAAGCCAATGTGAGCGGGTTTTGAGCCTATATAACCTATAAATATTCCGTTATTTTCTGGTTGATTTACTTTCTCCCAAAACTCAACTTCATTTTTATAGCAAGTCACAAAATCAGTTTCCGACTCATAGCCTGCGTCATGGTGGATCTCAATACCTAGAGCGTGACGATAATAGAGAACGACGAGACCCCAACAATCCATAGCATCAAATGCACAAGACCTGTTTTTCCATGGTTTACCGATAGTTTTATCGATGAAATCCTGAGTTGTCATACAGCCTCCAAGCCAGGCCATTCTTGCGGTTCATAAATACGCCCGATGTTTTTATTCAATGGATTACTCATAGATAGCGTGACAGTGACACTTTCATGATCCATCGACACATCTTTCACAAATAATTTCCATCGAGTAATTGCTGTTCCTTTGTCTTTCTCATCAAATAAGCGATAAGTAGCCTCTATGGGTGTCATTCTATTGAATGATTTCCATAGTTTAAGTTTCTTCTTAAAGTCTTGTGCGACACGGCTGAATTTAACACTAGCGTCAATGATGGGCGTTCTGCTTTGCTGGCTGTCAGATAGTTCGAAATTACAAGGTTGATATTCAACACCACCTAGAACCTTTGGGAATACCTGATAAGACACGAGATAGATATCGCCAAATGACTGATGACTAAATTGCAGCGTCTCATAAAGTATTCTGTTTGGCCTTTGTGCCCGATACTCTCTTAGTGTAGGCATTACATCTCCTTATACTTTGGTAGAGTCTCAGTGACGATAATATCAAGCCAACTTCCAAATGATGGCGGAAACTCAACAATAATATCGTCGAATTCATCATCTGAATTATAAAGTTTCTTGCTAATAACCTGACCAGTCCATGTTACAGAAGAACCATTAATACTGGTTTGCACAGGGTAGGAAACAAAATGCAATTCCTGCTCCTGCAACCCACTACCACCAAGGTTAATTTTCATCCTAAACCAGCGATTGCAATTATCAAGATAGTTAGGACTTCGCAACCATTGGGCAAACGCTCGCTCCTGTTGAAGTGTAAATATCCAATTCACACTCCATACAGTTTTTAAGTCATCAGTGAGTTTTTGAAATATAGGTGCGCCTACCTGTGGCTGATCTGTCAAGAAGCCAGTATCTAGCGTCATGCTTTTATCTGCCTTCTGCGCCAGAGGAAGCCAGTCTGGATAATCTATTATCATTTACTTTTACCTTATAGCTGATCTTTTATCAGGTATTAACTTCCTTACATTCATATATTCTTATTATCCTAAAATTTAATTTAAGGATAATTTATGCAAAAGTTTAATCGTGAATTACAGAATCACATTCTTACCGTCTGCATTGCGTCATACCCACATCACACATCATGGAATCAGTATGACCCAGAATCATTTCCAGGATTAATGGATGACCATATACTTGCTGCCAATATTTATTACCTTAGTGAACGAGGTTTAATTTCCGTCTCTCCACAGCGCACAGATGATCCATACTCTCTTTTTGAAAATATTAGGGCTACTGCTGACGGTATAGATTTTATGATGGGTGATGAAGGGTTAAAGTCTGTGCTGGACATCAGAACAATTAAAATTCACTCTGATACAATGACTCAACTTATTGACATTATTTCTTCTTCAAATATTCCTGAAGAAGAGAAGCGTGGTATTTTATCAAAACTCCAAGAGCTTCCTGCAAGTGCCATAACACATTTGACGAATGAATTAACGGTGAAGGCCGCTCTTGCTCTGCCGGGCGCACTTCAACTAATTCAAAAGTATTTGCAGAATTTTTAGCCGAGGAGACTTTACTAAATCTCCCCCACCCGACGTGGCAACCAAGATATATCCAAAAATCTAGCTCAGTCTCCACGTCCATGAAAAAACCGTTTTGGTGGAACACCGCGTTTTTTATTTTCATGATATCAACCTCTTGCTCTAGCTGTTGCCGATGTGTTTCTTGTGATGGATTGAAGCATGGGGCCTTTGTTATCCATGTCCATAATGAATGCCTGAATGGTCATAGTGTTTCCATCTTGCGATGTCTGCGCATCAAACTTGTGGCCACCAGATGAATAGTCATTAAAGACAACATTCACATTCATACCGCCACCCTGCATATCTTTATTGGAAATAACCTTTCCATTGTCACCGGGGATCATGTATTGGCGACCGTTGTTAGCCTTGAATATCTCAGGCTTACCACCCTCACCAACTCGATACATTGAACCAGCGTCAACAGGACCACCATTTTTACGAGCACCTGCAATTGCACCAACACCAAGCACAGCGATTGCGGCTAAACCTATTTTCGCTGCCGTCCCCATTGACGCGATTGATGCCATAATTGCCGCAGGTGTCCAAGCGGCTGTTGTTGTGGCA